>DATNCY010000061.1:0-18083 GCA_035553375.1 Gemmataceae bacterium
GACAGCCAGTGCCTCCAGAAGAGCGTCGAGGTTGGCCAGTGGTTCGCCCATGCCCATGACGACGATATTCGTCAACCGTTCCTCGGCGTGCAGCAGATTGCGAGCCTGAATCATTTGTTCGAGAATCTCGCCCGTCGTCAGGTTGCGAACGACGCCGCCCAATCCGCTGGCACAGAAGACACAGCCCATGCCGCAGCCGACCTGCGTGCTGATGCACACGGTTCGCCGATCCGCTTCCGTGAGCAGCACACATTCGACCACCTGGCCGTCATGCAGCCGCAGGAGCAACTTGTGCGTGCCATCGCACGAAATCAGGTGCCGAACGATGTCGCCGCCCAGCGGCCGAAATTCCGCGCTCAACGCATCGCGCAGACGCTTCGGCACATCGCTCATCTGCTCGAACGTCGTGGCCCGGCCGATCAGCAGCCAGCGGCGAATCTGCCGGGCGCGCAGTGGCGCTTGCCCCTGGCGTTGCAGCCAGGCAAGTAGTTCCTCAGACGATACTTCAAGGAAGGCGCGGCGCGGATCGCCGGCCTCGCCGGGAGTCAGTTCCAGTGGGTGCATAGGGGTATTGTAATCAGTTCGCTTACGGTGGGGGAAGAGAATAGACCTTCTTCACGATAGCAATGACTTCCCTTGCCGCCGCTGCGGGCTGGCAATTTATTGTGTTATTGCCTCTTACTGAGTTCTCATGAACTGGCGTACACTTTGAAACCATGAAAATGGCTGCCATCTACTGAACGGGCTATCAGAGACGCCGCTTATTTTCAGAGCAGTCAAGTCCCGCCATTCGCGGATCGGCTCGGGCGGCACAAAGCTGGCTTTGAGCAGGCCGTGCTGCAACAGGTTTTCATGGTTTCGGGTGAAGCGCAGCGTCATGATCACTCAGCAGGTTTGGTCGGCGATTCCAGGCAACGGCCTAGTGTTATTCGGTTTCGCAGATAATGGCACAACGCCCAAGTACTCAAAGCCGCAGCTTGGATGGGCCAGAAGAAGCGGACCATGTGTTGTATCCAAGGCCCCTCGCGCATGAACACGACGAGAAGCAACCCCCAGACACTGAGGATCACGAAATCGCGCCGATATTCCGGGTAGCGCTGCAAGAATATCGCCAGAATGTAGTAGCCGGGAGCGAGGAGCGGAACGAACCAGCGGATCGAGCAACATTGGCCGGACGAGTTGTTCGAGGTGGCGGCGTAAAGAATCCACGTACCAAAGCAGCAACCGGCAGCCCATAACACGTTGCGGCATTTCTCTCGATGATGATGTAAGAGTATCGCCAAGGCGGGCATGGTCAAAAACAGCGGCAGATTGTGACCGAGGAAGCCGCGCTTGCCCGCGAGCATGCTGGCGGCGTAGAGCAGGAACGACAGCGGACCATTGTGAATCCAACTCCCCGTGAGGTTGCGGACATCGAAGGGCGATCCTGGCCAGTCAAAATAGGCGGGATTCGCATTGGCCGGCTTGAACGATCCGCCAATCGCGTAGTTGAGCGCATGATGCAGCACCAGCCAGGGCAGGGCGGCCAACCCGAAGATAAGACAGGGTGACAGGGCGGTCACTCTTTCACACCGAGCCGCTTGCGGAGTAGTGCTAAGCCGCAAACGGCTGACGTTCAGTATCAGAAGGGCCGTGCAAAGCAGAATCATCGGCCCCGCGCCGAGGTCGATCGTGTAGCCCAAGCCCGCCAGCGCTCCCAAGCCGGCGAAGCGACGCCAGGATACGCACCCCAGCCGTAGTTCCTCGAAAAGCCAGGCTACTCCCAACATGAGGGCGGCCGTCACGCCCAGCAGAAGGATGTGATTGTTGACGTGCTGAACATACGGTAGCGCCACCGTGCCGAGGGCGAAACTGCCGGTCAGCGCTAATCGCAGCGACCCGGACAAACGCAAGGGGCGGCCCAGGCGATAGATGCACAAAACCGCCAGGACATACGCCAGCCCCGACGAGATCAGCGTCATCGCTCGACAGAAACGAGCCGGCTGCGCGCATGCCGTCCAACCCGTCGCCCCTTGCCAAACGCGATAGCAACCGGCCATCAACAGCGCGGGCACCGGCGATTTATCGGAGTAGTAGTGTCCCTCGATAAACAGTTTGTCCTGGGTGCCGTGTTTTAAGAGCGCAGGCTCGGCCGGATCGTAGGGCAGGGAAGTGATCGAATCCCTAGCAGCGGGAACCTGCACGAATGTGGAATGGTCGATGATCCAGGTGTGTTGATCGACCAGCGTTTCGACGGTGGCCAACCGGCTGCCGTCGTTCCAACTACCCGCATAAGGGCGAGCCGCGAACACCGCGATGCCTACCGCGATGGCCAGAACGAGACGCTCCATCCATTCGTCCCGCTGGTCTGGGGAGTAAATCGAGCCGTCCATCGTGTCCTCGCCTTGCCCACCTTGCCCGCTACGCGGGAAATCCGAAATCCGAAATACGAAATCCGAAAGAAAAAGAAAATCCGAAACGCGAAATCGCAAACAGGGCAGCGAAGGCGTCCGAGTTTGGGTATTCTGGATTAAGCTTTCTTTCGGATTTCGTATTTCGTATTTCGGATTTCCCGCGTAGCGGGATGAAGCAGATGAGGGTTTGGGAACTTCCAGGCCGCCATCCGCGTCCAAGAGCGGTAGGGAACCGTGAGCGCCGACGATCAACGCCTCATTGCTGAGTCACTACAAGGCGATACGGCAGCCTTTGGGGTGTTGGTGCGTCGCTATCAGGAGCGTCTCTACAATAGCGTTTATCGACTGGTCGATAACGCTGAGGACGCCCAGGATGTGGTTCAGGATGCTTTCCTCAACGCGTATCAGTCGCTCGATGGGTTCAAGGGTGACTCGCTGTTTTTCACCTGGCTGTACCGCATCGCCGTCAACACGGCCATCAGCCTCAAGCGCAAACAGCGCATCACCGTGCGCATGGACATGGGCCGCAACGGCGAAGCAGCCATCGAGCCGCCCGATCCTTCCGAGGAAAATCGTCCCGGCCATGCGCTGGAGTTGGCCGAGCAGGGACGGCAGATTCGAGAGGCGCTCAGCCGATTGTCGCCGGAACACCGGGCCGTTCTGGTTATGAAGGATATGGAAGGACAGAAGTACGAGACGATGGCCGAGATTCTTCAAGTTCCCATCGGCACCATCCGTAGCCGGTTGCATCGCGCCCGCTTGGAGTTGCGGGGTCTGCTGGAGAACAGTCAACGAGCGGAGTAGGGCGGTTTCTCCCGCTCCTACGTGAACGAAAGGGCCTGCGTCCATGCTGCTCGATCGATATCGACAATTGCTGACGGCCTACGTCGATGGCGAACTGACCAATCGCCAGCGTCGTCATGTGATGCGTCTACTGCACCGTTCGGCCGAGGCCCGTCAACTGCTCCAACAGCTTCGTGAGGACGCCCGCGCGCTTCGCCACCTGCCTCGCGCTCATTTGCTCGTCGATTTGACCGGAGAGGTTCTGCGCACCATCGCGGAGCGCCGCTTGACACCGGGCCGCCTTCGCGCGGCGAAAATGTCCGCGTCCAGTTCGTGGGCCGGCCCTCTGGCAGCCTGGGCGACGGCCGCCGCCGTACTCCTGGTGCTTGGCGCGGCCTCGTATCTCTATTTCGCCGCGTCTCTTACGGAGTTGAACAAGCCGGATCTCACCCATAAAGATTCCGAGCAGACGCCTTCCGTGGTATCGATTGATCCCAGTCCCTCGGTCGGCCCAAAGGAAGAATCGCCACAGACGCGGCCGCCCGAAAAACCGTCTCCCAAGTCCGCGAACCCTTCACCGATCAAACCTCCTGAAGTGGTCAAACGTCCTGAGGACAAGCCCGCGACTTCCTCACCAAATTCGCCGCCCATCCCTCCCAAGGAGGAAACCGTACTCACGGATCGGCTGGAGATGTTCCGCTACAGCAAGGTTCTCGACCTGTTGCCCGTGGTCGTCAAGGTGAGCGATCTCGATCAGCAGACGCCGCGAAAAAACTTCGTCGCCGAACTGCGTAAGGACGCCAATTTTCGCCTCGAACTGCCCTGTCAGAATGGAACGAAAGCATTCGAGCGCCTTCAGACGGTCGCCAAGACAATGAATCTTGGTCTGATAATCGAAAAACGCGCGCAAGACCGGCTCAAGCTGCCCAAATGGAAGACGAACTATGTCGTCTATGTCGAGAATCTGACTCCGGAGGAGTTGACGCGGTTCGTGCAACAGGTTGGCGCGGAAGACCGGAAGCTCGCATCCCGTAAACCGTCCGAGACTCAGTTTGATCGCCTCGTGTTGACGCGCATGACGGCAGATCAACACAAGGAACTATCCACGTTATTAGGCGTCGATCCCACGACGCTGGAACCAGCCGTGAAGGGGCCGCTCGATGTTGATCCGCGTAAGCCTCTCTCGGACCTGACCGCGCGGCAAGTGGGACAGTCTTTAGCAGGGCAGGGGAGCGTGCCGCGCCCCGAGGCGGGTAAGCCAGCGGTCAAGCCTCCCGATCATTTCGCCCTCATTCTGGCTTATAATCCGGTTCGACCGGATCCCCGCTCGCCGGAGATCAAGCGTTTTCTGGACAGTCGCAAACCTGCCAAGGCCGGGACGATTCGCGTCCTCCTGGTTCTGCGTGGTTGAGCCTTCCTACTCGCTGCTTCGTTCGTCCATTGAATGGCCGCGAATTCCAGACGCGGGAGGGGCGGAGTGGTCTCTCGTTTGTGTAACGGCCAGGTAACATTCGATCTCGTCCCCGGCAATCTAGGACGGTCCTTGATCGTCTAATAGGTGGCGAAATCCTGCGTCCTCTACACGAAAGGGAGTGCCATGCGCCGCTATCTCTCGGTTCTGGTTGTGCTGCTGGTCTGGAGTGGAAGCATCCATGCCCACGGGCTGCTGATTCCGGAGGAAAAGAGTTTGCCGCCGTTGGCGATGCTCAACCACAAAGTGCGCATCACCATCGACGATCAACTGTCCATCACGCACGTCGAGCAAACCTTCCGCAATCACACTGACCGACAACTCGAAGCCACTTACATCTTCCCGGTGCCCAAAGGCGCTTCCGTCAACCGCTTCTCCATGTGGGTCGATGGCAAGGAAACTAAAGGCGAGTTAGTCGAGGCCAAAAAGGCACGAGACATTTACACGTCCATCGTTCGCCGCACGCAAGATCCCGGACTACTCGAATACATGGGCAATAACCTGCTGCGTCTGCGTGTCTTTCCCATTCCGCCCAAGGGCGATCAGAAAGTGGCGCTGAGCTTTACCTCGGTAGCCAGCAAGGAAGGTAAACTCGTCGAGTACATCTATCCGCTCAAGACCAACGGCAAAGCCACCAGCACACTCGAAGACTTCTCCATCACGGCGACCATCAAGTCGGAACATAACGTCACCAATGTCTACAGTCCCACCCATTCGATTTCGCTCAAGCGCGCCAATGATAAGGAAGTCACGGTCACGTTCGACAAGAATCAAGGCATACTCGACAAGGACTTTCAACTGTTCTATGCCACGGGTGATAAGGACGTGGGACTGACTGTTCTAACGCATCGACCGCTGAGCAGCGAGAACGGCTATTTCACTTTGCTTATTACACCACGAGTAGAGATTCCCAAGGAATATCAGGTGCCGCGCGATGTGGTCTTGGTGTTGGATACATCGGGTAGTATGCGTGGCGCCAAGATGGAGCAAGCACGCAAGGCGTTGAAGTATTGCCTGGATAATTTGGGTGCCAAGGATCGCTTCGGCCTCATCAACTTCGCCACGACGGTAAATCGTTATGAGGACAAGTTGTTGGAAGCGAACGCGGAGCAACTGGGCAAGGCGAAGAAATGGGTCGAGCAATTGGAAGCGACCGGCGGCACGGCCATCAATGATGCCTTGGCGTCGGCATTGGAATTGCGCGCGAAGGAAGAGGGACGCACCTTCACGGTGGTATTCTTCACGGATGGTCAACCGACTATCGGCGAGACAGAGCCGGAAAAGATTCTCAAGAACACCATCGCCAAGAACACGGCGAATACACGCATTTTCACCTTCGGCGTTGGCGATGATGTCAATGCCACCATGCTCGATCAGTTGGCGGACAAGACTCGTGCGCTTTCGACGTATGTTCGTCCGGCGGAAGACATCGAGAACAAGGTTAGCGGTTTGTACAGCAAGATCAGCAATCCGGTGCTGACCAATCTAAAGCTGTCGGCGACCAATGACATCAAGTTCAGCGAGGTTTATCCGGCGGAATTGCCCGATCTCTTCCACGGTGGTCAACTCGTTGTTTTGGGTCGCTTTTCGGGCAAGGGTCCGGCGGCGATCAAATTAACGGGGCAGGTGGGCAAAGAGACGAAAGAGTTCGTCTATGAGTTGACGTTCCCGGCCAAGACCAATGATGACCGTGAGTTTGTCGAGCATTTATGGGCGCGTCGCAAGGTCGGTTACATGCTCGATCAGATTCGCGCCAATGGTGAAAAGAAGGAACTGGTGCAGGAAGTGATCGCGCTGGCCAAGAAGTATGGTATTACCACCCCCTACACCAGTTATCTCATCGTGCCGGATTCGGTGATGCCGGTCGCCGGGGCAGGGCAGGGGGGGCATGGCAGGCCGTTCCTTGATGGTCGAAAAGCACCGGCTGGTTTGGCGCCCCGGACGCCGACTTCGGCTCCCTTGCCCGTGGTCGAATTCGCCAAAGAGAACCAAGCGAAGCCCGGCGATCTCGCCGTCAATCGCGGCGCTCGTGCGGATAAAGATTTGGCCAAAGGAGAGGCCAAGGATGCGGAGGGCAAGGCACGCGAAGCAGCCCGCGATAAAAAGCAAGCCTACGATCGCGCTCGCGAACTGCTTCAGCGCAGGGCCATTGATGGCGTACAGGCCGGCAAACTCGGCGTCGATCTGTCCTGCCAGATGCAGAACTTGCGCAACCAGACGCGCCTGGATCAGACTGCTCTGCGCAATGTCTATGGCCGCAATTGTCTGGAGATCGGCGGCGTGTGGATCGATGAGGGCTTCGATGCCAAGATGCCGACGCTGGTTGTCAAGGCGCAGAGCGATGCGTATTTCAAGCTGCTCGAACAGCAGCCCAAGCTCCGCTCGGTCTTCAAGCTCGGCAATCACCTTGTCTGGGTCGCCCCCAACGGCACGGCCCTGGTGATTGATACGGCCAACGGCAAAGACAAGTTGAGCGATGAAGAGATTAGCAAGCTGTTCGTCGTCAAGAAATAGGATCGAGGCAAATCTGCCCCGCTCTCCGAAGGCGAGGCCTTGATCTTTTCCCCCACGCCGGCGCGCCCAACCGGCGTGGGGTTCTTTTTTTACGGATGCAATCTTGCGAAGATGTAATCGTCGTTTGATTGACGAACTCTTCCTCACGGACTTATCCTAACAATTGCTCTGATGGTAATATTCGCAGCCGTTCCCCTCGACCAGGAACGTCGCTGCTCCCTCTCCCGGAGAGGCTCTGCCATCCCATCCCAGACGCTTCCTCGATCAACGGCGATCGGCTATTCCCAGGGTGCGCGCGTGATCGAACAACGCAATGGCGGGTCGAGCCATAAAGACAGTAAACATCTCAAAAGTACGCATAAGGTATTGTGCGCGGTCGATCGGTTATGGTCCGAAGACCTCCGCCGATTCCTGACCTGCCTGCATCTGAAGTCGTATCAGATTGAAGACGTGATTCAGGGCGTGTGGCTGACGTTCCTTGAGAAGCCGCCGGCTTTCGCGCGCGGAGATGATATTCTGCTTGAACGTCTCCGTCCCTGGCTTTTCCGAGTGGCTCGAAATCTGGCTTTAGGTTTGATCCGCTCTCGCAACGCCCACCCAACCCACGCGCTGGATGCTCTGCCGGCAGAACCGAGAGACCGGCACCAAGAAGAATCGACGGACTGGCACGAAGTACGGCGACAATCCGAACGGATCGATCGATGGATGGAGGAGGTACTGCGAGAAAACGCTCCGCGCGCCTATCGATTGCTGTGTGGTTGTCGCGATGGGGAGACAATCGAACAACTCATGGCCGCGTTGGGATGCAGCGCGGATGCGATCCATGCCCTCCTGCGGCGGGTGCGCGCGAAGTATCGCGTGTGGTCAACCCGTCAGGGAGAGGACGAGGCGGACAACTGATGATCGCTGTTGAGGGATTATGGCGAGAAAAATAAATCCACAAAAAGCGCGACGGTTTTGACGAATTTTACGTTTATTATTATAGAGGGAAGAATAACGCGGATTGGCAGATCGCGGTGAATCATCCGCCGTGATACGGTCGGTCCACACGATCGATGGCCCTTGCGAGGGAACTGCCATGCGTGGATTGCTGGCCGTATTATGTCGCCTTCCATGCTTGTTCCGTCGCTCCTCTCCCTGCAGAACCATCGTCTTGCTCGAAGCCGACGAGCATTCGTCTCGGACCTTCGGATCGCCGTCGTTTGTTTGGACCGATAGCAAGATTGAGGATGTCTTTGCGCCGTCGCTGTGCGGTACGCTCTGGCTGGACTCGTTGGGAGCAATGCCAGTCAAGAGGATACCGATTCTTCAAGAGGTTGTATTATCGCAACCGGGTGTTTCCGAAGTACAAACGGACAATGCGCCAACATTGGACGTATGGTGCTATTGCATCTAAAGACTCAAACGTGAGGATGCCATGTTGCAAATACGATGCTTCGGTCTGCGGAAGTTGGTCGATCTTCTCGCCGGCGTGATGCTGCTGGGCTTCGCCGCGAGCGTCAGCGCCGATCCAAAGCCGCTGACGAAGGAGGAACAGGCCAAGGTTGATAAGGCTATTGAGCGTGGAATACGCTTCCTTAAGCGAGCGCAGCGCCCTTCTGGAGCGTTTCCGCGTGAAGTTACAGGCATCTCAAGTAAGCATTTCCCCTTCGTTGTGGGGCAAACCGTTCTCCCGGCTTTGGCTTTGCTGGAATGTGGAGTCGCTCCCGATGATCCGTGTGTCCAAAAAACCGCTTTGCTGCTGCGCAAGCATGCGAGCAAGTTGGAAAGTACCTACGAATTGTCGCTCGTTCTAATGTTCTTGGACCGCCTCGGTGAACGCCAGGATGAAGAGACCATCCGATCTCTTGCACTCCGATTGGTGGCAGGACAGTGCTACACAGGCGGATGGAGCTATCGCTGTCCGCATCTAACGACCGAGCAGGAGGCAGATTTGCTAAAGGCATTGCGCGCCTTGCAGAAGAACTTGGGCGCGGTTAGGCCAGCGCCGCGTGAAGGCGCGAAACAGGGCGAAGCAAAGGCCGCGCCGGAGGTTCCCGCATCCCTCGCGAAACTGGCCGTCTTCCAGAATCCAAGCAATCTCTTCGTTCGTGAAGAGGTAGCATCAAGTAGAGTGGACCGTCCTGTGTTCTTTGCTGGGGGTACGGATAATTCCAACACACAGTTCGCGACATTAGCTTTGTGGGCCGCTCGGCGGCACGATCTTCCTCTCATCCCCACGTTCCGTCTGATCGTTCGACGTTTCGAGTGTTCGCAGAGCGCGGATGGCACTTGGTCCTATGCCTACCGATTTGGCGGAGCGATACGGCAAACTCTTCCAGCGACAAACACGGGTGCCGGATTGCTGGGGCTGGCCATCGGTTGTGCTGAAATTCCAACGGAGAAGAACGAACAAACACGACGCGAGAAACAGATCGTCTACGGCTTGGCGGTTTTGTCTGGTGTGATAGGTGATCCCACCGAACTACTCGTACTCCGAAAATATGAAGAACCCAATTACTATCTCCTTTGGACGATCGAACGAGTTGCTGCCTTATACAAATTGCAAGAAGTTGGGAGACAAGATTGGTATCGGTGGGGCGCGGCTGTCTTACTCACCAACCAGCGCGCCAACGGCGAGTGGCCGCGCGTTCACACCGGCGTTGATGTGACGCATTCAGGGAGTTTTAGTAGCAGTTTGAATACGACTTTCGCTTTGCTGTTCTTGAAACGGTCCAATCTGACGAAGGATCTGACCGCGAAGTTACCCCTCAAACCGGAAGAGTTGAACAAGGGCATTATGGCCTTGAGCAATGGCTCCGCATTAAAGAACGCTTCCTCCTCCAACTCGTCGAGTACGAAACAACGATCCGCTACGTCTCCGCCGTAACCTACCGTTTGGCCCGTCTTCAGTCTGCGGATGTTTGCGTGCGGGCGAACCAAGGGTGGGGTCGTGTCTTTTAAAAAGATAAAAAAGGCCTTTTGCGTCTCTTTTCGTTCCCAAAACAAGGAGAATCTCATGTGGAACCGTGAAACGTGGAACAAAATTCTGGGCTGGATGCGGAAAGTCCGGATGGCTCCTCAACTGCATCGGTGTATCGTCCATTACGCCAAGCCCGAATTGGAGTGGTTGGACCAACGCATCGTGCCCACGAACGTGGCCTGCACGTTTACCGGCGCAGTGGGTAGTGCTTGGAGCAATCCCTTGAATTGGGCAGGTGCGATGCCCGATGACACGGGCACGGATACAGCGGCCATCAATCCAGGAGCCGCCTGCGTACTGGATCAAGCGGACGAAGTTAAAATCGCTGGCTTGACCGTAAACGGCTCCTTAACCACCAAGTCTGACATAACTATCCTGCCCGACGGCACTCTCCCCGGCGGTACCGGCACCACCTCCGTCAGTTCAACAGGCTTGTTGACCGTGGCTACTCCGGATCTGCCCAACACCAGTTCCACCCTGGAAACGACTACGCTAAACACCGCTGCCAACAGCGCAACCAACTTGTCCATCGGCGACGGTGCTACCGTCGAGATCGATAACGCCGGCACCCTCAGCGGTACCACCTCCATCACCGGCCTGCTCGACGCCAAAAACATCGACGCTTTCAGTGGTGCTATCGTGGCTCTCAATGGACCCGGCAGCGTCGGTGGCGCCGGCCAGATGGAGGCCGGCATCAAAGCCAGCATCAACATCAACGGCCTGTGTACCATTCTGACCGGCGATCCCGTCGGCAGCGCCCTCAAGGACGGCGATTTCTTCGTCAACGGCGAACTGGACATCGACACCGACCTCAATCCCGACGGCCATATCACCCTCAATCCGGGTGGAACCATCGGCGGCACCGGCGATCTCAGCGTGGTTGCCGAATTTACCTTCCTGGGCGGCACGCTCGGTCCCGCAGGCGGAACCACCATCGAATCCTCCGGCGATTTCAAAACGGACGGTGGCGGCACCAAGACCCTGGCCAACGACCTCACCAATATGAGCGCCTTCACCGACCTCAACGGCACCGGCACTCTGTCCATCGCATCGGGCGTCACCTACCTTAATGCGGCGGGAACCACGGAAGTGGAATTACCATCCATCAGCGGCGCTGGCACCTTCAACAACGATGCCAACGGCACCCTGACCATCAAGACGCCCACCACGACGACGACCACGATCAGTTCCCTCTTCGCCAACACCGGCACTCTCCAGACCGAAGGCGGCGAGTTGGCCCTGGTCTCGGGTTCCGGGATGGACACGCTGGATGGCACGCTGTCCCTGGGCGACGACCTGACGCTGACTGGTGCCCTCTCGTCGCCAACCGGATTAATCCTCAACGCCGGGCTGGGACATTTGAAAATCGGCGACGATATCCATTATGTCACCGGCAGTCTGGATCTGAGCGGCGGCGGCGTACTCGATGGCAACGTGGATCTGACCGGCTTCGGTACGCTGACGAGCGGCGACACGGTGTACAACAACGGCAAGCTGACGGTAGACCTCGGCAGTACGTCGAGCTTGGCCGCTTATCAGCAGAGTTCGACGGCAACGCTCACGGTGCAGGCGGATGCGTTGGGGCCTTATTCGGCCATCCTCAAAGTCATCGGCAATGCGCAATTGTCGGGCACGCTGGATATGGATTTCGGCGGCGATCAACCGGCGTCGGGCAGTTCCTTCACGGTGCTGACGGCGGGATCGATTGGCGCGCACTTCGACTCGACGCCCCCCGACATGACGACGCAATACGGACCCACCAGCGTAACCGTCACCCAGAATTGAACCTACTATCACTCCGATATTCGGGGCGAGCGGGGGTGACTCCTCGCTCGTCGGATTGCTCCGCCACCGACCAGCGCGCGAAGCCGCGAGGCCCGGCAAATTAGCGCCGGTCCTTGACACTTTCCCCGTCGCATAATACCCCAATAACTCCATACACCGTCGCTACCTTCCTCATTGCAGGAGTAGAGTGTCATGATTGAGAACCGCCGTCGTTTTCTCCAGACCGCCGCCGCAACGCTCGGACTATCCGCCTTGCCGAATTTTTTGTCGGCCGAGGAGAAGAAGGAGGATGCGTTCGGCGGATTCAAATTCGGCGCGCAGAGCTACACCTTCCGCGAGTTCAATACCGAGCAAACCCTCAAACGCATGCAGGATCTCGGCCTGCACTACGTCGAATTCTTCAATAAGCATGCGCCCCTCAACAGCTCGCCCGCGCAGATCAAGGCATTGCTGAAGCTCTGCAAGGAATATCAGATTACGCCGCTGGCTTGGGGCGTACAGCACTTCACGAAAAACACTGACGCGAATCGCAAGGTTTTCGAGTTCGGCAAAGCGCTCGGCATCGAGATGTTCAGTGCCAGTCCCGATAAGGATTCTTTCGACAGCCTCGATAAACTGTGCGAGGAATACAAGATCAACATCGGTATCCACCCTCACGGCCCCGTCGGCAAGAACAAGCTCGATCAATGGTATTCGGCGGAGATCATTCTCCAGGCCGTCAAGGATCATTCTCCGCGTATCGGCTCGTGCCTGGATACCGGCCACCTTATCCGGGCCGCTCAACTCGGGAAGAAGCTCGATCCGGCCGAGCAAATCCGTATCATGGGCGCGTGCAATTTCGGTGTTCATCTCAAGGACCACGACAACAAAGCGCACGAAGACGTCATTTTCGGCAAGGGCGTACTCGATGTGCCGGGTGTCCTCAAGGCGCTGCGGGAAGTCAAGTTTCACGGTATGATTAGCATTGAGTACGAAGCCCATCCGAAAGACCCTTCGGCGGATGTGCGGGCGTGTGTCGAGGTTGTGCGCGAAGCGGCCAAGAAACGCGGTTGAGTCGAGCAACTCGGAAAGTTGTCTCGAACCGACTTCGCCCTCGGTTGCCCTGTGACAACCGGGGGCGAAGTCGGTTCGGCACACGGTAGGCTGGCACTTCGTTAGGACGAAGCGCCAGCCTACCATGAATTCGGCACAATCCTCTATAAATAGTTGAAGAAGTGATCCATCCTCCCTGTGTGCCTGCCTGGAGGTTGTCGGTGGATGGACGCGGAACAGGGAGCGTGCCTGGACCGCTTTTTTCCGTCAGATGAATGAGACGAGCATGACACCCGAACAGATCGCGGACCTGCGCCGACAAAAATATAACGCCACCGTGGCAAGGATGGTCAAAGTCCATAGCGACCTGCTCATCATGCGCGTCCGTCCGGACAATAGACTTCACCCGCACAAACCGGGTCAGTATGCCGCCCTCGGCCTGGGCTACTGGGAGCCGCGTTTCCCCGGTAGCGCCGAAGAGAACCTTCAGCCGGCCGACCTGGCGAAACTGGCCCGCCGTTCGTACTCGATCAGTTGCTCCGTACTCGATGAGGAAGGACAACTACTGGATCGCCGTGATGCGAACTGGCTTGAGTTCTACATCGTGTTGGTGCGCGAGAGCGAAAAAGCTGTTCCACCAGCTCTCACACCGCGCTTGTTTCTTCTGCAAGAGGGCGATCGGTTGTTCATGGGTGAGAAGATTTCCGGCAACTTCACTCTCGACCCGGTGCAGCCGGACGATGCGGTCGTCTTCCTGGCCACTGGGACCGGCGAGGCGCCTCACAATTATTTATTGTGGGAACTGTTGTGCCGTGAACATCGCGGCCCTATTCTCTCCGCCTGCTGTGTACGCTATCGAAGAGACCTCGGTTATCTATCCATCCAGAATGAACTGATGCGCCGCTATCCGCATTACAAATATCTTCCCCTAACCACGCGCGAAGCGGAGAGCAAGGACCACAAAGTTTATATTCAGGATCTTATTACAAGCGGCGAATTGGAGGAACGACTCGGTCAAGGATTGGATCCGAAACGAACGCATGTTTTTTTGTGCGGCAATCCCAAGATGATCGGCGTACCCGAGAAAAACAGGGAGACCGGCGAACGCGTCTTTCCGCAGACGCTCGGCGTCATCGAAATCTTGGAGAAACGCGGCTTCCGAACGGATCAGCCGAGTCTTAAAATCAAAGGTAATCTTCATTACGAGGAATACTGGTAATCCGTCCGCTGTCCGCTATCCGCCATCCGCCATCCGCAGTCCGCTGACCAGAATCAACGAACCAAATTCGTCCGTGGTTCTGGCGGAGAGCGGAGAGCGGAGAGCGGAGAGCGGACAGCGGACAGCGGACAGCGGAGAGGAGGCGGACGTGTCAGACGAATCGATTGATGGATACCGTCTACTCAGGCACATGGTCACGGGTCAGGCCAGCCAGGTCTGGGAAGTGGTGGAAGGCAACAGTGGACGACATTTCGCCATGAAACTGCTGCTTCCCGAAAAGGCCCGTGACTCGCAATACCGTCAATTTTTGTTTCATGAGGCGGATGTCGGCAGAGAACTTGCTCATCCCAATATCATCCGCATCGTCAAGGTGAATCGCGGCGCGGACAATCCTTGTTTCGTGATGGAGTATTTTCCGGCCGGCAATCTGAAGGTGCGCATCGCGCGTAAGGAACATGATTTTCTCCGCGAGAAGGGACAAGACATCCTCAAGCAGGCCGCGACGGGTCTGGCCTACATGAATGCCAAGGGCTGGGTGCATCGCGACGTGAAACCGGACAACATTTTAGTGGCCAGCAGTGGAGACGTTCGGCTCATCGATTTCGCGTTGGCCCAGCGCGTTCCGACTGGGCTATCCAAGTTCTTTTGGCGAAAGAGCAAGCCGCAAGGTACACGCAGTTATATGTCCCCCGAGCAGATTCGTGGGCTACCGTTGGATGGGCGTGCCGATATCTACAGTTTTGGGGCGACCTGTTATGAGATGGTGGCCGGGCGGCCGCCGTTCCGCGGATCGAGTTCACAAGACCTGCTGACCAAGCACATTATCGAGAAACCCATGTCGCCTCGGACTTATAATGAGGAGGTGACGGAGGAGTTCGCCAAGTTCATTCTGCGCATGCTGGCCAAGAAAAAAGAGGACCGTCCACGGGATTTTCACGAGGTTCTCATGCAGATGCGCAGCATGCGTCTGTTCGGTCCGAAGAAGGAGTGAGCCAGTCAAGCGGCTCGGTTGTGTACAGTAGTAGGGCAGGGGAGTTGGGCATCGACAACTACCCCTTGTCCACGGCGAAGGGCGATCGAACATCCCACGAGTAAGAGCAGCGTCTGCCATGTGACGACGCCGTACCACAGGCTCAGCGTATACAATCTCTCGCCGAGGGGATCTTTGTTACAGATGATCCCCAGGAAAATGGCTCCTAGCAACACGGACCCCAATAACCGACTGCGTGAGGTCCAAGCCGCTCGCGCCAGACAAAAACCCGGAATTATAAGTGTCCCGAAATGAGCCTTGCTGGACATCGGCGAGAGCAGCAACATGAGCAACAGAACGATGCCACACTCCAAAGCCTGTCGCCGCGGGGCCGCTTCCGCCGCGATCTTCCGAAAGGGCCGGCCGCAATTCCACAGGACGCCGAAAAGGAGCACGAGTTGGAAGCCGTAGACGCAGGCGCGGAGGAAGTGGGGGGGCGTGCGCGGCTCGCAATCCTGGATGGTGCAATCGGTCGGCGTCCACGTCCAGGAAGTCACGCACCAGCGCCGGCCAACTCCGGCGAGCGATTGATTGTAGACGGCGTCGCTGCGCCACTCGCCGACGTAGCGATCCGCATGGGTGAGCGGTTTGAGAAATCGACAGGCGTAATCGGTCAACCAGGGCCGACCCGCCGGGGCGGTACTGACGAGATCGGGCAGCAGGTTGACGCCCAGGGCCACGATCAACAGCCACGCTGCCGCCAGCGGCCGTCCGCGCCACAATAGATACGGTGCCCACAGCAATGCGGTACACTTACACGCTGCCGCCAGGCCCAGCGAGGTCGCGGCAAGGAGCGGTCGGCCACGCACCAGGAGGAGACATCCGCCGGCGAGCGCCGCCCCAATGACGATGTCGGTTTGCTGATGCGCCAGACAATTCTGGAGATAAAAGAGACCGCATATTCCGCCTAATAGCGCGACGAGATGTTCGCCCTTATTCTCCGCTGTGTTTCCTTCCAGTTGACCGCCTCCCGTCAAACGCCAACTCCAGCGCAGCATAGCGATCAGACAGATCCCATTGACGAGCAACCAGGCCAGCCGCGCCAGCGGCGGAGACAAGGACAGAAAGGGCAGGGCGGTCCAGGCCATGAAGGGTGGATAGAGGTAACCTCCCTCCGGTCGATACATGTCCTCGCCGTTCCACAAATGAGCCGCTGCCGGCAGATACACCTGATTCCATTCCGACTGATGACGCCGGCATAAGACAAAGGCCAGGACGATCAGCGTCACGGACCCCGCCACGGTATACGGATGGGTCTTGAGCCAGCCGCAGAGATGACTTACCCTTGAGGGTGAGGACGAGTTCATCGAACGACTCCGATCCGTTTTCAGTGTTCAGTTATCAGTTCCTGATTCACTGAACACTGAAAACTGAACACTGAAAACTGAACACTGAACACTGAGTCGATAGCATGATTTGGCCGCAAGCGACAAGATCAGTTGGCCCACCCCCCCTCTCTTCGGTATCCTGTACTCCGCATGCTGTTGCATGTTTTTTGCCGAGGGTCGAGGGAGCGAACCATGCCTCCACGCAATCGTTTACCGTTCGAGTCGGACATCTATGAATTGGAGGATCTGCTGGAGCGTCTGGAAGCCGGCGCCAACGGACAACTCGGCAGCAGCGAAGAGATTCGCCGCATTCGTCGTGAACTGGTCAACCTCAAACGCAAAATCTACAGCAACTTGACTCCCTGGCAAACCGTTCTGGTTTCGCGGCACACCGATCGGCCGCAGACGATGGATTACGTCGATCTCATCTTCGAGGAATTTGTCGAATTGCACGGCGATCGGGCCATCGGCGACGATCGCGCTCTGCGTTGTGGCTTCGCGCGCTTGGGCGATTTCCGCGTCATGCTCATGGGCCATCAAAAGGGGCACACGCTCCAGCAGCGTACGGAGTGTTTCTACGGCTGCGCTCACCCGGAAGGGTATCGCAAAGCACTCAAGAATATGCGTCTGGCCGCCAAGTTTCGTTTGCCGATTATTTGCCTGATTGACACGCCCGGCGCGTTCCCCGGCATCGGCGCGGAGGAACGCGGACAGGCTCAACTCATTGCCACGAACCTTTTGGAAATGTCGCGTTTGGGAACGCCCATCATCTGCGTGGTGATTGGCGAAGGCGGTTCGGGCGGTGCTCTGGGCATTGGCATCGGCGATCGCGTCAGCCTGTTGGAACACGCCTATTATTCAGTCATCAGCCCCGAGGGTTGCGCGGGCATTTTATGGAAAGTGGCCACTGAAACGACCAAACCGCTCGCTGCGGAGGCACTGCGATTGACAGGGCGCGACCTGAAGCGGTTCGGTGTCATTGATGACATTATCCCGGAACCGCTTGGCGGCGCGCACCGCGATCATCGAGAGATGGCCAACACGTTGAAGTCGCACTTGCTCCGCTATCTCCGCGAGCTTCGGCCGCTGAGTGTGGAAGATTTGCTCGAAGGCCGCTACCAAAAGTTTCGCAAGATGGGTTTCTTTCTCGCTGGTTCCGACGTGAATGGGGTTGTCGGTGGGGCTTCGTAGCCAGCGTTCACGGCGCGGCGGTCATCGTCGGGTTGGCCTGGTTGTTCGCCGTGGCCAGTTCCTCGTCGGCTGGAAGGTGGTAAATGAGGAAAGTCGCTGTCCGGTCCACCGGCGTCAAGTGGCGGAGTGACCGCGTCAACTCCTGCAAGTCCTGGTAGTCTTTGCTCACGCTGCCGTACACGATCGACGTGCCCACCGCGAGGGTGCCGCCCTGAGCCGGAGCGGGCAACCCCTCTCGTCCCAGCTGCAAGTGTCCCACCGCCAGTGGCCGCATGGGCAATTGGCCAAGGCTCGTATCCGTGCCGTAGTAGAGAACATGCAGATTGCGCACCTGATGCTCGTCTTGCCAGTGGGCTAGTTCTTTCAATCCCTGGC
>DATNCY010000062.1:0-41592 GCA_035553375.1 Gemmataceae bacterium
ATGGAGGAGTTGCATCTGGAATTTGACCTCGCTGTGGGCCGCTTGAGGCAGAAACCGCGACTGATTCAATCGTTCTTCGCCGCCGCCGGGCTGTCCTTGGGAGGACGAAAAGTTTAGTTTCGAGCGCAGCTGTCAGTAAGATTGGCCACCTCGATTTCGACGGCCATGGTGCGGTTGTCCGGATTGATCGTGGGACTGAAGCGGGCGATTTTCTGGCCGGTGATGGCAACGCCGGGCAGCGACTCGATGGTGAGATCGACGGGATCGCCGCGTTCGACGAGCGCGGCGTAGCCGCTGGGGAGCCGGACCACAATGCGCACCTGATCGGTGCGCTGCAAGGTAAGCAGCGGAGTGAGCAAGCGCGAATCACTGGGTTGGAAGAAGTTGCCGGGGTCGGCGGTTCGTCGCGTCACGACGCCGTCGAAGGCAGCGGTGATGCGCGTGAAACTCTCCTGGATGCGCGCCTTCGCCACGGCGACCTGACGCGCTTTCACGTTGGCCTTCGCGGCATGAAGGGTCGCCTTGGCATGGAGGAGTTTCCCTTTCTTGACCCTTACATTCGTCTCGGCAGCAGCCAATTTGCCGATCCCAACCGCCTCCGCGGAAGCTTTGTATCTCTTGAGTTCCATCCCGGCAGAGTCCACTTCGGTTTCGGCGATGCGTACCTGCGCTTCGACCTCCTCCATCTGAGCCTGGGCCATTTCCAGATTGGCCGTCGCTTGCTCCACTTCCTGAGCCAGCAGCGGCGCATCGAGGACGATCAACACTTGTCCTTTTTTCACGCGGTCGCCAATGTCAACGGATACCTCCTTCACCGTACCGGAAATCAGCGGCACGAGTCGTTGTTGCTGGGCCGCGACAACCTCGGCCGGTCTCGTCGCCGTCCGCGCCAGTCCGCCCGGCGTCGGCTTGACCACGCGCACGGACACCGGCTTGGCATCTGGCTTCGGCTCGGCTTCTTTTTTCGGCGCGGGATCTTCCGCCCTCGCCTCTGGTTGCGCTGTCGCCGTCAGAGCGTGCGTCAACACACCGCCGTCCGCAGCGAGCAGTCCCAAGGCGAACAGTGTCAGCCTCGCCATTTTGATCTGGGTAACAAACATGGTTCGTAACACTCCTTCCGCCAGGGCCGTCACGCGAGGCGAGACACCGCTGCGGCCCAGACCGAAGCGGACGCCGACGACATGGCCAACGACTCGCCGCTATAGAGGGCATAGGAGCAAGGAACCTTCCCGGATTTTTCCTTGTCACTCGTTTACACGATCGATTTCACTCCGCCACGTACTCGAAGCCCGCGACCACTTCCTCATTCAGCAAGGTGCGCAGCGACCAGACGCCGACGACGATGGCGAGAATCCATACCAGCGTTCCCACCCCGCCGGAGTACATCATGGCCATCGCCGGATCGTCGAGAAGCATCGCGAAGAGGAAGAAGAAAAGGCCGCTCACCACCGTCCCAAGCCCCGTCGAGCCGAAAGGGAGAATCGTCATGATGCTGGAAGCAATACCCCAGCGGCGCGACTCCAGGTTCTGCATCTTGACCGCCCCAATGATCGTGAGGCCATTGTAAATAAACAACAGGATGAAGATGCCCATGATGATGAAGCGTCCGACGTACTGGGCGGCCTCCGCCACAGCCAATGCGTCCTGCTCCTCCTTGTCCTTGATGTCCTTGCGTTCCTTGGGGATGCTCTTGATTTTATCGGTCGCGTCCTTCGTGCCCTTGGCTTTGTAATAGGTCGTCAAGAACTCTTCATGATCGACGATGTGTTCGCTGAACACCATGGGCCAGAACATGACGCAGATGATGAGGATGTCACACAAACAGCAGAGGCCGCCGATGAGGAGAATGTAGTTGGACGGCTGAACCACGGCGGCCTGGGCTGGGCCGCGAAGATCCTTGATCGACATGTCCGTGGCGTACTCGATTCGTGTCTGCTCCTCTTCCTCTTCCGTCTTCTCCCGCTCCTCGATGGTCCCGTAGACGCCGCCGTGGTCCTCCTCGTCGTCCTCAATGGGTTTTTTCGGGGCAGGCTTGGGCGCAGTCGCTTTCTTGATGGCGGCCTTCTTCACTTTGCTGCCGGCTGTCTTGGCCGGGCGTGGCTGTTCCTCCTCCTCGACAAGACCGGGCGTGGTAAACATATTGCCGCACTTGGGACATTTGACCTTTTTGCCGTCGGGAACCGGCTTGGCCGGCTTCAAGACGGATTTGCAATCGGGGCAGGTAATTCGGGGTGACGCCATGATTGTACGCCCTAGAAGATTTGGCGAATGATGTACTAGCCCAGAGCGCCAGCGAGGAGGCTCTTCGCGCCAGCGACGGGGTGAAGAAACCCATCGCTGGCGCTCCAGGCCAGTAGATCATGCTATCCTACGACTCCGGCTTTCGCCAGACTGTAACCATCGCCGCTTGACCGAGTACGCGCAGAGGCACCTCACGCAGCGATTTCCAACCGGCGGCGCGAGCCGCCGTGCGCAGCGCCGCCACGGCGCTGACGAGCAACACGGCCTGTCCGCCCGGACGCAGGACGCGATCGTACTCGCGCACCATCGCGGCATAGAGTGGGCCAATCGCTTCGGGACTACTCAACTGTTTGCCGAAGGGCGGATTGGACACGAGGCGATCGACTTCGTTCGATCCCAGCGGCAAGCGTGTCGCGTCCCATCGCGTCAGTAGGGCCGGACCGACGCGGCGAAGGTTCACGCCGGCGGCGCGGACGGCGCTGTGATCGACATCGCCGCCCCAAACCGGAGAACAGCCGCCGCGAATCGCCTGCCCCGCCGCCAAGCGCTCGGCCAATAGGGTGCCCGCTCCACACATCGGATCGACAAAGACATGACGCGGACGAATCTCCGCCAATCGAATCATCGCCGCCGCGATCGTCGGCCGCAGTGAAGCCGGCTGATGCTCAAGCTTATAGGTGCGGTGGCGCATGGTGCGATCGGACAGCCGCAAGCCACAAACCGCCGTCGCTCCGTGAATGGTCAACCAGAATTCGACGGCGGCGTTTTCCTCGACCGCCGGCCAACTCGCCGGAATCTTCCCCGCCAATCCTTGCCCCAGCGCCTTGCGAGCGTCGCGGCGCAAATATCCATGCTGCCCTTCCATCTGGGTGACGAGGCGATACGAAGGCCGGCCCTTTGGCTTGGGGCGGATCGTGTGATGGATGCGCAGCAGGTTCGTCCAATCGCCATCGCGAGCCGTCCAGCGGCGGATGCGTTCGAGATCATCGGTACGATGACTGAGTTGGTCGGTGCCCCAGGCGAGCAAAAATACATCCTCGGTGGTGCGCAGCTTCAGCAAGCGCTCATCAATTTCCGGCACGCGGAAGACGACGAGACCAAGGCCTGTTTTTTTGACCTCGCCGCCGAGATCGCGTTCGATTTCCTCGGCGGCGATCGGCTCCAAGCCGGGGTGAACCACGGCATAGCAGGGAGGCAGGGAAGGCTGGGAGCGCGAACGGGACATGAAGCTCTCTCTACCAGCCTGGAGCGCCAGCGACGGGGATCCCGTCGCTGGCGCTCCAGGCTTGTCTGGAAATCGTCCTCATCTTGCAGGAACAACCGCTGCCGTTATACTACACAATTCCCCCTCTCGCGCCTGTTGCGAGCATTCTCTACGGTAGACGTACCGTGGTTCTGAAAGTTTGACTGGAGAGCGGTCTGATGGTTGAGGCGATGCTGATCGACTTGAAAGCCTTGTTGGTTGAGCGAGAAGATTGCGACGCGGGCACGGTGTCGAAACTGCGCGAAGCCCTGGCTCAGGGCGGCACCCAGTATCGCACCCTGCGCGACGTGACCGAAGTTCTCAAGAAAAAAATCGAAGGAGCCACGGGGGCGGCCGCCAAACGCTGGCATTTGAAGCTCGGCATCGCCTCGTTTTTCCTCGGCTACATGCAGCAGGCCGCCGACAACCTTCATCAATCCGAAGGCGCGCTAGCCAATTTCTACCTCGGCCGCGCTCTGACCTCACGCCGCGATTTCGACGAGGCGCTCAAAGCCTACGACAAGGCCGAGAAGTCGGGCTACAACGCCAATCAGGTGCAATTGCAGCGAATCGGCATTTATCGTCAGAAGGGCGATGTGGCGCACGCGCGTTCCATCCTTGGCAAACTCGGCGAACTGGCCAGCCACAGTGCCGAGTATCATTACCAACTCGCCAGTTGTTTTCTCGCCGAGGGCGAACGTCTGTCCGCCATCGAGCATCTGGAGAAGGCCGAGAAATTCGACCCGGCGCACACCGGCGCTCTCTTCCAGTTGGCCCATGCCAACGACCTAGCCGGCAACGATGATGAAGCGATCACCTTCTACGAACGATGTCTCAAGCATCCTCCCGTGCATGTCGGCGTTCTCAAGAATCTCGGCGTCCTTTATGAAGACCACGAGAAGTACGACAAGGCTGCCGAGTGCTATCGCCGGGTGTTGGGGTCCGATCCGACCGACGAGCAAGCCCGCCTGTTCCTCAAGGATTCGCAGGCGTCGTTGACGATGTATTACAACCCGGAAGAGGAACACGCCTTCAGCAAATTCAGCCAGGTGCTTGAAGTCCCCGTCACGGATTTCGAGTTATCGGTGCGCAGCCGAAATTGCCTGAAAAAGATGAACATCAAGACGCTGGGCGATCTGACGCGCATCAGCGAGCAACAACTGCTGAGCAGCAAGAACTTCGGCGAAACGTCGCTGGTCGAGATCAAGGAGATGATGACGGCCAAGGGGCTACGTTTAGGGCAATCGCTGGAGGAAGGCGCGCAGAACGACATGCGTTTCCGCCCGCAGCAGCAACTCAGCGAGCAGGAGCAGGCCACGCTCAACAAGCCGGTCAGCGATCTGAATTTGTCCGTCCGCGCGCGCAAGTGCATGAACCGTCTCGGCATCAACACGCTGCACGACCTCGTCAACCGCACGGCCGACGAACTGCTGGAATCGAAAAATTTCGGCATGACCTCGCTGAGTGAAGTCCGCGAAAAATTGCAGCAATTCGGCCTCAGTCTACGCGGAGATTAATACAAGAATTTCACCACGGAAAGCACGGAAAACACGGAAAAAAGACAAAAACAAAAGACAGACGAGCGAATTACTACTTCTCTGTGTACCTTCAATCGATGGTCGTGCGCGTCTTTTGTTTTTGTCTTTTTTCCGTGTTTTCCGTGGTGAATGTATTTGAATTGCTATGAGCATTCGCTTCGTGGTATTGGGCAACGACGGCGCGGCGCGGCGCGGGCGGGTGGAGACGCCGCATGGCGTTGTTGAAACGCCCGTGTTCATGCCGGTTGGCACACAAGCCACCGTTAAGGGATTGACGCCGCAGCAAGTCCGCGAAGCCGGCGCGCAAATCATCCTCGGCAATACCTACCATCTTTGTCTTCGTCCCGGCGATGAGGTCATCGCCGAGTTGGGCGGACTGCATCGTTTCATGGCCTGGGAGGGGCCGATCCTCACCGATAGCGGCGGTTTTCAGGTGTACAGCCTGGCACCGACACGTAAGATCGACGATCGCGCCGCTGTGTTTCGTTCGCACATTGATGGCGCGCTGGTCGATCTCACGCCGGAACGTGCCGTCGCCATTCAGGAAAACCTCGGCTCCGACATCGCCATGTGTCTGGATGAATGTCCGCCGCACGGCACGCCATCGGAGTATCTCCGCATCGCCGTTGAGCGCACGATTCGCTGGGCCGAGCGCTGCCGGACGGCGCATAAGCGGCCGGATCAGGCTCTTTTCGCCATCGTGCAGGGCGGCACCGACCTGGAATTGCGCGCTCATTGCGCCCGCGCGTTGACCGCGCTGGATTTTCCCGGCTACGCTTTGGGCGGCTTCAGCGTTGGCGAGACGGCGACGCAGATGGTCGCCGCCCTGGGACCGACGGCGGCGCTGTTGCCAGTGGATCGGCCACGCTATCTCATGGGCGTCGGCCAACCCTGGGATATTCTGGCCGGCGTGCGCTCCGGTATCGACATGTTCGATTGCGTCCTGCCGACACGCAACGGGCGAAATGCGTCGGCGTTCACGGACGAAGGCGAAGTGCGGATTCGCAACGCCTGCCACAAGCGAGATCTGCGGCCGCTGGAGTCCGATTGTCCTTGCTACGTGTGCCGGCATTTTAGCCGGGCGTATCTGCACCATCTCTTTCTCGCCAAGGAGATGCTGGGGCCGACGCTGTTGTCGCTGCATAACGTGGCATTTTACTGCCGGTTGCTGGCGGGAATCCGGCAGGCGATCGAACAACGACGGTTCGACGAGTTCGCCGCAGTCCGTCTTGCCCGTTGGGGGCAATCGTCTTAAGATGAACCCTTTCATCTGAGACGCCGCATCCGATAGAGGTGGTTCATGCTGCACGCATTGATCGTGCTGGCCGAGGAAGAGACGAAGCAACAACCCGGCGGAGGAGCCGGAGCCTTGGGGTTCCTGCCGTTCATCCTGATCGCCGTGGTAGCTTATCTGCTGCTCATTCGCCCGATGAAACGGCAGGAACAGGAACGTCAGGCGATGGCCAGCAATCTCAAGAAGAACGATGAGGTGCTGACCAATGCGGGCATCTATGGGACCGTGGTGGATGTCAGCGAGACCGACGATAAAATTACCGTGAAAGTAGCGGACAATGTTCGTCTGAAAATGACCAAGGGAAGCATTGCCCGCAATCTGACGAACGAAGAGACGGCCAAGCAGGCCAAGGCCGCGAAAGAAGTCAAGGCGTGATTAATTTGCCAGCCCGCAGCGCCAGCAAGGGACAAACCCTTGCTGGCGCTGCGGGCTGGCAAACAAGCGGAAAGGCATGAAGTCCGATCATGAAATCGTATCTCAGCAGGATTCTCCTTTGCGTGGTGCCGGTGGTGTTGGCGACGTTGATTGTCGCCTGGGCCTACTATTACGGCAAGTTCCGCCTGGGCGTCGATCTGGTCGGCGGCACCATTCTCGTTTACGAGGTGGACAAGACCAAGCAGGGCGATCAGGAAGTCAAGCCGGAAGAACTGGCGGCGGCGCTGAAACGCCGCCTCGACCCGTCCGATCTGCTCAGCATCACCATTCGGCCGGTCGGCGGCGAGACGCCGCGCGTCGAGATCATCCTGCCGACCGGCGGCCAAAGCCAGCAAAACGCTGAGACAGAGGCTTGGCACAAGCTGGTTGCCGAGGTCACCGCCAAGTTTCCTCCTCCCGAAGACGAAGCGCAAGCCTATAACAGCGTGCCGCTCGGCAAGAAAGAGGCTCTCATCCAGTTGGCCAGCGACCTCCATAAGAAGGTCAATAAGAATGCGGAACCCAAAGAAATTTCCAAATTTGTCGAGGATAATTACAAGGTCGCCAAGGGCCGCCGCGCGCTGACGAGCGAGGAAGTCGAGAACATCAAGAGCCTCATTCAGCAGCAAGGACGGCTCGAGTTCCGCATCCTGGCTAACCCCGTCGATGATGCCGAGGCGATGAAGCGGGCCGAGGATTATGTGAAGAATCCCGCCAATGCCAAGGCACTGAGCGACCTGGAGGTTGTTGGCGTTGCGCCGCCTCCGCCGACCACCGAGGACGGCAGCAAGGCGTTCTCCGTCACCCTGTCCGGCGAAACGATTAACTATACCTACAGTTGGGTGGAGTTGGGCAAGGAAGAATTGTACAGTCTCCACCTGAACAACGATGCTGCCAAGAATCCGGCTTGGGCTCCGGAGTGGAACGCGGTCGCCGAAGTCCGCGATAAGGAGGCCGTTCGCTTCCCTCCCAGGGCCGGAGGACGCTACCTGCTGTACAGCCGAAAGATTCAGAATAAAGCTCGACTCAACCCCAAGGATGTGCAACAGGGTAAGGAATACGAGTATTTCATCCTGACTCGCAACTCTGAACCGGGTAAGGAGATCACCGGCGATTACCTGTCGCAAGCAGCTTCGGGGCCGAGTTCGCGCGGGGAGCCAGCAGTCCACTTCGGCTTCAATAGCGACGGTGCCAATCTCTTTTACGAACTGACTAACCTTAATAAACCCGCCAAGGCGGAGGGCAGTTTCGAGCGTCAGTTGGCCATCATTCTCGACGGCAAGATTCGCGGGGCACCCGGCTTGCGCAGTGCCATTCGTGAGCGCGGCGAAATCTCCGGCGGTTTCACCCAGAAGACGGTGCAGGAACTGGTCACTATCCTTCGCGCCGGTGCCCTGCCCGCGACGCTGAAGGATAAGCCGGTCAGCGAGAACAGTATGGGGGCGACGCTAGGCAGCGACACCATCAAAAAGGGCACGCTGTCCGTCGGCCTCGCTTTCCTGGCCGTGTTGATCTTCATGCTGTTTTACTATCGTTTCGCCGGCATCGTTGCCTGCGTCGCGCTGTTGGCCAATCTGGTGCTGACGGTTGCCTTCATGGTGCTGGTCAACGCCACCTTCACGCTGCCGGGTTTGGCTGGCCTCGTCCTCATGCTCGGTATGGCCGTCGATGCCAACGTGCTTATCTACGAGCGACTGCGTGAGGAACGCGAACGCGGGGCCAGTCTCGCCCTGGCCATCCGCAACGGCTACGATCGCGCCTTCCCGACGATCATCGACACGCATCTCTCAAGCATCTTCACGGCCATCGTGCTGTACGTCGTCGGCAACGATCAGTTGAAGGGCTTCGGCATCAGCTTGACGATGGGCCTCATCATCAGCCTGTTTACCTCGCTGTTCATGACGCGAACGATGTTCGAGTTCTGGCTGTCGAAGAACTGGCTGCACAAGCTGAGCTTCTACCAGGGGTTGGCGCGAATGCTCCACCGCCACCACTGGGATTTCATGGGCATCCGCTATTACTGGATCACGGCCACCGTCATCCTGACCATCTTGGGCACGGGCCTGTTTGTCTGGCGTTTGAACCCAGACGAAAAGGGCGGCAGCGTGATGAATATCGACTTCACCGGCGGCACCGCCTACACCGGCAAGCTGGCCAAGCCGCTCGACATGGCCACCTTGCGCGAGAAGCTGGAAACGAACGTGGAAGTTCCGGGCTTGACGATGGCGGAGAGCGAACTGTCCGACATCTCGATCGAGCCGGTATTCCTCAGCAGCGATAAGGGTGGGGAAAGTTCGATGTTCACCGCCCGCACGTCCGAGAAGGATCCGGATAAGGTGCAACGCATCATCAACACCCGTCTGGGGGACGCCCTGGAATACATCGAACTGCACAAGTACACCATCGATCCGAACAACAAGACCGCGACTCTGGAGTTTACCCAACCGACGGTGGATGAGGAGGGTACCAAGAAGCCGGACTACGCTTCGCGCGCGCAGGTGACTCGGCTGCTGGGCGAGACGATCAAGCAGCGTGCGAAGGCGCGGCGTGACAAGGGGCTGTCCGAGGAGAAAACGCCAAGTTTCCGCGTCGATCCGCTCGGCGTCCCGGTGAATGATCGCTACGCGAAGATGAAGATCGAATTGACGGAGCCGATGAGTCCGGACAAGTTCAAGGAACTTCTGGCGGAAACCAAGGATGCCTTTGACAAAAGTCCGCAACCGGAACGCTTGGAGAATTTCGACGCCCAATGGGCCGCCAGCACCCAGGAACGCGCCCTGTACGCCGTCTTGGCAAGTTGGGCCGCCATTCTGCTGTACTTGTGGTTCCGTTTCGGCAACTGGACCTTCGGTGCCGCCGCGGTGTTGTGCCTACTCCACGACCTGCTGTTCACGCTCGGCATCATCGCCGGTTGCCATTACCTTCACGGTACCTGGTTCGGTAATCTACTCGGTATCAGTGATTTCAAGATCGATTTTAACGCCATCGCTGCCTTGCTCACACTGGTCGGCTACTCGGTCAACGACACCATCGTTGTCTTCGACCGCATCCGCGAGGTGCGCGGCAAAAACCCGATCTTGACGTCCGAAATGATTAACGAAAGCGTCAACCAAACATTGACCCGCACCCTACTGTCATCCATGACGGTGTGGCTGGTGGTCATTGTGCTGTACGCATTCGGCGGCGAAGGCGTGCATCTATTCGCCTTCGTCATGATCGTCGGCGTGATTGTTGGCACCTACAGTTCGATCTACATCGCCAGCCCGTTGCTGCTGATCTTCGGCGAAGGCACGCCCAGCGCTCGCGATCGCGCCCGCCTGCCCCAGACCGCCGCGACGACCGAGGCATAAAACGAATGCAGAGTGCAGAATGCAGAATGAAAACGCATCTGGTTTTTATTCTGCATTCTGCATTCTGCATTGTTCTAAATCACCGTCCCATCCGGTACGATGCTGCCGCGTGGGATGGTGATGATACCTTCGCGGATCACCCAGTTGGATCCCTCATCGTCAACCAGACCGCGATGGTTGGTGATGCGCACATTCCGGCCGATTCGACAATCCTTATCGACGATCGCTTTCTCAATGAGTGTACCGTCGCCGATGCCCAGGTCCGGCACGCCGCGCTGACGGTTCGCCGCGCGCTCCTGGTCCGTCTCGAAACGATCCGCGCCAATCAGCACACTATCGCGCAGGACGACATTTCGGCCAATGCGACTGCGGACGCCGATGACGCAGCGTTCCAGGCTGGTTCCTTCCAGCACGATGCAGCCATCGCTGATGAGGCACTGTTTCACCGAGGCCGCACTGATCCGCGAGGCGGGCAGGAAACGCATGCGCGTGTAGATCACACCTTCGGGACTGTGGAAATTGAAGGGCGGATCGTCGCCGGCCAGCGCCAGACTGGCTTCGTGATACGCCTTCACCGTGCCCAGGTCTTCCCAGTAACCATCGAAAATATGCGTTTGAACATTGTGTGTGCCCAGGCTGCGCGGGAATACATCCTTGCCGAAGTCGGTGGCCAGCGGCTTGGCCGTGAGCAAATCGAGCAGCGCCTGACGATTGAAAACGTAGATGCCCATGCTGGCGAGATAAGGCCGGCCTTTGCTTTGAATGCCCTGTTTGGCCAGCCATTCGTCGGACATGCGCACCGGTTCGAGTTGCGCGTCGGTCTTGGGTTTCTCGACGAAGCCGGTAACGCGAGCGTTTTCGTCCACGCGGACGATGCCGAACGCCTCAACCTGACTGCGCGGCACCGGCAGCACGGCGAGCGTAGCGTCGGCCTTGGTTTCGCGATGCGTCTTGATGAGCTGGCGAAAGTCCATGCGATAGAGTTGATCGCCGGACAGGATGACGACTTCCTTGCAGGGATCTTCGACGACGTAGCGCATCTGCTGGCGCACGGCGTCGGCGGTGCCCTGATACCAGTCGGCGGCCTCATTGGTTTGCTGGGCGGCCAGCACTTCCACGAACGCCTGACTGAAGGGGTCGAATTTGTACGTGTTGGCGATGTGGCGATGCAAGCTGACGCTGAGGAACTGCGTCAGCACGTAAATGCGATTGAATCCGCTGTTGATGCAATTGCTGATGGGAATATCGATCAGTCGATATTTGCCGGCCACGGGGACGGCGGGTTTGCTGCGTAGTTTGGTGAGGGGGTAGAGCCGCGTGCCCCGGCCGCCGCCGAGGATCAAGCTGAGAACATCGTGCATGGAGCGCCTCGCTCGATGAGACAAACACGTCGCGGCAGCCGCGCCGGCTGCGAGTCCCTTCCATGCTACACATCGCCCCGGCTCTGGGAAAAGCATATTTTATCTCAGAAGGCGAACGGCCGGCGTTAGCCGGCTGGTATAGCCTGCATCAACCGGCACCAGCCGGCTAACGCCGGCCGTTCGCCAAACAAACCGCTGGAGGATCCTCAATCATGCCCGACTTTGTGGTCATCGCCACCTGGCCCTTCGGACAGACGGCGGTGAAGACTGCCGCGATGCTGTTGCAAACCGACAAGCCCGCGCTCGACGCCGCACTGGCCGGCGCGCAAGCAGTCGAAGACGATCCCAAGGTGCATTCGGTCGGCTTCGCCGGTCTGGGCAATGCTCTCGGCACGGTGCAACTCGACGCCTGCGTCATGGACGGCCAAACGCTTGCTTGCGGCAGCATCGCCGGTTTGGAGAACGTCCGCCATGCCGCAGCGGTGGCGCGGCGCGTCATGGAGAAGACGCCGCATATTCTCCTCGTCGGCCAGGGTGCGCAGCAGTTCGCCATGCAGCAGGGTTTTCCGCTGGAGACGATGACCACATTGGAGAGCGTCGCCGCGTGGGAGAAAGCTCGACCGAAGGCACGGCCGCAACCGCAACCACCGATGGCAGCGCCGGCCGGCAGTCACGATACCGTGACTGTGCTGGCGCTGGATCGCAAGGGATTGCTGGGCGGTGTCTGCACTACATCGGGCCTGGCGCACAAGCTGCCCGGTCGTGTCGGTGATTCGCCCCTTATCGGATCGGGATTATACGTCGATAACATGGCGGGCGCGGCCGGTGCGACCGGCGTCGGCGAGGAAGTCATTCGTATCGGCGGCAGTTTGCTGATTGTCGAAGCGATGCGAGCCGGCAAGAGTCCGCAGGAGGCGTGTGAGTTGGCGGTGCGCAAGGTCAACGCCGTGGCGGTGCGTCGTGGCGTGCATCCGGCACGGGTGGCGTTTCTGGCCCTCGATCCGCGTGGCCGGGTGGGGGCCGCCTGCACGGAACAAACGGGCTTTCAGTATGCGGTGGCCCGCCCAGGATCGATGGAGTTGTTGAAAGCGAAGGAGATCGGGGCCGAGGCGAAGTGAGAATCATTGCCAGCCCGCAGCGCAAGCAAGCAAGGGAAGGAGTTACCCTTACTTGCGCTGCGGGCTGGCAGGATTTTGTCCGGAAATCCTTACCAGTCCGACTGTAAGGCAGTCCCGTCGTTGGGAACCATAGCTTGGCTGAAGGTGACCGCACTGATGCTGCCGGCAACAGAATGTACGCTGCCATCGCCCATACCAACCTGTAGGACACCCGTGTGGCCGCTTGATGGCAGGGAGTAGCTGCACGCCGCGCTGCTGGTGACGTTGGTCTGGGGCTGGATCAGGCTGGGCGGGCTACCAAAAGAGACGCCGCTCATACCGACGAGGGGCAGGTAATTCGCCCCGGTTGTTGAACTGTTCTCCGCCCAAAGCGTTCCACCCGCGCTTCCTCCCGCGTTACAATAAGCCAGCTTATCGGTCCAAAAAACGGTGTTGGAGGTGCCATCGGGAATGTCGGTGGGTATCTTGGTGCCCCCCACGTTGGCGAACGAGTAGACCGGAGGGGCCGGATTGGAGGTTCCGAAGACCAGGGCATTGGCACCATACGAGGCGAAGGAACCCGAGGTCGCCACCGTGCCGGCCACCTTGAGCGTGGTATCGCTCGGGCACTGGTAGACCTTGATGGTGGTGGTGCTGGCCTGCGTGTAGGTGGTGAAGAAGCCGGTGGGATTGGTCTGGAACTGGCTGTACAAGGGGTCTTGCTCGATGAAGGGGAGCAGCCAAACCGTCGTCGGCGCTACCAGCCCGTTTTGGGCCTTGGACGGATACGGTCCCAGAGCCGGCGGCAGTTCCTGGCGGTATTGGGCGGCGGCGTTGATGACACCCAGGCCGAGTTGCTTCATGTTGTTGCTGCACTCGGCGCGAGAGGCCGCCTCGCGCACCTTCTGCACGGCCGGCAGCAGCAGGCCGATCAGCACCGCGATGATGGCGATGACGACGAGTAACTCGATCAGCGTGAAAGCTCCACGCACGCGATGTCGAACCCGGAGCTGCGGCATGAGCCAATCTCCTTTGATGAAGAAGTGAAAACGCCAAGTCGGGACTCACGAGAATGCTGGAAACTTCCGTGCATACCTCGGAGACCGGTTATATGGTTTCTCCGTGCGAATTATACGAGATGATTGGGATGTTGGGCGCAAACAACACACCGACACCTCGTTGGCACTTCATTTAATTTCCCTTTTTTAGCGTAAACGCTCCCGTTTGCCGAGTCAAGCCGTGCCATGAAGATTTTCCTTTTGTAACGATCGCTTCTCGCGCCGTCGCGACGAGCCGGGGCGCGTTAGCGCCCCCGCTCGCCGGATGCGATCAATCAATGATACTGTAGTACGGCACCACGCCGGGATCGAGGCGTGGGTCGTAGGGCGTCGTCCGTGGGCCAGGGTTGCCACGCATCATGATCGTGTAGGTGTTCGGGTTCGGGTTCCCCGTGACCGCCGGATTCGGATGTTGCTTACTGAAGTTCGCAGTAACATTATTGCCGGCGACAGCCGTGACGACGACCGTTTCCTCGTTGGCTGTTCCCGGCTCGATCACCAATTGCGAACCAACGGCGATTGGTCCTGGAGCAGCCAATGCAATCGTGGCGTTGCCGAAAGCGGTAGTGGGCGTGGCGGTCACGGTCGGCGCGCTGACGGCGGTACTTGAGGTGGTCGAGAACACGGCCAAATTCGTGCGGTCCACGATGGCGAACATGCGATGCCGTATCTGCCGGCCTTCGCTGCGACCGATCTCGGCCCCCAGTTGCGGGATGTTCGGCGAACCGGCGACCGTGCCCGTCACCTCAAAGAAGCCTACCGTGAGGAATACCGCAAACGTGTTGCTGCGTGTCGTCACGTTATTGTACAGCTTCGTCAGCAATTGTGTTTGCAGATACGGATGGACGGCCGATGTGTCGGTAGGATTCTGGAACAACAGCTGCTGATTATTGGGTGCCGTTCGCAACAGAGTATCGGTAAGGACGCTGGTCCCAAGAGTGGGATATTGCGTTCCCCCCGAAGGGTTCAAACCAACGCTCAGCGGCAAGAACGGCCGATCCGTGGCTCCGGTGACTCCGGTCGCGCCGGGTATGTTGCCAGGGGAGCGAGACGTGAGTAGGTTCGCGAAGATCTGGGCGACAGGGTCCATCGCATTGGTCGGGTTGCCCGGTGCATTGGCTGCGATGCCCGTGCTCGGATTGGCGTCAACGAGCGCTTGCAGGATTTCCGCGTCCCAGTAGGTGTTGATATTCACCTTGCCGGGCATGCGGCCCAGGCCGTTGACCCCGGTGGCCCAATCGCCGCTCTCGAAGAACTCGAAGAGGCGATAGAGTCGGTGCGAGCTTCCAGCCGGCAGCGTTGCGTCAAACCACCACGGGCAAGACATGTTGGCGATCGGACCAGGAGGTGTGTCCAGCCACGGGGCGTAGTGCCCGAAAAGATTGAGGGCGTTCGCTGGTTTGGGCGGATTGACCATATTGGCGGCATTGTTGAGATTGTCGCTGCCCAAGATGAAACGCTGCGTCAGTTGATAGGGCTGATAGGCGGAGACGTGCAGCAGTTCCATCGGGCTGATAACGGGGCGGTCGAGATGGACCAGCCAATCGTAATTCCCGCTCGGCGGCAGCGGAGAATTGACCAGACCGAACGTGCTGGTGACGTTGTTGACCGGCGCCGCAGCCGACTGCTGATCGACCACCGGACTGGAAGGCTGAACTTTCGTGGGATCGGCGACGGCAGGGGCGACCGGTGGGACGAGTTGTGTCAGAGCGCCGTAAGGCTGGCATTTGCCGCGCGAATTGTACTGGGCTGCGGGAGGAGTGTTCGAGTGTATCGGCACGTTCTCGATGTAATCGACCGTTACATACGGGTTGTACAACGCTCCGGCCGCCGGGTTGGTGTTCAACGGCAGATACGGGTTGGCCAAGCGGCGAAGCAGCACCTTTAGGCCGGTCGTTCGCTCGTCAGGCGTCGGCGGGTTAGCGACCCAGGTCGGCTTGTACATGACGTTGGTCGTGGGCAGGATAGGGGTATTCGGCGGCACACCGCCGGGGTTCGCGGCCGACGCGACCACGATCGGACTCTGGTAGGGTACTGCCGGTGCCGGGGGACCGAGTAAGAAATACCCTCCCGCATCAATGCCGGCATTGATCGTGTTCCCGGAGCCGGGAGGGGCTTGGACCGCCGGTTGGTTGCCCATTCCGCTCATCAACGGCACGGGATTGGCGAAATCCGCATTCGTCGTGCTTTGCGGGAAGGGGGCGACGATATTCGCTTTGCCCAGCACGTTGGCGCTGGTGTCGGGTAGCAGAGGAGCCGCCGCTCCCGTGAGCATGAGGTTTTGCGTGATGGTGATGCAATAGGGACTGTAGGGGAGACCGTTGGGGTTGGTCACATACAACGGGACGCGATAGGCGTCCTGTACCTGGGTGTTCGCCGCCACGGCCGCAGGCATGGGGTTGAACAGTTCGAGCCAGAGTTTCACCGACTCGTTGGGGCCGGCCGGTTTCGTCGTGTCGGTGTCGGTAGCCTCGGCCAGCACCTCGTTGAGTACCACCTTCGGCAATTCGGTGCCGAACACCCAGTAGGTCGGGTTCGCTCCCGTCGCGGGAGTCGCCATGTTGACAGCGTTATCGTCGTTGCCCTGCGTCGCGCCGGTGTTGACGGCCGTACCATTGGTGTCCTGGACGGTGTAAAAATTGAACGGCGTGCTGATGTCGTCTTCGTCGATGAAATCGACGATGTTGACCGCCAGTTGCGCGAGCCAGCGACGGGGAGACAGGTCCGTTGAGAGCGGCGTTGCGAGATTGGCGGGTGCGACGGGGGCGATGCCGGCGAGAGTCAACAAACGACGATAGATGTCGTTGGCCAGCGCTTGTCGGGCATTGATAGCGGCCGTGAACTGGTTGAAGATCGGGTTCCCAGGGGTCAAATTGTAGGCGACGCCGTAGGGGGACAAGGTCGGCGGGGCCATCGGCTGGTTACTCGGCTGGTTCTGGTATGGCGGAGTCGCGCCCGCTCCCATGTGCGGATACGGCGGCAGCGGACGGTTCAGCCGGATGCGCCCTCCCGGTGACATGTACGCGAACGGATTGCTTGCCGCATACGTGGCGGTGTTGGCATTGACGGCTCGCCAATCGGGTCCGAACTCACTGGGGCCAGTGGAAGAGGTAACGGCTGCCGTGGGCGGCAACGTCGGAAACAATGGCGAAGTGGTCGCGAACGGCGCGAGGAGTGGATTCGGATTGGCCGTCATATACGCCGTTGGCGGGTTCATGCCGTTCCACCAGTAGGGCGAGATACCGGGTGTTCCCAAATCCATACTCAGCGTGGTGACAAGGTTGCGGAAACGCGAGCTGGCGGCGCTGGGGCCGAAGTTATTCGGACACAGGCGGAGCAGGTCGCTCTGGAGAGTCGAACTACCGGAATCCACGGACTGTCCCAGTGTGCTGTTGGGCCGTAGCAACGCCTCCATATCGCCCGGACGGAACAGGCGATCATCCGTGCCGTTGAACCACGAGGGCCGGAACAGGTTGTAGAGCAGCGGATGGTTGGTCAGTTCGGCACCGCCACTCAGGTAGCCTTGTTGGAACATGGCGAAAGGATTAGTCGCAGGGTTGGGAGCAGGGTTACCAGTTGCGGCATTGGCGGGTGAACCGGGGGGCAAAGGACGACTGCTGTACGGCGGCGTCGCCTCGTTCAAACTATTGACATCGCCGGGAGCATAGGAATGCGCGGCAGTGCCCGAAGGAGCGGACGCGCCGGGTGTGGAGGGCGTCCCGTTCATCCCATATTTGCCGTAGACCTTTTGAGCGCCTGCACCGGTGCCCTGGCCCAAGAACAAGTTGATGTACTCGGTGGGCGTTGTGGCGTTGTCGCCGTAGAGAACCTTGGCGAGATTGACTTCCCATCCACCAAATCCCTGATTGGAGACATGGCTATTGCCGGTACTCGTACTGAGAATGTTGCCGGCCGTGCCAAGATTGATGCGGCCGTCCAGGTCCATGATGAGCGGAGCGACGAGCATCTTATACTTGGTGCCATCCGGTGCGGTCATCACCGGCGCGCCAATGTCGATCCAAATGCTATCGTTGCCGCCTGGCCCGCCGACCAGATTTTTGACATCGCGCCCATCCGCTTCGGGTAGGGGAAAGTTCGGATGTTCGGCCGGGCGCGGGCGCACCACCATGTATTTGAGGGCGGGGTTCGTCGTGTTGGTCCAGTTCGGATTGCTGGGAGCGAGGGAACCGAAGGAAGTGTATTCGCGGACGAAAGACGGTATCAGGACGGTTCCATCGGCCCTGACGGCAGCGAGGTAGAAGTTGTTCAGGTCGGGATAGGTATAGGGGGCATTGCCTCCGACGTAAGAACCTTGAGCTGCCCCCAGACCACTACGCGATCCAAAACGCTCTGGATCGCGAAGAAAACTATCCCCCTGAAAATAGGTGTAATTGACCAGAGTATAGTCATCCGTGCCTCCTAAAGCCCCCGCCGTGGCCGGATAGTGCAACCGGCCAACGCCGTTGAAAGCGATGGTGTTCGTGCCGGTGCCGGACGTGTTGTAGCCGTACATGGTGCGGGCGAGACTGTGGCCGCGCAGACCAGAGATAACGCCATTCGCATCCGTATCGGAGACATCGTAGATCAGTTGGCCCAGGAACATCGCCAACGCTTGTTCGGGAGCAATGTCGGCGCGTTGTTGCGATTCGGCTTCGCGGGCGATGCGGGCCGAGGTCGCCTCATAGTCGGCGTACAACACGAAAGTGATGCCGACGATAGCGAACAAGGTCAGGAGCGCCAGCACCACCAAGAGAATGACGCCGCGCCGTTCGTTGCCTCGATTTAATCGCATGAGTGTACTCCTCGTATGCGTACCTTCCACGCCTCGCCCTTGGCGCTATTATCTATCCTCATGGGTCGCCTTACATTGCCTGGACGATAGTCACCTGCCGCGTTTGATTCGTCTTCGCGTCCCAGATGCGAATTGAAATCTGGATCGCCTGGATGATCGGTCCCGACCCAGTCACAGTGATGGAGTTCGCCCCAGAAGGGTAGGGGGTGTTGTAAGTTATCGGATTTGAACTCCACAGCGGGATACTCGTCGCCGGAACCGGGTTTGTAGTACCGGGGGTATTCCACTGGGCATAGCTGTTGCCTAATCCGTCGTTGATACTGGTCCAAGTGTCGAACACCATGACGCCGCCGAAACCTGGGTTGCCGTTCTGGAACCCGGTGAACGGTGCCTGAGACAACGTGACGAACGGATCGAGAGGCATCGGCGTTCCCGCCGGCAGCATCGGCAGGAGGCGCACATCAAATGAAACCACATCGGTTAGTTGGATGTCCGAACCGGACAGCACGCCTTGCCCCTGAGGAATGGGCGTAAATGCACCCGTACCGCCGCCGAAACGCCGCTGAGGATCGGTAATGTCGAGAGGGCTGTTGAAGTACAGGTTCGCTCCGTTCGCCCAACAACTAATCTCCTGAAATTGCGCAATGTTTCCGGCTGGCTGTGCCGGCACCAGACTATTATCGGGTACAAGGAGATGTTGGCGACGAAAGAGTGTGAACAATTGTTGGGCAGGCGCGCCCGTGGTCGGATCGGCAATTGTCGTATCGGGCTGGGCCACCATGAACCAAGCAACTTCGGCCCACTGATAGTTATATGAACCGCCGGAAGTCGCTTGGTAACGCGCCTCCGGGGGACCGAACGACGTGATTCCGCTCAGTATTGCGCCGCCGCCCGTCGTGCTGGCGGACAGAAAATCGCTCATCTGGTTGCCACGCAATTTGATCGCGAAAGCCAAGGCGTGATTGGTGCTGCGAAACGAATTAATCCCGGAAGGGTCGCCGGCAGGGCTTTCCGGTGTATCAGCGCCGCCCTGCAAAATCTGGAAGAAACCCTGCTCCGGTGGGCCATTGACCCAAAAGTTCGGATTGCTGAGGCGTTTCTTCCCCTCGAAGTGATCGGCGGCGAGATCGCGCTGCAATATCTGCGTGGTAGCGCGCAGCTTCTCGGCCATATCGCCGGCGGCTTTGAGGTTGCGAAAGGTACTCGTCGCGGCGACGAACGCTTGCGAGAGAATGGCCATGATGAACATGATCAGGGCCATCGACACAAGCAATTCCACCAGCGTGAAGCCTTGTCGTCGTCTCATAGTTGATTGCTCCCGCATTTATTGCCAGCCGCGACTATAAGAGAGCGGTTTTGTCCGCATTCTGTTCGGGACTGTAACTGTTTGGCGAGCCTCCCGCGTAAGCGGGGGGAGGACTCCCCCCGCTCACGCGGGAGGGCTGCGCCATTTTGTTAGTGGTTCTTATGTTCGTGATTCGTTCCTAGGGCTGCCAGCCGCTTCCCTTGTCGAACACTTCCGCCACATCTTCCATGATCGTCACGGCACCGAGGTTCGCGCGAACGTTCGGCTGCACATCCAAGACGGTGCTGCCGCCCGACTCCGCGATATTGGTCACGCGATAAAAGTAGCCGTTGACCGGATCGAGTACCCAACCGCCGCGCTTGAGATTGATGCCGGCCGCATTGACCACGATGCCATTCGCGCCGGCCGTGCCCGTCGCGGTCTGGGTTGACTCAGGACTGAGCGCCCCGACCGGGCGACCACTGTACACCACGACGGTCAATTCAATCATGTTGTCCGAAGTCGCTTGCGGCCGGGCGAGCAAATACGCGAAACTGTAGCGCCGGCCGCGATCGATAAAGCCGCTGGTGGTGTCCGGCGTACCATTCTCCAAGAAGGTCATGTCGTCGGGCAGGCTGAACCAGCGGTCGGCCAACGGTTGCGAATTGCCGACAAAACTGGGACTGACCCGCGGGATAACTCCACCCAGAGCAGGCAAACCCTGGATCGCCCCGTTGGGATCGACGAAGACCATCGTCGAACCGGCAAAGCCCCCCGCCACACTCGCATCATGACGGATATTCATGGCCGTGGCGACATTCTCCGCCATTGCCGCAGTGCTGGCACAACGGTCATCCTTGAGGGCTTGCGCCATGCTGACAGCACCGAGTGGAAACAGCGTCAACAGTGCCAGCATACCGATGGCCATGATGAACATCGCCACAAGCACTTCAATCAGCGTTACAGCAGGTCGGCGAGTCATGCGAATGTCTCCGTGGTGTATCGCTTTCATAGTCCCGACTCGCGGCCACTCTCCGCGAACGCGAACGGATCGCCTCCCGGAGCCACACTGTACGCACCGATGAATCCCGTCCGGCACTGAATACCGACAATGCCCGCGATATTCGGATCGGCCTGGGTGATGTCGTGTACATATAAGTAAACTTTGCCGCTTCCCGCATTGGTGCCGACAACGGCTCCGGTGGGCGAAAAGAGGATATCGATGGCCGTCCCGCTCGGATTGGCCACGGCGTTGCTCCCGGCGACCGAAGTACCGGGGATGACGTTGAAATCGATGGCGAAGTTGTTGGGCAAGTTCACCGGCGCTTCGCCAATGAGGATGCGCCCCTGCCGGAGAATACGATAATTTGTCGTAGCCGTCGTGATGGTGAGATTCGAGTCATAGCTACCTGGAGTTGGATTGGACAATTGAAGGCTAGATGGACCTGTCACATTTCCAATCTGGTAAACGCCGCCGCCGCGGACTTCCAGGTAATCGCCTGGTTGCACCAAAAGTGCATTTCCGCCCATCGTAAAATCGACGTTCCCAAACATTACTGTCCCGCCACCAGCGCTCTGGATGAAGCCGCCGCCCGGTGCGCCCGATAACGGGTCCGGTTGCTGGATATACTGCACCTGCGAGAAGTTTCCAGCGGCATCGCCCGGCAGTTGAACGAGGCGAATGCCGGTAGCCAGTTGATCGCGCTTGGCCCGCATCTTGGCCGTCAACAACCATTGCTCCAAATTATCGACGGCGCGCGTCAGGTTCTGGCTATCCGACACTCGCGGCGCAAACGCTGCCGCCAACGCCGCGATGACGAGGATGATTCCAATCACCACGAGCATTTCAATGAGCGTGAAGGCATGTCGCCGATTCACGGTCTTTTTTGTCGCACACATGGCTGAGAACCCTTCCTCGATCACGAACCTCAAACGCGGACGAGCAAGACGCTACGGATTGCTAAACAGAGCAGTGTTACCCGCTGTCGGCGTGAATGTAATCGGATCGAAACCCGGCGAAGTTCCCGTTTTCGTCCAATTGTTTTGGCCACCCGAGGCAACCATCGGCGCAAGCTTGTAGGAGGTATTGCCGGGAGCCAATTGCTGTAATGTTATGGCGGAGAACGTCGGCCCGTAAGTCGTTCCCCATGCGGCCATTTGAAGGTAGCCCTGCGGGTCGCCTGGATCGTTGGTTCCAGGTTGCGGGCCGGCTGGATTAAGGACAGGGCATCCCGTCGGCACGCGCGTGAAATAAATCGGTCGGCTCCAGGCGTCCGTCAGATACGTTATGTTGCCCGTGCTGCCGGTAGCGCCGCCGGCTGTGAGTTCGGCTGGATCGATGCCGGCTCCACTCACGCCGCGCTGCAACGCCATCAACAAGCAAGCCGACGATTCATAGGAGGCACCGCTGCTGCCAGTGACACCGAGACCATTGAGGTACGTTACATACGCCGGCAAGGGCGGCAGAGGCGACGGATTCAGCGCCTCATTAAAGTTCATCGGAAACGCTTGCCGCAGTTTCAACTTCACGTAGATAACCCGCACTCGTCCCGTTGCATTGGCGTCGTTGCCGGCGAGCGCTTGAATACCTGGAAGATAAGCAGGCGGTATCGGTTCCTTATACGCTTGATCTTTGACCTTCGCCCATGCCTTGTTTAGCTGACTCTGTACTTTGTCCAGGGTCGATTTGGTATTAGCCTCCTGCTGTGAGGCAACGAATTTCAACGTGGCCGCCGCCGACAATGCCGCCAACGCCGCGATAATGGCGATCACTACCAGCAACTCCATCAAGGTGAAGCCGCTGCGGGATGTTGCAAGGAGAGTCCGTCTCTCGTTAATTCTCATGGTTCCTACTCTCCTTAATTCTGTCCAACGCCGAGGACCGTGGAGGAGAAGTTAGCCTGGTCGTCATAACCGGGATTTGTCTTGGCCGTGCCACCCGAGGGAGCCCACACGCCATTAGTGGCGAAATTGCCATCCTTGCCAGCGGAGACGATTTGATACGTGTTGCTGTTCGCGAAGTGGCCGGCACCGTCATTGTACGGTGAGGCAGTAATCGATGGGCAATGCGCACCATACGCGTTATTAATCCCACTGGAGCTGAAATAGGCGTAGGGCTTGGAGTTATTTTTCGTCTGCCAGGCGTCAATATAAACCAGGAATGCACTCGGTGCCGAGGGGTTGATAGCCGTGAGGGGCACCAGGCGGCTTGTCTTGAACGTAAAGTAAGGACCGCGAGTCTTTTGGCCTGTCACTGGAGTCGGACTAATTTTGCTGAATGAAAAACCACGATTTCCGATGCCACCCAAGTAAAAGACCAGACATTGTTCCCCTTCCAGAGTCCAAGTGCCCCCAATCGTGCCGTCGCCATTCCAATCGGTAGCCCCGAGATTTTTCCCGAACATCTTTTGGAGAAACGGCCCGCTCGCGGTACTTAGCGGGGCGCTCTCATTCAGGATGAGAACGCTCGGTGGCGGATCAGTCAGTTCAAAATCCGACTTAAAAGCTTCAAGGGCGGTGGCCAACTGCGCGATGTCCGTACTCGTCTCCACTTGCGGGACGGTCCCGACCACTTTCATCACCGCGCTGGCCACCAGGCTCACGAGGACGGCGATGATCACGACCACCACCATCAACTCGACCATCGTGAAACCCACCCGGCTCGTGCGCCGCGAATCTCTGCGTGTCATCGATCTCTCCTTCGTGTCTCTTAAATAACTCCCGTCGCTGGCGCTCCGGGCTAGTTGCACGCCTGCGCTTACTTGCTCAACCCTTCCAGCAACTTAATCAATGGCATGAACAGCGCGATGACAATCGTGCCGATGATGAAGCCCAATACCACGATCATAAGAGGCTCCAGCAAGCTGATGAGACTCTCGACCATGACATCGACTTCCTCGTCGTACACATCCGCGACCTTGTAAAGCATCGTATCCAGGTCGCCAGTCTCCTCGCCGACATCCACCATGTTCACAACCATGTCATCGACCAGCCGGCTTTCCTTGAGCGGCTGCGAAATGGTATCGCCCTCGCGGATCGACTCATAAACGCGCTGATACATGCGCTCGAAAACGGCATTGGTGCAGGTTTCGCGCACAATGGCCAGCGCTTCAAGGATCGGCACGCCGGAACTGACCAAGGTACCCAGCGTCCGCGTCGTACGGGCCACGATGGTCTTCTCGATCAGCTTGCCGACAATCGGTATCCATAGGTAAATGCGATCCAGCGCATACGCTCCGGTCTTGTTAAGGCGGATGAGTTTAATCATCAACCACCAGACCAGCGGGAAGAGCGGCAACACATACCAGTAGTTGGCGAACCAGCGCGACGTGGCCATGAGAGCCTCGGTCAGCGCCGGCAGTTTCATGCCGAAGTCTTTGAAGATCTTCTCGAACTTCGGAATGATGTACAACATGATGAAGGTCAAAATGCCGACGGCGGTGAGGATGACCACCACGGGATAGACCATGGCCCCGGTGATCTTCCGCTTCAGGCTTTGCGCCTTCTCCTTGAAGTCGGCCAGACGCTTCAAAATGACTTCGAGCGCACCGCCGGCCTCGCCGGCCTTGACCATGTTGACGTACAGGCGATCGAAGCACTTGGGATGCTTGGCGAACGCTTCGGAGAGCGTGCTACCCGATTCGACATCCTCGACCACGTCGATGAGCGCGTTCTTGAGTACGCCGGGTTTCATCTGATGTTCGAGAATGCGCAGCGAACGCAGCACCGGCAAACCGGCGTCTTGCAGCGTCGAGAACTGGCGGGTAAACGTGCAGAGAACCTTGCTGGACACGCCGCCGATGGTGAAGGTTTGGCCCTTCTTGCGTTTGCCGGCTTTCTTGCCTTTGCCCTTCTTGGCGGTGCCGGCCACTTCGGTGATTTTGGTCACGAAGTAGCCCATTTGGCGAATCTTTTGTTGCGCTTCGTCCTCGCTCATCGCCTCGACGGAGTCCTTGACCTCTCCGCCGCTGGTGTCCATCGCCTCGTACTTGAATGTCGGCATGGCGCTCTCCCCTCAATGCAGAGTGCAGAATGCAGAATGCAGAATGAAAAACAGCAGGAACCAGAACGCGGAATTAGTATTCGGAGGTATTTAATTCTGCATTCTGCATTCTGCACTCTGCATTGGTTTCAGACTTCCTCGTCCAGGACCGTCTCGCGGACAACTTCCTCAATAGTGGTGACGCCATCGTAGATGGCGCGCAGGCCGGCCTCGCGCAGTCCGACCATGCCATTACGTAGACAGGCCGCGCGCAACTCATCGGTCGAGGCACCGTTGGAGATCAAGTCCCGAATGTCGTCGTTAATGATGACCAGTTCGTAAATGCCGCACCGACCCTTGTGCCCAGTGTTGTTGCAGCGGTCGCAGCCGCGCCCGTAGAAGAACTTCTTGTCCTTGACGTTCTCCGGCCGCAGACCCAATTCCATCAGCATCTCGGCGCTCGGCTCAAACTCGGTTCGGCACTCTTCGCAGATTTTGCGCACCAACCGCTGAGCCAGGATGGCCTCGACCGTCGCCGTGATGAGGTACGGCTCCAGCCCCATATCACGCATACGCGAGATGGTGCTGGGTGCATCGTTGGTGTGCAACGTGCTGAAGACGATGTGGCCGGTCAATGACGCCTGCACGGCGATTTGCGCCGTTTCCAGATCGCGAATCTCGCCGACGAGGATCTTGTCGGGGTCTTGACGCAAAATGCTGCGCAGAGCGGCGGCGAAGGTCAGGCCGATTTCGTGGTTAATCTGGCATTGAACGATGCCGTCGATGTCGTACTCGACTGGATCCTCGGTGGTGATAATCTTCTCGCTGATGACGTTCAACTCGTTGAGGGCCGAGTACAGCGTGGTCGTCTTGCCGGCCCCAGTCGGGCCGGTGACGAGGATAATACCGTTAGGCTTGGCAATGACCTGGCGAAACTCGGCAAGCAACTTCTCCGGCATGCCGATTTTGTTAAGATCCAGCGACACGACGGTGCGATCCAGCACGCGGATGCACACGCTTTCGCCGAACATCGTCGGCAAAATACTGACGCGCATGTCCACTGGGTTGCCGCCGACGTTCAACTCGATACGGCCATCCTGCGGCAGACGGCGCTCGGCGATGTCGAGGTTGGACATAACCTTGATACGGCTGGCGATGGCGGTCGCCAGGTGGCGCGGCGGCGGCACCATTTCATAGAGTACGCCGTCGCAGCGATAGCGCATCTTGTACTCGTCCTCGAACGGCTCGAAATGGATGTCGCTGGCGTGATCTTTGATGGCCAGCAAGAACACCATGTTGATGAGCTTGCGGACAGGGGCGGCGTCGGCCATCTCAAACATGTCTTCGAGGTCGATGCTGGTCTCAGCGCGGCGCTTGCCCAGTTCGGGATTATTCTCAATCTCAGTGATAAGGTCGAGAATGCTCTCTTCCTTGCCGGCGTAGATCTTGGCGATGGCGTCGGCGATGGCCTGCGGCGTGGCCAGTTGCGCTTGCACCTCGGTGATGTTGAGCAGGTTGCGGAGATCATCCACGGCGGCAAGGTTGTTGGGATCGCCGATGGCGATGACCAGCACCTTGTCCTTGAAGCTGATCGGCAACACCTTGTAAACGCTGGCCATCGTCTCGGGAACCAGCTGCAACGCCTCCGGCTGCGGTCTGAACTCTTGCAGGTTGGCAACCTTGAGGTTGTTCTGTTCCCCCAGGGCTTGCAGCAGTTGATCCTCATTGATGAGGCCGCGAGCCAAAGCGGCCTGGCCGATCGGCTGGGCGGTGTTCTTGGCTTCTTCGATGATCTCCCACAGTTGATCCTCATCGAGGAAACCCAGATCGACGAGTACCTGGCCAAGTCGGCGCTTGCCGCCCGACGAACCGCCGCCTTTGCTGGCGCTTTTCTTCACGGGAGGCTTGCCGGCGGGCTTGCCGTTGCCCGCTTTGCCGGCGGGAGGAGTTGGCTTGCCGGGCGCGGCCGCCGGCTTACCCGGCACTCCTGGCTTATTAGTTACAGCCTGGGGCTTGCCCGCTGGCGGCTTCGCTCCCGCAGCCGGTTTGCTGCCCGGCGCGCCTGGCGGGACGGGTTTCTTCGGAGGCAGAGATTCGTTCGGTGTCGCCATATGAGGCGCTCCTGAGCAAGATGCCAGTTCAGAAATAATTTCCCGCGTAGCCGCGACGCGCAGCGGAGCTGCGGGTTTACGTTTCGCGAAACGCCAAGCAAGGCGGCTACACAAAACTCCTACTTACGACGGATACCTCGGCGCTGCGGTCCCTCATCGTCGTCATCATCGTCGTCGTCATCATCGTCGTCATCATCGTCGTCGTAATCCTCATCGTCGTCGTCGCCCTCGCCGCGCTCAGCCAGGGCGATCTTGGCCGCTAGCTCGGTCGGCTTGGCGGCGCGGAGCAGAGCCTCTTCCTTATCGACCAACTGATCGCGCCACAGCTTGAACAGGCTCTCATCGAGCAGGAACATGCCATGCTTGCGCCCCGTTTGAATGCTGGAGTCGATACGATACGTCTTGTTCTCGCGGATAAGGTTCTGGATGGCGGGCGTGACGACCATCATCTCGTAGGAAGCCACCAATCCTTCGGGCTTCTTCGGCAACAGCGCCTGCGACAGCACGCCAATGAGGGCTGTCGAGAGTTGGGTGCGAATCTGGTCCTGCTGCTCCTTGGGAAACACGTCGATGATACGGTTGATCGTGCTGGATGCTCCGCTGGTGTGCAACGTGCCGAAGACGACGTGGCCGGTTTCCGCAGCCTCGATGGCCGCGTGGATCGTCTCCAGATCGCGCATTTCACCGACGAGAATAATGTCGGGATCCATACGCAGGGCACGGCGAATGCCCTCCTTGAAGTCGGGCACATCGACGCCAATCTCGCGCTGGTTGCACGTACATTTCTTGTGCTTGTGGTAATACTCGATGGGATCTTCCAGCGTGATGATATGGCGGTCGTAGTTCTCGTTGAGGAAGTTAATCATGCTGGCCAAGCTGGTCGTTTTGCCGGAGCCGGTCGGCCCGGTGACCAGCAGCAAACCGCGCGGCCGGGTAATAAGACGCTTAATCGCATCCGGCATGCGCAGTTGCTCGAAGGTGAGAAACGCGCTGGGAATACGCCGCAACACCAGACCGATGTTGCCGCGTTGCTTGAAGACGGCGACACGGAAACGATAACCATCGGTGAACTCGATGGCGAAGTCGGCCCCGCCCTTCTCTTGCAACTCCTGTTGGCAGCGGTCGGGCGTGATGGACTTCATCAAGGAGGTGCAATCGTCCTGATCCAGCGATTTGGTATCCAGGCGGCGCATGCGTCCGTGGTGCCGGATCACGGGCGGCTGTCCCACGGTGATGTGCAGATCGCTCGCCTTGAGTTGGATGACCGTGGCCAACAGTTTGTCAATGAGAGGCGTGGTGCCGGCAGCCACAATAACTCCTTGCGCATCAAGGGGACCATCAATCGAGCCAGAGAGATTGCTTCCAACCGACTTTGCGGAATCGCAAAGCGGAAGCACCCATCCGACAGCGGATGGACCTTCACAATCTCAAGCATTGGGCGCGATCAATGAGGCACTGCTGCTCAGAATGGAGCAGGACGGGTTAGGTCTCCTCATCCGCATTATCCCATGCCAATTGAGAAGGATCAATTCAACGAACAAAAAAAGTCAAAATAGTTGAACCCCGAAACTAACTCAGGTGTTCCACGGTGGACAGCGATAGAGAACGCAAAGAGAAAAACATTAACCACAGAGACGCAGAGACGCAGAGAGAAGAAAAGATGAGAATGTGCAAAGCGATACCGTCGTTCCTTTTTGCCTTTCGTTTTGTCTTCTCTGTGTCTCTGTGCCTCTGTGGTTCAATCTAATTTCGCCCATCCGCCGACCCAAGGAGCATCTGCCATTCATTCCCAATGTAAAGTTCAATCAAGCGCCGACTCATGGTGACAGGTAGACAGCACTTCTTCCAGAGTTGTCATTCCCGTAAGTGCTTTGTGGAGTCCATCTTCCAGCAAAGTCCGCATGCCGAGAAGACGGCACTGGCGACGGATCGTCTGGGTCGGTTCGCGTTTGAAGGTCATCTCGCGGATGGCCGAGTTCAGACGCATCATTTCAAAGATGCCCTTGCGCCCGCGGTAGCCGGTGTGATTGCAGTGACTGCAACCGCGTCCCCGACTGAAGTTGGCGTTCTTGAGTTGCTCCGGCGTAAAGCCTGCCGACTTGATTTCCGAGGCGGGGGGTTGGTCCGGCCCCTTGCATTTCGGACAGACAACACGCACCAAACGCTGGGCCATAATGGCGATAACGGATGATGCCACAAGGAAGGGTTGAACGCCCACATCGACCAGACGTGTAATGGCACTGGGCGCATCGTTCGTGTGCAATGTACTGAAAACCAAGTGTCCGGTTAAAGACGCCTGCACGGCGATCTCGGCCGTTTCACGGTCACGGATTTCGCCGACGAGGATGATGTTGGGTGCTTGCCGCAGCATAGCGCGAATGATACGCGCGAAGTCCAGACCAATCTGATGTTTTACCTCAACTTGATTGACTCCCGGCAAGTAATACTCCACCGGGTCTTCGGCCGTGATGATCTTCCGATCCGGCCGGTTCAACTCGTTGAGCGCGGCGTACAGCGTCGTCGTCTTACCCGAACCCGTCGGCCCCGTCACGAGGAAGATGCCGTTGGGTCTTTTAATAATCTGCTGGAAGCGCCGATAGTCATCCTCCGCGAAGCCCAGATCTTTGATGCTCACCTGTATACTGGTACGATCGAGGATGCGCATAACACAGCACTGGCCCATATTGGTTGGCAGCAGGCTGACACGCAAATCGAAATGCTTGCCGGCGATGCTCATTTTGATGCGGCCGTCCTGCGGTCGGCGTTTTTCGGCGATGTCGATCGAACCCATGATCTTGAGGCGCGAGAGCATGGGCGCGAGCAGGCGGCGCGGCGGACTATCGCGCTCGACGAGGATGCCGTCAATGCGATAGCGAATGCGCACGCGGTCGGCGAACGGCTCGATGTGAATATCGCTCGCCCGTAGACTGACGGCCTCCTGAATGATGAGATTGCAAAGTTTGACGACCGGGGCGTCGCTTTCCTCGAACGAGGAACCCGAGGTGGTACTTTCCGTCTCGGTGAAGTCGATGGCCGTGTCCGTGAACTCGGCGAGCATGGAGTCCACCGATTCGGTTTCGGACTGTCCATAGTGACGGTTGATCGCCTCAATGATCTGTTCGCGCGGAGCCAGGACGGGTTGTATATCTTTGTTCAGGATGAACTGAAGTTTCTGCACGGTATCGAAGTCGCTGGGATCGCTCATGATGATCTTGAGCGCGCCATTCAGTTCGGAGAGCGGCAGAACGACGTTTTCGCGGGCGACCGATTCGGGCACCAGTTCAACGACGGCGGCCGGAATCGTCACCTCGGTGAGATCGATGAACTGCAAACCGTGGAACTCGGCGATGGCCGTCATGATCTGGTCCATCGTGGCGTATTCCAGTTTGACCAGCGCGTCTTGCAGCTTGACGCCGGTTTGCTGCTGGAGGCTCTTGGCTTCGTCCAACTGATCGGGACTGAGAATTTGACGCCGAACCAGGATGTCCGTGAAATCGCCACGCGACTTGGCCATGAATGAACACTCCAACAAGGAAAGACCAGGGGAGCGCGGAGAGGTCTATCGGTTCGCTTGGTGGTCCCACCTGATTGTGTGAGCGTGATACGACCGCCAGCGTTAAGACTTGTCCGGCATTTCGTCAGGTACCTGAACAGGTATTACCATTTAAGAATACGAGCGCCGCTCCCATCCTTCAAGAGAAAAGCACCATCGGAGGACTGAGATTAATCGGCTTACTTGTCGAAGAACGGGAACAAGCGGGCCAATTCCGCCTTATTGGGTCGGCGGCCATACTCGCAAATCTCGAACGCCTCGGCGTTTTGCACCTTGCCGGCCTTCTCCGCGCCGTACCAATCCGTCAGTTTGGCGCGATAGCGCTGGGCTAGATCGCGATTGCGTGCGGCGTGGGCGTCGCGCACCTGACGGCGACGATCGCGCTGCTTGGCGGGATCGCTCGGCAGCAGATCGGCCGAGCCGTTGGCACCGCCCTCGTAGAACTGCGATACCAGCGTGTCCAGCGCGTCGAGCTTGCGGTCCATCACCGAATCAATCGACACGGCGACATCGGGCTGGAAGGGATTGGGTTTGCGGAAATGATCGGGATAGAAGAGATACACGGGATTGTTGCGCAGGATTGGCGTATCGGGGCAGAAGAACGGCACCGTGACCATGTAGGCCGAATCCTGCACGAGAATACCGGTGTAGCGATGATCGGGATGATAGTCGTTGGGCCGATGGCTCATGACGACATCCGCTTTCCACTCGCGGATAAGGCGCGTGAGCGTGCGGCGATTCTCCAGCGTGGGCAGCAGTTCGCCGTCGTGAATGTCAAGCACTTCCGTGGTGATGCCGAGCAGACGCTCGGCGCGATCAACTTCGGCCTTGCGTCGCCGAGCCAACGGCCCGCCGGCCTCGCGCCAGTGGCCGATGTCGCCGTTGGTTACGGAGACGAACTTCACATGATGTCCCTGCGCTGCCCACAGCGCCGCCGTGCCACCGACTTGCAATTCGCAATCGTCGGGGTGTGTGCCGAAACAAAGAATGCGCAGTTTGCCATCGTCCGGCGGCGAGGCATGTCGCGCGACCGGCTGCGCCGGCGTTGCTTGCGCCCGCAGCGATTCCGGCGACGAACGCGAGAACCACACTCCCGCCAGCGCGCCGGCGATGAAACATCCCAGGGCGATCACGAACAGACGTTGTTGTTTCATAAGAGATGGCCTTTGTTGCCGAAGCCTAGGTATCACTCCTCCGCAAACCGCCGCTACAAAAGCGTCGGCGCGGAGGATAGCGATTGTCCGGCAGCGAGGCACGGAATGCAAGTATCTGTTCGATTCAGCGATGGTTCACTTCTTTCGCCTTGCCACGGTCGGCCGCGCGCTGATTCAGCGCGCGTTCGCGGATGACCTCGATGTTGGTTGGCTCCAGAGACGAAGCCACGGCGAAGGCGCGCTCGGCGAGGCCATATTCACCCTGCCAATGTTGCTGTCGGGCCACTTCGAGCCAGCCCGCGACCGTTGATCCATGCAGGGCGGATGGTGTGGTCAAATAAGCCCAGGCCAATTCGCGCTCGCCCGCCAAACGCAAGACGCGCGCGGCCAGATAACAGGGAATCCAATCCACCGGGTCCACGGCACGCCAGCGATCGGCGAGGGTCACAACGCTATCGAGCAAATCGCGCGGCACCGCGCGGCGTAGCGCGATCAACTGTTTCGCGCGTTTGTGCGCCAGGCTCAGGAACCAGGCGTAATCGCGCCGCACTGCGGCCAGGTCGCGGGACTGCTTCGCTTCCAGCGTCAGCGCTCGCTCCAACCGCTGTCGGGCGACATCATACTGTTTCCGGTGTTCCGCCACACGAGCGGCCCTTCGCCAGAGGGAAGGCGGTTTCGCCTGCGCGGGATCGGCGAGCAGAGCGGCGATCAGTCGTTCCTCGCTCTCCGGGTCCAGCCTGTCGGCGACGGGTGAAACATCATCGTTATCGAATTGGAATAGCGGGCGCTTCACGATGTCCGCGGGGTCGTCGCGCGGCATGGCGGCGTCGGAGGCCGCCAGCTTGTGATACAACTCCAGGTAAGCCGATTCGCTGCCCGGTGACGCCGGCGCAAACCACAGCCCATTCTCGGCCATGAACTTGACCAATTCGGCCACGTTCTTGCCCTTGGCCACCCAATTGCCGTTGAAGTAATTGGACGCATCGCGGCGCTTCAACGCCGTCACGGTGTTGGCCAGCAGACGCAGATAACGCTTGGCCTCAATGTACTGATCGGGAGATAAATCGCTGACGTTGGCCTCCAGCGTTTCATTGAGCTTCTTCAAATCCGCTTGGAGAGAGTTAAGCGTACCCGCATCCAGTCCGCGTTTAAGCCGCACTTGATTGACAGCGTGCTTGATATGCCGATTCAGGTCTTCCCGCCCCTGCTTGAACATCTCGCTTTGTAAGGGTTGTGGCCATTGCAGATGGCCATTGTCCTTGAGCAGACCGAGATTGACGCCGTCGCGAGCGGTCAGGTTGATGGACTTCACGGTGTCCTCATTCAGCGGCACCGTGGGGCTGTGGACGCCCTGAAATTGTTGAGCGATGAGAGAACGGAGCAGGCTGTTGAGAGAGCGCCCCGACCAAACTTCGGTCAAAGGTGGGCTGGCGCGCGCGCGGTCCAGTTCGCGGGTCAGTTGGTTCTGGCGGATTTTTTCGGGATTAGGCATGTGGGCGTGTTCGTACTCGGCTCCCTCGGCGGTTAAGTTTTTTCTTTTAGACTTGGAGAGGTCGAAGATATAAGTGTCTATCGGTAGCCGCACAGCTTTGTTTTTTGCGCTGTCGGTCGATCCGCTGGGCCGTTCGCGGTTCTTCTGGCGGATGCGCTCTTTCAGTTGTGTGTTGGACTGCATGGACTGCGCCAACCGATCTACACCAGGCGGTTCCAGTTGAATGATGATGGGTGGATCGTTGGACTTAAGCGGTTCATAAATCACCGGAATTTTGGGCGGACACGGATACATCGCCCAATGATCCTTGCGGCCGCGATCCACCTTGAACTTCGCATACATCGCCTCATTTTCCAGCACGAGTAGCGAAGTGTACGGCGTCATCACGTACATCGTCTTGCTCAAGGCGATGATGGCACCCTTATTCTTCAGAGCGTCCTCGGCCAGCAGGCGATTTATCTCCAGTTTGGCCCAGGTGCGCGGGAGATAGGCCGCGCCGGAGCGCGGCGACTCCACGAACAACTCGCGCTCGAACGCCCGGCCATCGAGCGTGCCGGTGATGCGCAGCGATTTCGGCAACGACTCGCTCACGGGCAAGCGCGCGATGGCACACAGTTCCTCGCCCTGCGCCAGCAGTGTGTGTGCGCTGAGGAATTGCGCTTGGTTCGCGGCGTCGGTGACGCGCACGCCCAGCAAACGCGGCGTGTTCAGCGTGGCCAGCAAATCGAAAGAACGCCAAGCCACGGGTTCATCGGGATTGATCTGAGTGACATAGCCTTGACAGCGATCGGCGGCGTGTTGCATGAAGTCGTGCGCCCAGCGCTTGCCGACCGCGACGCCGACATAGGACGCCTCACGCGGAAGGCGGTCCGCCAGCGTTTTCGCGCGCCGTTCGCCGAGTACGGCTTCTCCCGAACCGAGATGCACGAGGATCGGATTGTGGCTCTTGTGCAGGAATTCGGCAGCGGCCGTCAACCCCGCGTCGAGATCCAGGGCACCGAGCAGATGCCCCTTGTTGAGAAACGCCAGCGCCGCCGCGATGTTTTCCGGCGTCACACGCCGCGGAGTCGGCGCGAAGCGCTGCACTTGCGTATCAACGGTGAGGACGGCGAAGGTGTCCTCGCGTTCGGCGTTGGCCAGCAGTGTGCGGATCACTTCGACTTGTGTGCGAGCCAGCAGCGGATCGCGGTCGGCCGATGACTCGAATAGGAAAACCCAATCGCGCCGCTGTCGCCGCGTCGTGCCGGGCAAGTCCGGTCGATAGCGCAGCATCAGATAGCGGTAGCCGTCTTGCTCGGCCGTGGAGTAGCGAACGGACGATGCGCCGGTCCGATCGCGCAACTCAAGCGCGATGTCGCGCTCCATCTTCGCTTGATGCGCACGCGCATCGAGCAGCAGATCGCCGTTCTCGACGCGCGGCGTCAGACCGTGCGAATCACAGTGCCAATCGATTTTCGCTCCGTTTTTGACGCGGGCATGGAACGACCAATCGCGTACCGCACCGAGGCTGTGGCCGGCTGGCGAATGATACGACAAGCGACCATAAAGGTTCGGCAAACGCTGCGTGTAACTGAGAACAATGCGTTTCTCTTGACGCGCTTCCAAGGGGAAAACGCGCATCTTGAAAGTGCGGCCATCGACCCATTCCAGCAGTGCCGGGTCTTTCATCTTCGTGACGATCTGCTCGAATACGGTGCGGCCGTACTCGCGCTCGACCATGCCGCCTTCCATCAGCCGGCCCTCGACGTACATGGCCAACCGCGACAGCGACGCATCCGCCGGCAGCGGAAAATAGAACGTCCCTTCGAGCCGGCGCGGCGTGTGGTTGAAATACGTTTGATCGATGGTGGTGCGAGCGAAGCCATCTTCGATGTGAACATCAATGTGATATTTCCGCAACGTGAGGGGCGCGGTGTGTCCCTGCGAATCGACCGCGACGAGCGCACCGCCACGGTAGGCGTTGGCCGGCACCAGCGCGGGCGTGGCCGAGGCGACGAGATCGCGCGTCCAGTCGAGCAGGTACGACAGGCGCGGCGTCGGCGTGACGGTATCGGCCTTCGGCGCGAGCTGCTGGCCGGCGCTGAGCAGACCATCCCAATCGCTGACATGCACTTGTCCCTGCGTGACGGCTACGCCGGTACCCTCGGCATCAGCCCGCACAAGAAACTTCGTATCCATCGCTCGGATGTCGCGCCGCGGCGTCGCCACGGTGAACAGAGAAGACGCATGCGCGGCCACCTCGACGAAGATTTCGCCGGTTTGGAGTGTGAGATGCCGCAAGGCATCGTAATGGACGGCCGTGTTTTGATTGACCGACAGCACGGAACCATCGGGCAGAGTCACGCGGCGGCGCTGGCCGACGCGCGTGGCGAGCGTCTCACCCGGAATGAGGAACGGCGCAGGCGGCGACGCCGGAGATCGGGTCGCGACCATCGGTTGATCGCTCACGGCTGGATGCGAAGAAGGCGCGGTCGGATGCGGCAGGAAGCGCACCCCCAAGGCGACGATGCCCAGAAGGGCCGCGATCCCGGCCAGGGCAGCCAGTCGCCGATTGAACGGAGACCAAGGAGGCACGGCCGCACGCTCCTGGGCTGCTTCGGCAGCGACATCTCGCAAGCGTGCCTGCACGCGCGCGGCGAACGCGGCGGGTACGGTCGGCGGATCGTAGGCCTGACCGAGCAGGCGAGCGACGTTGGCATCACCGGGAGTCCAATCGGCATGATTCATGGCCAGATCCTTTTTTCACGACAGTTCCGCGTCGAAGTTGCGCGACAGCGTCAAAAACGTGACACGGAACGCCTTACGCGCACGGGACAACCGCGACTCAACGGCCTTCTCGCTACCGTGCCATAACGCCGCCAGATCGCGCACGCTGACGCCGCGCACGTATTTCGCCTCCAGCGCTTCGCGGTAGTGCGGCGGCAACTGCGACATGGTCATATTGACCAACTCGCACGTCTGCTCTCGTTGCAGCAGCTCATCGTCGAACGGTTCGGCATCGAGGCGATCGTAAAGCGGCAGCAATTCTCGATCGATGCGAGTCCACAGTGTTTCGAGCGAGATGTAATGACGATCGTGTGTCAGCACGCGGCTGATTTCATTGCGCGCCAGGCCGGTGAGCCAGGGAAAGATGTTGTCGCCGCAACGGAGAGGATCGTAGCGTTCCAGTTCGCGGAGCGCGCGAACGAGCGTCTCTTGCACGACCTCCTCGCAGCGATGCGTATCGCGTCCGACGCGATAAAGACAGAAGGCGTACAACGGCTGCAAGGTCGCTTCGGCGAACAAGCGCACGGCCTCGGTATCGCCCTCCAAGGCACGCTGACGCCACAGAGCATCGAAGACGGGCGGCAAAACATATCCTCCACGGCCGATTCCGAGCCTGCGGGCGGATGTGCCGGTCTGACTACTGTATTATGTGAGCGGCCCTGCAAATCCTTCGCTTCATCATTGCTTCAACTTGGCTTCGTTTGTTTCCCCAGGTTGGTAGCCGGCGCAGTGAACTATCGGCTGCCGAGGATATTTGGGATAATCCAAGTCTGTTTTCGACAATTCACAAAGAAGGAAACGCGATCCCTTGGGCGTGATGATTTCGCGCATCGAAACGCACGTTTCGCACAAGGAACGAATCATGGCATTCTGGCCCTGCGGGGTTCCGTGCTTATCCCGGCTTGGCACGGTAGAGGAAGGGACGGCGGAACATGCCTCCGAAGTGATGCGGATTGTAGATTCGCAACACAATCGTGTTGGCACCGGCCTTTAGCTTGCCGCTGAGATCCACATCCCACTCGAAACGGTAGTCGTTCATCCACCATACGCCTTTCATTGGCCTATGGGCAATCTGCTTGCCATTGACATAAAGCCAGCACTCGTTGAACAGACCCGGGAAGCGAAGATGCACGGCACCTCGCGATTGCGCCTCGGTGAGAGGCGTCCGAACGTGATACCAGCCGTGGCCGGTGTAACTCTGGAAGTCGGGCGTCAGCAAACCCTGAGCCTGGAGATAAAGGTCCGAGCGCACCTGCTCCCATTTCCCCGGATTGCCTTGCCGACTCTCCAGCGACTGCGGCTTCTTCTGCTCCTTCCACCAGCGCAGGTCCGGTTCCTGACTTGCCCAGCCCGCTTTTTCGCCCTCATTGCGGGGATCGCGGCGGAACGCCCAGACCAACGGCAGTTTGGCGACCAGATCGCCCTTCGTGCCGTCCACGAAAGGAAGCAACTCGCGGTATTGCTTCACTTCCCCAGGCCACCAGGCGTAGCCGGACTCGCCAATCTTTCGGTAAGTGGTGAATAGCCCGTTCCTGTCCGTCAACTTCTCGCGCGCCGCCAGCCCGCGCTCACCCGCAGCGACCGCGCTGCGGTAATCGCACTCGGCGGCTGCGGCGTGGACCATCGCCATGTAGGCGTCGAGAATGTCGAAACCCAGTCGAGTGAAACGCATACGCTCAAGGAATCGTTGTTCATCCGCCGATTTCTTCACCTTGGTCGCCAGCGACTGGATGGCGGTTTCGCCTGCCTCCAGGTGCTTTCGCAGCGTTGCGACCAGTTCCGGCGTGTAGATCGCCGGCGCGACGAAATACTCGTGTTCGGTGACGATCGTATCGCGCCAGGCGCGGAAGATGGTGTCCCAGTAGCGGGCCATCGGCTCTGCGGCCGGACCATAAAAATTGGGATAGAACTCGGCGAGCAGCTTGTCGGTATCGACATCCGGGTTCCACATCAGTTCACCGCGAAGGTGAAGGTTCAGGAACACCGTCGCCAGCGCGTTGCGACTCTCCGTATCGACGCCGAGTATGGCCGCCTTGCGATAGTGTTTCACGTCTTGCCGGAACGCCTCATGCGATGGATTCGGCAGATCGCGCCAGACGAGCATCGACTGATCGTAGTCGTAGATGACGACGCGGCCTTGCATGACCTTCGCCCATTTGTCGAGGATGTCCTTGTACTCGCGGCGCGAGGCCGAGCGCCGATCATCCATGCCGTGGATCGGATCGATGTCGATGGGAGCCAGGTACGCGATGAGCGGCGCGCGGGCGCTGGTCACGCGCACCGGCGGCAACGTCATGTTGGCGTAGGCGAGGAAGCCGATCTTGGACTTGCTCTGCGGATATTGCTTCATGAGTATGTCGGCCACCTTGTTGTAGAACGTCATGAAGGCGTCCGTTACCGAAGGAGCCAGGAAATACTTGTCGTACTGAAGAGCCATCAACTGCTTATCGAGCGCCGAGTCCGACTGGTAGAGGCCATCCTCCATGCCGAGTTGTACGTCCTTGCCGGCGGCGAAAAGGGGAGCGACCTGCTTGGCGACATGCTGCGCCGTGCGATCCTCGGCGATGGGCACGTTGAACATGGTCTTGCCTTTGGGAATCAGATCCTTGGTGTACGTTGCCAGGATGTGCCCATTCGGGACGGCGAGGTCATTCATCCCGTTGCGGCGCATGAACTCTTTTTGTCCGGTGGCATCGCCATTCCAAGAGATCCAGTATTTGCGGACCTCGAAGGGTGGGGCGTAGGCGTAATCGAGATCGCCTATCTTGAGCGTCGCATGGTGGGGGATGCATTCGCCGAACTCCGTTGGCATGTACCAGCGACAGCCCCAGCGCCGGAGCAGTTCGGCAACCGCGTAGTAGTGACAATCATCGTTCAGCCCGGCCAGATAGACGCGGTTGCCAACGCGCTTGAGGGCGATGGCATCCGCACGCAGGACCGGTGTTTTTTTCGCCACCTTTCGCAGCGACTGCTTCAGTTCCGGCAAGAGTTGCAACGCTTTCTGGCCGACGACGAGAACGGGGCCATTCCCGGCGAGTGCCTTGGCTGCGGCGTCCTCGGTCTCCGCGAGGGCGACCTTGGCTCCGCTGATGCGCTCGATGTAGTGCGCGAGATCCCGAGCAGCCCGAAGCTCCCATTCTCCGGTCTTCGTGGCAACGACCACCGTCGCGGAGGACGTTCCCTTCGTCGCGATCACCAGATCAGCAGCGCCGCTCTTCCCGGCCACCTGGGCCAAAAGCGGCTGACCTCCGGCGAGCGAAACCGTCAGCGCAATCAGCACCGCGATTATCCGTCGAGACGGCCGATTGGTTATCGTGATCATGGAAAAATGCTCCGTGGAAAAAAGGCCGGCGCGAACTCGGTGGGCCAGCCGCATTCAGGCGGTTGGGACGGGAGACGGAGGGTTATGATACCTGCACGAGAGGCCATTGTCACCTTGTCGCGGCCAGTCAGCTAACGAATGCTTGAACCAGCGCACGCGGTTTTTCCTGAATTTCGTGAAACTATTTGCTTGTCGGCTCTCCCGGCCGCCTTTAGAATCCTCCCATCTCCATCGCGCGAACGCGATTCATGGACTGTCTGCATCTTTGCCATCCAAGGGAGGGTCCCGACTGATGAGCGAACCACAGGGACATAACACGAACAGCGCAGGGCTGTCACGACGTGACTTCCTGCGCGGCACGGGCGCGGCGGCCGCCACCGTCGCCTTGGCCGAAACGCCGCTGGCACCCGTCGCCGAGGCGGCACCCGCCAAGCTCGGCGTGACGGCCATCGGCCCCGGTCCCGTCAAACTGACGCTGCAAGTCAACGACGCCCAGATGACCACCAACGTCGAGCCGCGCGTGACGCTGCTCGATGCGCTGCGCAATTATCTCGATGTCACCGGCTGCAAGCGTGTCTGCGATCGCGGCACTTGCGGTGCCTGCACAGTGATGATAGACGGCAAACCCGTCTACTCGTGTACCATGCTGGCGCTTGAGGCGCAGGGCAAGAAGATCAAGACCGCCGAGAGTCTCATCGACGGCGGCAAGCTCGACGCGGTGCCGGCCGCGTTCGTCAAGCATGACGCGCAGCAATGCGGTTTCTGTACCCCCGGTTTCGTGGTGGCCATGCGCGCCGCCTTCGACAAGAACCCCAAGGCGACACCGGCCGAGATCGAAGAAGCGCTGTCCGGCAACATCTGTCGTTGCGGCACTTACCAGCAGATGCGCGACGCCATCGTTGAGCTGTGCCAAACGCAGCGGAAGGGAGGCTAACTCATGGCGACATCTTGGCCGAAAAAACGCCGACTGATCGGCACCAAAATGCAACGCCTCGATGGTCCCGTCAAGGCGACCGGTAAGGCGAAATACAGCTACGACATCAACCGTCCCGGCATGCTGCATGCCATCATGCTGCGCAGCCCACACGCCCACGCAAAGATTAAGAGCATCGATAGCACCGCCGCCGAGAAGATGCCCGGCGTCAAGGCGGTGTATGTGGTGGCTGAGGCGGGCAAGGAAGTGTATTACGCCGGTGATGAAATCCTCGCGCTGGCCGCCAACACCGAGGAGCAAGCCCACGACGCGGTCCGCGCCATCAAGATCGAGTATGAGGTGCTGCCGCACACCGTCAAGGAAGAGGATGCCCTGAAGGAAGATCGCAAGACGGTTTCGCCGGTCGGCGGCAAACGCAACAATGTGCTGACGGCCAAGGAAGCGAAATCGAAAGACTTCGATAAGGGCATGGCCGCCGCCGAAGTGACGGTCGAAGGCAACTACGGCGTACCGACTATCTGCCATCAATGCCTGGAACCGCACGGCCTGATTGCGGAGTGGGACAAGGACGGTGGCTTGACCGTGTGGGCCTCGACGCAGGCCGTCTGGGGCACGGCCGACCAGTTGGCCAAGTATTTCGCCGGCAAATACAAACTCGATCTGCCGGCCAGCAAGGTCAAGTGTATCACGCACTACATGGGCGGCGGTTTCGGCAGCAAGTTCGGTCCCGACATTCAGGGTATGGTCGCGGCGGAGTTGGCCCGCAAGGCCGGTGCGCCGGTCAAGCTCATGCTCGATCGCGCCAGCGAGATTACTGCCGGCGGCAATCGTCCCTCGGCGTTCGGTCGAGTGAAGATCGGGGCGACCAAGGATGGCAAGCTCACCGCCTACGAAGTCGATTGTTATGGCACGCCCGGCATCGGCAATAGCGACACCGTGACGTTCAACGCTCTGCCCTATGTCTATGTGGCGGAATACAGCCGCAAACATACGCGCATTCGCACCAACGCCGGCCAGCAGCGTGCCATGCGGGCGCCGAATCATCCGCAGAACAGCGCGCTGACCGAGTTCGCCCTCGACGATCTGGCGGCCAAGCTCGGCATGGACCCATTGCAACTACGGCTGAAGAACCTGCCGCAGAACGATGCCAATGCCATCGCCAACGCGCCGCACTCGCTGAAAGCGCTGCAACACACCATCTACACGCGCGAGATCGAGATCGCCGCGGGGTTGGCCAAGTGGAAAGATAAATGGCATCCGCCGGGGCAGACGCCGGGCGTCATCAAGCACGGCATCGGCATGGCCCTACACACCTGGGGCGGTCAGGCCAGCCCGCAGCGCAACGAATGTACCATCACCATCGCCTCCGATGGCTCCGTCACGGCCCGCACTTCGACGCAGGATCTCGGCACCGGCCAGCGCACGGTGACGGCCCTCATCACGGCCGAGATTCTCGGTCTCCAGCCGGGACAGATTACCCTGCAGTTCGGCGAAAGTCCCAACGGCGCATCGAGCGGATCGGGCGGCAGCACGACGATCCCTTCGCAATCGCCCGCCACGCTGCGCGCGGCCACGGCGGCACGCGATGATCTGTTCGCCAAGATCG
>DATNCY010000063.1:0-21437 GCA_035553375.1 Gemmataceae bacterium
GCCGGCGAGCAGATCAAGGCGCCCAAGGACGCCACGCCGCCCAGCAAGCTGCCTGCCGGTACCCCCGGTAAAGTCCAGATTCAGTCCAACAGCTTGGAAGTGACTCCGACCAGCTCCAACACCTTTGATAAGGAGTCCAAAAACCCTTTTGAATTGGACCGTCGGTATGAATCGCGCGTAGGCCGCGCCGCGGATTACAGCTGGGTGACGGGGCAGCTGTTTTACGTGCATGCCGACGGTGGTCTCTGGGTTCTCCGTTACGCTCCGCTGTCGCAGGAAGATGCCAACGGTGGAAGCGTTGTCCTGGCCCGTGATCGGCAAATGGACAGCTACCGCGAGGGCGACCTCGTGAAGGTCCAAGGTGAGATCCTCAACCAGAAGGGGTCGATCTTCCTGGGCGGTCCTCTCTACCGGACGCAATCGATCCAACTGGTCGATCGCACCGGCCGCTGATCGCTCTCCCTTCGGTGCAACACTCCTCCGGCCCCGTGACGCTACGAAAACGTCACGGGGCTTTTTTCGTTTTCAGTGTTCAGTTTTCAGTTTTCAGTGTTCAGAACAATGTTCACTGAACACTGAAAACTGAACACTGAAAACTGAAAACTAATTGTGTGACGATTTCACCTCGGGGGCGTCCGAGTAGATGCGCGTCGCTTCCATCTTGATGACCGGCTCGGTCAGGTTAGTGCTAGTCATCTGGATCTTGAAGCGGACAGTGCCGGCATCGAGCGCCTTGACATTGATGCGGAAGATGGCGTCGGCCTTGGGTGCCAGCTTCTCAATCGGCTCGAAGACGATGGTCTTGCCCTCTTCGTGGAAGCGAGCCGGACCCGTGGCATTTTTGAACTCCATCTTGTCCGGAATGCTCGCCACTAACTTGATGTCGGTTTCGACCTTGGAGCCGGTGTTGGTGATGCGCACCTCGTAGGCGGTTTCGCTGTTCACCTCGATTGGATCCTCGGTGTCCACCATCTCCAGCATGAGCGCCGACAGACCCTCGACGCGAGTGGTCAACTCGGACTCCGAACACAAGCCCCGAGCGCCGATGGCGCTAGCCTTGTGCTTGAACTCGCCGGGGTTGATGGCCTGAACCTCCAGCTTGACCTCGTGCGATTGCCCCGCTCCGACCTCGCCGAGGAACCACGAGACGGTTCGCGTCGTGAAGTCGTGTCGGCCGCCCTCGCTGGCGGCGAGAACCTTGAAGCCCTCCGGCACCAGATCGCTGACGGTCACGTTGCTGGCCGGCGCATCGCCGGGGTTGGTGACCTTGAGCGTGTAGATCGCCTTGCGGCCCAGGTAACGCAGACCGGGACCGACCACTTGCAGGTCCAGACGCGGCATGGTGACGCTGAGACTGACGGTTTCCTTGGCGTGTAGACCGCCGTCGGCCTCAGCCACCGCCTCGCACTTCTGAACGCCGCCGCTTTTGCTGATGCACTGCACGCTGACGTTGCGTGTCTCGCCGGGCGCCAGGTTGCCAACGTCGAAATCCATCTTCGGACCGCGGGCATTCTCCAAACCTTCCGACAGGACGGCATGGATCTTGACCTGCTCGGCCGCGCCGTCGCCGGGATTGGTGACGGACAGGATGAACGTGGCCGTCTCGCCGACCAGGACTTTCTGCGGTCCCTGCGCCTTGAGTACCAGCTTCGGCTCACGCACCTTGATCCGCATGACCGACGAGCCGGTGAACGTCACCCACGCTTGCGGCGAAACGTCGCCCTTCTGCTCGGCCAACAATTTCATTTGCAGGTTCTTCTCCTGCTTGGCCTGCAAGGTGCCCAACTCCCACACGAAGACGTTTTTCTCGGCGACGGCCTTGGGTTCCGTATCGGAGCATGTCAGGCCATCGGGAACACGAACGCGGACGAGAACCTGTTGAACGGGGATGCTGCACGCATTGCGCACGATCAAGCTGTAGCTGCCGGGCTGACCGACCTTGGCGGTCGGCGACCCCACCCATTCAAGGCTGATTGCCGGCTCCTGCCGGCCGGTCGTGTTATCGGGCGTGACGGTCGAATCGGGAGTCTGCTCGTCATTAGGAGGCATCGAGCCGACCGTGTTTGCTTCATGTGTTCCGTTCGGCTCGGAAGCGCCGCCCAGCGGCGGCAGCGTTGTACCCGGATTCGTCGGATTGACCGAGGGCGAGGGCGTGACCGGCGCGATCGTAATTCCGCCCGCTGGTGTCTTGGACGGTGCCTCCGTCGCCGGCTCCGGATCGAGTGGCACCGGCTTTTTTGGACCTGCTGCCGGACTCATCGGGCCTAAGGGAGCGGGTCCAGAAGGTAGGGCAGCAGCCGGCCCTTGCTGAGACATCGGGCCAAACGGCATGATCGACGGCGCACGCCGCGCCGGTGGGATGGGCGACATACCGGGCGGAAGGGACGCGCCGGACCCCAGCGCGGAGGGCGTCTGCATGACGCTTGGGACTGCGATCGTTGGGGCGATAGGAGTCGATTTCGGTGGAGAAGCTGTGAAGGGCACCGATCCCGCCGCCGGTTCCGCACCCTTTGCTTCGGCAGCTAGGTCGTTGGCGGGCGCCAGTTTCCCCAGACTCGGCTGAGCCCACGCCAGAGCCGCCCACCCAATAAGACCAGCGACCAATACAGCCATCCCGGTGATGGCGACAAGACGATTCATCCGCGCACCTCCCCCGCTTGGGACAAATACCGATCCCCCAGAATATGCTCGCTCCCCCGATGGGGGACAATCTCTTTCAGGAGGGCGGCACTATACCGAAGCGCATGCCTCGGTCAAGGCGGCTTTTTGGCGAACGGCCGGTGTTAGCCGGCTGGTAGAGCCTTCACCAGCGGCTAACACCGGCCGTTCGCCAAAAAATTACGGGTACATTCGCGGCGTGTCGCTCAGAGTCTGTCCGGTAAGCCCCTCTCTCCCGTACTCGGGGGAGAGGGGTTGGGGTGAGGGGGTGACTTCTCTGCGGGATTCCAACCCCTCTCCCCTGAGTCATTGGTATCTACACATGTGCGGAGAAGGCTGAGTTAGAGCATCTTTTGTGGTTGAGGAAGAGTGCCAAATGCCTTTTTACGCTCTTCCTCATCCACGCTTCGGACCCGAAAACCACTTGTGTAGATACCAATGCCCCTGAGTACAGGGGAGAGGGGAGCTTATGGGACAGACGCTCAGCGTTTGCTATTCCAGGTCGGCTGCGTGTACTTGCTGGCTATCAAGTCTTCGATGCGCCGGCGTTCGTCGAAAGTCCAGTCGGCGGGCACAAGAAGCCAGCCCGTCTGCCGCGTGAAATGCTCGCGCACGGCGGCGCACAAAGGTTCGCAAGCGAGATCCACACCGCCTAGTTCGCGAATGCCCGGCAGGTTCGGCGTGAACGGACTGGCGGCGAGCAGAATGCCGCCATGCTGCACAAGGGCACCGCGCTGCTTGCGCTGCGCACTGCCGGCGACCTTGGCATCGTCAATCAGCAGATCGCCCGGCGTGTGATGCAAAAAGCAGAGGACTTCACCGCGTTTCTTCGCTTCGCTGTCGCCGCAGGTGCGCACCATGACGCCGACATCGGCGAGAGCGTCGATGAGGATGGCGTGCATGTGTCGCAACCATGATTCGCCGCGTTTCTGCCACGGCGTCCCGGCCGGCACAGCCAGCGCGTAGGTCACTTCGAGATGATGCACGAGAGCCGCTCCGCCGGACGGCCGGCGCACCCAGGGCAATTCGGCCAGAAGCGGATAAGCCCGGCTGACCGCCTCACTCTGGAAGTAGCCGAGACTGAGGGTGGGCCGCGACCAGCCGTACAGACGCAAAGAAGCGACGCCGGTGACGGCCGTTTCCAGCAGCACCTCATCGGCGGCCATGTTCCACGCACCCTCGGCGATGTGAAAGGGCAGCAAGCGACAAAAGGGAGGTTGCATGATGAATAAGCCCGGAGCGCAAGCGACGGGTTCTGACCCGTCGCTTGCGCTCCGGGCTTGTGAGAACCACTATTCGCCAATTACGTTGGCTGGCGCAACTTGACGGCGGTGCCGTAGGACAGCACCTCGGTGACTCCCTGCGCGAACTCGGTGGCGTCGTAGCGCATGGCGATGATGGCGTCCGCGCCGCGTTCCTGAGCGTGTTCGACCATACGGGCATACGCTTCCGAACGCGCCTGCTCGCAGACTTCCTCATACGCTCGGATGTTACCGCCCAGAATGCTTGAAAAAGCGCCGCGAATGCCCTGCGTGATGGTCTGCGCCCGCACGACGATGCCGCGCACGATGCCGAGATATTCCTCGATCTCGTAACCTTCCAGGCTATTGCCCGTGGTGACAGCGACACGTTTGGCCATGATTGCCTCACAGGGAAAAGGAATACGAACTAACCACAGAGACACAGAGAGACCATCTTGTAAGAAGTAAACTACGACAATTCAGGATTAATTTTGCCGATCTTATCTTTTTTCTCTGTGTCTCTGTGGTTAATTATTTTTCCAGCGCAGCACCGGTTCCTTGGCCGCCTTGACCTCATCGGGGCGGCTCAAGGCCAACTCATGCGGCGCGTCGTGCAAAAAGTCGGCGTCTTCGCCACGAATGCGGATGAGCGTATCGGCGAAGGCGTCGAGTGTCTCCTTGCTCTCCGTCTCGGTCGGCTCGATCATCAGCGCTTCGGGCACCACCAGCGGGAAATACACCGTCGGCGCATGATAGCCGAAATCGAGCAGGCGTTTGCCAATGTCCATGGCGCTGATTTTTCGTTCGCGTCGCAGGGCGCGGGCGCTGGCGACGAACTCGTGCATGCAGCGATCGCCGTGCGGCACATCGTAGATGCCTTTGAGCCGGCTGAGTAGATAATTGGCGTTCAGCACGGCATTCTCGCTGACCTCGCGCAGACCGCGCGGCCCCAGCGTGCGGATGTACAAATAGCCGCGCAACAGAATACCGATGTTACCGAAGAAACTACGTACCCGACCGATCGACTTGGGCCGATCGTAGTCGAGATGATAGCGCTCGCCGGAGCGCGCCACCAGCGGCGCGGGCAGGAAAGGAATCAACGGCTTGCGCACGGCGATAGGCCCCGCGCCGGGACCACCTGCGCCATGCGGTCCCGTAAATGTCTTGTGAACGTTGTAGTGCATCATGTCCACGCCGAAATCGCCCGGCCTTGTGATACCGAGAATAGCGTTCATGTTGGCGCCGTCGAGATAGACGAGTGCGCCTTTCTGATGCAGCAACTCCGTGATGGTGGCGATTTGATCGTCGAACAAGCCGAGCGTGTTGGGATTGGTAATCATAAACACGGCGGCGCGGTCGTCGAGTTTGGCGCGCAGATCATCGAGATCGACGAGGCCGCGACTGTTGCTCTTGACGGTCACGGCGTCGAAGCCGGCGAGGGCGGCGCTGGCGGGGTTGGTGCCGTGGGCGCTATCAGGGATGAGTACACGCGAACGCTTCTCGCCTTTATCGCGGAAGTACGCCGCCGCCACGAGCAAGGCAGCTAATTCACCCTGAGCGCCGGCGGCCGGCTGCAACGACACGCCATCCAAACCGGCAATTTCCGCGAGGATATTCTGCATTTCCCACAACAGCGCGAGCATGCCCTGGCACGAATCATCGCTCTGCAATGGGTGCAGATCAGTCATGCCCGGCAATGCCGCCAGCCGTTCGTGCCGCTTGGGGTTGTACTTCATGGTACACGAACCAAGCGGATAGAAATTGGTATCGATGGACATATTGCGGTTGGACAGATTGATGAAGTGGCGGACCAGATCGATCTCGCCGACTTCGGGCAATGGCGGCGGTTGATCCGCCAGGGCGCTCGCGGGGAGGGCGTCTCCGTCCGGTACGTCGCATGGCGGCAAGCGATGGGTGCGCCGTCCGGGATGGCTCATCTCGAACAACAGGTCGGTCGATTGGTTTTTGTCCATGAATTTGCGGCGAAGAGACCTTCCGCTTTAGCGGCTGGGGAAATCGCCGCACCCTCCTCTTGTCTAAGAGACGGTAACCGAATGGGGCGGCACGTTTTCAACGTGTCGAATGCCCGGCATGTTGGAACCGTGCCGCCCCATTCGGTTAGTGCCTGTAAAGCCCACCGGATGCTGCATAAATCTACGCAAATCGTCGTTTTGAAACAAGTAGCAATCGACATGAAAGGGCGAATGGTGGCCTGATTCAAAAGCGGCTTGGCGACTGCAACCGGCTTGGCGGCTAGGATGCGTGATTCGCCGAGGTTGCCGCCGTAGGTCTGGGGTACCATCGTAACTGTACGGCACTTGCCGCGCGGGGCGGCGCTCCACCCTTGACCTCCGGCGCAGCGCCCGTTTCAGCATCCGTCTGTAATTGGCTGGCACATATTTAATCGGAAGTCCATGAAATATCAAGAGTAACGTAGAGCGTCACCATTTTTCCATTTTTCAACGAGCAGGGGGCGTAAGCCCCCTGTTGTCGCAAAATAGGGAGCTTACGCCTCCCGCTCGCCGAGGGTTTTGAAAGAGTTTTTAAGGAGTGTTTCCGAGCCGCGACCGTAAGGAAGCGGACATTTCCGACGAGGCGCATTTAGCGGGTTGCCGGTGGCGGTCCCGTGCTCACCGGAGGCAGATAGCCAGGCCGCGCCGTGTCCACCGGTGCCATCTCGCCGGGGGGCCGGAAGGACGCGATTTCCCGAGCCGGATAGCCCAAGGCGTGGAACAACTCGAACTGTGCCTGGTTGTAGTCGGCGACCGTGGCGAAGTAATTATCGTAGGCCGTCTTTAACAGCTGAAGCGAAAAGACCACTTCCTGCGGCCGGAAGATTTGGACCAGGACGTTGCCAAAACGCTGGGTCTGCTTCAACCCCTCGTAGCTGCCGTTGTAATTGATAAGGGCGGCGCGCAACTCGCGTTCGGCCTGAACGACGCGCGCCGCCGCCGACTGAAGATCCGCCTGAGTCTGAGTTACTTCCGCGGCCACATCGTCCTGGACCTTGAACAATTCGACGAGGGCGCGCGATGCCCTACCACGCTGCTCCTTGATACGCGCCAGATTGCCAAACCCCATTTGATCGGCCGTCCACAAAACCTGGGGGCTGATGTCATCGCGCGAACTCCAAATGTTCAGTTTGCCGCCATTGCCCACACCATAGCCCCCAGCTTGAAGTAATTCGTAAGGCGTCTGGAAGCCGTTGAGCAAAATGGAAGGCAGGAGGGGACGCAGTTTCTCCCGACGGATAACTACCAGCGTCGCCTGAACTTCCGCCTGATGCGACGCCAACTCGGGGCGGTTGGTTAAGCCGATCGGAATCAAGTCATCGAGCGAACGCTCGGGGTCGAGCAAGGTAATCTGCAAGTGGTCGTGTTCGAGTGGGACGATCACCGCGCGAGGGTCCAGGCGGAGGACACGGGTGAGGTCGGCGCTGGCGCGGCGCCAGAATTGGCGGGCGGAGACGGCTTGCTGCTCCATGTCGGCGAGCAGGTTGCGGGCTCGTTCAACCTCGACCCCTGAAACCAGATCCTTGCTCAGATCGTTGATCGCCTTGACCAGCTGGCGGCCTCGGGCGACGACATCAAGGGCGCCGGCATACTGGCCGCGATATTTGTGGACGTTGAAGTAGGCTTTGGCGGTCCTGAGCAGGGCGTCGTTCTTGGCTTCCTGGATTTCCCAACGCGCCGAATTCAGTTTTTGCCGCTCGTGTAGGGGCTGGAAGATCATGTCGGTGAGGAATTGCATCTGAGGCGAGGGAAGCAGAGGTTGGCTCGGCACGGGCTGGTAGAAATAGTTGGGCGTGGAGGGCGAGTAGGTGAAGCCAGCTCCGCCGTAGAGAAAGTTGATGTTTTGGTTGAGCGGTTTTCCCAGGCTGCCGGGAGCGTTTTGTCCCAAGGCATTTTCGCCTTGTGGAACATTCACGCCGCGATTCAAATCCGGGCCGAAACCATCGTGCCGGATGTAATCGGCACCGAGGTTGAGCGAAGGAACCCAGAGAACCTTGGCCTTTTGAAGTTTCGCTTCAGCCACCCAAGCGCTGGCTTGGGCGGCGACCACGATCAGCGGCCGAGCGTCGGCCAGCCGCAACGCGGTAGCCAAGTTAATCGGGAAGCGCAGGTCGCCCGGTTCCAGCGGCGGCGGCTTCAGGTCGTCGGCTTTGCCGCCCGGCGGCGGCGGCAGTTCCAAAGGAGACTTCTGGCTCGGCGGCCCCGTTTGCTTGGCTCCGGCACGCGATGGCGGCTTTTCCAAGGGGGATTTCTCGATCCTCGGAGAGGAGGCCGGGGATTGAGCGCGACAAGGCAACGGCTCCCACCAAGGTAGCAGTAAGATCGCCGGAATGATCGATAACCTGTGGAATCGCATCATGGAATGGCTCCTTCCGCGACTTCTCTCGGTTGGCGACGCTTCGTGGAAGCGCTGAGGCGGAAACGCTTCCGCGAAACATCGCCAACCGATATTGAAAACCCGTGTTAGCGCGTTGGCGGCGGCGGTCCCGTGCCCACCGGAGGCAGATAGCCAGGACGCGTCGTGTCCACCGGTGCCATCTCGCCGGGAGGCCGGAAATACTCGATTTCCCGAGCCGGATAGCCCAAGGCATGGAACAACTCGAACTGCGCCTGGTTGTACTCGGCGATCGTGGTGAAGTAATCATCGTAGGCCAGCTTTAATAGTTTGAGTGCGAAGACTACTTCCTGCGGCCGAAAGATTTGGACCAAGACGTTGCCAAAACGCTGGGTCTGCTTCAGCCCTTCGTAGCTGCCGTTGTAATTGATAAGGGCGGCGCGCAACTCGCGCTCGGCCTGAACGACGCGGGCCGCCGCCGACTGGAGACGCGCCTGGGCCTGAGTTACTTCCGCAGCCACATCATCCTGAACCTTGAACAGTATGGCGGTGGTTCGCGAGGCCATGGCACGCCGCCACTTGACCATCGCCAGATTTCCCAACCCCAAGGAATCGACCTGCCATAGAGCCTGGGGACTGATGTCATCGCGGAAGCTCCAGAGGTTCAGCTTGCCGCCGTTGCCGATACCAAAGGCTCCAAATTGGATCTGTTCGTAGGGCGTTTGGAAACCGTTGATCTGGAGGATGGGAAGAAAGGGACGCATCTTCTCCTGACGAATACGCACCAGCGTCTCCTGGACCAGTGCCTGCTGCGCCGCCAGTTCAGGGCGGTTGGTCAAGCCGATCGGGATCAAGTCATCGAGCGAACGATTGGGTTCGATCAAGGTAATCTGCAAGTGGTCGCGTTCGAGCGGGACGACCACCGCGCGAGGGTCCAGGCGGAGGACGCGGGTGAGGCTGGCGCTGGCGCGTCTCCAGTATTGGCGAGCGGAGACGGCTTGCTGTTCCAGGTCGGCGAGCAAGGTGCGTGCCCGATCGACTTCGACCGCCGGAACCAAATCCTTGCTCAGATCATTGATTGCCTCGACCAACTTGCGGCCTCGGGTGACGACATCAATGGCGCCGGCATACTGGCCGCGATACTTGTGGACATCGAAATAGGCTCGGGCGGTCGTGAGCAAGGCATCGTTCTTGGCGGTCTGCACATCCCAGCGCGCGGCATTCAGATTCTGCCGCGCGGCCAGAGGCTCGAAGATCATGTCGGTGGCGTTTCGCATGAGGAAGAAGGCACCGCCGGCGTAGAAAAAGTTGATGTTTTGGTCTTGCGGTCTTCCGAAGCTGCCGGGAGAGGATTGCCCCAAGGCATTTTGACCCGCCGGGATATTAACGCCTCGAAGCGTATCGGGGCCGTTGCCGTCGTGCCGGATGTAATCGAAGCCGAGATTGAAGTCCGGGAGCCAGAGAACCTTGGCCCTCTGGAGTTGCGCCTCGGCCACCCAAGCACTGGTCTGGGCGGCGGCCACGATCAACGGCCGAGCGTCGGCCAGTCGCAAAGCCGTGGCTAGGTTAATAGGGAAGCGCAGATCGCCGGCTTGCAGCGGCGGAAGGTCTAACTTCACGACCTCGCCACTGGGAGGAGAAGGTTGTTCCAGGGGCGATTTCTGGCTCGGCGGGGCCGCATGGCAAGGTGGCAAGGTGACAAGGTGACAAGGTGACAAGGTGAGCAGCAGAGCCAGGCAGCGCGAACCCCAAGGGAATCTCATCGTCCGGTTCATGCTATCTCTCCTCTTCATGTCACCTTGTCGGCTTGTCATCGACTTAGCGGCTTGCCGGCGGTGGTCCCGTGCCCACCACAGGCAAGTAGCCTGGCCGCGTCGTATCCACCGGCGCCATCTCGCCGGGAGGCCGAAAATACTCGATTTCTCGGGCCGGATAACCTAGCGCATGGAACAACTCGAACTGCGCCTGGTTGTACTCGGCGACCGTAGCGAAATACTCGTCAAAGGCGCGCTTCAATAACTTGAGCGCGTAGACCACTTCCTGCGGCCGGTAGATCAGTTCCAGGACATTGCCAAAACGCTGAGTCTGGCCTAGCCCCTCCAAGCTTCTGTTGAAGGTGAAGAGTCCCGTGCGCAACGCGCGTTCCGCCTGAACGACGCGGGCCGCCGCCGACTGAAGATCCGCCTGAGACTGCGTTATTTCCGCAGCTACATCATCTTGTATCCGGAACAACTCGGCGGTGGCCCGCGATTGCTCAGCGCGCCGTCTCTTGACTAAGGCTAGGTTGCCAAGACCAAAGCTATCCAACTGCCAAACCAGCTGCGTGCTGATGTCATCGCGGAAGCCCCACAGGTTCAGCTTGCCGCCATTGCCGGTACCGAAGATGCCTGCCTGCGTCGTCATGCCTCCGGGAGTCTGCCAGCCGGTGATCAGGATGGAGGGCAGCAAGGGACGCAGTTTCTCCTGACGGATGCGCACCAGCGCCGCTTGAATAAGAGCCTGCTGCGCGGATAGTTCGGGACGGTTGGTTAAGCCGATCGGGATCAAGTCGTCGAGCGAACGGCTGGGGTCAATCAAGGTAATCTGGAGGTGGTCATGTTCGAGTGGGACGACCACCGCGCGAGGGTCCAGGCGGAGGACGCGGGTTAGGTCGGCGCTGGCGATGCGCCAGTTTTCGCGGGCGGAGACGGCTTGCTGCTCCAGATAGGACAACAGGTTCCGCGCCCGGTCTACCTCGACCCCAGGGACCAAATCCCGGTCCAAAGCGTCGAGCGCCTCGACCAGTTTGCGGCCTCGCTCGACGGTATACAGCACTCCGGCATACTGCCCGCGATATTTGTGGACGTTGAAGTAGGCTCGGGCCGTCTCATGGAGGGCTTCGTTCTTGGCGGTCTGGATGTCCCAACGCTTGGCATTCAGATCCTGCCGCGCGGCCAGGGGTTGGAAAATGGCGTCGGTTAGGGCGACAACTTGATACAAGGAAACGCCGGAAATGAACCAGTTGAGGTTCTGATTGAGAGGTTTGCCAAAGCTGCCCGGAGCGTTTTGCCCGAAGGCATTTTGCCCCTGCGGAACATTAATGCCTCCATTAAAATCGATGGGGCCGTCGTGCCGCAGATAGGCGGCATTCATCATGAATGCGGGAAGCCAGAGAACCTTGGCCTTCTGGAGCTGTGCCTCGGCCATCCAGGCGCTGGCTTGGGCGATGGCCACCATGATGGGTCGGGCATCGGCGAGCCGCAGGGCCGTGGCTAGGTTAATCGGAAAGGAAAGATCGCCTGCTTCCAACGGCGGAGCCTTCAGATCCACGACTTGTCCGCCGGGCGGCGGCGGCAACTCCAGGGGAGACTTCTGCGATGGCCGTGGTGAGGGGAGGGTTGGTTCGGCCTCGCGCGCCGGCGGAGCTGGGGCAGTCGCGGTGGGCGAATGGTCCACCCAGAGTTGTTGCGGCCTAGCGAGGGGGCTGGGAGGCGATGTCGGGATTTGGGCGCGACAGGACGTTGGCTCGAACCGGCAGAGCAGCGCAACCGCGAAGGCGAGCATCACCCTGCCGAATCGTTCCATCCCTGGTCCTCATCCGCCTCACGCCGATCGCAACGCCTCATGCGGCACGCCAATTGGGAGCATCGTAGAATCTAATCGGTTAATTGCGGCGTGGAGGATTATGACGATTGTAGCGATTTTTCGTTTTCTTCTTATTTTCTTGTCGAAGCAAAGGTTGATTTAGGCAATTCGTAAGCATACGGTAAACCCATCATGGCCGCCCTTCTCGATTTGGGCGAACGGCCGGCGTCAGCCGGCTGGTAAGAAGCCCTTACCAGCCGGCTGACGCCGGCCGTTCGCCCAAATCGAGTGTTCGGTTCAATTCGGGCCTAACTCGGAGCGTGTGGGCGACAGCGACTCCGTTACGAGATTGAGAGTCTCAATAAAGGTGGCATTGATTACCGCCTGGCCCAAGAGCGTGTGGTCGAGGGGATTAGCGTTAATGGCGTCCTGGTAGGCCGCAATGGAGTTTTCCAATGCCGGGTTCGGAACGATGCCGAGAGCGGTATCAGCCAACACAAAAATCCGGTCGATGGTCATGAAGAACTCGTCATGTGCCAGCTGAACAAGCTCCTGAAAAAGGGAAGGCGTGCTGCTGGAGGGGGGAGGACTACTGGATGGGGGAGGGCTGCCGGACGGGGGAGGGCTGCTGGACAGGGTGCTAACGGGTTTACCCGTAAACGTGAGCGTGATGTTACTGGCGGACGGCACATAGTTGCTCAATACCAATATCAGGCTTTTTACGTCACCCCGAGTCGCGACAACGGTCCCCGCTGGGATACTACCTGGTGGCCCCGAAACGTAAGCGCCAATTTGCCCTGCCGTGGGATCGGGATTGGCGATTTGCCAGTAAATGTTGGGAGTCGTAAGGGTGACGATAGTCTTTCCGGCATAGGGCCCGTCTGTTGGGTTGGATATCGTTCCTTGGTCGGTAACAGTGCCCCACGGGACACTCAAGAACCATTCCTGCTTGTTGGGAAGGTTACCAAGCCCTGAGAAAACCATTTGAAGATTGTTTGGCTTGACCTGTTGGTCCGGCGGCGTGTAGGGGCTGGCCGATGCATCGACATCGGAAGTATCATCATCGACGGAGAAGCCGTAGCCTGACAGACCGAGTACGGTGTGAACGAACCATACGTAGGGATCGAGGTTATAGACGTTGAACGGCTGACCGCCCTGCGGTGTGCTGGGGGTTGGATACCATTGCGACGAGTCGGAGTACAGAGGGTTGGTAAAATCAGGTACGCCGCGCAATATGGATTTGATCAGGATAGTGACTTGACTGCCAACCAGGCTGCCTCCCCCATTTGAATTCGGAAGGTCGAGCGTATCCGTGCCGAGCGTCGTGTACACCAAACTCATGGGTGCGGGGAGCAAGGGACTCTTTGTCGTGTAAGTGAGGATAGCGGCCTCGGCAGCCATCGCTTCATAGACCGATCCCGCAAAGGCCCGCGCGTTTGGTTGCTGGTCTGCCGTGAACGTCAGGGTAAACGGATTGACGAACGTCCCAACAGTGGCCGTGGCGGTCGCGCCGCTGCCGCCGCCGCTAAAGCTGATTGTCGGCGGTGAGGTATAGCCGCTGCCCGCGCTGATAAGGGCGATACCCGTGATGGCGCCGGTGTCGGAAACAATGGCGATGGCACTCGCGCCAGTGCCGCCCCCGCCGGTAATGTTGACGGTGGGCGGCGCACTCGGATCATAGCCGCTGCCCCCGTTGGTGACGAGGATGCTCTTGATCCCGTCCGAGTTCGCAAAGGGCAGCGTTTGCGGCGCGCCGAATGTATAGGTGCCCGAGCCTCCTGGCGCGGAGAGCTGGCTCAGGTAGATCTGTTTATCATCTTTAGGATTAAAGCCCAGGATCGTGACCGTGGTTCCCGAAGCGGGGACAATGCCTGAGCCGCCCCCTGAGCCGCTCACCGTCATTCCCACAGCCAAGGTCGAAGGCACGGGGCTGTCGAGCGTGAGTATGTTGGAGTTGGCGGCGATGGTGCCCGTAACCCCCGATGGTGACTGAAAATTCGTGAACTGGCTGACATAGTATTGGGCCCACGAATACCAGAGGTTCATGAGGTCGGTGGCCGCATAATCCGTGGCTGGCCGCGAGAATACATACGATAAGCCGGTGTTGGTGGGTAGGTTGACGCCAGGGTTGAGGATCACCGTGGCCGTCCCTCCGCCGATGGTAGCCGTGGCGGCCGCGCCACTACCCCCGCCGCCGCTGAAGCTAACTATCGGCGGTGAGGTATAGCCGCTGCCCGCGTTGATAATGCCGACACCCGTGACTACGCCGTTGGTAACAAAGGCGACAGCCTCCGCACCCGTGCCGCCCCCGCCGGTAATGTTGACGGTCGGCGCCGACGTATAGCCGCTGCCTCCGTTGGTAACGACGAAGCTCGTTATCGCGGCCCTGGGATCGTAGGAAACGACCCTTCCCAGTATCGTCGGATCGGGTGAGATCGAGAAATCAACCTCCTGGTTGTTCGCGAGCATCATTTGCAAATTTTGGACAAAGGCCGCTCGCTGGTCCGAGGTTAAAGACAGAGGAAGTTGCGTCGCATGGGGATCCGTCAACGGCGCTCCGCCCGGCCTTACCGCGATCGGTCCCGAGCCGCCGCTCGACAGCATAAATTGGTTATTCGGACCGAAAGTGAAGTAGGAGGAGAGTTGCCCATTCAGGGGGCTATTGGCAAACAGGTTGGCACCTCCAGGAATCTTGAGAATCCCATCGGGATTGGAGTAGCTGGGCCAACCCGCGCCGCCAAAATAATTCCCAATACTGGCAGGCCCCGTATTATTGATGAAGTCATTGATTAGATTCTGCATGGTGCCCGCCTGCGTCGGCGGACCATAAATCAGGCTTGCCCCGACCCAGCCGTAGTCCGCAGTGGGCGGCGTGGGGTTGTCGGCAATAGGAATGGGAACCTGGGTAGCTTCCATGGCGATCGGCGAGGTCAGGTTATCGACATACGAGACATCGTAGTTAAAAAGAACCTTTGTCTGGGCCTCATCCGTGAGCCACCCGATCCCAGGATTCGCTCCCCCTGTATTCAGATAGGGATCTCGAATGGTGAACTCGGTGAGCTGCGCTGGGGAATCAAGAGACGGCGTACTAGGTACCGTGGCATGATAGAACATGACCAATCCGGCGGACGCCTCTCCATTGGGGGCAGTGAAGTTTGTCACCCACGAATTAGGATCGGTTGAGAGGGAGACGCCACGGGACGAAGTGGGGTCGTAACGGAATGGATTTGAATCATTAATGGGGTCGGTAACGATCAGGTTCTGGCCGTCTGTCGCAAGGTACGTGTTCTCCGCATCCCAGAATACCAGCGGAACCGCAATGGTGATAGTTGCTCCCGCCGGCAGGCCCAAAGTCTGGACACCATCCTTCACGTAGCCAATGTAGGCTCTATACTCCTGATTATGAAAGTCTTGGGGATCGTAATAGTTATTTGGATTATTCGGATTGGTATTGTGCGGATCCTGTCCGGTATTCGCGTCTCGGAGTATCGGATAAATGGTTTGGTTCGTGGTGTTCGTGATGGTGATGGTCTTCATCGTCGGAGCGGCCGTAATGCCCGGAAGACCATTTGGGTTTAAGGGTGCCCCGCCATTCCAAAATATTTGGTTCAGTGCGGTAGTGCTGCCTAGCGGCACTTGGGGATCTACAACGCCAAGCCCGCTCAGCAGGCAGCGGTCTTCCAGTAGCCAATCGCAGATGCCCCCCAGGGGGCTGCCTCGGCGGGAACGGGCACGCTTTTTGGAACTCAATCGGCGTTTCACCCAGGACTGCCCGCCGGTAACCGACATAGTTAACTCCCTGAAATAGATGCACGTCGATCCAAAAAAAAAGGGATGGGCACGTTTATTATGCCCGAATTATGTTCCCTTTTCCGCACAAGTCGTTTCGTTCTTGAGGGGTTTCATTACAGCCCTCCCCTCTGGTACTGTCAAGCATTAAAGCCGTTATTATCTCTTTTTCTTACCTTCCTTGATTTTATTATACTTAAGCGATCGATAATATATTACAAAACGATCCGTTGAATATTACTGAGTTGTTAGAGACGCTAACACAATGGCGAGCCTCCCGCGTGAGCGGGGGGAGTGTTCACCTCCCCCCGCTCACGCGGGAGGGCTGCGCCAAAACGCGGGAGGGCTGCGCCAAAACGCGGGAGGCTCGTCAAAACGAGAGCGCCTCTCCAGGAGTATTCGGTTTGAAACGCGCCGCCCGCGTCTCATAAAGTTAGTGCCTCTTATGAACTGATGTTCACGACAACTTAGTAATGTTTTGAGGACAGATTCAGCGGCAGTCCAGCGATAACACGGTCAAATTACCGAGCCATTCGGCGCAAAAATTGCTCAAAGGGGAGATGTGAAATGGATTGCATGGGTTCTCGGATGTGTACGTGAAATAACTTTCGTTTAGCGGTGGCTCGCGGAGCCGCGCGGTTCGATAACCGCCACTAACACGAGGAAGTTATTTCTGGACAACTCCTAAGTCTGCTCCAGGAGTCTCCCTCATGGCTGCCGAATCAACGAAGAAAGCGGGATCCGCGAATCCAACCGTCCTGGCGATGGATCATCCCATCACGGTTTTGATGCTGGTCGTAGGACTGATCAGCCTCGGCGGCCTGGCCTACGAGCGAATGCGTGTGGACATTTTCCCCTCGCTGCACACGCCGAAGATCTACGTCTTCTTCGATTTCATCGGCATGAGTCCCGACCAGATCGAAGGCTTCATCGTCAACGAACTGGAACTGTATTTTCAGTACGTCGATGGTATCAAGGACATCCAATCGCGGAACATTCAGCAGGTCGGCTTGTGCGAGTTGTCGTTCTTCCACGACACCGACATGGGCCAGGCCATGGCCCAGGTGGTGGCCATGTCCGATCGCGCCATGTCCTGGATGCCCCCCGGATCCTTGCCGCCCATGATTATGCGCATGGATGCCGGCAGCGTGCCGATCGGCTACCTCGTCTTTGAGAGCGAGGGCGGCAAAACGTCGATCGGGGCAATGGGCGACCTGGCGCAGAACATCATCCGGCCGCTGGTGCAGAAAAACGTCCCCGGCACGGTCGCCATCTCGCCCTTCGGCCCCAACATGCGCTCGATCATCATCAATGTCGATCCGCGCAAACTCCTCCAATACAACCTGAACCCCCACAACTTGGTCGAGGCCTTGGCCAAAGGGAACGTCGTGATTCCCACGGGCAACATTTATATCAAGGATTCGATGCCGATTGTCCAGAACAACGCCACGGTGGCAGACGTTCAGAAACTGGGCGACATCCCGATCAAGCTGGGCCAGAACGTCTACATCCGCGACGTGGCGACCATCCAGGACGATGTCGATATCAGCTACGGCTATGCTCTGTTCAACGGCAAGGAGGCGATCCACCTGCCGATCATCAAGAAGGACACGGGTTCGACGCTGACCGTCGTGGCCGATGTCCACAAGTCGATGGAGACTTTCCGCAACGCCGTTCCCAAGGACGTGAAGATCAGTTTCGAGTTCGATGAGTCGCCCACGGTCGTGGAGGCGGTCGAGAGCGTGGCCACCGAGGGCGCTATTGGCGCGGGCCTGACCGGGCTGATGATCCTGCTGTTCCTCCGTGACCTGCGGAGCGTGATCGTCGTCGTCCTCAACATCCCGCTCGCCCTGATCGGGTCGTTATTCGGACTGTGGGTGACGGGTAACACGATCAACATCATGTCGCTGGGCGGCATGGCGCTGGCCATCGGCATCCTCGTCGATATGTCAACGGTGACCATCGAGAACGTGCATGTGCAGATGGGGCGCACGAAGAACGTGGCCACGGCGGCACTGCGCGCCAACCAGGCCACGGCCGTGCCGATTCTGCTGGCGCTCTTGTGCATCCTGTCCGTATTCGTCCCGGCGTTCATCATGGAAGACCCGCTGCGGTCGCTGTTCATGCCGCTAACGCTGGCGGTCGGCTTCGCCATGGTCTCGGCGTACCTGCTCTCCAGCACGTTAGTACCGATCATGTGCGTCTATCTGCTCAAACACAAGGAGCATGACGCGGAACAGGGCGAGAAGAAACCCGGTCTGTTCGACCGCATGGTCAAGGGTTACAGCAAGGTCGTGGACTGGTTCATCCGACTCCGCTGGTGGGTGGTGCCGATCTATCTCGTCGGGTGTGGCCTGATCCTGGGAGTGCTGGGGTTGGAGGTCGGCACCGAATTGTTCCCGCAAATCGATTCGGGAGAATTCGTGCTGCGGTTCCGGCCGCCGCCTGGGTCGAACTACGAGTTGACGCGGGAGATGGGCGTGAAGTGCCTCCAGGAGATCGAGCAGGAGGCGGGAACCAAGAACATCTCGATCACGATGGGTTTTGTAGGTCAGGTAGCCCCAAACTTTGGCATCGACAACATGGTGCTGTTCATGCGCGGGCCGGACGACGGCTGGCTGCGCATCAAATTGAAAGAGGACAGCGGCATCAAGCTCGACGAGTTTCGCGAGCGACTCCGCAAGGTCTTCCCCGAGCGCGTGGTCCCGTGGCTGGCCCAACGGTTGGAGAAGGGGGGCTTGTCCAAGAGTGAGGCGAAGGAACAAGCGGAATTGTCCACCTTCGGTTTCGAGCCGGGCGACATCGTGACCCAAGTCATGAGCTTCGGCTCCTCGAAGCCGATCGCGGTTCGTCTTATCGGCACCGATTATGACGAGATTCGCAAGCACGCGGAAAAAGTCGCCGCCGAGATGAGGCGTATTTCCTACCTCCGCGATATCGGCTTCGAGCAGACGCTCGACTATCCCACGGTCGAGGTCGATATCGACCGCGAGATGGCGGGGCTGGTCGGCATCACTGTCGAGCATGTGAAGCGTTCCCTCGTCATGGCGACTTCCTCCACCCGCTTCACCAACCTCAACTACTGGATCAACGCCAAGACCGGGTTTGATTATCTGGTGCAAATCCAGGTGCCGCCCCTGCGGATGGAGAAGCCCGAAGATGTCGAGGAGTTGCCGCTGGAGTCGGTTAACCCCCTGGTCCCGCTGATGGTCCGCGACGTGGCGAAGGTTCACACGAGTATGCGGCCCGGCGAGTACGACCGCGACATGTCGCAGCGCTACCTGACCGTGATCGCCAACGTCGAGGGCGAGGACATGGGCCGAGCCGCGAGCCAAGTCCGCCAGGCGGTCAAGGCCGCCGGCGCGCCGCCGCGCGGCGTGCGCGTGGAGGAGATGGGCCAACTGCCGTCGATGGACAAGATGTTCAAGGCGCTGGGGATTGGGCTGGCGGTCGCCGTGTTCGTCATCCTCGTCCTCTTGACGGCTTTTTTCCAATCGCCGCGCATGGCGTTGATCTCCATCGGGGCCGTGCCGGGAGTCCTCGCCGGCATCGTGATCATCCTCTACTTCACCAACACCACACTCAACATCGAATCGTTCATGGGTTCGATCATGTGTCTGGGCGTGTCCGTGTCCAACTCGGTGTTGATGGTGACGTTCATGGACGAACACTGGAAGGCCGGCAAGCCTTCCAGCGAGGCGGCCCTCCTGGGCGCGAGTGAACGTCTGCGGCCGATCTTGATGACGGCCTGCGCCATGACCGTCGGCATGGTGCCGATGGCGCTGGCCTTGGAGAAGGGGAGTCAAATGGAGGCTCCGCTCGGCCGAGCCGTGATCGGCGGGCTGGTGATGTCCACGTTCGTCACCTTGCTGGTATTGCCGTCGTTTTTCGCGCTGGTGATGGGGCGGAAGGAGCCTCGCTCGCCCTCGCTCTACCCGGACAACCCCGCCAGCAAGTACTACGACCCCCATGTCTACGCGCACGCCAACGGCAGCGATGGCGAGGCTGCTGGTGGTGAGGCACGAGGAGAAAAGAAGGCTCCCGCGACGGGGATCCAAGAGACGCCAACCGAATGACTCGCCCGTCCGCAGCGCAAGCAACGGAATAACTTTCCTTTGCTTGCGCCGCCGGCTGGCAGACAACCGGAGATGAGCAATGCCAACAATTTTTCGGCCTGCTGAGTCCCACTCGGACAATATCACGCTAGCATTTTGCCCCCCTCTCCCCTGTACTCGGGGGAGAGGGGTTGGGGGTGAGGGGGAGTCTTCTTCTTCTCTCCCCTGTACTCGGGGGAGAGGGGTTGGGGGTGAGGGGGCAGCATTTCCCCCTCACCCCCAACCCCTCTGCCCCGAGTACAGGGGAGAGGGGAGTAGCATTGCCGCTCGCTGCCGCCGATTGGGGTTCTGGCTTCTGGCTGCTTTGGCGCTGCCGGGCTGCGCCAAACCCGAGAAGACGGCCCCAAGCGTCTCGGAGCCTCCCGTCCTTCATGTGATCCAACCCCAGCTGCGGAAAATCACTCGCGTCGTCGGACAACCGAGCTTCGTGCAAAGCTACGAGCGCACGTCGATCTATCCGAAGGTGACCGGCTACATCGAGAAGTGGAACGTGGACATCGGCGACAAGGTGAAGAAGGGCGACGTGCTGGCCGACCTCTTCGTGCCCGAATTGCGCGAGAATTGGGAGACGAAGAAGGCCACGGTCAAGTACGATAGGGAACGGGTCGATCTGGCCCTCAAGCTGGTGAAGGTGGCCAAGGCCGATGTCAAGGCGGCCGAGGCGCGCCTCGTCGAGGCCGAGAGGATCCTTGACGCCTACAAGTCTGAAGTCGATCGCTGGGACTCGGAGGTCAAGCGGCTTAAGCGCGAGGTCGAGAGGAAAGTCGTCGCTCCTCAGATTCTTCTGGAGTCGCAAAATCAGCATCGGTCGGATGTCGCCAAATGGCAAGCGGCGAAGGCGACCGTCGTGACGAGGGAGGCGGAGTTGCTTTCCAAAACGGCTACCCTTGAGGAAGATATCGTCGATGTCGGCGTCGCTCGCGCCCGCTTGCTCGTCGCCGAGAGCGAGGCGCGGCGGCTTGAGGCGTGGGTGGGCTACCTCAAGCTTTTCGCGCCTTACGACGGTATCATCGTGGCCCGTAATGCCAACACCTGGGACTTCGTCCTGCCCGGCACCGGCGATCCCACGGCCATGACTCGCGCCCCCGACCTGTCACCCAGCGGGAAGGCCGCTCCTATCTACGTGGTCGATCGCACGGACATCGTCCGCATCTTCGTCGATGTTCCCGAGAGGGACGCCAACTACGTCAAGATCGGCACGGAGGCGACCGTCAAGGTGTGGTCGTACCGCGACGAGTGGCTTCCAGCATCGGTGACACGCCTCTCGTGGGCGCTCAACGTCAAGAGCCGTACCATGCGTGCCGAGATCGATCTGCCCAATCCCGGTACCCAGATGCTGCCGGGAGCCTATGCCTACGGCAAAGTCATCATCGAACTCCCTAGTGTCCGGGCGTTACCGAAAAAGGCTCTCAGCCATAGCGGCGGCAAGTCTTTCATTTGGGGGTACGAAAAAGGCCACGCGGTGCGTACCGAAGTCCAGACGGGAGCCACCGACGGCGAGTGGATCGAGGTCACCAATCGCCACTCCAAGTCGAAATCCCTCGGTGCGGGACATTGGACGCCAATCGACGGCTCGGAACAGGTACTCTTCGGCAAGCTGTCAACCCTCACCGAAGGTGCCCCGGTACGGCTGGCGGACTCGCCGGCGAAAATCGAGGACGAATCGGAAAAGTCAACGTCGGACGCGACGAGCGCCCAGTAGACGACCTGTCGCGGAGACACC
>DATNCY010000064.1:0-17499 GCA_035553375.1 Gemmataceae bacterium
TGGGCGTTGTACCAGTCCGCCGCCTTGTCATCGTTGAGGCGTTTGGCTAGTTTGGCCCCTTCCAAAAGCGCGCGCCTCTGAACCATGCGCGTGTAGAAGTGCCGGCCCCGGACCTCTTCCCATAGGTCGAAACACGTATCCGTTCCGTGGTGGGATACATATTCCAGGTCTCTCTTGATAAGCGAGTTCGAGGGCAGAACACCGTCGTAGAGTTTGGTCTTCACCAATTGCGCTTGTTCCGCCCCGCCCTTGTCGAGCAGAAAGGCGGCGAGGTGGGTGAACGTCAAAGCACGGAGCGCCGGGCCATCGTCCTGTGGCCTTCCCCAGGAACCGGTAAAGGCGGAGCCGTCGGTGTTGAATTTCGGCTCTCCGAGTCCTCGCTGGAAGTCGGTGCTGGGGTTGGGCGTGGTCTGGTTCTTCAAGGAGAAATCGAGATAAGCCTGGAGGAGCGACCAGTAGCGTTTCTGGTCCTTCGGCTCCTTGCTCCGCGTGTACAGCGTGACGATGACGTCCATCGTTAACGCACCGTCCCGAACCCAGTGGTAGTAGTAATTGGGATCCTCTCGTGAAGGCGATGCGATGACCGCTCCATTCGCCAGAACATTGCCGGCCAGCTTGTTAGTGGCGACAATCTGCTCCGTCTGGAGCCATTTCTCCAATCCATCCGCGGATGCTCGCGTGATGGGCAGCAACAAAAGGGCTGTTGCAAGCAGTCCCGTCAGCGTGTGGATGCGCGTAGAGGAAGCGGGAGGCGAAGATTGAGCGACCATGAATGTCTCCTTTGAACCGATGTATCCGCACTCAGTTCGTGAAGACGATTCTTCGATGGCAAGTTGGGGAGATCAAGGGGAGGTCTGGGGAAGCTCTGGGGAAGCTGGCTTGGGAAGACAAGGCTGAGAACCTAGCCAGCCCGCAGCGCCAGCAAGGGACATTCCCTTGCTGCGCTGCGGGCCGGCAGAACAGACGGGGCGAAAGCTCAAGCTCCGCGCGGCGTTTTGGGAACGGCCCAGTGGCCCGCGCGGTATTTGCGGCCGACCATCCCATTGGCCTCTGAATCCTTGAGGATCTGTTCTTCCTTTGGATCGAATCGCAGCACTCGGCCCACTCGGGTCGCGATGTTGGCCAAATGGACAATCGTCGCCGCGAGGTGGCCGGCCGTCACATCGGCGGAAAGCTGTTTTTGATCGCCCCGAACGCAATCGAGGAAGTTGGTGTGGTGCGCCGCCAGATCGGGCCGCCCGGTTTTCTCCGCGATCAATTTGTTTTTCGGCCCGTACAACTTCCAGCCCACCGAATGCCCGATGACGAGCAGCCCCTTGGTGCCGTAGAAGGCGACGCCATTCTCGTAACCTTCTTGCACATAGGGCGACCAGATTCGCTGCTCGAAAATGAGTTGTTTCTTGCCGGCCGGCTTACCCTCGATTGCATACTCGAAGACCGCGTATTGCGTATCGGGAAACTGCTGGTCATCGTCGAAGAAATACTTGCCTCCCAAACAGCTGACCCGCTCTGGATGCGTGGCGACGCCAAGCCCCCACAGGGCCACATCGATATCGTGGACGCCATCGTTGCCGATGTCGCCGCAGCCGAAGTCATACCACCACCGCCAGATGCCCGGCAGCAAGTTGGCGCGATAGGGCACCGCCGGCACCGGCCCCAGCCAAAGATCAAAATCCAGATACTTCGGCGGGGCGGTTGGCTTGGTCTTGCCGATCGATCGGCGGAGTTGGCTGTTCCATACCTTGGCGACGAGTACGTCTCCAATCTCACCGCTGCGGACGCGCGTCATGGCTTCCTGAACGCACGGCGTGCTACGGCTCTGCGTCCCGACCTGGAGTTGTTTGCCCGAGCGCTTCACGGCGTCGGCCATCAATCGGCCCTCGCGGATGTTATGGGAACACGGTTTCTCGACATAGACGTGCTTGCCAGCGTCGAGAGCCAGGATCGACGCCGGCGCATGCCAGTGGTCCGGTGTGGCGATAAAGACGGCATCGACGCCGCCATCATCCAACACTCGGCGGAGATCCTTGACGGCCTTCGGAGCCTTGCCGGTGGCGGATTCGACGAGCTTCGCCGCCGCAGCGAGCCGCTTTTCATCGACGTCGCAGACGTAGGCCACGGTGACGTCCTTGCGACTACAGAGTTGCTTCAGATGGTGGGTGCCCATACCGCCTGGGCCGATCATCCCGAGGACAAGCTGACGGTTCGGAGCCGCCTGGGCTGGGCCGGCGACGGTTAATGCGGCCGCTCCCAGACTTGCCGCACCGAGGAAGGTTCTTCGTGTTGTATTCATGTGCGTTCCTTTCGGATGTAGGCGACTACAAGGTTGCCGACAGAACGGGACTACAGCAGCGTAAGCGGATGCTTCCGGTTCTCAAGGGGGAATTCGACCGGCCCTTTGCGGCGGTGGGATTCGTAGACGGCCAGAATCATTTCCAACGCCGCCCGTCCATCGTACATGCTGCCGAGCGGTTGGCGGTCCTTCTCGATGGCCTCGATCAAATCCTTGGCGATCCAGACGTTGGCCGCAGCGGCGCTGGCATCCTTCAACGGCTCCGGCTTGCCGAGACCTTCGCTGGTGATTTCTTGCCATGCCGCCTTGCTGCGGCCCGGCGACCAGGAAGGATCGTCCAGGAAGTACACGGGCGGCAGACTGCCCGTGGTTAGCGTGATGATCCCCTTGCTGCCGTACAGGTGCAGTCCGAAGCGTTTCCCCGCGCCGTGCCGTGCCCGCTGGGTGCCGAACGTCCCAACCACCCCTTTGTCGAAACCGTACTCGGCCACGATACGGTCACCGGCGATGGGGCCCATTCCCTCGCCGCCTTCGCGAACGTCTTTCTTGGTGGCAGGATGGCCGTCCTGGGTCACGCGGGCAAAGCACCAGCGCGGGTCGCCGGCCACGTAGCGCATCAGATCCATGATGTGCGTGCCAAGCACCATCAAATCCTGTCCGCCACCACGGGAGTCCTCCTTGCCTCGGCCGCGCATCTCAATCAGATCGCCGAGGTGCCCCTGGGCGATCAACTCCCGCACGCGGCGAAGCCGTGGGCTATACCGAGTCTGGTGCGCGATCGCCAGCTTCACATGGTGTCGCTCGCAGACCGTGACCATCGCGTCGGCCTCGTCCAGCGAGCGGCAGAAGGGTTTCTCAAGAAAGATGCTGGCCCCGTACTCGGCGCAGGCGGCGACCATGTCGCGATGCCGGTCGAGCCAGCGATCCGCCACACTGACAATCTGTGGCCGCTCCTTGGCCAGCATCTGCCGATAATCCGCGTAGCCGTTCTTCGCTTTGAGCCGCTCCACGGCAGCAGCGCGGCCCTTGGCGTCGTCGTCGGCCACTGCCACAATCTCGACATTCTCGATCGCCTTCCAGACGACATCGAGTCCGTGGCCATAGTTCCCCTTGCCGGTTCGCCCAATCACGGCGACGCGATAAGTCTTTGCCATGTCATATCCTCGGTACGATTCGTTCCCCGGGCGAAACTCTCGGGATCGAGCGTTCAGCGTATTACCGTTCGATAGAGCTTACCCCCGTGGCGAAGCGATCACAATGATTATTTCCGCCGCTTGATTCCTCCAAGCAACGAGCCATCTTGGGCACAATTCACCGACCGGGCTTCCTCTATCGCCCTTTGTGATAAGCTGTCTTTGATGGGTGCCGCCTCTTCCACCCGGCATCGCTTTTGGATGGAGCTGCGGTTTGCTCCGGAAATAATTACCCCATCTTGCCTTATCCATTTTATTCTCCTAGCTTAATCTTCCTGACGTATTCCCGCCTTCGCCCTCTATTTCCTATTTTCTCCCTCTTTTCTCTCTTTCACTATCTGAATAATTATTCAGGTCAATTTAGTCGCGAAGGGTTGACAGTTGCTTTGCGGATAGATAGGTTACTTCGGAAGTTTAGAGAGCTTAGCTAAGCTGTACGGGCAAGGAGAAACGCTGTTCCGTCAAGGTGACGGGCGGTTATTCTCGTCACACCTTTTGAGGAAGGATCTTGAGTATGAAGAAGTTCGTGCTGATCGTGGCGGTCGTTGCCATGGCGTTGCTTGTGGATAGCCAACTGGCTTCCGCTGGCCGGCGCGGCGGACGAGGCGGTTGCGGTGGTGGCGGCGGCGGCTGCGGCGGCTGTGGCTCCTACGGTGGCGGCTATAGCATGGGTGGCTGCGGCATGGGTGGCTGCGGCTCCTATGGCATGGGCATGGGTGGTTGTGGCATGGGCGGTTGCGGCATGGGTGGCTTCGGCGGATACGCCGGTTGCCAGACGTGCGGTGGCGGCTATGTCATGGGTGCCGGCAGCTATGGAGCCGCTCCTTGCATGACCTGTTCCGGTGGCGTCTGCACCATCAACCCCGTTGGCGGCGCTGCCGTCGCGGTGGCCAGCGATAACCAGGCTACCCTGGTCGTCCAACTGCCCGAAGATGCCACGTTGACCATCGATAACGAACCGACCACTTCCACGTCGGATAAGCGCGTATTCGTGACGCCCTCCTTGGAAACGGGGAAGGAATACGAATACACTCTGAAGGCCAAGGTCGTCCGTGACGGCAAGGTCCAGACGACGACGGCGCAGGTTACGGTGCGTCCCGGCGAGGTCAGCCGTGTTGAGCTGACGATCCCCGCCACGGTCGCCGCGCAGTAATGTGGTCCCCTCCCCGGAGCTGAGAGAAGCTTCGAGGGGGTCGGGCCCGGCCCCCTCGCCTGTGTCATCCCACCGATTCGCCCGTCCATCTGGTCCCAGCCGCCTCGTCGGCAGCTGATTCACGGCCTCGGCCATCTTCCGACGGATGGATTCCTCGGTTCAATCCCTTACTCTCTATCGCCCTTCCGTCCCTTGCGCTTCCATGCCGCGCACGGATTGGAGTTTCCCTGCATGGCCGGTTGTGTCGTCGGCCGTCGTCGCATACCAACCCCGCGACGACGGCTCGGCGGCCATCGAGCCGGCTTATGGTTCCACCTACGATCTTGCGTTGTCAGATTCGCTGGCATATCGTTACAATCCACGCCATGACGACTTCTCGTGAGGCCGCGCTTTTTCGCGTCGGCATTGGACACGATACGCACCGCCTGGCGGAAGGCCGCCCCCTCATCCTGGGCGGTATTCACGTCGAGCATGCGCGCGGTCTGATCGGACACAGTGACGCCGACATTGTGCTGCACGCGCTAACCGACGCCCTGCTCGGTGCTGCCGGCTTAGGCGACATCGGCGACCAATATCCCGATAGCGATCCCGCCTGGAAGGACGCCGACTCTTGTTTGTTTCTGCGTGAAACCGTCGTTCGGCTGAACCAAGCCGGCTGGCGCGTTGTCAATGTCGATGTGATTATCTTCGCCCAGGAACCGAAACTTGGGTCGATCAAGGCCGCCATCCGCGCGAACCTCGCGGCCCTGCTCGGACTCGACGCGGACGCCGTTAATGTGAAGGCCAAGACCGGCGAGCGTGTCGGCGTCATTGGTCGCGCCGAGGCGATGAGTTGCCAGGTCGTCGCGTTGATCTCCACAGGAGTCAGGAGTCAGGAGTCAGGGGTCAGGAGTCAGGAATCAGCAACCTGATTCCTGACTCCTGACCCCTGATTCCTGATCCCTGATCCCTGACTCCTGATTCCTGACTCCTGATTCCTGACCCCTGATTCCTGACTCCTGCATTGCGACTGATTCCTGACTCCTGACCCCTGAGGAATTATGGCCCTGCGCGTCTATAACACGCTGACCCGCCAGAAGGAGGATTTTCAGACGGTTGAGCCGGGCAAGGTGCGCATGTACGTGTGCGGCCCCACCGTCTACAAACCCAGCCACATCGGCCACATGGTCGGGCCGGTCATCTTCGACACGGTCAAGCGTTTTCTCGTGTACCTGGGCTATGAGGTGACATGGGTTATCAACATCACCGACGTAGACGACAAGCTCATCGTCCGCGCCCGTGAGCTGGGCACCACGGTCAAGGAACTGGCCGAGCGCATGACTTGCGACTATCTCGACTGCCTGCATAAGCTCAACGTCATCGGCATCGATCACCTGCCGCGCGCGACCGAGCATATTGATGAAATGATCGAGATCATGCGCGGCCTGATTGCCAACGGCCATGCGTATCCCTCCAGTGGCGATGTCTATTTCGACGTGACCAGCGATGCGGACTACGGCAAGCTGTGCAACCGCGACCCAGAGCAGCTGGAGGCGGGGGTACGCATTGAAGTCAGCGACAAGAAACGCAATCCCGGCGATTTCGCCTTGTGGAAAGCCTCTCGCCCCGGCGAACCGTCGTGGGATAGTCCGTGGGGTCCGGGCCGCCCGGGCTGGCACATCGAATGCTCGGCCATGAGTATGAAACTGCTGGGCAAAACCCTCGACATCCACGGTGGCGGTCTCGATTTGCAGTTCCCGCACCACGAAAACGAATTGGCTCAGTCCGAATCGTTCACCGGCCAACCGTTCTCGCGCTACTGGATGCACAACGGCTTGCTCAAGATGGGCGATGTCAAGATGGCCGGCTCAATCGGCAACGTGGTCAACATCGTCGATTTGCTCAAGCAACATCAAGCCGAGACGGTGCGCTTTCTGCTTCTGAATACGCACTATCGCAGTCCGATCGAGTACAACGAGAAGCGGTTGGCCGAGGTGCGCCGCAGCCTGGAAAACTTCTATCGTTTCTTCGAGCGCTATCAGCGCATCCACGGCCGCAGCTTCCACGAACTGACCGCGCCGGCCAAGCACGCCGCATTCGACGCCGGCCCCTCGCCAAGTGAGTTTTTCAATGAGGTGGCGCGTCTGCGCGCGACGTTCCTCGATTGCATGTCCGACGATTTCAACACCGGCGGCGCGACCGGCGTGCTGTACGAACTATTGAACGCGCTGAATCGATTCGCCGATACCCACCAGCTCGAAGGGGCCGGACGGACGGAGGCGGCCCTTGCCGAGTTCGATCGCGGCGTGTTGGTGCTGCGCGAACTGAGTCAATTGCTGGGTTTGTTCCATCAACCACAACAGACCGGCGGTGCGAACGATGAGTTGGTCAACAACCTGATGCAGTTAATCATCGATCTGCGTGCGGAAGCGCGTAAGACCAAGAATTTCGGTATGGCCGATCAGATACGGCAGCGTTTGGGACAGCTTAGCATCACGCTGGAAGATCGCGCCGGCGGTACCGGCTGGCGGAAAGGAAGCTAATTGACCAGCCCGAAGCGCTAGCGACGGGTAGTGTGGCCGACTCGCTCCGCGAGTCGGAGGAATGATTGACGGAAGAGGGCTGTTTCGTCCTCATCGTTTATTAACCTTCGCTACGACATACTTTCCTCTGGGGTTAAATCTCCCGAGAGTCGCTGTCCCACGAAACCGTAAGCGGCTCTTGGAAAAGACGCTAAAGCACCGATGGGAGAATGGCTCATGACGTGTCGATTCGTTCTCGCCCTGATTGCCGGCTTCCTTGCATGGGCCGATGCCCCTTTGATGGCGCAGTCGAGAGGTTCTCGGCGCGGGGATGCGCAAGCCGTCAAGAATGGCTGGCTTTTCAATCTTGAGGAAGGAAAAACCCAGGCGCGAACGAGTGGGAAACCCCTCATGGTCGTCTTGCGCTGTGTGCCTTGAACGGACTGCCGCGAATTTGACGGGCAGGTTGTCCGTCTTGAGCAGATCAAAGAAGTCGCGGATCAATTCGTCCGGGTCCGGTTGACGCGCATCGATAACGCGGACCTGAACCTCTTCGAGTTCGATTACGATCTAACCTTTATGGTCTTTTTTCTCAACGCGGACAGCGAGGTCTACGCCCGTTACGGCGGCCGGGATGCCAAGAATGCCGATAGCCGTCAGTCCCTGGCGGGACTGCGTTACACAATGCAATCCGTGTTGCGCACGCATGAAAGCGCCTCGAAAGTCTTCGCTCGCAAGTCGGGGGATGCTCCGCGCTTTCTCCGCGACGTGAGGGGTTCCCGGCGATCAGGCCGCTGCATGCACTGTCATCAGGTAAAGGAAACTCTCAACGCCAATTTGCGGAAACAAGGGAAATGGAGCCGGGATCTGGTTTGGAGGTATCCGTTGCCCGAGAACCTTGGCCTGGAACTCGAAGTCGATCGCGGCAACCTCCTCCGCCAAGTACGGGAAAAGTCGCCCGCCTCTGTGGCCGGTCTGCGAAGCGGGGATATGGTACAGCGGCTCAACGGCGTGCCCATTCACTCTTTCGCGGACGTGCAGTTCGCGCTCGACCGGGCACCGAAGGCTGGCCGCATCGAAGTCGTCTGGCGGCGCGGAAAGGAAACCTTGACGGAGCGGTTGACGTTGCCGGAAGGCTGGCGGAAGAGCGACATCCGCTGGCGGCCTTCGATGCAACACCTGATTCCGTCGGCTCGACTGTATGGCGACGATCTCACGCTCGATGAGAAAAAGGCGTTGAAGTTGCCCGCGCAACGGCTCGCCTTCCGGCAGCGCGACTCGGTGCCCGCCCAGGCGCGGACGGCCGGCGTGCGGCCCGGCGACATCATCCTGGGCATTGACGACAAGCCCCTGGAAATGGATGTCAACGGCTTCCTTCGCTACGTCGAAAGCAACTATCTCGTCGGCGATCGCGTGACGGTCAACTTACTTCGCGCTGGAGAGCGGATGAGCCTCTCCATGCACCTTCTTCGATGACCGAGAAGTAAGAGGGCGGCGGACGCGGCTCATTCCGAATTGCTGTTTGAATGAGCCGCGTCTCTTTCATTTGTCGCCTGACACCGGTGCCGCCATCACGCGATTCAATTCCTCAAGCTCGACCGGCTTGGGCAAATGCGCGTCGAAGCCAGACTCCCGGCAACGCTGGCGATCTTCCTCTTGCGCGTAGCCGCTCAGGGCGACAAGGCGCACGGAATCGGCCAGCGCCGCACGAATCTGCCGCGCTACCTGGAAGCCATCCAGACCGGGCAAACCAAGATCGATGAGGATCACCTGCGGCCGATCGGCCAAGGCGCGCTCGACGCCCTCCGGGCCGGTTGCCGCCATCGCCGTGCGATGACCGAGCATTTGCAGCAGCAGAGCCAGCGTCTCGCGCGCGTCGGCGTTGTCCTCGATGATGAGGATATGGCGGGCCGACACGTTGGACGGTGTGGTGCCGAGTTGGGCTGTTCCGCCGGCGGGCGGCGAGGAGTGCGCCGGCGCGATCGGCAGCCGGACCATGAATGCGCTACCTTTGCCGGGTCCGTCGCTGTGAACGCTCACCCGGCCACCGTGCAATTCGACCAATTGCCGTACCAAAGTCAAGCCGATGCCCAGCCCGCCCTGTGCGCGATGAATCGATCGGCCAATCTGCGTGAACAGGTCGAAGATTCGGCTCAGCATGTCCGACTCGATGCCGACGCCGTTGTCGCGCACGCATAGGACCGCCTCGTTGCCCTCGCGGATCGTCGTCAGGCAGATTTGGCCGCCGCGCTCCGTGTACTTGCCGGCGTTGCCGAGCAGGTTGATAAGTACTTGCACAATCCGCGATTCGTCGGCTTCGAGATAGATCGGGTCGGCAGGCGGTTCAACGGTCAGTTGATGTGCGTGCGACTCGAACAACGGTCGAACCGTCTGCACGGCCTGCGCAACCGCCTGCCCCACCTCGAAGATTGTTCGGCGCAGCTCCAGTTTGCCCTGGGCGATGCGCGTCAAATCGAGCAGATCGTCGATCAGACGGGTCATGTGCTTGACCTGGCGCTCGATGATGTCACGGGCCTGATTGGCGCTGGCGTTGGACGAGCCGAGTAAGCGGAGCAACTCGATCGAGGTCAAAATGGGGGCCAATGGATTACGCAGTTCGTGGGCGAGAACGGCAAGGAAATCGTTCTTGCGCTGGTCCGCCTCCTTGAAGGCGTCGGCCTGATGGCGGAGATAATCGACCCGCTCCTTCTCGACGCGCTGCACATGCTCGTCGTGCTGGCGAACGTAGACGGTGACACTGGCGGCGATGGCTTCATCAAAGGCCAGATCGATCGCGCGGGCCTCGCGAAATCGCATCGGCCGATCCAGCGTTTCTTCCAGATACTCGAAGACAACCAGACGGAGGATTTGATAATCGCGGATCACTTCCGATAGCGACCAGCCGACCTCCCAGCGCTGCTCCCCGTGTTCCTCCGCGGGAGCATGATGAGGCGCCGAATGGGATCCGTGGCTGTTGGCGAGACTCTGACCGATGGTATGGAGCAAACGCGGCAGATGGTCCAGGAGAACCGGATGATGGGAACGGGCGGCATGCGGCTGTTCCTGAATTGCCCGCTGCGACCAGCGTTCGAGGAGGAGATCCGCGTTGCGCTGGATCACGAGGCCGACCTCGACGTGTTGCTCGGAGCGAAGCATTTGCGGATTGAGGTTCATGCCCATATATCCTGGCGGCGCTGCCTGGGGAGGTTTGTTTATCGAGTCTGAATCGTTGGGGGATTATAGCACCCCGCAAACGGATCTGTCCACCATGCTCTTTGACACAGGGATCGCTCTTGTGTTCGTCCGTGGCGGAACGGTAGGCTGACATCATGACTTCGGCATCGTCCTGGCTCTCCGGATCGCGCATTCTCGGCCTCGATCCGGGACTGCAACGGACGGGTTACGCTGTCCTCGAAGCGCGGGCCGGTGCGCCGCGTGTCTGCGAGGCCGGCATCATCCACGGCGCGCAGGGCCGCGAGACAACTGACATGGCCCAGCGCGTTCGTCGCCTGTACGATGGTATAGTAGAAGTATTGGAACAGTTCAAACCCGGTGTGGTCGTGGTCGAGCAGTTATTCGCCCATTATGACCATCCACGGACGGCGATCCTGATGGCCCATGCGCGCGGGGTGATGTTCTTGGCCGCGGCGCAGCGCGATCTGTCGGTGGTTAGTTACAACGCCACGCGAATCAAGAAGACCGTCACGGGCAATGGCCGCGCTTCCAAGGAACAGGTACAGCGGACCATTCAACGCGAATTGGGTCTTGCCCAACTGCCGGACCCACCCGACGTGGCCGACGCTCTCGCCGCCGCTCTGTGCCATTACTACGTCGTCAAACTGCCGGCCGGAGGAGAATTATGATTACCAAGATCACCGGCGTACTCAACCGCGTACTCGATGACGAGGTTCGCCTTCAAGTCGGCGCGCTGGAATATCAGGTACTCGTGCCGGAATTCATTCGCCGTCGTGTCCAGGGCACGCTCGGCCAGGAGATGACCCTGCACACCAGTCATTATTTCGACGGCAATCCCATGCAGGGCCGGGTGGTGCCACGATTGATTGGTTTCACGACGGAGGCCGAACTGGATTTCTTCGATCTCTTTTGCACGGTGGATAAGGTCGGCACCCGCAAGGCACTCAAGGCGATGGTGCGGCCGGTCAAGGAGATCGCCGACGCCATCCAGCGTCAGGACAGCAAATGGCTGACGACGCTGCCCGGCGTCGGCGCCGCCACGGCCGAGCAAATCATTGCCACGCTGCGCCGCAAGGTGACGAAATACGCCCTCATGACACCCATCAGCGAAGGATCGCCGGACGGTGCCGCGTCGCCTGCTGTCGTGGTCGATGGCAACATCATGGAGGATGTGTATCAGGCGCTGTTGAGCGTTGGTCACAGCCCGCAAGAGGCGCGCAATCGACTCGACAAGGTGTTGGCCGCCGGCCGCTCGTTCAAGTCGGTGGAAGAGGTGTTGTTGGAGATTTACAAGGGACAATAATAGTGGTTAGTGGTCAGTGGTTAGTGGTTAGTAACGACACTCCCCTCTCTCATTACTAACCACTAACCACTGACCACTAACCACTATATTCGAGGTGAGTGAATGGCACGTCAAGCCATTGTGCAAGGAAACGGCGACGATGAATCGCATCAGCGCGATGTCGCCCTGCGGCCGCGCTGGCTGCGCGAGGTCATCGGTCAGAAAGCCGTCGTGCAGCGCTTGAGCATCGTCCTCAACGCCTGCAAAAAGCTCAAGGAGCCGCTGTCGCACATCCTGTTCGATGGCCCGCCCGGACTGGGCAAGACAACCTTCGCCACCGTCCTGCCCAACGAACTGGGCACATCGATCCAGATGACCAGCGGGCCGGCCCTATCGAAGCCGGCCGACATGCTGCCGTTTCTGTCCAACGTCGAGGAAGGCTCGATTCTATTCATCGACGAAATCCATCGCATGCCGCGTGTGGTTGAGGAGTTCATCTACCCGGCGATGGAGGACTTCCGCATCGACATCGTCCTCGGCGAAGGCATGAACGCGCGCACGATCAATTTGCGTTTGAAGCCATTCACGCTCATCGGCGCGACGACGCGCAGCGGCATGCTGTCCAGCCCGATGCGCGATCGCTTCAAAATGCACGAGCATCTAGAGTTTTACACCATCGAGGAACTGGCGGAGATTGTGCGCATTAACGCGCGCAAATTGCAGACGCCGATTAGCGAGGAGGCGGCCATCGAGTTGGCACGCCGCAGCCGCGGGACGCCGCGCGTGGCCAACGCGCGTCTGTGGTGGACGCGGCACTTCGCCACCAGCGAGGCCGACGGCCACATTACCCTTGACCTTGCCCGTGCCGCCCTGGACATGGCCGAGGTCGATCGTGAGGGACTGGACAAGCAGGATCGTCGCTACCTGGAATTGCTCATCGGCGTTCACGGCGGTGGTCCGGCCGGCGTCGAATCGCTGGCCGCGAGCATGACATTGCCGGTGGACACCCTCAGTGACGAGATTGAGCCGTATCTGTTGCGCGAGCAGTTCATCGTTCGCTCGCCGCGCGGTCGAGTGGCAACGGCACGAGCCTATCAGATTCTGGGACGGCCCATGAAACCCGCCCCGCCGGAAGATCGCCAACCCAACTTGTTCGATTAAGCCACAGATGAGGAATTTTGCTGCGTGCAGGGGAGGGAAAGTCAGCATCTTCCCTACATCTAGAACGCACTGCGCGCGTAATTCGAGCAAAAAATGCCCTGTTTGCCTACCTTGTTTTGCTCAAATCATACAATTTACCCAGATTGACTTAGTGTTCTCTCTTTCTCAACTTCGCGGCGCGCCGTGTGCAGAAAGAGAGAACACGCCTTGAAGGAGGCGACTTCCGCCTCGGATGGTGTCTGACCATCGTTGTTCCCACCATAGAAGAGAGACTCGGATGTCCCGCACCCTGAGATTACTTTTCCGTCGTGATCCTTCTCGCGATCGTCAAACGGAACGTGTTCGTTATGAAGGCTATGAATTTCTGTGGCCGGATGGCCGCCCTGTCACCCTCGGCCTAGATGCCTTCTGCCAACACGGTCAGCGTCTCCTCGGACTTGGCAAGCATCTCGCCGGCGCGCCCGAGCGACTGGTAGACATGCTCTGTTTTCCACTGCCGGACGCGGAGGCTCCCCTTACGCGCTTGCCGGGCCACCGTGTCCGCCGCTTCTCTATCCAGCGCCACGATCGTCAGGGCCGGCTCTATTTCCTTGATGGCACGCCGACCACCATCGTCCTCGATCTCGACCACGACGAATCAGCCGTCCTCCACTGGATCGGCCTGTCCACCTTGAACGATGGTGAGCGCCAATGGTTCGACATTGCCGCCCGCCCTGCCGAACTCGCTGCTCCCACCCCGGCAAGACCGCCTCACGCCTTCGGCACCCATGCGTTGTCTCACGAGGTGGTCTCCTGAGGGGGAACCACAAAAACCTTTCACCACGGAAAACACGGAAAAGACGGAAAAAGAAAAAGCAGACGAAGTAAATCGAGAGGACCGCTGGCGATCGGAGCTGGTGTATCTCTTCTCTATTACCTTTTGTCTTTGCCTTTTTTCCGTGTTTTCCGTGTTTTCCGTGGTGAAAATGTTTTTGTGGTCATCCGCCGATGGTGTGCATGGTGCGCAGCGGCTTGATGAACCGCGCCGTGTTGATTTCGTGTCCTTCCCATTTTTCGCGCACGTTCTGCCCGATCATCTCCGCCAGTCGCGCGTCGTCCGGCGTCTCGCGCAGCAACGGCCGAACATCCACCTCGTTGAGCGCGAACAAACAATTACGCAGTTTGCCGTCCGAGGTCAGCCGCAGACGATTGCAGCTCATGCAGAACGGCCGCGATACCGAAGCGATAATACCAACCTTGCCGCCGCCGTCGGTGTACTGGAAATCCATCGCCGGCGCACGCGGATCGTAATCGTCGGCCGGCACCAACGGGCACACGTCGCGCTCAATCTGTTCGAGAATCTCATGCGCGAAGTAGACCTTACCGCGCTCCCACTCAGCGGAGCCAATCGGCATGTATTCGATGAAACGCATCTCCAGAGCGTGTTCGCGCGCATAGCGAGCCAGCGGGACAACCTCGTGTTCGGTCAACCCGCGAATGCTGACGGCGTTGATCTTGATGGGCCGAAAGCCCGCGCGCTTGGCCGCGTCGATACCGGCCAGCACTTGCTCCAACCCCTCGCGCCGGCTGACTTCCCGGAAGCGTCCCGGATCGAGCGTATCGAGACTGATGTTGATGCGGCGTAAACCAGCGTCGTAGAGCGCCTGCGCCTGATTTGCCAGCAACAATCCATTGGTGGTTAGGCCAATGTCCTTGATGCCGGGTATGTCCGCGAGCAAACGCACCAGCCGCGGCAGGTCGCGGCGCAACAACGGTTCGCCGCCGGTCAGCCGAATTTTGTCGATGCCCAGCGGCGCGGCCACGCGAACGAAATGCGCGATCTCCTCAAAGGTGAGCAGTTCGGCGCGGTCCATGAAGACAACTTCTTCCGGCATGCAGTAGGTGCAGCGCAGATTGCAGCGATCGGTGACGCTGATGCGTAGATTATTGTGAACACGTCCGAAAGTGTCGATCAACATGGGAGACAGTGCATCCAGGGGTCAAAGAGTTCGAGACGCCCCTGCTAGTTTAGCAGAATCGTTACCTGGACGCCTCCTTACCTTTTCCGCTGCGGCTTGCGCGGTTGGGCCGGTTGGCCTGCGGTCAGCTGATCGAGGTACTGCTGAATCTGCTCTGCGGATAGACCCGCTAACCGTTCTTCCGGCGGCAGCGATTCCAGCATTTCTCGACGTTCCTCCGGCGGCAGCGACTCCAGCATTTGCCGGCGTTCTTCTGGCGGTAGCGAGTGGAAGAGTCGTTGACAATCTCTCGGCGGCAGCGACTGGAGGAGTTGCCGGATATCCTCCGGCGGCAACGCCTCGAAAAGATCACGACGTTCTCGTAGTGGCAGACACTCAAGTGCTTCCCGGCGCTCGCGCGGTGGAATTAGTTGAAGGATGTCCCGGCGTTCCTGGGGCGATAGCTCCATGAATTCCCTCCTGATGGAATCACGCCGGAAATCCGCTACGGTATACGTCATGGCAAACCCCTCCGCCACGTAGTTTTTCAAGAGTTGTCGTAACATCCCACTGGTGTACTCCGAACGCTGCCGGTAAGTATCCTGGCCGAAGTCCACCAACGTAGGCGAGGCGCTGAACAAGTGCAGCGGCGCATTGTGAGGTTCTTGCGGCAACTGTCCCGCCACAACAACGCACACCGTGTCGGTGCCCCACCGACAATCATACACGCCCGCTTGCCGTTCTTGCCACGGCACCTGCCCCGATAGATTGTGTGGGAAACGCGCACACACGGCAAAGAGCCGGAACTGATCCTCCGACAACAATTCCGACGGCGACGGGCTGACGAGCTTGCGATAGGCGACGTAGTGGCCGACCAACTCCTTCATCGCCCAGCTGTCCAGTGCCTCGCGGTGTGATTTGAAAGTGAGAAGATTGTGCGCGGCCAAATTGTCCATGCCGTCGGGCAAGCGTTCGGCGAAGTGCCCAGGCTTGCGGCGTAAGATTACCACGTCGAGGAACTGCTGCTGCTTGGACACGTCACGCTCGACCTCCACGGTGAACGGCGAGTTTGTGAAGAAATCGGTCAGCAGCAAGCCGAAGAGACGGTGCCAATCGCGCAGCGCATCTCGCTCTACAGTCATCGGACGATCCTCCTTGGTATCGCCCGATTGCCAAAGCAGTCACCGTGGCCCGGCCCGTCGCGGTCAGAGGTATGATCCGTTCGTCCTTCCAGCGGAAGTGTTCTGCCCAGGCTTGTGATCGCGGGTTGAACAGTGGCACTTCTTCCCCAGAGTCGGGATCGGTCGCCGTCTGTTTGGCCCACTTCCGCAACGAACACGACACGCACGCCAAGGCGAGGTTGTCAGCCACGGTCGGCCCGCCAGCCGCTCGCGGTATCACAGGGTCGATATGACACACCGCCTCCTGACCACGTTGTGAGAGCCGGCAGTATTCGCACCGATTGCCGGCGCGAAACACGACTTCCGCATGCAGACTTGGGGAAATGTCGCTCATGGGATCAGACGCTCGGCGCGCAACTTCAACAGGGTGAGAAACTCGGATAGATTGACTAGTGGTTCATTGCAGCTGATTTATGGATTCGTATGATTCTCCTCCAGCTGACCTGGAGGAACATCATGGCACTGAAAGACAAGTTCATCGTTCATCTGACGGCCGGACAGCGTCAGGAATTGGAACGGTTGGCGGCGACCGGCAAGCGCTCGGCGGCAACCATCACCCGGGCTCGGATCCTGCTCAAGGCGGATGCCGATGGCGACGGCTGGCCCGATGACCGCATTGCCGAGGCCTTGGACACCAGCGCGGGAACCGTGGCCCGCCTCCGCAAGAAATTCGTGCAACAGGGACTGGAGGCGACTGTCCAACGCAAGCGGCCGACGGGCCGCCAGTACCGGAAGCTCGACGGGGCGCAGGAAGCACGGTTGGCCGCCCTGGCCTGTAGCGCGCCGCCGGAGGGCTTGGCTCGCTGGACGATGAAGCTGTTGGCGGACAAACTCGTTGAGCTGGACGTGGTCGAGAGCATCGACCCAGCCACGGTCTGTCGCACGCTGAAAAAAACGAGATCAAGCCGTGGCTGAAGCAGCAATGGGTGTTGCCGCCCAAGGCGAACGCGGGCTTCGTCGCGGCGATGGAAGACGTGCTGGAGGTCTACGCCCAGCCCCACGACCCCAAGCGGCCGCAGGTTTGTTTCGACGAAGGAGGCAAGCAGTTGATCGGCGAAGTCCGGCCGCCGCTACCGGTGCGACCGGGCAGTCCACGCCGCGAGGATTACGAATACGAGCGGAACGGGACGGCCAATCTGTTTATGGTCTTCGAGCCGCTGGCAGGAACGCGGCACGTCGAGGTGACCGAGCGACGCACCAACCAGGACTTTGCTCGAATGATGCAGCGGCTGGTCGATGAGTGGTATCCGGAGGCGGAGAAAATCGTCCTGGTGATGGACAACCTATCGACACACACCCCGGCGGCGTTGTACGAGGCGTTCGAGCCAGCCGAGGCACGACGCTTGGTGGAGAAGTTGGAGTGGCACTACACGCCCAAGCACGGCAGTTGGTTGAACGTGGCGGAGATGGAGTTGAGTGTGCTGGCGCGGCAGTGCCTGGATCGCCGCATTCCGGACCTGGAAACGCTGCGGCAAGAGGTGGCGGCATGGCAGCAGAAACGAAACGCGGCGGTGGTGAAGGTCGATTGGCAATTCACCACCGCCGACGCCCGCGTGAAATTGAAGCGACTCTATCCGACAATCCAGCTGCAATGAACCACTAG
>DATNCY010000065.1:0-14982 GCA_035553375.1 Gemmataceae bacterium
AATCCCGGCGTTGACAGTGCCGCAGATGCGTGAGGTATTCGCTCGGCTGTTGCAACCGCAGCCAGCCAGCGCTGTGCGAATCGCGGAGGAAGTGAGTCGCGTACTGCGACGGAACGAAGAGGCGCGGATCTACCACTGGTAAGCCGCCACAGGGAAGTTCCCACCAAGGCGCGGCCAGCCGGATGGGTAAAAAGGGTTACAGTAGAAGTAGGAGGACGCGCATGATCGAGGAAGGAATCGTCGATAATGCCACGCTGGAGCGCTGCCGTACTTATCTCTGCACACTGGCCCGCTTGCAGTTGCCTAACAGATTGCGGGGCAAGCTCGATCCTTCCGACGTGGTGCAGCAAACGCTGTTGACCGCTCACGAGAAACTCAATCAGTTTCGGGGACGAAGCGAAGCTGAGCTGCGCGGCTGGCTGCGGCAAATCCTTCGCAATCACCTTCTCGGCGCCCATCGCCGCTTCCGCAAACTCGGCCGCGATGTGAGGCGCGAGCAATCGCTGGAGTCGTTGGCCCCCGACCTTTCCCAGATGCCACGCGACCGCTTGAGCAGCGATCCCTCGTCGCCCAGCCAGCACGCTTCCCACCAGGAAGAATTACGCCGCCTCGCCGACGCCTTGACCCAGCTGCCCGACGACCAGCGCCGCGCCGTGGAATTGCACCATTTGAAGGGACTGAGCGTGGCGCAGGTCGCCGACAGCCTCGGCCGCGGCAAGTCCTCCGTCGTCGGACTGCTCTTTCGCGGCCTGCGCAAACTGCGGCAACTGCTCGACGACTCGACCACGGAGAAACCATGATCGCCCCCAATCCTCTCTCGACGGAGCGCGAGGAACGATTGCACGAGGTATTGCTCGCTTACCTCGAAGCCGAGGCGCGCGGGCAGGCACCGGACACGCGCCAATTCCTCGAAGCCCATGTCGAATTCGCCGAGGAATTGGCCGATTTCCTGGCCAGCCGCCAGCGCGTGGAGAGCATCATCGCCCCGCTGCGCGATGTTCCGACCCGCGACGGTAGGGGAGCGGAAGAAGACCGCTCCCTTACCGTCGCGGCTCCGCTCCACCTGCTAGGCGATTTCCACTTGGTCCGCGAGATCGGCCGCGGCGGCATGGGCATCGTTTATGAGGCCGAGCAACTCTCGCTTAACCGACGCGTCGCCGTCAAGGTGCTGCCGTTCGCCGTCGCCCTCGATCCCAAGCAGCTGCACCGCTTCAAGAACGAGGCGCAGACCGCCGCTCTGCTGCAGCATCCGAACATCGTGCCCGTTTACGCCGTCGGTTGCGAGGCCGGCGTTCACTACTTCGCCATGCAGTACATCCAAGGGCGAAGCCTCGCCGCCTTGATTGACGAGAAGACCTTCGCGAACGGGTCAGGCTCCGATACGTCCCGCGATGCCCGCATCGCCGAACTGGGACTGCGCGCCGCCCTGGCGTTGGAGCACGCCCATGAGCAAGGCGTCGTCCATCGCGACATCAAGCCCGCCAACCTCCTTCTCGACGAACGCGGCGAACTGTGGATCACCGATTTCGGGCTGGCCCTGTTCCAAACCAGCCCCAACGTCACTCTCAGCGGCGAACTGGTCGGCACTCTCCGCTACATGAGTCCCGAGCAGGCGCGGGCGAAGCGCGGCCTCATCGATCACCGCACGGACATTTATTCCCTTGGGGCCACGTTGTACGAGCTGCTGACGCTTCAGCCGGTCTTCGCGGGGCAGGACGGCCAAGAATTGCTCTGTCAAATCGCGTCTCAAGAGCCGATCCTGCCCCGTTCTCTCGACCGCACCATCACCGTCGATCTGGAAACGGTGCTCTTGAAGGCGATGGCCAAGAACCCGGCCGAGCGTTACGCCAGCGCTGGCGAGCTGGCCGACGATTTAAAGCGTTTCCTGGAACACAAGCCGATCCGGGCCCGTCGACCGACGCTTATGGACAAAGCGGCCAAGCCGGCGGCATCGCACTCTCGTCGCCGCCGGCTTGGCCGCTTTCCTGCTCCTGATGGGCGGACAGATGAGTAGCCATTACTTCCTCGCACGAGAGCATCGCCAGTTGCAATTGAAGACCCAGGAAGCGGAGGAGCAACGCGCGCGGGCCGAAGCCAACTTCCGCCAGGCGCGGCGCGCCGTCGATTACTTCGTCGAACTGAGCGACGAGGAGATGCTGGAAAGAGCGGATGTCCTGGAGATCCGCGAGAAATTGCTTGAGGCCGCCTTAACGTATTATAAAGACTTCCTTGCGCAGCACGGCGACGATGCGTCCATTCAGACGGCATTGACCGAGTCGCGGGCGCAAGCGGCGCGCATCCTCGACGAGTTGGCGATTATGCAGGAAGGCAACCCGCTTGAACTGCTCGCCTGCAAGGCGGTCCAGGAGGATCTCAAGTTGTCCGACCAACAGCGCGCCCGCTTAATCGAGTTGGGCAAAGAGATCCTGACCTTCTGGGGGAAGCAGGCGGACGAGTTCCACGAGGGCGGCCGTAAGAAACGCCGCGAACTGAGGAGGATGATGCGCCGCAAGTGCGATCAGGCGGTCGCCGAGTTCCTGACGCCTTCCCAAGCTCGGCGATTGCGGCAGCTCATGCTTCAGCGCCTGGGCATCCGCGCGTTCAACTGTCCGGAGGTGATCGGGGCGCTCGGCTTCACGCCGGCGCAGCGGCAGGATCTTTCCCAGCGACACAACCAGGAGAGGCGGCACCGGGAAAGAGAGTTCTGGAAAGTCATCGCGCGGGGCATGACGGATATATCCCTGGAACAGTTCGTCGGCAGGGTCGTCGAACTGCACCGGCTCTCCATCAAAAGTGCCCTTAAGGCGCTGACGGAAGACCAGCAGGTTCGTTGGAAGGAATTGACGGGAGAACCGTGCCGCCCGGGCGTTCTCTTCTTTGTCAGCGGTGCTTTTCGTCACGTTCGCTAGAGGCGCCGGCCGGCTTTTCGGAGGACCGATCATGGAGATGGAACTCATTTGTCCGGACTGCAACTGTAGTTTCTCGGCTGCCGGCGAGACCACCGAGGAAGACATCGTGCGGCGGATGACCGACGAAGACCCGTGGTATGCGCTGGGTGCGGGCGACTGTTTCCACGACATGATTCACACGGCCCTGGAGCATCGCGGACGAATCGTTTGTCCGGAATGCGGCGCGTTGGTGCGAGTGCGGATCGTGGGCGTTGCCGGAGCCGTCGAGTTCCCGGCGCTGCACCGTTGACTGAAGATCCCGTTGAAGTCGATCCGATTCCTCTACAGAAAGGATGGCGAACGCCATGACGAAGATCAGCCGCCTCTTCCTCCTGGTCAGCCTTTCTTGGCTGCTCGATTTCGGTACGTCGCTTCAAGCGGGCGGCCGCGAAACAGCCGTCTTGGAAAGAGCCAATGCCGCCCTCAGCGAACTCCAAGCGAAGCGCTGTAATCGGATAACGATGGCTTTGCTGCGAAAAGCTCGGGGAGTGGCGATTTTTCCTGGTATGGTCAAGCTGGCCGCGGGGGTCGGCGGGCGGCATGGCCGCGGCGTCCTCCTGATACGAGAGGCGGATGGTTCCTGGGGGCCGCCCGTATTCCTTACGTTGTCGGGTGCAAGCGCCGGCATGCAACTCGGCGTCGAAAGAGCCAATCTCATACTCATCTTCCGAACGCGGAGCAATTTGGAACAGCTAACGGAGGGGGAACTCACGCTGGGTGTGGAAAAAGCGGGGACGGTGGGTCCGATTGGTCTCGATGAGATTCTCGGTACCGATCTCTGCTTGAAAACAGGGATCTTTTCCCGATCGTTCTGCAAAGGGCTTCTTGTCGGGGTTTGTGTTGAAGGAACCCGATTGCACATTGATGCCGCCGCCAACGCTGCCTATGAGCAATACCAACAGAATTGCTTGCGGAACGGTGACCCAATGGGGGCGGGAGTCCCTCCGCCGTCGTTGCGGCTGCAAATGAAGCTGGCGGAGTTATCGGCTCCCTTGCCAACGCAGAATGTCTTTGCGCCGTCCCGCTGCGATCCTCCGTTCTCTCCTCAGCCCTAGCGGTGTTGCCGTCAATAAGCGATTTTTTGAGTGTTACAATCAAGCAAATAGCGGCGCACAGGTCATTTTCCGGTTGCGCGCCTTCTTCGACCTGTCCGGCGGTCATGGTTTCGATTCATCAAGGCGCTGCTGGCCGGTCAGCCGGTCGTTGTTCACGGCGAGCGATGGTACGCAAACATCTCGGTCTGGTGCGCTAACCCGTGTGTCGAGTGCGTTCGCAAATTGATCGACCGGGTTCCCTGTCGGGTTGAGTTCGCTCAAGAATTGCTCCTAAGAGACTGAGCCGTGCGATTTCATTATCGTAACTCGCATACTGTGGGGAGAGCCTGTCGACGAGCGAGGGTGCGCCTGAGATCGAGGACGGCGGCACGTCAAATTGGATGAGTGATGTCATACAGTTCGGTCAACATCTGGAGCCACTCGTCATTGGCCTTCCAAGTTTCGAGCCACTCTCGTAGTTTCTTGCCGGGGATCTTGCTGGCGATGGCGGCGAGAGTTAAGTCTGCGAGGACTCCGGCGTAGGCGTGGTCGGGGTTAATACCCTGGATTTTTTCCTCGACGACGTGGTCAACGGCCATGTAACGCGCATCAATCCGGTCAAAGGTGCGGAGCATCGAAGTGAGCAGCGGTCCCTCGTAATAGCAACCGATGGCCATGCCAGTATCCACAACGGCTAGCTGAACACCGCCGTTCGTTCCAAGCTCTAGTTTGAGTTTCTGAGACGCGCATGAGCCAGCCGCAAACGCGGTTACGTGGTCTAATTGTCCGAAAAGCGACTGGTGCGTGATGAGTCCATCGTGAGCGTGCTCGTCCTGAACCATGAGCAGCGGAGGCGTGATAGGACCACTTCGCAGCTTCAGTAGCCGAGCAGTGGCACGGTCACGTGACGTACCTTGAAGCCGGTCGGCGAACCGATTCAAGAGAAGCTCCTCCTTGCACCAAGGGCATTTCTGCCCGCTAGGCAAGAACAAAGATACGCCGGTGAGCAAGGCCTTCACCTGTCGACCGGAATAAATCCGTTTGATGTCTTTCACAGGCTCGTCGTTCGATGGCCGGCAGACAAGAACAAACGCGCTCACCTCGATCGACTCGGCAGCCCGGTTATTCAGTTGAGTGACTCGGAACACCTCAGCTCGCAAATTCCGCAAGGTGGTGCCGGTGACGATCGCATCGTCCGCCACGAGAACCTTGCCAGCCTTGCTCAACGCATCCACCACTTCACCCTCGAGGCGCGAGGAGGTGACGTAGAAGCAGGGCAGGCGCTCTTGGTATGCATCCCAGCACAGGTCACGCACCATCTCGCTGTGGGAGTGCTTGGGTATCAAGATCACATCGGGTTTGGTTTTTCGCAACTGAGTGATGCACGTCTTCCGGAACTCCTGGTGCGCAGCCAGCTTCAGAGTGTCAAGATACACACTGAAGTGTCTGCCCTCGTTGTCGCTGTAGTTCGCGGTGTGATGCAACTTAACGGCTTTCGCCTCGTGTGCGAACTTCCAAAACTCGCGTTTCTCTTCGGCACGCTCCTTCTTCATTTCGATCTGGTCCGGCTCGTATTCAGGAGGAATGAGCTCGTAGGACACGGGATCGACTCGAATGATGCGCTTGCCCTCTTCGTCGCAATGCTCGCACTTGCCGTCGCTTCCCGCCTCCCATGGGTCAATCGGCACCCGGACAAGATGGTCGTCCGTGGCAACCCGGCCTCCATGAAGCCGGGCTTCTTCAGGATCCTTCGCGGTCTCGCACACAACGAGGACATGGGTGTGGGCTCCAGGGATCTCATGGTCTCGGAGGAGACGGCATAGTTGACCCGAGGAACTCACACTCACCAAAAAGAGGAATCGAGGAGGAGTCCCAGGCAGGTGAAAACCGCAGTGCCGGTTCTTCCAGCTTTGCCAGAAGGCGCGGACGAGTTCCCGCAAGGACTTCCGCCCAGCCCCAGGCATCGAGACGGCCGCCAGCCTCCAGGCAATTTCCGGCCTATTTTTAATGGCATCAATGGCTCCGATGAGCCCAACCTTCTCGAAAGGATACTCGTCGAGCGAAGCTATCTCGAGCCCCCAGCCGAACCTCCGGGCGGCCTCCTCACGCATGTGGAATAAAAGCGGGAGGAGCGATCCGGTGTCTGCGACGACGACGGTCTCGGACGTGACGTACTCCAGCACCCAATCGACGACCCTGCTGACGTCGTGGTGGCTCCGCAAAGCATCGGCCAGCCTGATGAACCGCTTAGCGTGCTTTCTCGAAGGCAGTACGTAATGGCTGTTTTGTGTTGGAAGATGGCACCTGTGCGTATGAGGAGGGCTTCCAGCTCCGCTTGGCGAAGGTGCGTGAGGTTCGGTAGGGGATTGATGCGACTGTAACCTGGCAACTCGACGAGTGACGGCCCAGGACGGTCACGATGTATCCCACCAACCAAGGCCATGGCGGGTTTGCCCGCCACCTCCTCACGGAGCACGGGATCTTTCGCGACGACATCTCGGACGTGAGGGAACGCGCCACGCAGCACCACGCAATCCGTCCCCTTGATGGCCGGGTCGAGCCTGCGGTAGAGATCGCCTGGGCTGGTCTGCGTCCCTTCCGGGATCATGTCTACAAGCAAGACGTGGCGATCTCTCTCCAGGTCTTCAAACCCGAGATCATCCCAGTCAGGCGGAATGTTCTTGTGGATGAACCTGACGTGAGTGATCGCCATGAAGGTAGGTCCGCATGAGGTTAGGGGCCTGAGATCTCCGTAACGGGAACCAACACCTCCATCGTGGTGCCTGGCAGATAGCCCAGTTCGTCCCCGACAAACTCGAATCCCCTGGAGTGATTACTTCCGTCGAAAACGGCAATCAGACGGCCAGTTCTCAAGATAGCGAACGCCCGGAGCGTCTGGAGCGAGGCCTTGATGTATGTATATCCGTGGCCCGCAGAACCCCGAATACGGCAGTCCTGAGCGATGCCTTTTATCGACGAATGTCCATTCAGTGCCTCGCCTACCATAGCGGCTTCCGCGTCGAGCGGCCCCTGGTACACGATGGCATTCTGGGATTGCCGTGCGGCGACGCCGACCCCGTCGTCCGTGACCCTCACCCGAACGAATTCCGTCATTCGCCAGCCAAAAAGCCCGGTCGTTCGGCGGACATAGCCTTTCAGCCGTCCGGTCGTGTCGGAGAGGCCGCCAATGCCACCCACTCGTTCGAGTAGGAGATAGCTAGCCACCTTCACGCCATGATGAAGGGGTTTGCGGCTGGCGTGATCGAAGACGTTCTGAGTAGCCTCGAAGGCGAACTTGATCAGGTCGCTGAGGCCTTCCCTTCCGAAGTCTGAAGGCTGAACCCGTAGGGAACGGAGAGCTCCCACGAAGTCGTCCCGGAACAGATCTTCGCGTTCTGGGTTGACGCTGATCCCCTGGTGTAGGTCTCCGAAAAGCACATAAACCTCGTCAGTCCTCCTTCCGATGCCATTGTAGAGGTTGCGGAACTGGACGCTGGCGTCCATTCCGCTCACCTGAATTTTACCGGCGTGAACCGCGAGCGAGTAGCCCAGGCCAGAGCGACCAAAGTCTCGGAACCACTCCCCGTCACCGAGAGGGGGAACATTGACCTCCAGGGAACTCCCGGAGAACCGTCTCAGGGCGCTGCCGATGCGCCAACCAGCCCCCGGCTTGATGATGGGGTATCGAGAGAAATCGACCGACACGGGAGAGCCTTCCTCGACGTCGTCGAGGTTCAAGATCACCTCTTCGGCCCGCGCCGGTGTCAGTTCACCCGCGAAGTTGATAATAGTCGGTTTCGTAAGCGTCCGTTCCATCGGTGCGCTCCTTGTCTGACATTCGTCTCGCGGTTTAGCTAGATGGTGACGCCTTTTCTTCCATTCGGCGCGCGCATGCACCCTCCTCAACCCTCTTTCGGCCTCCCTGGCGATCAAGAATCATCAGCACCTATCGCCGGCGTTGCGACCTGCAAGCGCTCCGCGAAGCGCGCAGTCGCGATTGAACTGTCCTGTGTCCGCTACAATGTAACCGTGGAGGTCGGCGCGGGAAAGATGGACCGACCAACCGTGGAGGAGTTGGGAGACTGGGCAACATGGGGCACTCTTCAAGACGCCGAGTCCGGTCGCGTACACGCGGCTATACCCCGACCCAGGTGCCGTCGCTAAGATGACGACATCTGTACGTCCGTTCTGTTCAGATAAATTCCGAGGAGATGCCCCATGAGCGAAGATCCTCAGGTTCCCGAGATTGCCATCGAGAAAAAGCTACCCGAGTCGGAAGTCCACGACTTGATGGGCGGCTCAGCACGGTGGGAGGTGAAAATCCACGACCACGGCCTGGCCGCGCTCCTCGACGTTATGCCCCGATTTGCGCCAATCGGGAAGACTGCGGACTTCGCCATCGTCCAGGCGGCCCGCGTCAGTTACGGCGAGGGGACGAAGCAGGTGAGCGAGGACCGGGGCCTCATCCGCTACCTAGCCCGCCACCGGCACACGACGCCGTTCGAGATGGTGGAGTTCAAGTTCCACCACGTCATGCCGATATTCGTGGCCCGCCAGTGGATCCGGCACCGCACGGCGAACGTCAACGAATATTCGGCGCGCTACTCGGTGGTAAAGGACCGCTTTTACCGCCCGTCGCTAGATAGCCTGCGAAAGCAGAGCATGACGAACCGGCAGGGAGGGACCGAACCCGTTGACGTAGCGACCGCCGAGGACTTCCTCCGCTACCTGGAGGCGACAGAGACGCATTACGTGGACTATGAGAGAATGCTCGACAAGGGCGTCGCGAGAGAACTCGCTCGTATCGGGCTGCCGCTGAGCGTTTACACCGAATGGTATTGGAAAATAGATCTCCACAACCTTTTTCACTTTCTCTCGCTGCGCATGGACCCTCACGCCCAGCAGGAGATTCGCGACTACGCCGACGCAATGTTCGCCCTCATCCAGCCCATTGTCCCCATCGCTGCCGAGGCCTTCCTAGACTATCGGCTCCAATCCATCAACCTGTCTCGCTTGGAGATCGAGGCCCTCCGCGCCGGCCAGCCGTTGGCGACCGAGAACAAGCGGGAACTGGCGGAGTGGGAAGAGAAGAAGAAGCAGCTGGGGATCGAGTAGGAGGGGATCGGGGTTTGTCTTGAGATTGCATTGTAGATGCTGCACTCTCGGTGCCCATCAAGCTGTAGTAACAAGTGCCAGAAAAATGCATCACCGCGAGTCGGCAACATCTACCGACGAATCGAACCGCCGCCGGGGAACAAGGCGGACAACCGTGGACGAGGCAGAATTGGCGCAGAGTCGGCGCGGTTCTACTTTATGTCTAACTGAGCGGGTGTCTCACCGCCAGACGTGTCAACCGCGATAGTGAGAACGTTCGGGCTCCGATTATCCGGGCTCCCTGGCGAGTTGAGTTCGCCCAAGCTAATGAGCGTAAGACACTGAATAAAGCGAATTCATAAACGCTCCCCAACTGCGGTACGGAGAGGGTATCGGGCAGCGAGGATGCGCCTGTCCTCTTCGCCAATTTGCTCCGGTGTTGCGGTCCTCCGCGCGCTGTGAAGTTCGGCTTGTACGCTTCGGTCGAGAGGACCGGAGAAGGCAAGGCTGGCTTCTCGGGACGCTCGGCGCTGGGCCGGGGACCGACACCCTGCACCAGGGCACCCAGCAACAGCTCGCCCAGGCCATCGAGGCCGAAGTCCCCGACTGTCAACCAAAATCCACCGCTTACGGCGATTGGCACCGCTCCCCGGACCTTTTCGTTCCGCTGGAGGGTATCGCCGACCGCTTCTCAGTTGAGCGTCACCAGCAGGCCCATCCCCCCTTCTCCCGCTTGGGCGACTACCTGCTTTAGCTCGTGAAAATAGGTCAGGTATTCATCGCGCAACTCGTCTTCCTCCTCGTCCCAGATGCACGGATAGATGCTTTCCGCTTCCATCAGCTCTGGATCGAAACGGCTCCATAACTCGTCGTCGGAAATCGGGGCTAGGGCAGCGTTAATCTGTTGGACTTCGCCTGGCTGAAACAGACGCGGCGCGCCGTAGCCGTCGTCTTCCCCGACTTCTTGACCTCCTTCGAGAAGGAACCCGAGGGGCACATCGCTTTCGCCAGCGCTGCCCGTCAGAAGGAAGTGCAGACCGTGCCAGGCTTTCTCCAGATGAACCGACGGCGTCTGGCCTCGTTCCAGGCCGGAGGAGACTTCAGCCTGTTCGAGCCGCTGAATATCGCTAGGCCGAACCGCTCGTACGTGAACGTGCATTCCCATGATGGACTACTCCCGTGCTTTGTAATCCGATCTGTCTCAACTGCGATTTGCTAAAGCCTAGCACACATTTCCCTAAAGCCGGCGGGAGGGATCAATTCCACCCGGTACACTGCACCGGCTTTCCGCCTTGATTCCCGTTGCACGTCGGTCGGACACACCTCCGCGAGTATTGCAATTCCGCCAATCTGCCGCAGTCTTATCGGCTGCGGGGTGTCGGACCTCCGCGTTGCAGACATCCGCTTGCGCGTTGGTTGATAGGGCGAACGCACGCAACGCCCCACTTCGGAAGGTACTCGATACTTCCACCCATTTCGAGTGTTCGTCAGGCGGCACGCGATTGCAGCCCAATTTCACATGGTCCCCATTTGCCGCCGCGGCCTGCTCGCCTCTCGGACAGAAGCACAAAAATCGTCCTTGTCGATGGACGGCCCTTCACCAAGCGAGCGACGACTCATTCCTCTTCTTCTATGGTGTCCAGCGATCTCGGTTTCCGCTATCCTTCTTAACGTGCCCCGTTACCCCGCTTAGGACCGCCACGGAGATTGACATGACACGCGCCCTTGGCCTGCTGATGCTATGCGTCGTAACCCTCCCCCCGGCCCGAGCCGGGGAGCCGATCGCCCTGTTCGACGGCAAGGACACCGCCAAGTGGTACACGTTCCTGCGGGACCAGGGCAAAAATAAGGACCCCAACGGCAACTTCACCATCCGCGACGGCATCCTCCGTATCTCAGGGAAGGACTTTGGCGGGCTGGTGACGCGCGACGAGTATGCCAACTACGAAGTCCGGCTCGAGTACGCCTGGGGCGGCAAGGTCTGGGCACCGCGGGAGAAGACCGCCCGGGACAGCGGGCTGATCCTCCACTCCACCGGCAAGGACGGGGCCGTGGGCAAGAGTTGGCTGGAGGGCATCCAGTGCAACATGCTTGAGGGCGGTACGGGGGACATCTCGATCACCGGCGCGAACCCAAAGTACGGGTTCAAGGCCCAGGCCGAGGAGCGCCCGGCGGGCAAGAAGGCTGGCCTCTACTGGAAGGACGGGGCACCCTCACACGCCTTCGGCATCGGCCGCCGGCTCCTCTGGTTCGGTCGGGATCCGTCCTGGGAGAACGTCCTCGGATTCCGCGGCAAGAACGACGTCGAGAAGGGGGTCAGGAAGTGGAACGCGCTCGTCGTCACCATGAAGGGCGACACGATGACCGTCCGGCTGAACGGGGTGACCGTGAGCAGGGCGACAGACCTGGGGGTGACCCGGGGCAAGCTCCAAATCCAGTCGGAGGGGGCGGAGATCCTCTTTAGGAAGATCATCCTAACTCCCCTGGATTGACGCCTCGAACTCCAATCGCTATCCGTTCCGGAGCGTGAGGAACAGTTCCGATTCGTTCAATCCTCGCCGTCGCCAAGCAGACGGTGCCAGCCGCCCAAGGAAATCGTCCGCGGCCACATCCGCCCGCCCACGGCGAAGCGGATGCCGAAGCGACGGCGGAGGGCTGGCACCACCTCACGCGGCACATGTCCGTTCTGGATGTCCACACGCAGCAGCGACCCGACCTGCGGCGAGTCGGCCAGCGCCTCTAGCCCAGGCACCTCCTGCGATGAGGAGTTGCTGAGAACCAAACGGTGGAGCTGCCGTACCAGCGGGCTGTCGGCTAACGCAGCCATCCCCTCCGCCTTCATGCGGAACGACCCCAACTCTAGCTCCGTCAGCACCGGTGGAACGGCGGCGTCGGCCAGCAAGCGCACTTCCTCGGCCGACAGACTCCATAGCAGCCCCAGACGACGCAGCGCGGGAGTACTCCAGACAGTAAAGAGACGGCGAAGAACCTCCGGTCCCTGCTGCTTCGCTGTCTCGAAGGATAGGTCGATCCGCAGGTCGTATAACCGGGCCAGCAGAGGGTTGTCGAGCAGCGCTTGGAAGTCGTCAAGATCGGGTAGGCCGCGCAGCGTGATCCGGCGAAGTTTCGGCATCCGGCCTGGCCCCAGTAACGCCCCCAGACTGCCGGGAGGCGGGTCCGTCAACGACAGGGTCGTAAGCGAGGTCAGCAACCTTTTGCTCAGGAGCGCCTCCCAATCGGCGGCCATGTCGGGCGACCACGACAGTTCCAATTCGCTCAAGTGCAGGGACCGAGGGTGAGAGGCGAGCGCGGCCAGGCCTTTCTTGCCGATGCGGCTGCCCCCTAGGTCCAGGCGGCGGAGGCGGCGAAGAAGCGGCAGGCCCAGTAGGGCTTTCATAACCTGCCCACTCTCCTCGTCCGGGGTGATCCGCAGCAACCGCAAGGAGGTCAAGGTGCGCGAGCGGCCCAGCGCCGTCGCCCCGGCCGGACCCCAGGAGCCTGAGCCGACGCTTAACGTCCGCAGCTGGCCGAGGGAGGGACTGGCTGCCAGCGCCATCAACCCCGCGTCTCCAAGGGTCTGGTAGCAGTCCAGCGACAGGTGGCGCAGCCCGGCGGCATGGGATGAGCCGGCCAAGGCGGCGACGTCGGCGTCATCGGGGCGGTTCATCTCATAGCCCAGGACGCGGAGGCCAGCGAAGGCGGGCACGCGGGCCAACGCGACCAGACAGCCGGGCGGCAGCTGATTCATACCGATCGTCAGAACACGCAGCCGCGAGAGCAACGGCGAACCGGCCAGCGCCCGAACGCCCTCCTCGCCCAAACCCGTCAACGTCAGGTCCAACGCGCGGAGTCGGCCTAGCTGTGGCGAAGACGCCAGCAGCGTGACCCCTTCGTCGCCAATCCGGTTATGTCCCAGGCACAGATGGCGCAACTGGGGGAGGTTGGAGGTCTGAGCCAGAATCCGAATCCCCCGCACGCTGAGATTGTTGGATTGAAGAAACAGCGAACGCACCTGCTTCAGATGCGGCGAGCGCAGGAGTGCGTCCAGGTCGTTGTCGGTTAGGTCATTGTCGCCCAGGTAAAGTCCGTTCAAGTAGGCGAGTTGTTCGCAGCGTGCCAGGTCGGCGACGCAAGGCCGGACCTTGCGCAGTTGCACGCCCAGCAGCGGCAGAGCGGGCAGCCAGCGCGCGGCGTTGGCGAGGAAGACATCGGCAGCGACGGTCACCCAGTCGAGCAAGCCGGCGCGCCACTCCCAATTGCCGATGGCGTCCAACAACGGGCCAAGCCAATCCGCCTCATGGCGCAGCAGCAGGTCATGGATCTGGGCCTCCAGGTCCAGGCGGCGGGGACTGCCGCTGGGCAGACGGCGAGCCTGGAGCTGGCAGTGCATGAACTCGCCGCGCGGATTGCCCTGGTCAATCAGCCAATCGGCATAGACCAGCCTATCGGCGCACGAGCCTGGCCGAAGGCGGATCATTTTGAGGAAGACTTGCTCTAGCTCCATGACACCGTCTCAAAGATCACGCCGGGATGGCACCCCTCAACCAACCGCCGAAACTCCGCCTCCCTGTCGAACGGAGACTGGCAACCGCCCTGACAAGATTCAGCTATAGATTTTGGTCATTTCGCCCTTCATGTTATCCGGTTCATCCTTTCAGCTTCTCTGCAATCGCCGAGAACTGTTCCAACGCCGTCTGCATGTCGTCGGCAATCTCCTGGGCCAGCACCTCCGGTTCCGGCAAGTCGTCGGACTCTTCCAGGCTCTTGTCCCTCAGCCAGAAAATGTCCAGGTTTACCTTATCCCGCTTCAGCAGTTCCTCGTAGTCAAATACGCGCCAGCGGCCATCCGGAGTCGTGTCGCTCCACGTCGCTTTGCGATAGTGACGGTTGGCAGGGTGGTAACACGTCACGAACTCGTCCAGGTCCGACCGCTTCAAGGGGTTCGTTTTCTGCGTGAAGTGCATGTTCGTCCGCAGGTCGTAGACCCACAACTTGGCGGTCCACGGCTTTTCCTGAGCGGGCCTGGCGTCGAAGAACAACACGTTCGCCTTGACGCCCTGAGCGTAAAAGATGCCGGTTGGCAGTCGCAACAGCGTATGCACGTCGCACTGTTTGAGCAGGTTCCGCCGCACCGTTTCACCCGCTCCGCCCTCGAATAGCACGTTGTCCGGCACGACGATGGCACAGCGCCCATTGACTTTTAGCAGTGTCCGGGCGTGCTGAAGGAAGTTCAGTTGCTTGTTCTTGGTCGTCGTCCAGAAATCCTGACGCACGTACTCGGAGTCTTCCTTCTCCAGATCACCGGCTTCGTTGACGATGGCGATGCTGCTTTTCTTGCCGAAGGGCGGATTGGTCATCACCACGCTGAACCGTTCACCTGGATCGCTGGCGAGACTGTCCACGCCCGACTTGATGGGACAGGGATCGGCGTCGATGCCGTGCAGGTACAGGTTCATGATGCACAGCCGGGCGGTGTTGGGCACCAGTTCCCAACCTTGGACGAACTTGGTCCGCAGGTGCCGTTTCTGGTCCTTGTCTAGCTCCTTGGCCTGGTGCTGGTTGACGAAATCGAAGGCCGCGAGCAAGAAGCCTCCGGTGCCCGCCGCAGGATCGCAAACGGTGTCGCCAGCGGCCGGCTGGACGCAATCCACAATCGCCTTGATGAGTTGCCGGGGCGTGAAGTATTGTCCCGCCCCCTTGGGTGACTCTTCGGCACTCTTGGCGAGCAGCCCTTCGTAAATGTCACCCTTGACGTCGGCCTGCATCGACGACCATTTCACCGGCTCAATCAGGTCCACGATCAGCCGCCGCAGCCGTTCGGGATTCTGAATCTCGGCCCTGGCCTTCTTGAAGATTTCGCCGAGCATCCCTGGCTGCTTGCCGAGTTCTTCCAGACAGTGCCGATA
>DATNCY010000066.1:0-62647 GCA_035553375.1 Gemmataceae bacterium
CTCTCCCCCTGAGTACAGGGGGAGAGGGGCTTACGGGACAGACACTGAGGAGTCCTTGGCGATGATGAAACGTCTGCTCATCGGGCTGGGAGTGGTGCTGATACTCCTGGGCATCGCCGTCTGGTTGGAGCCGACGGGCGTAGTACTCGGTTTCTTGCATGGTGAAGCGTTCTACCGCGACCGTCCGACACGCCACTGGTGTAAGGCACTGACAGAGCCGGACCCTAAAACCCAGGTGGAGGCGCGCCAGGCGTTGAAAGAAGGCCGTCGATCGGCGCTGCCGGTTCTTGTGGAATTGCTCCACAGCGATAACGCCAAAGCGCGTTGGCGGGCCGCCGACCTGCTGGGGCAAATGGGCACGGATGCACACGATGCCACGCCGGCGCTGGTGCAGACGCTGAAGGATTCCGATCCGCACGTCCGCGCCGTCGCCGCCTCGGCGCTGGCCGCCATCGGGCCGGCCGGCCCCGAGGCCATTCCCTTGCTTCAAGACATGCTGGCGACCGAGGCTCGTCTCCCGGCTCTCCGTGCGCTGGCGCGCTGCGGATCGGAAGCCGCCCCGGCGATTCCGCCGACGATCGCGCTTTTGCACGACAAACAAAGCGAGGTTCGCTGGAACGCCGCCCGGACGCTCGGCAAAATGGGAGTCGCAGCTCGGACGACTGCACCAGCGCTCATGGCCGCTTTGAAAGATCCCGATGCGCTCGTGCGCGAACACGCCGCCGAATCGTTGGGGCAGATTGATCCCGACGACAAGGATACGGTGCCGGAACTGATTGCGATGTTGCAAGATCCAGAGGCGAAAGTGCGGCGCGACGCCGTGCGCTCGCTGGGCCAGATGGGATCGAAGGCGAAGTCCGCGGCGTCGGCCATTCGGCCGCTGCTGGACGACAAGGATGCGAATGTCCGCAAGGCGGCCAAAATCGCTTTGAAACAGGTAAATCCGCACACAAAGGATAAAAGCGATTGATTTTGTCGCTTTCATTTCGTCCAGACAAGACTTCCAATCGCGCGCTGAACCTGTTCGGGGGCGGTGTCATCCTTGGGAGAGAAGAGAACGGTGAAGAAGTAAACGCGCCCGCCGCGGCGAAAGGCGGTCACTTCGCGGGCCATCTCCGCGCCGCGAACGCGGGCGCGGAAACGAAACCGTGTGCCGCGCACCTCGCCGGCCTCCAGCGTCTTGGGTGATCCCGATTGTGTCCAGTGGTCGGCAGAGAACGAGGGGCCGCTCAGATATTTCGCCAGATCGGTCTCTTCCGGCAGATCCGCCAACGACACTTCCAGGGTGGCTTGCTTGTCGGAGTTGGCACGTCGATATTGCACGAGCAGACGTTCCTTCTCGACCGGGCCGGATGGGACGTTCGCTCGCGCCGCCATGATCCAGCCTTCGGGAACCAGAAAGCGAAAGCCCTCCGCGCTCTGGTAGACCGGCTCATCGATCAGAGCCGGCGCTTTGGGTTTTGGCCGGCACCCGGCGACGAATAACAGAGCGGTGGTGAACAGGCACACCCTCACCAGCCCGCAGCGCCAGCAAGGGAATTCCTTGCTGGCGCTGCGGGCTGGCATCGTTATCTCCCGATCCTTAAAATCCGCTGGCATCGATCGTTTCGCCTCCGGCGATCGTGGCTAATCCTTGAAGAACGACCATATCGACACCCGTACTCAGCGCATGGACCGAGCCATCAGCGAAGACAAAATTCACCACCTGACCGTGGGGCGAGAAGAAATCGTATGGCTCGCTGTACGGGCTGTTGAGCGTCTTGGAGCCGACCCGTGCCAGCACCATGACCGGAGCGAGTTCGATCATGGAACTGTAGACGGGAGCGCCGGGCGTGGTGCGGATGGTTCCACCGGTCATCACGCCTGCCCACGGCGCTTGCGCGAGCAGGGCCGCGCGTTCGCCGATCATCAGCGTGTTGCTGGTCCCGTCGCTGATGTCGTTGATGCGTGTCCGGCTATTGCGCGAAAAGATGCCGTTGCCATTGTCGGGCTGCGTGTTGGGCAATCCGCCGAAGCCGAAGCAGGCGGCATAACTGCTCGTGGCCGCCGTGGCCAGGGGCGCGTTCAACTCGGTTTGCACCGTGAACACGCCCGTATTGGGGTCCGACGGGCAGGTAAACATCGGCAGCAGGACCGTGCGAACGGACAGATTCCCGACGGCCTCGATGGGCAGATTGTAATTGATCTGCCGCGCGAGATTGCCCTGCTCGATGTCGTCGAGTACGAGGGCGGCCCAACTCCAGCCGGGAGAATTCGGATCAGGCGGAGTAGCCGGCGGGCGCGGCGGCAGGCGATCGATGCGCTGGATGTGATTGGCGTTCTGATTGAAGGGAGCGGGCGGCGGCGACGACGTTGGCTGGCAGATGTAGCCGGACGGGAACGATTCCTTGGTATCAGCGTACAGGTGCAGGGCCAGCCCGATTTGCTTGAGATTATTTTGGCAACGGGCGCGGCTGGCCATCTCGCGCGCCTTTTGCACGGCCGGCAGCAGCAAGCCAATGAGGATGGCGATGATGGCAATCACGACCAACAACTCAATCAGCGTGAAGGCTTTCCGTATGTTCATGTTATCACGCTCGATTGTGCCAGGGGACGAACGAATCGATCCGGTGTGTTGACGCGCTGAGATCCATTTGAGCGTAAGACAGCCCGACGGTGGAATCAAGTGCAGTCGTCCCATCGCCCTTCTGCCGCTGCCGACATTCGTTTAGAATGGGAGGGGAGGACCGATGATGCAACCATTCACTACTACACCAACTGGCCTGTCGCTGCACTGGGTTGTTGTTCGCCCGGAGCCGCCGGGACAGTTCACCGCCCGCGTTGTTGGGCTGCCGGAATTGCAGGCGACGGCCGCGACTCGTGAAGAAGCCTTGCAACACATCCGCGACACCCTCGCCCAATGGATCGCTTCGGGAGAACTGATCGCCCTCTCGATCCCGCCGGCTAATCCGCTCCTGAATTTCTCCGGTTGGATCGATCCCAATAACCCCCTCGAACAAGAGTTCCTCCAGGAAATGGCTCGACAAAAAGCCGAGGATCTCGAACGAACCTTGCGGGAGTACGAACAAGAGGACCGCGAATGCTCCAATTCCTCTTCGACACCGACCACCTGACGCTGTTCGACCACGCCGATGTCACCGTATGGCGGCATTTCAGTAATCGCTCTTTGGGGATTGTCGGCATCAGCGCGGTGAGCGTCGAGGAATATCTCCGCGGACGACTCGTGTCCGTCGCGCGCCACCAAAACGGCCCCTTGCAAGTGCAGGCGTACGCGAACCTCATCGATTCCCTCGCTCTCTTCCAGCAGCTTCCGATCGTTCCTTTTGATCCCGCTTGCGAAAATCGCTATCAGCAATTGCGCCGTCTGCGCACGCGCGTCGGCACCCAGGACTTGCGCATCGCCGCCATCGCCTTAGCGAACAACCTAATCCTTCTGACGCGCAATCGCCGCGACTTCGGCCGCGTTCCGGCGCTAACGCTGGACGACTGGTCGGTCTAAGTGTTCCTTGTGTTTAACGTGCAATTACGATAATCATAGTTCTGGTCCGTAAAGTGACGACGAGCCAGCAGAGGAGGGTCCGCGCGTGAAGTTCCATGAAATGACGTTTCCGCAACTGCGCGAGATAGCGCGAGACAAGACGGTGATCCTGGCGCCCATCGCGGCCTGCGAGCAGCACAGCCGCCATTTGCCGACCATCACCGATACGGTACTTGTCAGCGGCGTGGCCGAGGGCGTCGAGCGCCGTCTGCCGGATTCGGTGCTGTTGCTGCCGACGCAATGGTTCGGCGCCTCGTCGCACCATCTGCGTTTCGGTGCCACGCTTTCGGCGGAAGTCGATACCCACGTCGCCATGCTGTGCGACCTGCTGGCACCGTTGTTGGAAGACGGCTATCAACGCATTCTGGTGCTGAATGGACACGGTGGCAACATCGACACGATGCACATGGCCTTGCGTCGCTTGCAGCCGCGCTATCGCCAACACATTCTGTCGGCCGCCTCATACTGGGATTTGGCCGGCAAGGAACTGGCCGCTCTCGTCGAAGGACCGCGCAAATTGATGGGCCACGCCTGCGAGTTTGAAACCTCGATGATGCTGGCGTTGCGGCCGGAGCTGGTCGATACCGATGCTATCCGCGACGATCCGCCGCGCGACGATGCGGCGCTGCGCGGTCTATTCCTGGCCGACGATATGTGGCAAAAAACCGATCACGGCTGCGTCGGCTATCCCCAGCTCGCCAGCGCCGAGAAGGGCCGGGCCTTCCTTGATGCGGCCATCGAGCGCACGCTGGAGGTGGTACGGACGCTGTTGAAACGACCATTGCCCGGATGATCCTAAACGAAGAACTAACCACAGAGGCACAGAGGCACAGAGAAGCACAAAAGACCAGTCTTTTTATGTGCTTTTCTTCTCTGTGCCTCTGTGCCTCTGTGCCTCTGTGGTTAATTTTTGACGGGTTGCGAGGACGGATGGAAAAACAATTGCAAGTTGATCGAACGCGCCTGCGTCCCGATTTGATCGCGGGATTGACGGTGGCGGCCATCGCCGTGCCGCAGGCGATGGCCTATGCGCAGATTGCCGGCCTGCCGCCGCAGTATGGCCTATACACCGCCTTCATCCTCACCGCGCTCGGCTCGCTGTTCGGCTCGTCGTCGCACCTGATTAGCGGGCCAACCAATGCTATTTCACTCGTCGTCTTCAGCGCCTTCGTCGTACTCGAACCGAGTTCGACCCAAACGCTATCTCTGCCGGAGAAGATACAGGCCATGTGCCTGCTCACGTTTCTGGTCGGCGCGATTCAGATTCTCATCGCCTTATTCAAGCTCGGCGACCTGACGCGCTACGTGTCCGAGTCGGTGCTGCTCGGCTTCATGGCCGGGGCGGGCGTTCTGATTGCCCTGGGGCAGATCGGCAATTTGCTGGGGATGCACGCACAGGGAGATGGGCACATGTCGCCGTTGCACCGACTCTGGCTAACGCTGCGCGGCGGCTCGATCGATCCGCCGTCGGCGTGGCTCGGCCTGGGAACGCTCTTCGGCCTGGTGCCGCTGCGTCTCTTGAAACATCGCCTGACCGTGCCGTTCCCCGATTTGTTGATCGCCCTGGTGTTGGCGACCGCGATCGCGCCGCTCATCGGCTGGGAGCCGCGCGGAGGGGGCCTCGCGGTCGATCCAGGGCTGCCGGCCTTTGAGATGCCACCGATCTTGCGCTTCGCCTGGATCCAACCGTTGACCGGCAGCGCCGCGGCCATCGCCGTGCTGGGCTTGCTGGAAGCGGTAGCCGTCGCCAAATCGATCGCCGCACGCACGCGCGAAAAACTGGACTTCAACCGCGAATGTCTGGGGCAGGGATTGGCCAACCTGGGCGGCTCGTTCTTCCAGTGCATGCCCGGCTCCGGCTCGCTGACGCGCTCGAACATCAATTACCAGGCCGGCGCGGTTAGTTATTGGTCCGGCATCCTCTCCGCCCTGGTGGTGGCCGCCGCCCTGCTGTTGTTCGCTCCGCTGGCGCGGTACGTTCCCAAGCCGGCGCTAGCCGCCATCCTGGTTGTCACCGGCTATCGTCTCATCGATCGTTCGCGGCTGGCCTACTGTTTGCGCGCCACGCGCTACGATGCCGTCATCGCTCTAAGTACGGCGTTCTCCGCCATGTTCATCAGCGTCGAACTATCCATCCTCATCGGCATCTGCGTCTCGTTTATGTTGTTCGTACCGCGTGCCGCGCGCTTGCAGGCCACCGAACTGGTTATCGGCCCCGAGCGTGTGGTGCGCGAACGCCAGCCGAACGATCCGCCTTGCGGCAGCCTCGCCCTGTTCAGTCTGGAAGGCGAGCTATTTTTCGGTGCCGGCCCCCAGTTAAACGAGTTCCTCGACATGCTGCGCCAGCGCGTCGAGCAGGGCGTCCGCATCATCATTCTGCGTCTGAAGCGAACGCGCAATCCGGATATGGTATGTCTGGAAATGCTACAACAATTTCTCGAAGACATGCAGGATCGCAAAATTCCGGTATTGCTATGCGGCATCCGTCCCGACTTCGAGCAAGCGCTGCGCAATCTGCGTTTCCATCACTGGCTACCCCGCGATTACGTTTTTCTCGAAGGCGTGAAGATGGGTTCCTCCACGCTCGAGGCGGTGCGGCGAGCGTATGAACTGCTCGGCGAGGATCTTTGTGCGACGTGCCCACAACGCGATCGCCGCGAGAAACAGGATTGGTATTACATGATTTGAGGTGGGTTCAAGGAGGACGAACGCCATCAAAACCCTTACTTGCCAGCCCGCAGCGCCAGCAAGGGAACGTCCCTTGCTAACGCTGCGGGCTGGCAGGGTTTGGCCGCAAGCGATTACCCCAAAATCAGCGGCCGCAGTTCGCCGGCCAGGAAGACGGAGCCGGCGATGCAGATAATATCGTCTGCACCCGCGGCCGCGCGAGCCGCATGGTACGCCTCCGCCGGTGTGGAACAAATCGTGGCCGAGGAATCGCCATTCGCGCGGAGCAGATCGGCCAATTGTTCGGACGGCACGCTGCGCGGATTGTCGCTGTAGCGCGTCAGGAAGACGCGATCGAAGTGCGGCGACAGCACGCGGAACATGCCGGCCAGATCCTTATCGCTGCTGCCGGCGAAGACGAGTAGGCGACGCGCCGGCGGGAAAGACGATTGCAGCGTTCGCACCAGCGCCAGCGCCGAGGCGACATTGTGAGCGCAATCGAGGATGACCAGGGGCTTGCGGCCGACGACTTCGAGGCGGGCCGGCCAGCACACTTGCGCCAGACCAGCGGCGATGGCCGTATCCGGCAAATGCCAGCCCTCAGTTTGCAGTTGTTCAACGCACGCGATGGCCACGGCGGCGTTGGCCGCCTGATGATCGCCCAGCAAATTGATTTCAAACTCCGGCCAGCGGCGGCGATCCGTGGTGACGCACACTCGCGAGCGTTCGCTGTGCGATGCCGTGACGCGACCCGGAACGCAGGTGTAATCGAAGTCCACACCAAGTTGACGTAGGGGGGCCTGACGTTCGCGGCAGGTGCGTTCGATGACGGCCCGCGCTTCGGAAACCGTCGCACCGTTGACAACGGGGCGTCTGGGTTTGATGATGCCCGCTTTCTCTGCCGCGATGCTGGCCAGCCGATCGCCCAGCAGAGCCGTGTGATCGTAGCTGATGCTGGCGATAAGGGCCACGACCGGCGCGCAAACATTGGTCGAGTCGAGCCGGCCGCCCAGACCAACCTCCACCACCGCCGCCTCGACGCGCCGGCGCACGAAATGCAAAAAACCGATGGCCGTGGCCACCTCGAAAAACGTATAAGGCACTCGGGGCGCTGACGCGACCCCGCTCGCCTCATGCACCTCGTTGAGCAGAGCCGTCAGTTCGACCGTGGTGATCGGTTGGCCATCCACCTGAAAACGCTCCTCGACCCGGCACAGGTGCGGCGAGGTAAATAGGCCGGTGCGATAGCCTGCTTGACGCAGAATGGAAGCGAGTATGGCCGAGATGGAGCCTTTGCCCTTGCTGCCGGCCACATGCACGATGCGCAAACGCCGATGCGGATCGCCCAGATGCGCCAGCAGGGCGCGCATGTGATCGAGTTTCAGATCCTCGGCGGCGGGTGTGCGCTGCTCGAAGTTGATGAGGCTGTACCACCAGGCACAGGCTTGATCCGGCGACAAAGACAATTCCCCTCGCTCACGCTTCAGGCTCCGAGGGCCGCCAACTCATCCTAGAAAGCGCGTTCGACACTGGCCATGCGCGGCGGGCAGAATCTCATCGAGCCGTTGTCGCCCCTCCGCTTCATCATGCGAGGGTTAAATTTCCGGCCAGCCCGCAGCGCCAGCAAGGGATTCCCTTGCTGGCGCCGCGGGCTGGCCGTTGAAGGCTTTCGCCTCTAGTGCGGCAGGTGGTAATTGCAAGGATGTTGAAAGACGCGGCAGAGTGAAGTAAAACGTGGCCCCCTCGCCAACCCGCGATTCGACCCAAATGCGGCCGCCGTGCGCTTCGACAATGCGCTGGCAAATGGTCAGGCCGGCCCCGCTGCCCTCGATCTCCTCACGTCGATGCAAACGCTGGCCCATACGGAAAATCCGCTCGTGATGCGCCGGATCGATGCCCATGCCGTTATCGCGCACGAACAAGGTAACAAACTCCGGCTTGTGATTTGTATTTTGAATTGTGTGATTTGGATTTTGGATTGTCGGGATGGAGGTTGCCCCGACGACAACTTCAGGGCACGGACTCTTGTTGTACTTGAGTCCGTTGCTGATGAGATTCGAGAGTAATTGAATCACCCGATCGGGATCGCCGCACACCGGCGGCAACGGACCATCGACGCGAACAATAGCGCTTTGGCGCTGAATGAGACCGTACAAGTCGCCTAAAATCGTCTGCACGGCCTCATCCCACGAGAAAGCGTGCGGCGTATCGATGACCCGTCCGGCCCGACTGAGCGCCAGCAGGTCATCGATGAGCGTGCCCAGGCGATGGCTGGCCTGGATGAGGTGATGAAGGTACTCTTGACCTTCTTCGCCGAGGGCAGGACCGTAGTCCTGAGCCAAGAAGTTACTGAGCGCTTCGAGCGTGCGCAGCGGCTCCTTCAAGTCGTGCGAGACGACATGGGTGAAATCTTCCAGTTGCTGGTTGATATGACGCAAATGCGTGTTGGCCTGGGCGAGTTCCTTTGCCTTGGCGCGCAGCGTGCCGGCCAATCGTTTGCGGTCGGTCACATCGCGGGCGGCGCTGCGCGAGCGCGCGAACGCTCCTTTTTCATCGCGGATGGTCGTGGTAGCAATCCACACATCGATGACGCTGCCGTCGTGCTTGACCCATTGTGTTTCCAGTTCGCCTGGTCGCTGAAGCAGGCTTGGATTCTTGCGGTAGATCTCTTGGCCGGCTCGTGTCAATAGCCGCGTGTAGGACCGGCCGAACAACTCCTCGCGTGCATAGCCGAGCGTGCGCAGCATCGTCTCGTTGAGAGCCACGAAGCGGCCATTGGCGTCGAGACCGAAATACAACACCGGGGCATGGTTGTACAGGTCGCCATAGCTCTCCTTGAGCCGTTGCAAATCCTCATTGGTCTTTCGCAGACGCGCGTTGGCTTCCGACAGTTCCGCCGTGCGGCGGCGTAGTTGTTGCTCGGTTCGGACGCGGTCGGTGACATCAATGAAATGGCAACGCAGATTAACAGGCTCGCCTTTATCCGTGTACGACGTCATCACATCCGTTTGCAGGTAGCGTTTCTCGCCGGCGGAGGTGACGATGCGAAACGTGATGTTGTGGGCTTCGCCGTCGCGCAGCGCTTCCTGCAAGGTGCGTCCCAGTTCGGCAACGTCGTCGGCGTGGGCGAGATCGAGAAACGAGCGCGCGACGAGATCGTTCAGCGTGCAGTCGAGAAATTGCAACAGCGGCGGCGTGGCGGCCATCCAGTGCAGATTGGGAGCCAGACGCGCCACCATGCGCTGACGCGAGCTGGCAGCGGCCGGCGTTGGCCGGTCGAGATTGTCGTCGTCGCGCCGCGAGCCAGCCGGCGCGTTTTCGAGCATCTGCCGCGTCTGCACCACTTCCGCCAGCGCCCGGCGATAGCTGACCATCCAGCGTTCCATCTGCTCGTGTACGGGTATCAGTTCGGGATGTCGCGGCAGGAGGCGATCCAATTCTTGCAAACCATGCAGGGCTGGATTCTCTCGCAACGCTCCGATGCGCTCCGCCAGTCGCGCCAACAGACGGCGCGAGAGATAGTGGGTCCACCAGGCAGTCAGCAGGGCGATTGCGACTCCGAGGATGGCCGCGACACCCAACGATTCGAGCGCGAAAGCGCTGGGATTGCGGATCTTCAGATAACCGGCGCACAACGTCGCGGCCACTGCGGCACCGGTGACACCCACTCCCGCCATGTGCAGCCATCGGAGCCGCATCGTCGTGCTTCCTCGGATCTTGTCAGAGGAGAAAGGGATTCATTTGGATCCTATCAGGAAGCCTACCATATCAGAATGCAGAATGCAGAATGCAGAATGCAGAATGCAAGAACGGTTTGTCTTTCATTCTGCATTCTGCATTCTGCATTTCTCTGTTAGCCCTGAACAGGCATGCACACCTGTTCGAGCAACTTTTCGCACTTCTCTTGGAGGAGATCGGCGAGGTTGGGCAACGGTTGGCCCTCGGGCAGCGACTCGGTCAGACTGGCGACGAAGCGCGGCAGCGCCGACAGCGCGGCGAAGCCGTCCAACGATACCGGTTCCAATCGCGTATGCTGGCCGCGTCGTTCGGCTTCTTGCCAGAGCGATTTGCTTTTGCCCGTCAGCGATAAATCATCCTCCGGCCGCAGCAGAATCAGATGATCGATCACAGTCGGCTCGACATCCAGCGCCGACAGCTTGGTGCCCAGGTCGCGCGGCTTGGCCGGACCACGGCCGAGGAACAGACCGATACCGAGCTTCCACGGTTGACCGTCCTTGCACACCCAATGCGCGATGGTCATGACGCCGTAGGTCGGATGATCACCGAACGTCCATTCGCCGACGACATGATGCAAACGCCACGGTCCCACCTTGGCGCCGTGTTCGTGGCACAATTGCAGAAACGCGCCCAGACCGGATTGCAGTTCGCGCGTCGCGCCCGTCAGCGCGCCCTCCGGCTCCAGCTTGCGGCGCGCGGCGCGCAATTCCTGATCCCATAGATCAACCATGTTTACCCCGTTCCCGCTTGGCGTTTCGCGCGAAACGTCAAGCGGCAAACCGGGATCGCAAGAGGCCGGGGTCTCCTCAGTGGGCGAATGAACGACCACGACCGACTTGACTTCGGACGGCAGTTCGGGTTCCGGCAAGCGATTTTCGACGATCGCTTCCTCGATCTCCTTGTCTTCTTGCCTGGCTGCCTGCTTGTCCGTTTGCGCGCTATAGACGACGTGATCGAACTGATGGCGGAACTGTTGGAGCATGTCGCGCAACGTCGGCTCGGTGCGCGCGACCAGGGCGATTTGCTCCTCCGTGAAGGGGAAAATCGGCGACAGGTCGGCGAAGTCCGGCAGCTTCTCCAGGGCCGGACGCAGACGCGCCTCGACAATGCGGCGCACCAGATCCAGGGCCGGCGCTTCCAGGCGGAGCGTCTTGAGGGTGCCGTGATTGGGCAGATGAATGGGATTATTGAGACGGTCTTGAATGTAGCCGTCCAGCGAGGGGACGAAGCGATTCCACAGGCCGCGCTCGGCGAAGATCAAGAAGCTGATGCCGTCCAGATGGTGCATCGATTGCACGATGCCGGCAAAGAAACTCTCGGCCGTGCGCCGGCCGTCGTCGGTGCGCCGCGCCAGCAACAGGTCTTCCAGCTGATCGAAGGCCGCCACGACCGGAATGCGCAGCTCCTGCAAAACCTGCATGATCGCCTTGAACAGCGCCAGCACGAGGTCTTGCCGTGTCGGGCGGACGTGGAAATCCAGCTCGGCGAAACCGTAGGTAAGGAAGCTGGCCAACTCGGATTCGTCGTGCAGCAGCACGACGCGAGCCAGGCCATCGAGGATGTGGCGGCGCATGAGGCCGGCGGTATCGTGTTTCTCGGTGCGGCTGATGTGAGCGCAAACCAACTCCAACGCCTTAGCCGATTCGATGCCGGCTTCACTGCACGCGCGCAGGATGCCGCCGGCCTGGAACGGCAGAGGGCAGGGCCGGGCCAGACTATCGATCAGCCATTGCGTGCGTTCCTGCGCTTGCGAACCGCCGAGTCCGAGGCGGCGCGTCCAGCGACCCAGGCCGGGCGCGGGGAATAGATCGAGACGTTCCGTTGACGTTAACTGCGCCAACGCATCGCGCAGCAGATTGCGGACGAGTTGCTCGCCGATATATTCCAGCGGTCGCGTGTTTTTCTGTTTGCCGCCGCCGAGCAGCGTGTCGATAAGCTGAAACAGCATGTATTCCAGAAAATCGGTGTCGCGCTGGTAGGTGCCGGGCGTGACCAGCAGTTGCCACGTCCCTTCCGGGCCGTGCTTGATCGAGTGCAGCAAGTGCGTCTTGCCGGACCCCTTGCTGCCCAACACCGGCACGACTTCGGAGTGCGTCGTCGGGGCGTAGCGGTACAGATCGACCACGCCCAACAATTGTTCGCGTTCTCGGGCGAACAACTCCGGCACATGGTAGAGCGCGCATACTTCATCATCGGGGTTGCGCGCGAAGTAGTTGCGGAAAGGATTGCCGGCGCGGCGCAGCACTTCCAGGGCGCGCTCCGGCAGGGTACGTGTGACGGCGGTGGCGGTGGACATGGAGGACCTCCCTGGTCCGTTTTTTTGCCGGCCCGCGGCGCCAGAAGGGGTTCCCTTGCTCGCGCTGCGGGCTGGCAACGACGGACTACTTGCGGATACTGGCGTAATACGCGATTTCGTGACCGATGAGCAGCGTGTAGGGCGGTTCGGGAATATCGTAGAGTGGGCCGGTCCACGGATGCAGATAAATCTGGCCCTGATCGTGGAGTTGCCGCAGCGCGTCGTGGAACTGGCCGATGGTCCCGTTCAGCTTTGCGTTTCGCGTGGCCTGGAACAGATGAGGCAACGGACAATCCTCCGACGCGCCGGCGCTGTGCCAGCGTGTCAACTCCGCGAGCAAAATATCGTGCAGCGCCGCGGCGGGAGACGCCGGGGCCGCTTGCGGTGAAGCGTCTTCCTGGAGGAAGCCGGCGAGCATGGTTCGCAGGCTGCCAGTGCCGCCGTGTTCCGGCGAACTTTCCGGTTGATAGGTATGTTGGAGAACCTTCTCGGCGTTGGCCTTGAGCGCCGAAAGGCTCTGCTGCATCTGGTGGGCAATGGCCAGCAAATCGTCAGCTTGTTTCTCGCGCGCTTCCACAGCGCGGACGAAATCTTCCAGCACCTGGCGCGGACTGACCTGGCTGAGCAGGTACGTCAGTCCTTTCTCGGTGATGGCGCAGAGCGGATAGCCGGTCGTCTTCTTCTTGACCAGGGTGGCCGTGCCGCCCGCGCCGCTGTCGCCGGAGACGGCGTCCTCGACGGCGACCAGACAGAGATAGCCGTCTTCCTGGCTGCGTTGGGCGGCTTGTTTGCCGGCCGCGTTGGTGGGGAAAAGGCCGGTGACGGCCTTGCCGCCGTGCAAGGGCACACCGGCGGGAGTCGCGGCGGCGCGGCTCAATGCGCTGAGAATCAATTGATTGGATTTGTCGGCCACAATCCCCCTCCTTGGGTTGGCAGTCGGTATTCCTCTTCGAGCCAGCATTATCGCAAGCCGCCAAAATCATGCAAGTCCAGGAAAAACTTCTTTCCCTCCCTACGCGACTCCGCTAAGATCGCAGAACCTGCCGAATTCTCCCCTTTATCCGGCATCCGTGCCTCGCTTGCGGCTTGACACCCCGGCGCGAAGCCGCGAGCCGCGTCCGCCGGGAGGGAGATTGTTTGGGACAATACCGTAGTGACTAGGAAAGGAGCGATTGTATGCGACAAGTAACCAAGTGGGGCGTTCTCTTCACGGCCTGCCTGACGGTGGCCATCGGGGCAGGCGCTGCGCAAGCGGCGGACGACAAGCCGGCCGCGGCCGCGATGGATCGCAAGACCCTCGACGGATTGATTTACGCCAACCTTCGAGACGTGATCGATCATGGGGCGACCCTGTACAACACCGGCGACTGGAATGGCTGCTATCGTCTCTGGGAAGGCGCCCTGATGGGGATAAAACCTCTGCTCGCGCATCGCGGCGATTTGCAGAAGACCATCGACAGCAGCCTCGCCGGCGCCAAGTTGGAACCGCTGCTCCACAACCGCGCCTTCGTTTTGCGCACGCCCCTCGACAAGGTTCGCGCCGCCATTGCCGCCGACTACCCGAAGCTCACGAAGGAATTGGACGAGAAGGCCAGGCGCGCCAAGCACAAAGAAGAGAACTCCGGTTCGGTCGATAACCCGAAGCCAGACGACAAGGTCAAACCGCCGGTCGTCACGCCCAAGCCGAAGAACACTCTTTGGGAGCGTCTGGGCGGCGAAAAGGGCGTCTCGAAGATCGTCGATGATTTCGTCAACGCGGTCGTCGCCGATCCCAAGGTCGATTTCTTCCGTCACGGCAAGATCAAGCCCGAGGCCGACGAAATCGCCAAGATGAAGCGAGAAATGGTCGAGCAGGTCAGTCAGGCCAGCGGCGGTCCCCTGAAGTACACCGGGCCGGATATGAAGAAGATCCACAAGGATATGGGCATCACCGGCCCGCAGTTTGACGCCACGATTGGCCATCTCAAGAAGGCTCTTCAGAAGAACAAGGTTGCCGACAAAGACACGGCGACCATCCTCGCCGCCATCAACTCCACACGCGGCGAGATCGTCGCGCCAAAGAAGCCGGAAGACAAGAAACCGGAAGACAAGAAACCGGAGGACAAGAAGCCGGAAGATAAAAAGCCGGAAGATAAAAAGCCGGTGGACAAGAAGCCGGTGGACAAGAAGCCGGTGGATAAGAAACCCATCGAGGGGGAACCGTTGGGCAAGAAGCCCGTGGAGGTGAAACCCGTTGATAAGAAGCCTGCTGCCAAAACGAGCATTTCGGGTAAGGTGACTTACAACGGCAAGCCCCTGCCGGGCGGCTCCATTCTGTTCGAGGGTAAGGATGGTGTGATTAGCGCACCCATCACCAAGGACGGCAATTACACCGTGGCGGGCGTTCTCAAGCCGGGCGAATACAAGGTTGCCATCGATACCAAGCCGGCGGCTCCTCTGCCGGGTGATAAAATTGGCGTGGGAGCGAAAACGCCCGCAACTCCCAAGGAAGCGCCAAAGCTCGTCGCCATCCCCGCGAAGTACAGCAACCCGAAAACGTCCTCTCTCGCCGTCACGATCGTGGAAGGAAAGCAGGTCCACGACCTCAATCTCCAGTAATCGCGTCGCCTGGCGAGGCGCGATCGACGCGGGGGGAATTGCCAGCCCGCAGCGCCAGCAAGGGAACCCTTGCTGGCGCTGCGGGCTGGCAGGGGTTTGTCCGCAAATCCTTAACCAATGGGAAGCGTCGTGGGTGGCGATATAACCGATCTCTCGACTCCATAAATCAGAGACGTGACTCCATGAACTGCCAGACGCATCTTCTTCTCGGCCAAGATCCCAAACTCGTGACGCGGCGCTGGTTCTTTCGTCAGTGCGGCGTCGGTCTGGGAACAATCGCACTAAATGAACTGCTGCGTGAGACCGGCCACGCCGCGCCTGCACGCACCGATCCGCTGGCCGTCAAGCAACCGCATCATCCGGCGAAGGCCAAGCGCGTCGTCTTTCTGTTCATGGCCGGCGCACCCAGCCATCTCGAACTGTTCGATTACAAGCCGCAATTGGCCAAGTACGATGGCACCCTGCCGCCGAAACATCTTCTGGAAGGCTACCGCGCCGCTTTCATCAACCCCAGTTCAAAACTGCTGGGACCGAAGTTCAAGTTCGCCAAACGAGGTCAATGCGGAGCGGAATTGTCTGAATTATTGCCGCGCTTGGCGGGCGTTGTGGACGATCTCGCTATCGTCAAATCGATGGTCACGGATGCGTTCAATCACGCGCCGGCGCAGATTTTCATGAACACGGGTTCGCAGCAGTTTGGCCGGCCGAGCTTCGGCTCGTGGCTGACCTACGGCCTTGGCAGCGAAGCGCGCGATCTGCCGGCCTTCGTGGTCCTCAACTCGGGCAAAAAGGGGCCGAGCGGCGGCAACTCGAACTGGGGCAGCGGCTTTTTGCCCACGGTTTACGAAGGCGTGCCATTCCGCGGCAGCGGTGAGCCGGTGCTGTACCTGTCCAATCCGCGCGGCATCAATGCCGACATTCAACGTGAATCGCTCGACACCATCCAGCGTCTCAATCACGCCCGGCTCGACGTGGTCGGCGATCCCGAAATCGCCACGCGCATCAACTCGTTCGAGATGGCCTATCGCATGCAGGCCAGCGCGCCGGAATTGATGGACCTCTCGCGGGAACCGAAGCACATTCTCGATTTGTACGGCGCGCAGCCGGGTAAGCCGTCGTTCGCCAATAATTGTCTGCTGGCTCGGCGTCTGCTGGAGCGCGGCGTGCGTTTTGTCGAGTTGTTCCATGAATCGTGGGACCAGCACGGCAATCTCACGAAGGATCTGACGAAGAATTGCAAGGACACCGATCAAGCCTGCGCGGCGCTGGTACGCGATCTGAAACAGCGCGGTTTGCTCGATGAGACGATCGTATTATGGGGCGGCGAATTTGGCCGCACGCCGATGGTGCAGGGCGGCGGCAACGATGGCCGCGATCATCATCCCAACGCCTTCACGATGTGGATGGCCGGCGGCGGTCTCAAGCCGGGGCTGACCCTGGGCCAGACCGATGAGTTTGGCTTCAACGTGGCCGACGACCGCGTTCATGTGCATGACCTGCACGCGACGCTGCTGCACCTGCTCGGCTTCGATCACACGAAGCTGACCTATCGCTTCCAGGGCCGCGACTTCCGCCTGACCGATGTGCATGGCCGGCTCGTGCGCAAACTGCTGGCGTGAGGTGAGCGATTGTGCATGCCAGTTTGTCAGTGGAAACATTGCGGATCGCAAGGCCATGAGCCTGGTCAGCTTTTCTTCTCCAACAAACCGGCGATCGGCGTCCCCTCGGCGAAACGCACGGTGCGGCCGATCGGCGTTTGATTAACCTTCTTGGGATCGATGCCAACCGCCGTTAGGATGGTGGCGTGCAGATCGCCGACGCTCACCGGCTTGGTCGGCGTTTTCTTGCCCTCGGGGTCGGTCTCGCCAATGACTTGGCCGCCGCGTATGCCGCCGCCGGCCAGGGCTAGACTGAAACCGTTGGGCCAATGATCGCGGCCGCCCAATGGGTTGATCGACGGCGTTCGCCCGAACTCGCCGGTGCAGAGAACGACCGTGCGCTCCAATAGGCCGCGCTCGCGCAGGTCGCGCAAAAGCGTGCTATAAGCCGGGTCAAGAATGGTGAGCCGTTGGCGATGCAAGGCGTGATTGTTGGCGTGCGTATCCCAGCCGTCCAGCGTCACTTCGACACAGCGCACCCCCACCTCGATGAGGCGACGCGCCGCCAAACAGCCTCGGCCAAAGGGCGTGTCGCCATAGGCTCGGCGCAGCGCCAGCGGCTCACGCGAAACATCGAATGCCTTCAGTTGCTCCGAACTCATCATCTTCCGCGCTCGTGCCACCGTCTCGGCGTGCCGCGTCGCCTCGACGCGCCCGCGCCGGCCGCGCGCGAACGCGCTCTCCACCACATCGAGATGCTTCAATCGTTTCTCTTCTCGCTCACGCGCGAGATGCGAAACCGTATCGGGAACCTCGCCGGCGGGATCGCCGGTCTTGAAGGCGTCGTGGCTTTCGCCAAGGAAACCGCCGCGTGCCGGCCATTGACCCGGCAAGATGCTGACGTGGCGCGGGATGTCGGTGCCGGCGACGGGCAATTCATGGCAACACACCGCGCCGATGGACGGATGGATTATTGTTGGGTCGGGCCGGAAGCCGGTCTTCATCGTGTAGGTGCCGCGTTCGTGGTCGCCCTCCTTGCTGACCATCGAACGCACCAGCGCGATGGAACCCAGTTCCGCCGCCGTTCGCTCCAGGCCAGTAGCCAGCTGCACTCCCTTCATCGCGGTGCGGATGGCCGTCGTCCCTCCGGCGATGGCCGTGCCCGGATGCGGATCGAACGTCTCCAACTGGCTGGGACCGCCTTGCAGCCACAGCATGATGATTGATTGCGCCGGGCGGCCACGTTCGGCAGGCGCCTCGGCGGCGCGAGCCAACATATGGCCGATCGGCGTCAGCCAGGTCGCGCCGGTTAAACCGGCCAGACGCAGAAAACCTCGACGGTTCAGAGAAGAGTGGGCACTAAGCCCTTCTCCCCCTGTACTCAGGGGGAGAGGGGTGAGGGGGCGGGGCTTCAGCGGGTTTCTCTCCCCCTCACCCCCAACCCCTCTCCCCCGAGTACAGGGGAGAGGGGAGCTTATGGGACAGACGCTCAATGGTTCCATGAGAACTCCGTCGAGTTGATAAGGGACCAGAACAGATCTTCCAAGCGTTGATTGGGCTTCAGGTCCGGCTCGGCGAGGAAGCGTTCAAAATACTCGGCCTCCGCCGGCGTCGGTCGGCGCGTCAGTACCGTCAGATAAGCCGCCTCCACCGCGTGGGCATCGTCGGACGACATCCAGCCGACCTGCGTAGAAGCGGTGAACGGTCCTTCCTTGATCTTCTCGCGGATAAGGGAGCCATTCATCATCAGCAACCGCTGCGGAATGGTGCCGCCGTGACCGTCGAACTCATCTTCGCCGGTGTCGCCGTAGCGTTTGACGAAGTCGTTGCGCTGGCCGTAGCGCGCCAGCCGCGCGAGAATGTGCGATTCAGCGTCGAGCGTGGATACGGACGATGCTTGCAGAACGCCGCCGATCATCTGATCGGGCCGCAATCGGCTCAGAGGGAAGACGGCCCAGGCTTTTTCTTCCGTTTCGCCGACCTCGTGTTCGCTGGCGCTATCGAGGCGAAAGACCTGCGTGGAAGCAATGACGCGAATGAGACGGCGCACGTCGAAATTGTGCGTGGCGAAATCGTCGGCCAATAAATCCAGCGCCGGTGGGGCGGCCGCGTCGGATTCCAGGTTATCAACCGGCTCGACCAGCGGCCGGCCGAGCATCAGCGCCCAGACGCGGTTGACGACGGCGCGCGCGAAATAGGGATTTTTCGCATCCGTGACCCAACACGCCAGCCGCCAGCGCCGGCTGCCCGTATCGGGCAGCAACTCCGCCGCGAACGGCACGCCCGGCTCGACCGCATGCGCTTCTTGTGTCTTGCGATCCTTCACGTTGTACTCGCCGGGGCCATCGTAAACGCCGGTAAAACCGAGATGCGTTTGACCAAAGAAGGCGGAAAACGCCTGGAAATCGGCCTGCTTCCACTCGGCGTAGGGGTGATTATGACACTGAGCGCAGTCCAGACGTAGGCCAAGAAACGCCCGCGTGACTCGGCCGGCCAACCGCACAGGGTCGGGTTTATTCTTGTTGTCGGGCTGAATGGTGACGCTGAGGAAATTGGTGGCTGGCTTGTCCGTCCACAGTCCCTCGGAGGCAATTAGTTCGCGGACCATCTGGTCGTAGGGCCGATTTGCCGCGAATTGATTGCCCAGCCAATCGACGAAGCGGCGGCGACGATAGAGGATGAACGGTCCATCTTCGGTGCCGACAAAGGCGCGGGCGAAGCGTTCGGCGAAATTGTCGGCGAAACGGCGATCCTGCACGATATGATCGATCCACCACGGCAAACGCTGCTCGGCGGGCAAATACTCGAACTGGCGAATCTCCTCCAGCGAGGGAATGGTGCCCATGAGTCCCAGCGCAAGACGCCGGGCCGCGCTCAGATCCGGCGCGGGCGCGGCCGGATGCAGTCCTTGCGCGTTCCACTGATGACGGAAGGAAATATCGACGCGCTCGACGACGGCGCGAAGCTCCGGCGACTGATACGCGCTGGCGTCGAAGCGCGTGATTGGTTTCGGCTGGCGCGGCGGCATGAGGCCGGCACCGAGGGCGAAGATGCCGCCGCCGAGTAAACCGAAGAAAAGCAGGTTGCGCCGCCACATGGTGTAATGTCCTCGCGGGTGCGATCCGTTATAGAGTACCATAAAAGGGGCGACAGGTTTCAACTCTCCCCGTATACCCCAAAAAACCTTGAGCCGCCTCGTTCGCCGTGGGTACTTATAAGGCATAGTCGAATCTTCCCGACGAGAATGGACGCATGGCCGATCGATCGATCGAGGTGTTGCAGCGTTACCTTCGCCGGTTGTGCGAGGAAGCCGTGCCGTCGGAAGACGCTGTACTGCTGAATCGCTTCGTCACGGCCAACGATCGCGAAGCATTTGAACGGTTGATCGCTCGTCACGGTCCCTTGGTACTGGGAACCGCTCGTCGATTAGTCGAGAATACCCACGATGCCGAAGATGTCTTCCAGGCCGTCTTTCTCAGCCTGGTCCGTCTGGCGAAAACGATCCGCCAAGGGCGCACTCTTCCGGCATGGCTTCACAAGACAACCTGCCGGATCGCCGCCAAAGTCCGCAAGAATCGGCTTTCCGGTGCAAAGGAAGCGCCGCCGGAGCCGTGCGAAAATAGCGATCCGGGAGCCGGACTGGTTTGGCAGGAGGTTCGCCAGGCACTCGACGAGGAACTGCAGCGCTTGCCGGAACGATTACGTTCACCGCTTTTGTTGTGTTACTTGTCCGGTTTGTCGCGCGATGAAGCGGCCAAGCAACTCGGCTTGTCGCTCGGTACCTTGAAGCGACGCTTGGAAGAAGGCCGCAAAACCCTGCGAATCCGCCTGGAACGACGGGGTATCGCCTCCGTCGGGCTTGCTCTCTCGGTCTTGACTCCCGAGGCTCTGCAAGCGACGGTAAGCAAGTTGCTTCTCGACTCCTCCCTGCGTCTCATTTTCTCGACGAGGGCGGTCGTGCCCGCGACGATTTCCGTCCTCGTTGTCAGTTCGAGTACCGCAATGAAAGGCTTTGCCATGAAATCAATCCTCGCGCTGGTTGCCGCCACGGCCGTCGGTGTTGGAATCTACGCGGGAATGGGCCAGGCCGACCCGCCAAAGAAAGCGGAAGGGAAAAAGGAGCAAGCGAAGCCGGCTCAAGAGGAAAAGATCGTGCAAAGGGATGATCCGTTGCCCGCCGGCAGCACGATGCGACTCGGCACCTCTCGTTTTCGGCAAGGCGCGGGCATCGCAAGCATGGCCGTTTCCGCCGACGGCAAGACGGCGTTCGTCTGTGACGGCGGCAGGGTTTTCGGGGGCACCCGCGTCTTCGACCTCGTTTCGGGTCGCGCCCGCTTCGCGCTCAAGCACGACACGGGAGAAGCCATCGCCCTCTCTCCCGACGGGCGGACGATTGTCACCAAGCAGGAACTTCACCTGCACATCCGCGATTCCCAGACGGGGCGGGAACTTCGCACTTTCGCCCTTCCCAAGAAGAATCCGTGGAGCGCCGGCGTGGTGCTCGCGTTCGCGCCGGACGGCAAAGCCATTGCCACCATCTCCGATGGGAAGGACATTCACCTGATCGACCTCGAGAGTGGAAAGCCGATCCGCGATTTCTCGCTGGAAAATCCTGAGTCGGACCTTCCAAGCGGCTTCCGGCAGGCTCTCGGCATCGCCTTCTCGCAGGACGGCAAACTGATGGCGAGCGGCAGTTTCGACAACGCCAAGGGCAACTACTTCGCCCGGCTCTGGGAGGTAGAAACCGGCAAGGAACTTCGCCGTTTCATGCACGGCAAACGAAGCTACGGTATTCCGAGTCTGGCGTTTTCTCCCGACGCGAAAACGCTGGCCACCCGTGCCCACGACGGTCGGCTCCGGCTCTTCGATGTGGACACCGGCAAAGAACGAAAAGCCTTCCCGCCGGACGGCGGCGGGAGGAATCCCGGTTGCGTGGCTTTCTCACCCGATGGCAAAACGGTGGCCGCTGCTGGCGATTCGATCCGTTTGTACGACACCACGACCGGGGAAGAACGGCTGCGTCTCGACCGAAAACAAGCCCGATGCCTTCACTTCCGGGAACAAGGAAAGACGCTGACCGCAGCCGTTGACGGAGCCATTTACCGTTGGGATACGGCCACCGGGAAGACCCTCACACCCACGGCGGCTGGTGATAGCATCGTCTGGCAGATTCTGGTCTCGCCCGATGGCCGACGGATCGTCACATGCGGCGAGGGAGGCGACGCCCATATCTGGGACGGGGCCAACGGCAATCACCTGCGGTCCCTCCGCGTTAGTTGGCAGCGGGGAATGACCATGAGTCCCGACGGACGCACGCTCGCCTGGTTCGTCATCGACGGCGATGTCAAGATCCATCTGTTCGACCTGGCCGCCGATCGGTTGGTCGAGCGATTCCCCGCTTTCAAGGGGGGCGATCAAGACCTAACATTCACCGCAGGCGGCAAGACGCTCGTTACGGTCGATCGTCGAGAAGGCACGGTGCGAGTGTGGAATGTCGAAGCAGGGAAAGAACAAACGAGTTTTCAAGCCGTTCCGAATGCGGAAAAGAAGCAATCCAATCGCATCAAACAAGCTGCGGTTTCTCCCGACGGTTCGATGCTGGTCGTGGCTTACAATCCGAGCCAAGGAGGGGTCACAAACCTCGGAAGAATTGTCCCCCCGCCCGATGTGATTCGCTTGTGGGACATGGCCAGTGGCAAAGAACTGCGCCAACTAAACTGGAATACAAATGCCGCGCTGGACCTGGCGTTTTCGCCCGATGGCCGTCTGCTCGTGAACCGAGGCGCGATCTGGGACATTGCCGCCGGCAAGCCGGTGAAGGCATTGGCCGATGGATTGGAGATGGCAGCGTTCTCGTGCGCTGGCCGCTCGCTGGCGACGGCCTCCTACGATGGCACGATCCGAATCTGGGAAACAGCCACCTGGACCGAACAAACCCATTTCAAGAGCCAGGAACGGACGACCGCCTTGGCCTTCACGCCGTCCGGGCAGATTCTTTGCGGCAACCCCGACACCACGGTATTAGCCTGGGACATCCGGCCTCCGCGCGTCGCGCGTTCCGTGCCCCTCGAAAGCGCATGGAACGACCTGGCGACAAGGGAATCCGCCGCATCGTTCCAATCCGAGGGGAGATTCTTGGCGGCACCGGCGGACGCGGTCAAGCTCTTCGCTGAGAAGATTAAACCCGTGGAGGCACTCGATCCCAAGCGGATTCAGCGCTTGATTGCCGATCTCGGCAGCGACGTATTCGCTGTCCGCGAAGCGGCATCGCAAGCACTTCACGGACTGGATGAACAAGCACTACCCTACCTCGAAGCGACTCGGAAACGCCCGGAATCTCTTGAAGTCCGCCTTCGCGTGACGAGGATTCTCGAACAACGACAGGGAGTCGCCATTACCTCGGAACGACTTCGCCGGATACGGGCCGTGGCGATCCTGGAACGGATCGGCGATGGCGCGTCGAAAAAATTGTTGAAGCGCTGGGCCGGCGGTCCTGTGGGAGCATTGTTGACGAGGGAGGCTTCCGCGGCTCTGAAGCGGCTGGAAGTCGTGCCGTAGGGTATCCTTGTTAGAGACACGAACTTGTTGACCAGCCCGCAGCGCCAGCAAGGGAAGTCCTTGCTGGCGCTGCGGGCTGGCAATTCATTCGGTTCGTGCCTCTTAACATTGAAACCGGAGTGCGGACGGAAGGTAATTCCTTTCATGGCCGACACCTTTGACACACCTCCGAGCATCCCCCTCTACCGCCCCATCCCTGTGCTGGAGGTCGCGGACGCTCCGCCTCGTATCCCTGAGGTTCTGCCTGCGGACAGAGAAACCGATGCGCCGCTGGAAGTGTTGCCTGCGGATGTCCCCACGCTCGTTGAGCCGTTGCCGCATCCGGCGGCGCGTGCGTTCGCGATCGCCTGGCGCAGCGTGCGCGCGGTCGCATCAATGCTGGAATGGATCTTCGGCGTGGCGGTGCTGATGATCGGCTTGGCCGTGTTAGCCGCTCTGCCGCTATTGCAATTCCTGAGCCTGGGCTATCTGCTCGAATCGGGTGGCCGGGTAGCGCGAACGGGACGGTTGCGCGACGGCTTCATCGGTGTACGTCGAGCCGCTCGGCTGGGCGGTGTCGTGCTGGGCTGCTGGCTGATGCTGCTGCCGGCGCGCTTCGTCGCTGGCCTGGCGTATTCCGCACAGATCATCGATCCCGACGGCCGTCAGGCGGCCGGCTGGCGCATCGGTCTGTTCGTGCTGATCGGCCTGACGGCTGGACACATCGGTATGGCCTGCGCGCGCGGCGGCCGTTTGCGTTACTTCTTCTGGCCGTTCAATTTTATCTGGGTATTGCTGCGACTGGCGCGCGGCGGCTACTACACCGAGTCGCGCGACGCCGTCTGGGATGCATTCGTATCTCTACGACTGCCGTACTATTTTTCGCTCGGTTTCCGTGGTTTCATCGGGGCGCTGGCGTGGCTGGCTCTGCCGGTGACGATGCTGGCTCTGGGCCGAGTGAACACGCCCATCGCTCCGCTGCTCGGCTTTCAGGGAGCACTGCTGCTGGCGCTGGTGTTGGTGTACCTGCCCTTCATGCAGATGCGCCTGGCCATGACCAACCGCCTCTCGGCCGCTTTCGACGTAATGGCGGCACGAAAAGACTTTCGCCGCGCGCCTTACGCCTTTGCCTTCGCTTACTTCATCACGTTGCTGTTCGCGCTACCGTTGTATCTGCTGAAAATCGAGATGGTGCCGCGCGAGGCGGCCTGGCTGCCGAGTCTGGTGTTTATTGCCTTCATCTTCCCGGCGCGTTTGCTGACCGGCTGGGCGTTGGGTCGCGCCGTGCATCGACAAACGCCGCGTCATTGGTTTTTCCGCTGGACCGCTCGCTTGACCTTCTTGCCGGCGGCGGCGTTCTATGTGCTGATCGTCTATTTCACGCAATTCACGAGTTGGAATGGTGTCTGGAGCCTGTACGAACAGCATGCGTTTCTCGTGCCGGTGCCGTTCTTCGGGATGTGAGTGTGTCCTTGTAGTAGAGGTTCCTCGGAGCGTTTGCTATACTGGAGCAAGTCTCAGGCGAGTTGTGTGACGTATCGCTTTTTTACAAGCCGAAGACCCGTGACGTGGTCGTTCGGCGTCCTTGTTTCCACCGGTGCCGCGTCAGCCGTATAAGACGCACTATCGTGGGCGCAAAGGTCCGAGTCCGGGAGGGCGAGTCGCTTGAGCAAGCACTGCGGCGACTCCGCGAGTGGGTATTCAAGGGGAACCGGTGGCCGGTCTATAAGCCGAAGCCAACCAAGCGGCGGCAGAATTACTACCAGAAGCCGGGGGAACTAAAGCGCCAGCGAAAGTCGCTGGCGAAGACGAGGCAGCAGCAGAACCTAAACTACATTCTAAACCTGTCCGCCTCACGACGCCGCTGGTATGAGAGATAGTTGGCGGAAGGATTTGAGCGAGTAAATGGTATCCTCGGGGGTATCCATGACGTCGGCGGATTTGCAGAAGCTGGTAGGGCAAAAGCCGTTCGTACCCCTGCGGATATATGTGAGTGACGGCACGGTGCATGAAATCCGTAGCCGGGAGTTGGTCTGGGTTGGTACGGGCATGGCGGTACTCGTCGTGCCGCTCCCCGATCAAGGCGACACCGACAAGCCGCTGATTGAGCGGACCATTCATATCGACCTGCGGCACATCGTCAAAGTCGAGACCGAGTCGGCCAAGCCAACTCCGTAATCGCGGCTTTCTATTGTACTCGTTGCGCCATCCCGAACATTCACGCCGCCGCCAGCGTCAGCAAGTTGATTTCCGGCCGGCAGTGGATGCGCAGCGGCAAGCCGACCGTGCCCAGGCCGCGCGATACGAACACCTGCGTGCGCGGCGCACGAATTAAACCTTGCAGATATTTTAATCCATAGCGTGACGGCAGGCAGTGGTAGCCGAGTCCAGGCACGACAATCTGACCGCCGTGCATGTGGCCCGACAGCATCAACCCCACACGCGGATCGCGCAGTGTCTCGGCATAATCGGGATTGTGCGACAGCAACAGGCAAGCATCCTTGTCCGTGGCGTCGTCCAGCGCAGCGTCGAGATCCTGCTCGCCATGCCACAAATCATCTACTCCGCCGATGCGCAAACGATGATCGTCCAATTCGATCCAGCGGCCGGCGTTCGTCACGTTAGTGATGCCGCTCTCATTGATGGCGCGGTGGACGGCGTCGATGTTGCCGCGCAGATGATCGTGATTGCCCGGCACGGCATAGACACCCAGCGACGCACGCAATTTGCCGAGCGCTTGCAGGCCAGGCGCGACGTACTCGCGGCGCGGTCCCTGGATGAAATCGCCGCTTAGCGCGATCAGGTCCGGTTTCAGGGCGTTGGTTTCTTCGACGATCGATTGAATAAAGGACAAACTGTTGAAAGGTCCGTGGTGCGGATCGGTCAGCAGAGCAATGGTCTTGCCGGCAAACGGCGGCGGCAGATTTGGTACGCGGATGGTGTGCCGTGTAATGTCGATCCAGTTCGCCTCGGCGCGACCGTAAGCCAGCCCCACCACGGGCGCGGCCACGGCGCTGCCGGCGATTCCTTTCAGAAATTGTCTGCGATTCATGCGCTCGCCTCTCGGTTCAGACGCACACTTTCCGGGGGACCGCATGCTAACATGAAACCGGCGCGGCGAACCAGGGCAAGTGAGGTAAAGTCCAGCTCGGCTCGCCGGACCTACTGCAATCGCCAGTAGGTGCCGCGAGCCGAGCGGCACTATGGAGTCAAAGCCCGGCTCGGCTCGCCGGACCTACTGCAATCGCCAGTAGGTGCCGCGAGCCGAGCGGCACTATGGAGTCAAAGTCCGGCTCGGCTCGCCGGACCTACTTACTACACCTGTCCGGCTCGGCTACGACGACGTACTCCCGCGAAATAATTTGTGGCAGTGTCCGAACGGTCGTACCTTGTTCGTTGTACCACCAGAGGGCCGGGGAAAAGAGCCTTGGCTCAAACAAGTGAAACCGTTTGGAGAACCATCTCATGCCGAAGTTTCTGTTCATCTTTCGCCATTCCACCGCTCCCCAATCCCGGCCGTCTCCTGAGGAAATGCAAGTCCTGGCGGGCCAATGGTATGCCTGGATGCAGAAGTTCAGCGCGTCGATTCTGCCCGGCGGCGATGGTTTGAAACCGAGTGGCCGGCTCCTCAAGGGGGGAATCGTGAGCGACGGCCCCTACGTCGAAGCCAAGGAATTCGTCGCCAGCTTTACCCTCATCCAGGCCGACAACTACGATGCGGCGGTGGCAATCGCTCGAGAGTGTCCGGGCGACAACGTGATCGAGATCCGCGAATTGGGCGGCTACGCATGAAGGAACCTCGTGCCCTGGTGGAGCATTTTTTTCGCCACGAGTTCGGCCGGCTCGTCGCCGTGCTGACCCGGTCGCTCGGCGTGCGCCGGCTCGACCTGGTCGAGGACGTCGTACAGACCGCGCTCGTGCAGGCTCTGGAGACGTGGTCGCGGCGCGGCATTCCCGAAGACCCGGGCGGCTGGCTCTACCGCACCGCCCGCAATCTCGCCATCGACGCCTGGCGGCGGGAGCAAACCCACGCCAAGGCGTTGCCGCACCTGGCGGAGGAGGCCGAGCGGGAAACGCCGCCGCCCGAAGCGCATTTCGCCGACGAGATCGGCGACGAGCCGCTCCGCCTCCTCTTCGTCAGCTGCCATGAAGCCGTGCCGGCGGAATCGCGCGTCGCCTTCGCGCTGCGGACACTCTGCGGATTCAGTACGGCCGAGATCGCCCGCGGCCTGCTCACCACCGAGGTCAACGTCCAGAAACGCATCGAGCGGGCCAGAGATCGGCTACGCGACCTGGACGTCGATTTCGAGGCACCGGCCGCTCCCCAGCTTCGCGCTCGGTTGGACGGGGTACTCTCGGTCATCTACCTGCTGTTCAGTCAAGGCTGCCACGCCACCCATGCCGATGTACCGATACGCCGCGACCTATGCGACGAGGCCCGGCGGCTGGCGCGAATGCTAGCCGGCCATCCCGTCGGCGACGTTCCGGCGGTCCATGCCTTGCTCGCCTTGATGTGCTTCCACGCGGCCCGCTTCGATGCGCGGCTCACTCTCGATGGGGGCATCGTTCTGTTCGAGCAGCAGGATCGTTCTACCTGGAAGTGGAGCGACGTGCGTGAGGGCATGGCGTGGCTCGCCCGATCCGCCGCCGGCGACGAATTGACGCGCTATCATGTGGAAGCGGGCATCGCCTGGGAACACTGCCGGGCACCGACGTTCGCGGACACCGATTGGCACCGGATCGCCGAAGGGTACGACGCGCTCGACCGCATCGCGCCGTCGCCGATCCACGCGCTCAACCGCGCTGTCGCCGAAGCCTACCTGCACGGCCCGCAAGCCGGACTCGACCGCCTGGCCGCCGTTGTCCCGGAAAACGTCCCCGCCCGCTATCCCGGCTGGCACGCGGTCAAGGGCGAACTCCACTTCCGCCTCGGCCAGCACTCCGCCGCCGAACGCGCCTGGCAGGAGGCGCTGCGATGGACGAGCGCAAGCACCGATCAAGAGTTCCTGCGTCGCCGCCTCGCCGACTGCCGGCGCGTGGAATCGTTGGACTCGCCGGTGAGTTTGGATCCGTAAAGCTGATAGAATACGATTGTCCGGAAGCCTTATCGCGGAGGACCAAAAATGACATTGATGGGTCATGTACAGAATGGGGTCGTCGTTTTTGATGAACCGGTCACGTTGCCGGAGGGAACCGAGGTCGAGGTCACGGTGCGTGACAAATTGGACAATCGGCCTAGCTTATGGGATCGGCTCAACGATGTCGTAGGCAAGGCGGACGGGTTGCCACCCGACGCGTCCAGCCGAATTGACCATTACCTGACGCACGGATTAGCGAAAGAATGAGGATTGTTTTTGCCGACACCTCGTTTTACGTCGCGGCGCTCAGCCCTCGCGATGTCAATCACGCTTGAGCCGAAGCCGTCGGGCGAGGGTTCCACGGGCGCGTCGTCACCACCGAATACGTTCTCCTGGAGGTAGCGACCTTCTTTTGTGAAGCGGCTCATCGAGCCGTGTTTTTGGGACTCTTGCAATCTTTGCAGAAGGATCCAGAGGTTACGATTGTCCCCGCATCGGCTGATCTTTGGCAGCGCGGGGTTGCTCTGTTTGCCTCCCGGCCGGACAAGGATTGGTCCCTCACCGACTGCATCTCATTTGTCGTGATGCAAGAGCGAGGCATCGCCGACGGCCTTACCGCCGACCACCACTTCGAGCAGGCTGGGTTCGTGGCGCTACTCAAGTAAAGTGCCGCGCACAAATCTCTCCTATTGGAAGAAGAAACTCGTCCGCGTTCTCGCTAGGGACGCGGAGAATAGCCCGAACTCCTGAGATGCCCAGGCTGCGTGTAGTGGGGTGCTGTCGCGCTACCTGCATGGCCCGCAAGCCGGACTCGACCACCTGGCCGCCGTTGCTCCGGACAATATCCCCGCCCGCTATCCCGACTGGCACGCGGTCAAGAGCGAACTCTACTTCCGCCGCAGCCAGAATTCCGCCGCCGAGCGCGCCTGACAGGAAGCGCTGCGAGTAACGAGCGCCCGCACCGATCAAGAGTTCCTGCGTCGCCGCCTCACCGACTGCCATCCCGATAGTGACTCAGCCGTAGAAAGTGGTAAAATCATATAGTGAAGGTTAGAGATTTGGAACTTCCTTTCCTGATGAAACCCATGAGGCTGCCGGGACGCGGAACTCTCTTCACACTAATCGAGGATCGAATCATGACTACACGGAGCCCCATCGGCCGGCAATTGCAGGCCTACGAAGAGGGGTGGAAGGCCCATCACGACGAGGCAATGCGGTTCTGGGACTTTCAGGAGCAACTCACCATCGGCATTGCCATTTTCAATGCCATTGCGAACCGCAATGGCTCGTGGCGAGAACGAGTATCCCAGGGACTCGATTCCTTCTCAGAAGAAGAAAATTCGGAGGTTATTTGTCTGTTTAAGTGGTGGTTTAAGGTGGCTGATCGAAATCTCAGTCAACTTGAGGTCTATGAAGAACAGTTCGGGCCGATTGATCTCTCTGTGGGTTTTCGGGAGTGTTACGACTCTGCCGAAAAGACCATAGCCGATTGGGTTCCGCCGGTCCTATCCAAGGCCCAGGCGCTGCACGCGGACGAACTCACCCAAGAAGAAGCCGAGAGGCTTCATCACATCCTCGAAAACGGTGAGGGCCGCCTGCGTCACCAGCCAAAGCCGATCCAATAGCGGAGGCATCCTACATGAGCAGCCCAACCGTCCCCCAAGGCGAACCCAATGCCGGAACCATTCCAACGACAGAGAAACGCTCTGAGATTTCTTGTACTCCTCTTGTACCGCCCGTCTCCTTTTCCGAAAACCTGCTCTCGGAAGTTGCCAACTTCGACTGTGGTGCCGAGTCCTACGAAACCGAGGTAGCCGATTGGATCCGGGCACCTCGCGGGAAGGGCGGTGCGCTGGATGACATGGCGAACAACAAAACTCAGGTCTGGCTGTACCGAACGGCGGCCAACGAATTGGTGGGCTACGGCTCACTTGGCCAGACCGCATGGCGGTGGGATAATCCAAAAAAGGGCCCGTGGGTTCCGATTTACGTCATTCCCTTCCTGGGGGTTCAGACGCCATTCAAGAAGCAACCACCCGGGCCGAAGGACCAGCGGTATTCCCACCGTATCCTCGATGATCTCATTTACAAGGCGGTGACGCACTCAAACAAACATCGTCTTCTCGGCCTGTGCGTTCATCCTGAGAATGAATCGGCGATCGCCTTCTACAAACGCTTTAACTTCGCGGAATACACACTGAACAAACAAGGCTACCTTCGGATGGTCCTGGACTTGCACGGTTCTACTGGCTCAGCACCATTCCCACCTCAAACCAGCTAACACACAGTCATTCAGCGCTTAACTCCAAGTGGCCAGACAGGGCCAATGGTGAAGTCAGCGCTAACGATGAGGAGCAACAGGAGGAATCATCCATGTCCCATGAAATGGTCCGCATGCACGACCCAGAGTCGGACGCCGTCGTAACGGTTCCCAAGCGGGAACTTCGGCCGGGGATGATCCGAACTCGAAGCGTTGGGGAAGACGGACGGCTCGGGGAGATTGTTTGGCGCTACCGGACAAGCCTCAAGACGGACTCGGCGTTCAAGCACGACCCCTTTACTGCGGAAATCCGCGAGGTTCTTGAAGAGATCCGGCTTGCGTTGCAAGACGTGTATCCGATGACGCCGGAGGAGTGGGAGTACGGGTTCCGATGCGATACGCATCCGACGCAAGAAATCCGCCTTTGGCTGCATGCCGCCAGAGTCTTCAAGCACTACACGGACGGCTGGGACTACGACGCCGACCAGAAGGCTCACATGTTCCAAGTGCTAATGGAGTGCCTTAACAATGGTAGGGACCACCTGCTGTTGAAGGAGGGGCCACGGACGCTGTCGAGGAAGCGCGTGCAGGCGATCACGGACTACTTTTTCACGCGGGAACAGCCGTCTGTGCCGTGGGTCACGTCTGACCCTGATTATTACTGGAAGGTCAAGGTGCGCCATCAGGTTGAGCAAGCAAATGTCATCGTTGCAGCAGATTCCAAATCGGGCGAAAACCTCCTCATCTTTGGCCGAGCGGATTTAGAAGCTGCCCAAAAAAGCGGGGCGGACGCGATCGAAGCGCTCGTAATTTCCGTAAATCAGGATACCGGTGACTTAGAAAAACTCGTCGCCATGGTACGAGTGGTTAAGGGCAGGGACGACTTCTGCACGTGAAATCGTGCGCACCGTTCCCGACGTGCAAAAGGCGGTCAAATGGAACACGCCCTTCTACGGAGTCGAGGACCAGGGCCGATTCCTCGGCATCCATCGGCTGACAAAGTACGTGTCAGAGTAGCTTTTTTCCGCGGCACGTCGCTGCGTCCTGTCCCCCCGGCGAGTCCAAGAGCAAGGACGCGCGAACTCGACATCCACGAGGACGACCTCGACAAAGCTCAGCTTGCCGCTTGGGCGAAGCAAGCCAGCCAATTGCCCGAATGGCCCCGTAGCGCCGACAGACATCCTCGTAAGCCAGTTCGTCACCGCACGGACCAGCGACCTAACCATTGGCTCCTGTCGCCCCGCTCACGCCCTCGTCGTACTCCCCGAAAACAGCCGCAACAACTCGGCATACGGGGCATCCAGATGCATAGCTACCACGCCTTCGACGCTGCGAAACAAGAATGGGGGGTGGGGCGTGAAGAATTCCTGTTATCGCAGCAAGAAACGGCGTTCTTGGGCCAATACGGTGCCTATAGCCAAGGAGTTATTTATTTTATCGGTTTTTCCATTCCCTTATTGACATCTACAGTATACAATAAATACAGATATATCCAATAGGCCACTCAGAAGGAGCGTTGCCATGCCAACCGTGACCCTTTCCGACGCCACTTACGCCAAACTCCAGAAAGCAGCCAAGCCGTTCATCGACACCGAGGATTCGACGTGTGGCCGCGTACTCGACTTCTACTTTGAGTACAACGGAGGCACGCCCGGCATCAACGGCGCGTTGTCGCCGAACGTCAATGGCTCAGGTGGCTCCGCTGTTGCCGCTGTTACCGCTGTTACTCTCGATCCAGAATCGCGTCAGCTCGCACACACTAAGTTGATTTCCGCGACCGTTGATGGTACCGCGCTTCATCGCCCGAAGTGGAACAGCCTGATGAACGACATGCACGTCATGGCACGGAAGCGGCTTGGCTCGTATGACGTGGTGCGCAAGGCGTCTCACGCCAACTTGCGTCAAGGGCGCTACGAGGAGAACGGCTACAAGTATCTGCCGGAAGCCGACCTGTCGATTCAAGGCGTTGACGCGAATCTTGCCTGCGAGCATTCGTTCCGCCTCGCCAAGGCCATGAACATTTCGCTCAAGGTGACGTTCGAGTGGCGCGATAAGGAAGATGCCGCGCATCCTGGCCAGACTGGCATCATCGAATGGAATCCGAATGGTCGCTGAACCGAAGCGCTATGCGGCTGCAAAGGCGCTTGCTTGAGAATCGATGGGGCTGCCTCCAGCGCGGCGCCAACAGGGATCCTCGCAAGCAGTCCGTAACGAGGTGCGGGGCCTGGTGCGGCGTGCCCGGGTCGATGTACCCGAAATCGAGACGAGACCCAACGTGATAAGTTGGTTTGACATCGAAGACCCTGATGGGAACGAAATGCGATGGTATCAGTGCTGACCTCGCGATACTCAAGTGATGGGCGAGCGACGACGACCATGAAGAAAGCGACAACAACCATGAAGAAGACGAAGAGCGGCTCGAAGGAAGGAAAAGGAGGAGACTCTCCCTCTCAGCTGATCGATGCGAGAATCAAGGAACTGAGTGATTGGCGGGGTGAGGCGCTCGCTTGGATCCGAATTCTCATCAGGCAGGCCGCCCCCGAAGTGGTCGAGGAGCGGAAGCGGAGAGGGATTCCGGTGTGTCGCACGCCGGGATCATCTGCATCGCCCGGCTGTCGAACCGAAGGTTCGTGCCGAAAAAACTCCGCAGCGGAGCCCAACGGCGTGCCTTCCTGACCGACCCAGACCACAAGCACATGATCCATTACACGCCCAAGTATGGTAGCTGGCTGAACCAAATTGAAATCTGGCAACAAACATCTGGCGCATCCGCACCTCTGAACTTGCGAAACGCAAGATGAGTAGGTGCCGCTTGCCGAGCGGCACTCATGGTCCGGCTCGGCTCGCCGGACCTACCGCATTCTCTTTGCGTCTTTTACTATGCCGAAATCCATTCGCGGATGACGCGGCCTTCGTTGAGGCGGATCGGTCGGCCATCGGGCGTGTCGGTACTCAAATCGAGCGGAATGCCGAGCTTGGTGTAGATCGTCGCGGCAATGTCCTCGGTGAAGTATTCGTTGTGCGTCGGCCGGCCGCCTTCGTCATCGGTGCGGCCCAGCACCGCGCCGCCGGGGATGCCCGCGCCGGCCATGATCGCGAAGCCGGCCGACGACCAGTGATCGCGGCCGCTTGCCGAGTTAATTTTTGGCGTGCGGCCAAAGTCCGTCATCCACACGACCAGCGTTGTCTTCAGCAGGCCACGTTCCTGCAAGTCGGCCAACAACGCCGGCAACCCCTGATCGATGGGCGGAATGCGATTCTTTTTGAGGGCGTTGAAATTGTCGGCATGGGTATCCCAGCCGCCGTCGGAAACCGTCACGAAACGCACACCGGATTCGATGAGACGGCGAGCCAGCAAGCAGCTTTGGCCGAAGCGGGTGCGGCCGAAGCGGTCGCGGTGGCGCGGATCTTCCTTGTCGATCTCGAAGGCGCGTTTCGTCTCCGGCGCGGTAATGAGATTCAACGCGGCCTGGTAGTGCTGATCGAGGGCCGTGAACGCGGCCGGTTGCGCGTCGAGCGAGCGCTGCAAGGCGTCGATGGTGTGCAGCATACGGCGACGCCGGGAGAGCCGGCCCTGATCGACGCCCTGCGGCGGCGTGATGTCGCGGACAGTGAATTGCGCGGCATTCGGATCGGACAGAATCTCGAACGGATTGTGTTCCAGACTGAGATAGCCGGCCGTGCCGCCGCCGTTGGTACGATCGACCTGATCGCCGAGTTGAACATGCGGCGGCATGCGCGTCTTGAACCCCTTGTATTGGCTGACGATGGAGCCATAACAGGGATAGATCAGCGCCGGATTTACGGGATGACCGGAGAGACAATATTGGTCGGCGACGCCATGACCGCCATTCTTGGGATTCCAGCTGCGCAACAGGGCGTAGCGATTCAGTTCGCGCGCCATGCGCGGCAACAACTCGGTGAACTGAACGCCGGGAACGGCGGTGTTGATGACCTTGAATTCGCCGCGCACGCTGGCGGGCGCATCGGGCTTGGGGTCGAAGGTGTCGTGATGACTCGTGCCGCCGCGCGTCCAGATGAGAATGCAATTGACATCGCTCGCCTTGCGGCCTTCCTTCGCCTGCGCTTGCTTGGCAGCGAACATTGTTGGCAGCGATAGCCCCAGGCCGGTGAGCGCGCCGAGTTTCAGAAACGCACGCCGCTCGATGCCTTCACACGTCCACATGGGGGCGGAAGCGAGATTCAACATGGCAACATCTCGGACAAAAGGCGGGAACGAACACAACGCGGAAGAGTATCATAACATGGAGGACACCCGCCGCACAGCAGGAATTGGACATTAAAGCGGAGGAATGGAGCGGCGGATTTCGTCGAGAAGGTCGCGGCTTCCGTGCTGGTCGCACCAGCCGTAGACATAGGGCCAATCGATGTTATGGCCCTGGACGGCGATGACGTTCCGCACATCTTCGCGGTCTTTCAATCGCCGGGCGTTCAGCGCCCAGCGCAGTTTAGTGATAATCACGTCTTCGACGGTGGGCATGCTGACGTCACGGCCCATCGTCTTTATCCGCCGACGGCGGCGAAATCGCTCTTGATCGTGTGGATCATCGCTGAGATGAAAAAGTTCGATGGCGAAAGAGATGCCGACGACCTCAAGAACGTGTCGTTGCGACATGGTAGTCGTCTCAAATGTCATCTGCGGGTCGAGGCGGAAGGCCGAACCGAGTTGAGCGGTGAGATGCGTTAGAGGTACAGAACGTAATTCGACGACGAAATCCGCATCGTGGCTCAAGCGAGGCACCCCGTATACCGTACACGACAACGAACCGACCACCATGTAAGGGATCGCCAGCATCTCCAGCGCATCAATCACAGTCATAGTTGCTTCGTCGTCGGTCATCTCGATTCCTCTAGTCGCCGCGATAGAGCTAATCGCGCACGAAGAATTTCCTGGACCTGCGGTTCGTCGGCGTCGGGGAACTCGTTGCGAATGCCGTCCGCCATGAGCCGGCAGGCGCGAGCAAATAGCCGGGGACCAGCAAGGAGTTTCTCCTCTGGAGAAGTCCGACGCGCTCGCAGGATTTTATCCCGATAAATGCTATCAATGAGTTCCTGAGTAGGTTCCATGATTTGCTATCCGATTCCAGCCAGCAGTTATGATGAGTCGATTGTGTCTGTAATCGCGGACATTGTCAATTCGGCGGCGTCAAGAACTGGCGAATCACTTCCGCCAACACTTCGGGATGCGTGTAGCTGGGCACATGGCCGCAGCCTTCAATGACCACACGGCCAGCGTTGGGCAATCCTTGCAGCAGAACCTCCTCGTAGGGAGGCGGCACCACGCGATCTTGATCGCCGCAGATGAGCAGCATCGGCTGGCGAATGCCGGACAGGAGCGGTCGAAGATCGAGATCACGCAGCATGTGCGCTTGCGCGGCGAACGCCGCCAGGCGCGCACGCCCGGAACAGTCGAGGAAGTGCTGCCACACATCGGGGAATAATTCCTTGAAGGCACTGCCGGTGGTTTTGAGCAGCACCTTCTCGCGCAGCGGTACGCTCGCCATCGCGCCGGGCAGGAAACGACCCCAGTAGGCCAGGAAGCGCTCGGCGCGACGCAATGGACGATAGGCCAAACCGCCTTGCAGAATGCCGCGCGGCAGTCGTTCCGGGTGAGCGTGCATCGCCTTCAACACGATCGTCGCGCCGAAGGACGAACCGAGGATGTAGCTTTGCCGCACGCCCAAATGATCGAGCAACGCCCACACGTCCGAGACAAGGTCATCGTGCGAATGACGGCGCAGTCGGGCGCTATCGCGGTGGCCGCTCGGCAGATCGTAGGCGATGCAGCGAAAGTGAGCCGACAGACGCGAAATCGGCTGGAGGAACGAACGACAACTATCGCCGACGCCATGCACGAATAATAACGGCGGTCCCTCGCCCCAACTGTAGTAGGGCAGACGATAACGGCCGGTGTTACAGGTGCCTTGCACCGCCTCACGCTCGAAACGCGCCAGCGCATCGGACAAACCAATCGGAGCGACCTGCTCGCCCGGATGCAGCGCGCATACCTCGGCGCAGGATAGGGCGCAATCGTGGGCCTCGCCGCCGGGACAATTTTCCCGTGGAACAGAACACGAATCCGGGGCACACTCCAAGGGGAGTTTGTCATTCATTGCGAAAATACCATGCTGGCGAAGCTGACGCTTTCGTCGCCGTTGGGATGGATGTACTGATCATAGTGCAGCAGCTTGCCGCTGCTGGGCCGAAGCGCCTCGATCACGAGATACGTGGGCGGCAAACCGCAGATGCGGCGAGCATCGCCTTCGCCGGCGACGACACGGAAATAGTCGGCAACATCCGGCGTCGGCGGACGACCCTTCGTACCAGCCGGTTCGCCGAGGGCGTGCAAGAGCGCGTGATCCTGACGGCGGCTGCGCGCCAGCAGGCTTGGGCTGACCGCCTGAGGATCGCCGAACTTCGGACCGATGTGCGCCAGGTCGCCGCTGATAATGTAGCAGATTGGCTCGTGGGTCTCGCGCTCGACGGCGCGCAACGCCGCAATCATACGGCCAATGTCGTCTTGCGCGATCGGCTCACGATTCGCGGTGATGCAATCGTGAAACGAACCCACGACCAACGGCACAATACGGAAGGGCGTGTCGGGGTAGAGATATTGCAAGAACACCACTTCCAGTTCGATCGAGTGTTCCGGCAGATGGGCCGCCAATTCGTCGTCGAACAGGCCATCGCCGTAGTGCGCGACGAGGCGATCGATGTAGGTCTGGTCGGTCTGAGCAACGCCGAGCGGAGTCTGAAAATGTTTGCGCGTCAGTGTGAAACGCTGATAGCTGTAGTGCGAGGTGCCGATGATAACGAAGAGCGTGGCCGGCGTGCGTTCAAACAGTTCCTTGAAGCCCCAGGCGTAGGTGCGTCCGCCGCGCGCATAGTCGATGTGCGGCAAGAGGGCGGCGCGAAAACGCTCGTCGGGCCGGCGCGGACCGGGACGCCCCGGACCACCACGATCGGCGAACAGGTGAGCGAGTTGACGGCGGATGGCGGCCGGATCGTCGCCGTAACAGCCGATACACGAAGGCAGACGAATCGGGTTATCGCTATGCTCGCGGAGGCGCGAGCGGAAACGCGGACCATCGAGAAACAGAGCATCATCGAGTTGCTGAACGAGGCGCGTGAAATCTTCGAGGGATAGCGGTGGGCCGTCGTTGCGCGGATGGGTTTCGGCCTGGATGTCGCCGAACGTATGTTGGCCATCGAACAGCCGCAGCCAATTCATTTCGCGCATCGTCACGCGAAGGCGGCGTTCCACCAGCCGTAGCTGGTCCCAGATGACGTACCCTCCCCGGCTCTCCGGCGTCGCCGCCAGATGCGGACGTAATTGGGGTCGCTCCCGCGCGGACATCGCGTGATCCTCGGTTGCAAGACAAGGCCGCTGTCCTATTTTTTGCGCGAGGAGCGTGCGGGTCAAGGGCGCATCACCTAGCCCCCGGCTTGCCGGGGGTAAATACTCCCGGCAAACCGAGGGCTAGGTGAGAGGCGGGATCTCAGCTTTCTTCGTTTGCCATCACCCATAGCATGTAGGCGACGCGCTGACGCAACACGCGATCGCGTCGCCGTAGGCGTTCGCCTTGCAAATGCCATAGGCAATAGATGGTCGAGACCGCCAAAGTTGGTACGCTGTACACGAGCGCTTGCATGAGAGACCTCCTTGTGGACGGGAGCTACTGTTGCACGGAACCACGAGGAGAGTTCGATTCGGCAACTAATAGCGGCAGGCCACGAGGTTTTCCTGCCGGCTTCCTGCCTTCTCAAAACGACGTTGTTCAGTGAGGTGAATCGCGATTCTCTCCTCTACCAACGGAAACGTAGGTCGCATTCGCGGGGTTGTCAAATGCAGCGAGAAAAATCGCGCCGGAGGCGAGCAAGCGAGTCCCTCGCCGGCGCGGCGGACTGGTAAAAAAAGACGATGTCCCATCCCGGAGGCAATATGGAATCGTTCCACAATCGCGTCGCGCTCATCACCGGAGCGGCCAGCGGCATCGGCCGTCAGCTGGCCCTCACGCTGGCCGCCGAGGGCGCGTCCATCGCCGCCCTCGATCGGCAGGCCGAGGCGCTTGAGCGCCTCGCCGCCGACCTGAAGGGCAAACCCGTGGCCTGTGCGGTCGCTGATGTCACCGATCTGCCGGCCGTGCGCGCGGCCGTGACGCAGCTCGAAAGCCAACTCGGTCCCACCGAGTTGATGGTGGCCAGCGCCGGCATCGGTATCGAGACGCCGGCCGATCCGTTCCGCGCCGAGGATTTCACGGCCCAGATTCAGGTGAATCTTATCGGCGTGGCCAATACGCTGGATGCCGTGCTGCCCGGCATGTGCCAACGGCGGCGCGGTCATGTGGCCGCGCTATCGAGCATGGCCTCGTATCGCGGTCTGCCGCACATGGCCGGCTACTGCGCCAGCAAGGCCGGCGTCAATAGTCTGCTTGATGCGCTGCGCGTTGAATTGCGCCCGCTCGGCATCGTCGTGACAACCATTTGCCCGGCGTGGATTCGCACGCCGCTGACAACTCCCCTCAATTTGCCGGAGGGAGATATGATGGAAGTGGAGGAGGCCGTTCGGCGCATCGTGGGGGCGCTGCACGCACGCAAGCCGTTCCTGGCATTCCCGACCGGCATCACCTGGCAGGCACGTTTGCTGCGTCACACGCCGCGACCAATCAGCGACTGGCTGACGCGCCAGTGGGCCCGCAAAATGAACAAAGAGAATCGGTGATGGAATCGCTGTTTCAATACGTCGCCCCGCCGACCCCGTGCGGCTATCTTCCCGAACAAATGTGGAGCCTGGAGTACGATTATGTCGCCAGCATGACGACGGCCGAGTATCTCCAGCGCATGCTCGATAACTGGCGGCGTTTCGGCAATATGCTATTTCGTCCGGTCTGCGAATCGTGCCGCGCTTGTCGTTCGTTGCGTGTGCTGGTACCGCGCTTTCGCCCTGACCGCAGCCAACGGCGTTGCCGGCAGCACAACGAAGGCGTCATCGAATTGCGCATCGGTAAACCTTCCGCCACCCGCGCCAAGCTCGCCCTTTACGATCGCTATCACGCTTTCCAGGCCGACCACAAAGGTTGGCCGCACCATGCTCCGCGCGACAAATCCAGCTATGCCGATTCGTTTGTCCATCACCCCTTCCCCGTCGAGGAGTGGTGCTACTATCTCGACGGTAAACTGGTCGGCGTCGGCTACGTCGATGTCTTGCCGGAACCTCCGTTCGGCGGATTCTCGGCGATCTATTTCTATTACGATCCGCGCCAGCGCCAACATTCATTGGGCACCTGGAATGTGCTGTGTTTGATCGAGGAAGCGGCGCGGCGGGGACTGCCTTACGTCTATCTGGGCTATTACGTCGAGGGCTGCGAATCCATGTCGTATAAGCCGCGCTTCGTGCCCAATCAGTTGCGAGGAGAAGACGGCGTGTGGCGCGATTTTCGGGGTTAGACTCACCCCGTTTACGTTTCGCGAAACGTAAACGAGTTAAGCCCTTCGCGCGGGAATCGTCGGGCGATTCGCCAGCGCGCCGCGAATGATGTGCAGCACCTGCTCGCGTTCCGCGCCGGCTAATGGCAGCCGAGGAGCGCGGACCCACTCTGCCCCAAGTCCGGTTTCTTGCGCTGCCAGCTTGATGTACTGCACGAACTTGATGTGCGTGTCGAGCTTCAAAAGCGGCGTGAACCAACGGTAGATACGGAGCGCTTCCTCCCAACGACCGGCGCGGGTGAGATCCCATAAATGTTGATTTTCGTCGGGAAACGCGATGCCGGTACCTGCGACCCAACCATCAATGCCAAGAATGGCGCTCTCCAAGAGCAGATCATCGACCCCGGTGAACAGGGCATATCGATCGCCGACCGCATTGCGCAATTCGGTGATCCGCCGCGTGTTCGCGGAACTTTCCTTGACGGCTACCAGATTCGGAATATCGGCGAGATCGGCGAGCAGTTCGGGCGTCATATCGACGTGATACGATAGCGGATTGTTGTAGAGCATCCACGGCAAATCGGTGGCTGCGGCGACGGTGCGAAAGAATCGCATCGCCTCGCGCGCATCGGCCCGATAGATCATGGCGGGCATGACCATGAAGCCGTTGACGCCGAGTTTGGCACAATCGCCGACGTAACGGCAGGCGGCGGCCGTGCTGCTCTCGGCGACGCCGCTGAGGACCGGCACACGTCCGCGACTGAGGCCGACGGTCATCTCCGCGACGCGCCGCTTTTCGTCCGCCGCCAGGGTTTGGTTTTCGCCCAGCGAACCCAAGACAATGAGGCCGCTGACACCCGATTGGATCAACACTTCGAGATGGTGAGCCGTGGCTTCCAGATCCAGCGATTCATCCTGCTTGAATTGCGTCGTGACGGCGGGAAAAACCCCTCGCCAGTTCGGATTCATAGGTTTTCTCCGCTATCCAGCAGTAGGTCCGGCGAGCCGAGCCGGACGCGAGTGCCGCTCGGCTCGCGGCACCTACTCAAGCCGTGCCGCTCGCCAGTAGGTCCGGCGAGCCGAGCCGGACTTTGCCTCAACAAGTGCCGCTCGGCTCGCGGCACCTACTCAAGTCGTGCCGCTCGGCTCGCGGCACCTACTGTCGATTGCAGTAGGTCCGGCGAGCCGAGCCGGACTTGGACCCAACAGGTGCCGCTCGGCTCGCGGCACCTACTTCACTTCCACCAGCGGCGAACCGAGTACGTCCCAGCGCGGTGTGATGCCCAGACCAGGAGTGAGCGACGCCGCCATGCGGCCGTTGACGCGCCGCGGCGCGCCCTCGGCGATGCTGACCGTGACGTAACTGTTGAAATCCGTGGACGTGAACAGCAACTCTGGCGGCGTGCTATGCGCCAGGTGAGCAATGGCAGCCGTGACGATGTCGCCCCCCCAGCTGTCCTCCAACGTCATGGCCACACCCAATTCGATACACAGATCACGCGCCTGCCGCGCCTTCGTCAACCCGCCTAGCTTGCTGATTTTGATGTTGACCCCATCCATCGCTCGATCGGCGTGCCCACGAAGCAGCGCGCCGAGGGAATCAATCACCTCATCAAGGATGAAGGGGTGGTCGGTATGCCGGCGGATCGACAAACATTCTTCGTAGCTGAGACAGGGTTGTTCGATGTATACATCCACGTCGCGCACCGCCCGGACCACACGCATGGCGTCGTGCATACGCCAGCCGGTGTTGGCGTCGGCAATCAGGCGATCGCCGTGTTGCAATTTCTCGGCGACGGCGTGAATGCGGTCAATGTCCACGTCCGGGTCGCCGCCGACTTTGAGCTGAAAGCGCTGGTATCCTTCACTGCGGTAGCCGGCGACGCGGCCGGCCATCGCTTCGGGCGATTCCTGTGAAATGGCCCGATAGAGGCCGAAATCGTCGCCGTAGCGTCCGCCCAGCAACATGCAAACCGGCTGGCCCGTCACTTTGCCAAGGATGTCCCAGCAGGCCATGTCGAGGCCGGACTTAACGTAGGCGTGCCCTTTCAGGGCGGCATCCATGCGGCGGTTCAGTTTCGCCAGTTGAAGCGGATCTTCGCCGAGCAAGTGCGGCCCCAACTCGGCGATGCCGGCACGAACGCCGTTGGCGTAGGCTGGCAGGTAGAAAGGACCGAGAGGGCAGACTTCGCCAAAGCCGGTGACGCCTGCATCGGTTTCGACTTGAATGATGGTGCTGTCGAAGACGGTGACCGATTTGCCGCCCGACCATTTGTAGCTGCCTTCGTGCAGTGGCAAATCGACCCGGTAGACGCGGATGCGGTTGATCTTCATTCGATGACTCACCTTATCGCGGAGATGGAGCTAATGTAGCGACCGGCCCGATGGAAGCAAACGCGAGACGCAAGCGTTTCGCGCGAAACGCCAAGCCGTGCCGCTTGCATTTGCCTCAGACGGTCCCTAAAGTGGCAATGTTTCTAATCTTGACCTCGCCGCCCATCTGTCTGGAAAAGTTGTCCGAACGCCGCGAACGATTCCGGCATGGGCTGCGTATTAGCGAATAAACCCGACTCGCCAGAAGTCTTCGACGAGGTGGCCTTATGCCCCAAAACGTGATTGTCGAAACACGCAAACTAACCAAGGTCTATCGCGATTTCTGGGGCCGCCAGAAGAAGACCGCCCTTCGCGCCCTCAACCTGGAGATTCGCCAAGGCGAAATCTTCGGCCTGCTCGGACCCAACGGGTCCGGCAAGACCACCACGATCAAACTCCTGCTCGGTTTGCTCTTTCCCACCGACGGCGAAGCCTTTGTCTTCGGCCAACCCGCCGCCGACGTGCGCAAGAATGAACGCATCGGCTATCTACCGGAAGAATCGTATCTGTATCGCTTCCTCAATGCCGAGGAAACGCTCGATTTTTATGGCCGATTGTTCAACATGCCGCCCGGACAGCGGCAGACCAAGGCGCAGGAACTCATCGAAAAAGTCGGCCTCAAGGCCGATCGCAAACGCACCCTCCGCGAGTATTCCAAGGGAATGCGCCAGCGCATCGGCCTGGCTCAAGCGCTTATCAACAATCCCGACCTTGTCATTCTCGACGAACCGACTTCCGGCCTCGATCCGCTCGGCGCACGCTGGATGAAAGATCTCATCCGCGATCTGCGCACGATGGGCAAAACGGTCATCATGTGCAGTCATCGCCTGGAGGATGTGCAGGATGTTTGCGACCGCATCGCCATTCTCAACGAGGGCGAATTGCAAGCTTACGGCGAAGTACAAACCTTGCTGCAAGATCATCGCCGCGTTGAGCTGCGGGCGAGCGATCTGGAATTGACCGACGACTTACGCCGCGATCTCGATGAGGTGCTGCGCAAACACGGCGGTAAGCTGGACACGATCGGCCATCCGACGACGACGCTGGAGGATTACTTCTTGCGTATCGTCGAGGAGAGCAAAAAGCATCCCGGCCGGCGCTTCCAGCCCGGCAAGGAGCCGGCACCGCGGCCGGAACAGGTCAAGCGCGGCGAGGCCGGCGGCACGACCGATACGGGTTCTCCCACGGGCATCACGGAACGCCGATGAATCCCATAGCCCTCGGCTTGCCGGGGGTGGGCGGTTCCCCCGGCAAGCCGGGGGCTATGTGCGAGGTTGTGGACTCTGGGATCTGTTATGTTTGCGATGAACTTTGATCGAGACCCCATGCGTCTGCAAGACGTGCCCAGTGATTTTCTCTCTGGGCTTCAGAATGCGGGGGGCTGGGCGGCCTTCGGTGTCCTCTTGTGGCTGCTGCTGGGCTACACGCGCATGCGCGCCGCGGATCGCCTCCGCATACCCGGCTGGAAACGATCCGTATTCCTGGCCAGCGTGGTCGTCTCCGCCCTGTGCTATCTGCCTGTGCTGGTTCTGTGGGCCTTCGCCGGGTTGGCGTGGTGGTTCGCCAATCGACCGCCCGATTTCTCGTCTTCCGTTCAGATGTTTCTGTCGATCTGCATGACCATCGGCGGTGCGGCTGCCATCGCCGCGGCCGGACTGCCTTTCGTCGCCAGTTTTTCGACGCTGCGCTTCCGGCGCATCTGGGCACTGGCTCGCCTGAGCTTCAAGGAAGCCATTCGTAGCCGTGTCCTGTACGCCTTCTCGGCCTTACTGTTGGTCTTCCTGTTCGCCAGCTGGTTCATCCCCCACAAACCGGAAGATCAGGTGCGCACCTATGTCGCCGTAATCTCCTGGTCCATGACCATTCTGCTGTTGGCGTCCGCCGTCATTCTGGCCGCTTTCAGCATCCCGAAAGACATCCGCCAGCAGACCCTGCACACTATCACCACCAAGCCGGTCGAGCGCTTCGAGATCGTTCTCGGCCGTTTCCTTGGCTTCACCGCCTTGATGACGCTCGTCTTGCTGGTGATGACCACGATCAGCGTTGTCTATGTGCTGCGCGGCGTCGATCCGGAGGCGGCATCCGAGAGTCTCAAGGCTCGCGAGCCGCTCTACGGTACGCTCCATTACGAAAACACCGGCAACGACCGCGAGGGCGTCAACGTCGGCCGAGAGTGGAACTATCGCAGTTACATCACCGCCGTGCCGCGCACCAAGGAACCGCAATACGCCGTCTGGGATTTCGCCGGCTTGCCCAGTTCGCTGGCCGACCGCAAGACCGTGCGCTGCGAGTTCACCTTCGACATTTATCGCACCACCAAGGGTTATGAGAATCAGGGGGTGTCTTGCGAGTTCCAGTTCCAGACGGCCCACTTCGATAAGAGCCAGCGGGACAGGTACAACCAGGAACGCACCCGCCTGCTGGCCCAGGGGAAGCGCGGCTCCGATGCCGACATCGACAACCAACTGGCCGAGGAGTTCGGCTATTATGTGGTGCCCGCCAAGGACATCACCGATTACCACACCATGTACGTCGATGTGCCCGCCGGCCTGTTCCGCAACGCCCTCAAGAGTCAACCGGCCGCGTCGCCTTCGTCCAAGGGCGCGCCGCTGCCGCCACTCCAAGTGCGTGTGTCCTGTCGCAGTCCGACGCAATACGTGGGCATGGCCAAATATGACCTCTACTTGCGGCTGGACGATCCGCACCGAGGCAGCGAAAAAGCGGCATTCGCCTACAATTTCTACAAGGGCATGTTTGGGCTATGGCTGCGTCTGTGTCTGGTGATTGGTCTCTCGGTAGCCCTGAGTACGTACCTGAGTGGGGTCATCACCATGCTGGTTGTCGGCATGCTCTACCTTGGCGGCGGGATGACAGGTTACATCGAGTCGCTTGGCCAGGGCACGGCTCCCGGCGGCGGTCCGATGGAAGCGCTGGTGCGGCTGGCCAATCGCCAGGTCGCGCTCATTCAGTTGGAAGACAGCACCGCGGCGACGGCCGCCAACTATTTCGATTACGTCTCGCGCTGGTTCATCCGCCGTGTCCTCGACATCATTCCCGATGTGGATCGCTACAACCTGACCACCTACGTCGGCGAGGGCTTTAACATTCCCCTCTCGCAGTTGTTGCTCGATGGGTATCTCTTGGCGCGCTATTTGTTGCCGTGGATCGTCCTGGCTTATTACCTCATCAAATGGCGTGAGATTGCGGCGCCGACATAACCGCTATCCGCTGTCCGCTATCCGCTATCCGCCAAAACCGATAGCGGATAGCGGATAGCGGACAGCGGATAGCGGATAGCGGATAGCGGATAGGAGTAAATCATGGCGAGTCCTTTTCAACGACAAGCCTTGCAGCGCAAGCTGATTTACGCGGCCCTGATTTTGGTGCTGTTAACGGTGACGTGGGGCTGGCGTTACGCCAATTTCAATGCCTTCGGCATGGAAGTCAAGGGCGTGGACAAGCAGGCTCAGGATCTGGCCATCCGCGAGCAGAGCCGTGGCGAAGTCGATTTGATCGGCGCGATTGTCCGTCTTGGCACGATCGGCTCACGCGGCTGGGCCACTTGCGCTCTGTGGGTCAGCGCCATGGACGCGCAGAAGAAAAATCAGTGGAACGAACTGGAATTGTTCGTCCGTTCGCTGACCAAGCTGCAACCGCACTTCATCACGCCGTGGATCTTCCAGAGTTGGAATCTGGCCTACAACGTGTCGGTGGAATCCGACCGCGTCAACGACAAGTATTTCTATATCACGCGCGGCGTCGGGCTGCTGGCCGAGGGCGAGCGGCAAAATCTGAACAATCCCGATATCCGCTGGTCGATTGGGTTTTTCACGCAGCACAAGATCGGCCAGAGCGACGAGACGAATACCTTGCGTTCGCTGTCGCAGCTGAGCATGATCCCGCCCAATGAGCGCGATCCGGGGCGCTTCCAGGTGATGACCGATGGCCGGCAGGAACTAAACCTGACGGAGTTTGAGGATTTCTGCAAGCAGCATCCGCAGCTGGTGCGTCGTCTTCGCGAAGGCATACGCCGCGAACGAGCGCTCGACGAGCGCCGCCAGTTCCGCTGCGAGCGCGCCGAGGAAGTGGTGCAGTTTTTGGCCGATAATTCGCGCGTGCCCTCGCTCTGGGAGGATACGCTGCCCTCGGCACCGGGCAGTTGGAGAGCGAAGCAGGACACGCTGCGACCGTTGGCCGATCGCTTCCCCGTCTTGCCGCCGCCGCATTCGGCCAGACCGCACCAGCAAGCGCCGGATTCCAATGCGCTGACGACGGCCAGCCAACTGCGCGATGAGGATGACGCCCATCAGGTGGCGGCGGCCTGGTACAGCTACGCGCAGGAGCCGCTGCCGGCGCCGGGCGACATGCCCGCCAACAGCGAGCCGATTATCGATCGTGTTCATCAGCGTCTGCCCGGCCACATGACGACGGTCATTTTCCGCGACTATCCAGCCCAGGCCCAGCGCTTCACCGCCGAGCGTTTGCAGGCCGAGGGCTGGTTCGATGCGTCCGGCTGGAATATCCCCGATTGGTTCCGCGATCAGGGTGATAAATTCTCGGGCGGAGAGCCGGCCACCATCGGCGGCGGACACAAGTGGGCGCGGGATGCCTGGGATAAAACCTATCGGTTATGGCGGGATTTCGGCGAGGCCAATCACCTGCACTTCAGCGATGCGGCAGCGCAGCAGAACATGGAGGAGCGCGCACGCCGGTTCGCCAAAAAGTTCAGCCTGACGGATGCCTCCCCTACCCCCGCCTTGCGCGAGGAGAACCTTGATGCCGAGACGCGCCGAGAGTATTTCGCCTGGCAATTCATGAAGGCGTGGCGCTATGCCAATCAGATAACGAACTTCAACCACCACTACAATCGCGCCTTCGTCGAGGCCAAGGAGGAGACCGTCAAGGCCCGTAAGCTGTTCTACGATGCGCAAACGCTCCATTTCAGGAACGCCGATCCGCGCGCCCTGCGGAAGTATCAAGACCCCGACGCGCTCAAAGCCTGGCGCGAGAAGATTCTGCTGGGGAACAAGGAATTTCGCCGCGATATATTTATCCAGGAGCAAACCTTCGAGATTCAGTTGAAGTACATCGACCTGTACATCGAGCAGAACGGCAAAGACGTCAAGGCCGAGGCGGCCCGCCTGGTACTGCTGGCGATGCAAAATCCTCTCGGTGCGGGGATCTGTCCGGTCGGCCTCACGAACTGGGTGGCGCCGTTGCTCCAAAAGGACCAGGGCAACCCGCTTTTGGGCGGACCGTTTGACGGCACGGACAGCGAAGGACATCCCTTGATTGAGGACCAGCCACGGACGCAGGTGTTGCACCGACTGTATCCGGGGTTGTTCACGGGTTCGGCGGCTCCCAAAGTCTCTCCTCCGTCTGCCCACCCTACCAAGACTCCCTGAACCGGGTGAGTGGAGAGCATCATGGCCGATGTCGTCCTGAGCGTGCTGGCTCATCCGGATGATGCCGAATTTCTATGCGCGGGCACGCTGGCTCGGTTGAGCCGCGAACATGGTTGGCAAGTGCATATCGCCAGCATGACGCCCGGCGATTGCGGTTCGGTCGAACACGGTCCCGACGAAATAGCCTGCCTCCGTCGTCAGGAAGGTGCCAACGCCGCCGCCGTGATTGGTGCTGCCTATCACTGTCTGGAAGAACGCGATCTGCTGATTTTCTATCACGAACGCCCCTTGGAGCGCCTCACGCGCCTGCTGCGCACGCTCCGGCCGCGCATCGTCTTGACGCACAGCCCGGCCGACTACATGCTCGATCATGAGATGACGAGTACCCTGGTACGCGCCGCCGCCTTCGGCGCGCCAATCCCCAACTTCTTCGCCGCTCAGGGCCATCCGCCGGCCATTCCGCACATACCCCCTCTGTATTATTGCGATCCGATCGAAGGCAAGGATGCCCTGGGACGCCTTGTGGAGCCGGCTTTTCGCATTGATGTCAGCGCCGTCGTGGAGATCAAGGCCGCCATGCTCGCCGCCCACGCCAGCCAGCGCAATTGGCTGCTGAAGCATCACGGCATGGATCATTACGTGCAGTCGATGCGCGACTGGTGCGCCGAGCGCGGCCGGCAAGCCGGCGTCGCCTTTGCGGAGGGATTCCGCCAACACCTCGGCCATAGCTACCCTCAAGACAATCTTCTCGGCCAGTTCCTCGGCATCCGCTGACGCCTCAATTCGCATGAGGATCACGGCGATTGCTCTTCGGAGTGCCTTTCGTCAACGAAGCCAGACGGGCAACGGCGTCCTTCTTGGCATCGGATCGACTCGAAGATTTTTTCTGCTCGCGGCTGCGCGTCCGACCGCGCGGGTTCTCCGGCGACGAAGCGGAGTTGTCGGGCATCGTCGCCATGCTGCGCAGGACGACGACGACGATGATGGCGACGCCGAGACCGACAAGGATCGGGAGCAGGGATGGCGAAAGAGGTAGGAAACGCAGACCACCGCCGAGAACGGCACCGAGCAAAATCCATAGCGGCCAGAGTTGCGCCAGGGCATTCGCTGTGGCGGGTGGCGCGGCCGGCACCGGATTGGCCGGCGGCACGGCCGACACGACACTGTCGGTGGCGGGCTTGGTTCGGCTGCTCGGCGTCAACGGCGGAGTAACCGGAGGCACGGATCGCTCGGGGCGCGTGGGCCGGAGGATTTCTCCCGATCGACTCAGGCGGCGCACGCGGTGTATCGGCGGCACGACCGGCTTGACGGATTCCGGCGCGGGAGCGAAAAAATCTACCGTGTCGGAGTCGTTTTCTGTTTCAACAGGAGTGGGGTCCGCCACAATCGGCGTGGGCGTGGCCGTGGCCGCCACGGCGGGTTGCACCGTGAGAGCCGCTCCGCGTAGCGCCTGCACGATCTGTTCCGCGCCGGCGGCGGGCCGCGATTCGTCGGCCAGTCCCAGCTTGGCAACCAGCTGACTGTATTGCCGGCCCGCCGGCGAATCGGGATGCAGATGGCTGTTGATCTGGCCGACCCACAGCGCCTTGCCAATCGCGTCGTCGTGCGGAATCACTTCCGGCAGAATGCGCGCACCCAAGCGGCCGCGCAGTTCACGCTCCCAGCGGCCACCCAGTTCCTCGCCTTCGGGCAAGGTCAATAGGATGCCGCGTAGCTCGATGACATGACCCGCGCGGCTGGAACGCTGCACCAGTTCGAGGAAAGCCGGCAGGGTGCGATAGGCCATCGCCTCGGCACGCATGACGAGCAGGAATTCGTCACAACTGCCGATCAGCTGCGACGGGTTAGCGCCCAGGAACGGCGGCACATCGACGATTGTGCAGCCGTAGCACTGCCGGGCAACCGGCTGGGACAAGGCACGCAGCAAGCGATCGAGATCGTCGTCGGAGCAGCGCCCTTCGTCATAGGGGCTGAGAACGTCGAGTCCAGGCACGATGTTGGTGATAAGGACGCCCGGCAGGTCGATGCCGGCCTGGCGCAGCAATTGGCGATGGGGATGCTCGGCAAGATTCAGCGCCGTGCTGATGTTGCTGAGAGGGTCGGCGTCCAGCAGCAAGACGCGCGTGCCGCTCCGGGCCGCGGCGGCCGCCAGGTTCATCGATGTTGTCGTCTTGCCCACGCCGCCTTTTTGGCTCGCCACGAGCAGTTTCCGCACGGTCTTCTCCCGAAAAAGAGATCCTGCCCGCGCGCCGCCCAGCTCGGAAAACTGAACGTCGCCCTGGATTCAATCGCCTTGAACTGTTCCTCCAGTAAAAACGTAGTACACAAATGCCGCACTCAACCTCCTCGGTGAAACATTTCCGCCGAAATTGTCTTGGCCAGGCGAACGGCCGGCGTAAGCCGGCTGGTAAGGCATGCCTACCAGCCGGCTTACGCCGGCCGTTCGCCAACAGGTGGCCGAAGGTCATTCAGCCCCGGCGCGAAGTCGCCGGACCTCGTGGGGTGTCAGTAATCGCCGAAGACCTCGCCACCCTGCGACGTGCCCAGGGATCGCCAGGTGCCGAGAAAAACAGCGTTGCTGACGAAGCGGATGGAGCCATCGCACAGGGCAATGTTGACGCCTTGGGTGTGGCGGCTGCGGGCGGATTGATTGATGGTGGCATTGGAAGTAGCATTGGCGCAGGGCGGGTTGGGAGCGTTGGGGTCGCAATTTTGCGCCGGTGCATCGGGGATGCTGCTATTGGGACCGGCGAGAGTGCTGAAGCCGCCGCCCGGACCCCACCAACCGAAGCCGCGCAGGTCGGAGCGCTGCCCCTGGATCAACTCCGAGAGCATCAGCGTATTACTGGTGCCGTCGGTAATGACGGTCAGTTTAGTTCCCAGGCTGGGGGAGAAGGGAGCGCCGCCGAAGACGGCGGTGCTGCCGCCGCTGACGACGGAGGAAGGCTGGTAGATCCCGGTATTGCCGTAGTTGACGGCGTAATTGTGCGACGTGATGCCGCCCAGTGGCGCGTTGGACATGTCGCTGGGACAGGTCATGGCCTTGAACCGTTGCTTGGTCACCTGCGTATTCGGCGCGGCACCGTAGCGAGGGCCGGTACTATCGTTGCCGCCATAGTTGACGTAACGGTTGAAAGCGTTTTGCTGCTCGATGAAGGGCAGAATAGCCACCTGCCAAGTGCCCCAGCAGCAATACGAGTTGCCGAAATTGACCGTTCCCGGCGACATGCCCGCTGGGAAGGTGCCGTAGGTGTCGTGGTAGTTGTGCATGCCAAGGGCGAGTTGCTTGAGATTGTTGCCGCACTGCATGCGCGCGGCCGCCTCGCGGACCTTCTGCACAGCCGGCAAAAGTAAACCGATGAGAATGGCAATGATGGCGATGACCACCAGCAGTTCGATGAGCGTGAAACCGCGGCGCGGAACACGAGAAGGGAACATACGATCTCCTCTCCGACACGAAGGATGAAAATCCGCAAGTAAGGAATGAGAACACGACCGGAAAGCGGAACGCCCGCGTCCGTGTCAGTCGAGTTTGAAATCAACTTGATTCGGGTTGGCGGCGGTGATTTCCGCCGTCAGCGTGGTCTGGATGTTGTACTTGGCCGGGAGACGTTCCTTGGCCAGATTGAACGCGCCAGGCGAGTTATCCGGCGCGGAGTCGGCACCGCGTGCTTCGGGCGCGGAGATTTTGACCGAATATTTCCCCGGCAACAAGCCTTTGTCGGCGGGAATGGAATAGTCGCCGTCCTTGACGATGGCGCCGGCCGAGTAACTCTGCGCGGCGTCGGTCGGCTCGAACTGGATGCTCCCTTCCTTGATGGCCGCGCCCTGGTAGGTGATCGTGCCTTTGAGGGCCACACGGCCAGACTTGGGGCTACAGCCGGCCGCCAACAAAACCAGGACGCAAAGCCACGGCCCCGCGCGAATGGTAAAAATAGTTGCGGGCATGGAGACCTCCTGAATCTGTGATAAAATGCTAACAATTCTCACAGATTAACAGGAGATGAACGCCGATCCAAAAGAATAATCTGTCGATTTCTTTAGTTTTTCTCGATGCAATCCGCGCAAACGATAGAAACGATATTCAGCGTCCGCCCGCGCTCGCTATGGGTGCGCCAGGAACTCGCGGGATAACTTCGGTTTATTTTGCCTGGTCCGGCTTCAGCCAGCGAGCGAACCAGGCCAACATTTCGGCGCGCATCGCCGGCGTGTAGGTGTGGCCGATGTCGGCATAGCGGATGCTTTTGAAGTGATCGCGGGCATCGAGTGCGGCATACACCGCATTGACCTTCGCCTCAAGCACCTTGATGCCGTCCGCCGGCGAACCGGCGTCGAGTTCGCCCGTCAACGCCAGGTACGGCCTCGGCGCAATCAGCGCGATCACGCCCTCGGTGTCGAAGTGCTTCAGCAAGCCGTTGACGAAATAATAGACGCCGTGTTGACGCAGCTGGCCATGAGCGATGAGGTTCTGATAGCGTGTCAGACAGGCCACGCCGACCACGGCGGCAATGCGCTCATCGACAGCGGCCAACCACCAGGCGCGTGTGCTGCCCATGCTCATGCCCGTGGCACCGATGCGCGTTTTGTCCACTTCCGGCCGGCCGCACAGATAATCGAGGGCAATCTGATCGTCGCGCACGAACATGCCCCATAAAGTGCGGCCCATCCACAAGTGCAGCTTGAACAATGCCTCTTGCTCTTTCACGCCCGTCTCGGTGTCTCCCGATGGTCCGGTCCCGGCACGCTCGCCATGCCAGTAAGCATCCGGTGCCAGCACGACGTAGCCGGCGCGCACGAAGACCTCGCCCAGTGGCTCGGCCCCGCCGTTGCTGTGCGGTGTGAGAATCTGCGTCTTGTCGGGCGTGGACGAATGCAGCCAGAGGATGGCGGGAGCCGGCTTCGTTCGTTTATCCGGCACGAGCAGAAGGGCCGAGATGTCGCCATCCACGCCGTTGTCGATGGCAACATGTTCGACGCTGTATCCGCTGCGCAACTCGCGCGACACGAGACGAACGCGCTGCGGCGAGGGGCGCGGCGGCAGATCGCCCAGGGATTGCACCACCGTCTTGAGTATCTGCGGCCGTCGTTCGCGCCACTCCGCCGCGTTCGCCGGCGTCTTGAAATCCGGTGCCTTGAGATTTTTATAAGCGTGCGGCACTCGCGCATCGCGCTCGGACTCCGCTTTGCGATAGCGAGCGCCGGCCTCGGGATCGGGTATCGCAGCAGGCGTCGGCCGAGCGCGCCGGATGAGAAGCTGCCGGCGCACGCAATCAGCCACAGCGTCGGCCAGGCGTTCGTAGCCTGCGGCCGTGTAGTGCGTGCCGTCCATTCCCAACACCTTTTCCACGCCGGCCCGCTCGACGATCGTATGCAAATCATCCACCGGCACGCCGGCCGGACGCATGACCGCGAGGGCGGTTTCGTTGTAGCGCTGCACGTCGGTTTCATGGCGATCGAAGTTCGCGCCGCGCTTCGCATGGCGTGCATCCACGATCGGCGTGGTGTTAGCGAACACGAGGGTTGCGGAAGTTTCCTTGCGGATGCGCGCCACGATTTGCTTCAGATTGGCCTCATAGCTCGCCCGGTCCACCTGATAGCGCTTGTCGCGTTTCGCTTGCTTGAGATCGTGTAAACCACAATTGAGGTGAATAATATCCGGTTTTTCGCGGATCACCCATTCCTCAAGATGTTTGAGGACATTGTCACTATCGCCGCCATTGGCTGCCGGACTGAAGACGATGGCCTGCCCCGCCAGGCGTTTCGCCACCAGCGGCGCATAACCAAGCCGGATCGAATCGCCAATCAGCGCCACTTTCGGCAACTCCGGCTTGGCCGGCTCCGCACCACTCAGCGCGGAACACAGTGAAAGCAAGGCGACGAGAACGCCAGGAATAACGCGGTAAAACATCTCGAATATCCTTCAAGCCAAAATGTCTTCGACGACGCGGCCATGCACATCGGTTAGGCGGAAATCGCGGCCAGCGTAACGGAAGGTTAGTTTCTCGTGATCGAAGCCAAGCAGATGTAGGATGGTGGCGTGCAGATCGTGGACATGCACCTTGTTTTCGCTGGCCGCGAAGCCGAACTCATCGGTCGCGCCGTGAACGTGTCCGCCCTTGATACCGCCGCCGGACAGCCACATAGAGAATCCGTAATGGTTGTGATCGCGTCCACTCAGCCCCGGCAATTCCGCAACCGGCGTGCGGCCAAACTCGCCGCCCCACATAACCAGCGTGCTATCGAACAGACCGCGCACTTTGAGGTCGGTCAAAAACGCGGCAATGGCTTGATCCCACGGCTTGGCCAAGCTGCCATGCTGTTTGGCGATGTTATCGTGATTGTCCCACGGTTGCCCGCCGCCGCTCCACACCTGCACCATGCGGACACCGCGTTCGAGCAAACGGCGTGTGATGAGCAACTGCCGGCCATGCACATGGGAGCCGTAACGATCGCGCACCGCCTGCGGTTCGCGGTTTATGTCAAAGGCATCGCTCGCCTCGCTCTGCATGCGATACGCCAGCTCAAAAGTGTGAATGCGCGCTTCCAGCGCCGCGTCGTGGCCGCGCGTCGCCAGATGACCTTCGTTGAGCCGGCGCACCAGATCGAGTTGACGGCGCTGGTCGGCGAGCGAATCTTTGGGATTGCGAATGTTCTCGATCAATTTGCGGATGTCGCTGTGTTGCGTGTCGATGTAGGTGCCCTGGTAGGCACCCGGCAGGAACGCCGAGCGCCAGTTCTGCGGCCCAACGATCGGATAGCCGCCCGGACACATGGCGATGAAGCCGGGCAGATTCTGATTCTCGCTACCCAGGCCATAGGTGATCCATGCCCCCATGCTTGGCCGCGGCAGCCGCCCATCGCCGCAGTTCATCAGCATCAGCGACGGTTCATGGTTCGGCACGTCCGCGTGCATCGAGCGCACGATGCACATATCATCAATGTGTGCCGCTGCCGTGCGCGCGAACAGTTCGCTGACCTCAATACCGCTTTTGCCATAGCGCTGAAACTTGAAGGGCGAACGAAGAGCGCCGGCCGTCTTGCGTTCGGTGCGCAGGTTCGGACTCGATAACGGCTTGCCGTGATATTTATCGAGCAGCGGCTTGGGATCGAACGTATCGACGTGCGAGGGGCCGCCGTTCATGAACAGATGGACGACATGTTTTGCCTTGCCGATATAATGCGGTCGTTTCGGTGACAACGGGTTGTCAGCGGCATCGGCCAACGCTTTGTCCGCCGATAGCACGCCAGCCAAGCCGAGCATGCCGAGTCCCATGCCGCCGCGGCGCAACAGATCGCGGCGAGTCAATAGCACGTCTTCGAGGCGAATCATGTCGCAACCTCCTCGGTGCGCAAGAGAATTTACTGTCCCGCCAATCGTGCCACGAACGCCGCATGTTCCGGCGTGGCCAATCCCTGTTGTAACACTTCTTGGACGCGCGGCGTATCATGTCGCAAGAGGGCAGCCGGATCGAGCCAGAGGCCGGGAAAGACTTCCGACCGCAAGATGCCGTCGTCGCCTGGGGCGAGTTCCTCGAATTGGCCATTGCGCGAGACGAACCAGAAAACACGCGCTTGTCGGAGAGCGACGACCACATACTCGCGGACGCCTGTCCGTTCGTAATCGTCGCGCTTGGCGTGCAACTCGATGGCGTCCGTGCTGGAGGCTGTCTCAACGATAAACTCGGGAGGACCATCGATATAGTCGTCCATCTCTCGGGTTTGCCCGCCCTTGTCGGGGAAGATGAGCAGAGAGACAGCCGGTTGCACCTCACTCTCTTCACTCAGAATGTGCGTGACATGCGGGAGCGCCTCTATTCCTGGCGTGGCCTCCTCGTAACCGGCAAGCCAATGGAAAACCCGGACGCGCATCCGACCGAGTGGAGCCTTCTGAGGCGGAGAGAGGTAAACAATTCCTCCAATCAATTTCGCCCATACCCGCTCCGGCATAGCTTCATAACGAGCGTGGAAGGTCTTTTGATCGAGACGATCGCCGTTTTTCAGCGGCGGCAACATCGATTCCTCCCATCAGTCGAGAAACACGAACTCATTTGCCATCAACAACCCTTGAGCGTAACGCACCCAGCGAATCGGTTCCATCCCAGCCGTGAACTCTCGTGCCAAGCTGATTTCGTCCCCCGTCGGACCACGTCCATACAGCCGGCGATACAGATACTCCACCCGCCGAGCGCAATCTTTTTCGGACGCGATCTCCGGCAACTGGATGAGATAACGAGCGCATTCGATCGCGAAGGGATTATTCATCAGAAACAGCGCCTGCTGCGGAATCGTCGTCGTGTCGCGCTGCGGACAGCTGGCGTCGGGACTGGGAAAATCGAACGTGCGGAACAGACCGGGCACCTGGAGTCGGTCGAGAAAACCATACACCGTGCGCCGTCGTCCTGTCGCGTTCAGAATGTCCTTCATCGGCGGCCCGCCCGGCGTTCGGTCGAGACGGCCCGATACGGTGAGCAGGGCATCGCGCGTCGCCTCGAAGTCGAGCCGGCGACGGTTCATCTTCCACAAGAGCGCATTCTCCGGGTCCACACGGCGACCATCGGAACGACCATCGCTGCGCTGCTGGTAGGTGGCGGATAATACAATTTGCCGATGCAATTTCTTGATCGACCAGCCGTTGTCCATGAACGTCGTCGCCAGGTGATCGAGCAACGCGGGATGCGTCGGCGGATCGCTGCGCAAACCGAAATCGCTAGGCGTGCCAACCAATCCCTTGCCAAAGTGGTGCAGCCAAACGCGATTGACCAGTACACGCGCCGTCAACGGATTATGACGATCCGCAATGGCGCTAGCAAGTTCGAGCCGACCGCTACCGTGTTTGAAGGGCGGCGCATTCGGTCCCGCAAACAGACTCAGGAAACGTCGGCGCACCGCCGCGCCGCGACTGTTGGGATTGCCACGCACGAACACGCACGGCTCATACGGCGTCGCCGCATCCACAAGGACATTGGCGCGCGGCGGCGCGCCCGCGCCCTCGGCGCGCCACTTCTCGACGGCCTTGCGCAATTCTTGCAGTTTGCCCTGCGACGGTCGATCCGGCAACAACTCCAGTTCGCTGAACACCGCCGGCGCTACATCCGGTGGCGCAGCCGGACCGTGGAACACTTGCCTTAACTCGTCTTCCATCGGGTCGGCAAGCGCTGCCGGTGGCGGTAATTGAGATGTCGTGCATCGCTTAATATCTTCCTGCCACTTCTTCTCCGTGCCCAGAAACAGTTCGCCGTAGCGCTGCGCCACGTCTTTCATGCTCTGCGGCGGTTTGTCGGCGAACGCTTTGGCCACCAGCGGATTGATGCGTTTCTCAGTCGCCGAGCCGTTGCCGATCCGCACGCATACTTCGCGCGCCTTGACAGTGAAGTCCTTGTCCGGCAGCGCCGCGAACAGGTGCCAGGCCGCGAACACCGAATCATGTCGCTTACGCGTGCGCTTCAGATATGCCTGCCAACGTGCAAGCATGGCCGGGTTGAGGTCGTTGCCGTCGGCGATGAGCATGAAATCATCGGTACGCGGCTGATCGCGCATGGCGTGCGCCGCCAATAGATAATCCGTCACGCGCGTCCGCGCCGACTCCACGAGTTGCTTGTGCTTCGTCTTCACGAAGTCGGCCAATGCTTTTTCGCGTTTCTCCAGTTCCTTGCGAAACGATTCGTAAGCCGGCGTATGCGGCGGCTCGGCGAACAACGGCGGCTCCATCGGCTCGACCGAACTGGCGAACACGCCGTAAAGCGAATAGTAGTCCTTCGTCGGAATCGGATCGAACTTGTGATCGTGACAGCGGGCGCACGTCACCGTCAGCCCAAGCAGGCCGCGCGTCACCACGTCGATGCGATCATCGATGATGTCGTGCGGATTGTTCGAGAAGTGGTCGCCCAGCGTGAGGAAACCCATCGCGGTCAAGGGCCGGCGATCGCGGCCCAACGGCAGTTGATCCGCCGCCAACTGCTGCACGATAAACTGATCGTAGGGCAGATCCTCATTGAAGGAACGAATGACGTAATCACGATACGTCCACGCCCACGGATACGCCTTTTCCTCGAAGAATACATATCCTTTCGTGTCGGCATAACGGGCGACATCGAGCCAGTAGCGGCCCCAGCGTTCGCCGTAGTGCGGCGACGCCAGCAAACGATCGACCACCTTGGCCAACGCCTCCGGCGAACGATCCGCCTCGAACGCGGCGATTTCCTCCGCGGTCGGCGGCAGACCGAGAAGATCGAATGTCACGCGGCGCAGCAGCGTTCGCCGATCCGCCGGCGACGATGGCGTCAATCCTCGTTGTTCCAACCTGGCCAAAATGAAACGATCGATCGACGTATGCGGCCAATCCCGCTGGCGCACGGTCGGCAGCGGCGGATTCTTAACCGGCTGAAACGCCCAATGTCTCTCCGGCTCTTCAGCGCCCACGCAATTCATCACCACGGAAAACACGGAAAACACGGAAAAAATACAAAATGACAACATCCGACGATGAGAGAAAAATGGCTTCATGGTGATGTCCATCTCTTTTGTCTTTTGTCTTTTGGTTTTTGTCTTTTTTCCGTGTTTTCCGTGTTTTCCGTGGTGATGAATTTTTCACTTCCACGGTGTGCCGGGGATGCGCCTCGCTGCGGGATCGCTCGGTGGTTTGTCATACGTCAGGAAAGCGAATAGATCGGCGATTTCCTTCGGTTTAAGCTGTTTCTCGATGCCTTCCGGCATCAGTGACACCGGGCTGACACTGATTTCATCGATCTCGCCGCGCGGGATTGTCTCCAATTTGCCCCCTTGCAGTTTCAATACGACACGCTGCGCATTGTCCTCGACCAGCAAGCCCGTCAGCGCGCGGCCCTTCGTGGTCTGCACCGTGGTTCCCTGATAAGCGGCACCGATGACCAGGCTCGGGTCGAAGACGTTCGACAACAGTTGCTCGAACGAGGCGCGGCCGTTGCCGGTGAGGTCCGGGCCAACCTCAACGCCTTCGCCGTGGATTTTGTGACACTGACCGCACAGGTTTTTGAAAACCAGCATGCCGGCCCTGGCGTCGCCGTGGTCCTTACGCAGAAAATCGCCCATGTCCTTGACGACCTTCTCGCGCTCTGGATTGCGTCCCTCGCGCACGCTGCCCCAGATCGCCTTGACCTGTTTGGTCAATCCTGCGTCCTTGCTGGCGAGCAGCTTGCGAACCTGATTGACGTTGAGGGCACCGCGAGGAATTTTCTTGTCGCCGATCGCCTTGACGAGGTGCGCGGCCCATGCCGTGCGCTGCGTCAATAGTTCGATAGCACGCGGTTGCAGGTCTGGCTCCATTCGTTCGTAGTCGGCCAGAACAATCGCTGACACTCGGTTGTCATCGAGCTTCCCCAGTGCGCCAAGTATCTGAGCGCGGAAGGCGAGCGCGTTGGTTTTGCGATCCGCGAGGATGGCTGTGGCCGTGTCGAGTGCGCTACCATCTTTCGCCACGATGAGCGCGTCGAGCGCGCGCAAACGAATGTTCTCCGGTTGCTCCTTGGCCTGACAACACGCGCGCGTGACTTCCAATCCCATCGGTTCCTTGAGTGAGGTGGCCAAAAGCGCGGCATCCATCCGCAATGGATTGGCGGAATCGTGCAGCAATTCGCGGAGTTTGGGCGCGAATCGTTCGCGTAGCCTCGTGGCCCGCTCGCCGCGGATTTCGCCGGTCTGCACCTTGCCGGCCAGCACGCCCAAACACTGCCCCGCCGTCTTGTAATCGGGCGATTTGCTTTCGCTCAGCAGACGGAACAGCGTCACCAGCAGTCGCGGTTCGGCGTTGCGTCGTCCGAGGATGCGCTCCATCACGCGCGGCATCATCTGCGCCAGACGCGGCGCTTTGCTCAAGTCGGTTTTCGCCGCGATTTTCAGGAAACGCTCGGCATGATCTTCCAACAAGGGATGCAAGTTCTGCCACACGATAACGGGGATGAGTTTATCGTCACCGCAAACCGACAGCACTTCCAATAGCGTCGGGATTGGGTCCACGCCTTCGATCTTGCGCGCGGCAATGGCGACTTGCAGTAGCACATCCGCCGAAGGATCGTGCGCCAACCCAAGTACCTTCGCCTTGATCCCCGCTTCGACCTTACCGCTATTCGCCGCCGCGCGCACACCCCAAGCTCGATAAGAAGAGTTTTTGTGCGATAGTAAATGTTCGTGAAATGCGGAATCGAGCGAGCCAGCCCCAATCAGCGCCCATAGGGCGTGCATGCGAGTCTTGCGTGACACTTTCTCATCGAAGACGAGGCGCATCAGCGTTTTCCGCGTCGTGGCGTTATTTCGCTCGCACAATAGCCGCTGGGCCATGTCGCGGAAGAAGATGTTCGGGCTATGTAAACGCGCGATCAATTGTTCATCCGTTTCCTTCGCCAGATCGAATTTCGCTGCGCGCGGCGTGTTTTTATAGCGGACGCGGTAGAGCCGGCCGTGCAAGCGGTCGATGCCTTTGGGATCGCGGTTGGCGTCCTGGTAGCAGTGATAGCGGTCGTACCAATCGAGAACGACCATGCAACCATCCGGCCCCGTCTTCTGCGACACAGGCATGAACCAGGCATCGTTAGCCGTCAGGAAGTCCGGCCGCGGTTTGGCGAAATAGGTCGCGCCGTCGCGCGTCAGTTCGTCGCAATTGATGCAGCCGCCGTGAATGTTGCCCATGTACAGTTTCTCGCGATACTCCGGCGGATAGGCGTCGCTATCGAAGTAGTGAATGCCGCAATACGCCGCCTTCTGATGGCGGTGCTTGACAATGGAGCCGAGTTTCCAGGTGAACGGCGGATAAGGCCCACCCTGGCGATGATAGTAGCCCGTCTCGGTCAGGTGCCACAAATGATCTATGACGCAGGCGCTGACGAATGCGCTGCCCTCGCTGTCCCAGGCGACGCCCCACGGATTGCTGGTTCCTTCGCAGAAAAGCTGGAATTCGCGTGTCTTGGGATGAATGCGAAACAGCGTACAGGTGAAGACAAAATCCTTGCCGCGTTGCTTGACGTGACTGTGATTGAAGACGCCGTTGAGTCCGTACAGCCAGCCGTCCGGCCCCCAACTCAGCGAATTGGGCAGTTCGTGGGTGTCGCTGCGGCCAAAGCCCGTGACGACGACTTCGGGTTTGCCGGCCGCCTTGCCATCGGCACCGATCTTGTAAAAGAGAATGTCCGGCGAATTGGCGACCCACACGCCGCCGTGACCGACAGCGATGCCCGACGGGATATTCAATCCCTCGGCGAAAATGGTGACCTTGTCCATCTTGCCGTCGCCGTCGGTGTCTTCGAGGATCTTGATGCGATCGCGTCCAGCGCCGGCGCTGCGGCGCGGATACTCCAGGCTTTCGGTGATCCAGATGCGGCCGCGCTCGTCGAATGTCATGGCCACGGGGTTGACGATGTCCGGCTCGCTGGCCACCAACTCGACCGAGAAGCCCGCAGGCACGGTCATTTTCTTGATGGCTTCTGCCGGCGAAAGAGCCGGTCCTGGTAGATGATCCTGTCCGTGGGGCGGACGCTCCTTCTGAGGCGGCGCGGTCCAGGCATTGCCGATTAGCAGCCACGCCGTCAGGCTGAGGACGGCGAGCCATCGGACCTTTGATCGCAAACGAGAAACGAGGAAGAGCGCGGCAACTGGCATACGAGAACCTCACGCTTCACGGGGTCAATCAAGGAGACGCAGGGCAGGAGCATGGCCGGGACAGCATCCGCGACCGATGCCGCACCCCATGATACCAGTCCGGCGCGAGGCGGACAAAAAGGTTTTACAAGGAGATTATCCGAAAGGACACCGTCAGCCACGGCCCGAAAAAAGGCAAGAAGGGTTATGTTGACACGAACGATAGGATATGGATCAAGGATAGAGCGCACGCGGGCGACCCGGATCATTGGGATGTTCAAGAGGATGGCGGACAGACATACTTTCGCGTCGATCTGCAAGGCAATCTGCTGCCCTAACTCGGGAGAAAGCGATGACGACTTCAAGGAACGCAAGGCCCAGTCAGGGACGCGGCAACGAGAACTTCGGCCTGTTGGCAAACGGCTCTTCCGGTGAGTGGGACGTTGCCATCGACGAAGCCACGTCAGGAGTCGAGCGCTGGTACGCGCAGATCGAGGGGCCAACGGTATATTTCTATTTTGAGATTCCATCGCTTGACATAGTGGGCGAGTTGCTGCGCTTCCTGGAGCGCGGCTTGGTGGCGGCGAAACGCTCGCTCAATGGTTCGGACGAGCGAAACGGCTCGCTGATGATTGGCAAAGTCAAGAAAACACCCATAACTCTCTTCAAAGACGACGAATATCTGGATCGCTTTTTCCTTGTGGTAGGGCCAACGGATAGTCCGATGGTACGGTTTGTCCTTGCCGGCAAGGATGCCGCAGAGATTACGGAAGCGCTGCGCCAGGTCGAAGAAGATCTGGAGGAAGAAGGGTAGTCTCTTCTCGCTCGGAAGTGAAAAGGGTAAGAGGACAAAGGGCAAAGTGTAAATTAGTCCAGAAGGAAACAGACACGCAACCCCTGGTCGTGGGTGCGGAGGCCCGGCGCGAACTTGCTACGGCAAGCGGCGCGGCAGCTCCACATAGCGAAGAGCCAGGAGCCGCCGCGCACCACGCGGGCGTCTCCATTATTGCCACTTTGAGGATCATTTATATTTATACGCCCGTATCCTTGTGGATACGGCCCATACCCATCCTGACACCACTCGCAGACATTGCCGTGCATGTCGAATAGCCCCCAGGCGTTAGGCTTCTTAGTGCAGACCTCGTGCGTCTTATTCCCGGAGTTATTGACATACCAGGCGTAGTCGCTGAGCTGCTTGGGATCGTTGCCGAAGAAGTAGGCCGTGGCGGAGCCGGCAAGGCAGGCGTATTCCCATTCGGCCTCAGTGGGCAACCGGAACGGCTTACCCGTGGTTTGGCTCAGCTTGGCGCAGAACGCCTGGCAGTCGCCCCACGATACATTCTCCACGGGGCAATCTTCGCCCTTAAAATAGCTAGTGTCAGTCGGAAATTGGCCTCTTTTCCCGAGTGCCACCCTGTCCTGACAACCAGTGACATGTCCTTGTCCATTCCCAACGGCCCTCTGCTCCCCAATTCTGCTCACCCTCTCGACCGCAAACGGCTCGCCC
>DATNCY010000067.1:0-46607 GCA_035553375.1 Gemmataceae bacterium
TTGGATCTACTGGAATCCCTTGCTGGTGCTGCGGGCTGGCCAAAATGTTCGTGACTGCTCTGAAAATAAGCCGCCCTTCTGATAGCCCGTTCAGTAGAGGCGGCCATTTTCATGGTTTCAGGGTGCCGCGCAGCGGCATGACAACTCTAAGACCAGCCGTTTCTCCGAAAAACTTGCCTCACCCATGATCGCGTTACCAGCGCGTTCCGGCTTCCCGGATAGGACGAATCGATTTATAATCGACTTATTGCCTGCCTTGAGTTGACCTGCCGGAAGAAAAGGTTCCTCATGCCGCTCGATTGGTCTCCGTTTGTCGAGCTGGTGCGGCGTCACCAGCGTTTTGTGCTGTCTACTCACGTTCGACCCGATGGCGACGGTCTCGGCTCGATGTTGGCGTTGGCCGACGTACTCGAAGCGCCGCCGCTGTCGAAAACGGTGCGTATGACCGTCGCCAGCGTGCTGCCGCCGCGCTACGATTTCCTCGATCCCACGCGGCGTATCCACCGTTTTGAGCCGCCCGGCGACGCCTACCGCGATAGCGAGGCCGCGATCGTGTTGGATACGGGGACCTGGAACCAACTCGGCGATTTCGGCGATTTCCTGCGGACGCTGCCGGTGCCGAAAGCCGTCATCGATCATCATTTGACGCAGGATGATCTTGGCGCGGTGCGTCTGGTGGACACGACCGCCGAGGCGACCGGCCGGCTTGTCTTCGAGGCGATCGCGGCTCTGGGCAGCCCCATTCCGAGGTCGGCCGCGCATTCGCTGTTCGTCGCTCTGGCGATGGACACCGGCTGGTTCCGCCACAATAACACCACGCCGGCCACGTTCACGCTTGCCTCCGAGCTGGTCCGTGCCGGCGCTCGTCCCACCGAAGCGTATGAATGTCTGTTCGAGCAAAGTACCTTGGGCCGACTGGCGCTGATGGGTTTGGTGCTGTCGCGCCTTCAGTTGGCCCACAACGGCCGGGTGGCCTACACGGAGATTCGCCGCGACGATTACGCGACCACCGGCGCGCTGCCGCAGGACAGTGAAGATCTCGTCAACTACACGCGCAGTTTGGCGGGCGTGGACGTTGGCCTGTTTTTCATGGAACAGCCGCGCGGCGGCGTCAAAGTCAGCTTCCGCTCGCGGCGCATCGATGTGGCTCGCCTGGCCGAGCGCTTCGGCGGCGGCGGCCATCGCCTGGCCTCTGGTGCTATCCTTGACACAACCCTCGACGACGCGCGCGCCCGCGTACTGGCCGCCGTCGCCGAAGTCCTCGATCCCACCCCTTGACCCACCTGCTGGAGTCCCATCTCATGAACGAAACTCCCACCCAAAGCGGTTTCCACACTTTTACTCTGCGCGATCTGCCGCTGGCCACGCGCCTGACGCTGGCGGTGTTTCTCATCTCGGTCGGCATCGGCTATGTGTCGGCCCTGGTGCAACTGCATTTCCAGCACGCCTCGCCCGGTGAAATGCTGCCCAGCCCCGACGATGCCGTTCGCGTGTTCTTTGGCCATGTTGGGGAGAAACCGAAATGCAAGATCGAGCAATTGCTGCCGGAAGATTATAAAGGCAAGAAGATGAATGGATCGGGCCAGATGACTTCGGCCTTCTATACTCGGGCGGAGGATTACAAAGAGACGATCAGCGAAAGGGCACAAGAACTAGCGAAGCAGCGCGGCGGCAAAGCCAAGGACCAAGCTATCAAGGAAGCGGCGAAAGAATCGGTGGATAAGGAGCGCGAGGGAGAACGCCTGGCGATGATTGCCTGGGCTCGCGCCGACGCCAACGAATCCGCTTACAACGACGATAATTTCCCGCTGCCGGAGGCCTTGGCGAACCAACCGCTGACCCGCAAGTTTCTCGTGGACGACGGCGACAAGATCACCGAGCCACGGGCGGTCAAAATCCAGAGCCTTTTTCAAGAACGCTGCGCCACTTGCCATACCAACGGCGGCGAAGCGCAAAACTTCCCTCTCGACACGCTCGCCAGCATCAAAAAATGTAGTTCGGTCAAGACGGCCAATGGCATGTCACTGGAGAAACTTGCTCAGTCGAGCCACGTCCATCTACTCGGCTTCTCGATGCTCTACGGTCTGACCGGCCTCATCCTGTCCTTCAGCAGCTATCCCCGCTTGCTGCGTATCCTGCTCTGCCCGTTGCCGCTGCTGGCGCAGGTCGTGGACATCAGCTTTTGGTGGTTGGCGCGGCTGCCGGAACCGCAAGGACCGATGTTCGCGCGGGCCATCGTCATTAGCGGAGCCGTCGTCGCTGTCGGTCTGCTGTTGCATATCGTACTCGGCTTGCTCAATCTGTTCCGCGTCAAGGGATGGTTGGTGTTGATCGTGCTGTTCGCGGTCGCCGGCTACGGCGCCCATGAGGTCAAGAAGTGCGTGATCGATCCGTTTGTGGCGAAGGAATTGGCACCCAATCCGGAGGCGAAATAATTCTCTGACCAGCCCGAAGCGCAAGCGATGGGGCTTTCCCCCGTCGCTTGCGCTTCGGGCTGGTCACGGTGGATCGAATCCCCCTTGACAAAACGGATTGCAACGACAGATACGCCACGCCCCCTTACACGAACCGCGTAGCGGGCCGTACTTGTTGACCGCCAGAATGAAATACTCGCTGCAACTCGGCTCGAAGCGACACACCGACGGCAGCATCGGTCGCAGACAAATCTGATAGAAGCGCACGCCGCCGATGAGCAGGCTTCCCAGCAGCCAACGCACGCCGCCCACGATTTGCCTCATCATGGCTTATCGGCCTCGCGCTCCAGCTTGCGCGCCGCCTGACGCACCAGGCGCGGCAGCGATTGTTTCAACTCCGCCAAGGTCGGCGGCTCCGGCCGGCGCGGGATGAGGATCAGATCGTATCCCACCGGCATCTCGTGACGAGTCAGGCGGAACGCCTCGCGGTACAAGCGGCGCAGCCGATTGCGCTGCACCGCGCCGCCCATCTTCCGCGATACCGACAGCCCCAGACGCAAGTACGGCAAGGCGTTCTCGCAGGCGTAGACGATCAAGAAATTGTCGGCGACCGATCGGCGCCGATCGTAAACCCGGCGGAAGTCGGGCGGACGCCGTAGATGTTCGTGCGGTCGAAAGCGAAACGAAGGGGTAGTCGGGGCAGACATGGTCCGTTCTCTCTTCGCCGAGCCGCGACCGTGAGGGAGTGAGGGTTTCACCGCTCCTTCACGGTCGCGGCTCAGCGGGATCAACTCCACGACAGTTTCTCGCGCGGATTCTGTGGATTCAGACGCGTGAACTCCTCGATGAGTTCACGGCTGCGTTCGTCGGCCGGCTTCGGCACAACAATCTTGATTTCGATGAATTGATCGCCGCCGGCGATGCCCTTGCCGCGCAGCCGCAGTCGCGCTCCGCTCGACGTGCCCGGCGGCACCTTGACCGTCAGATGCGTGCCGTCCAGCGTCGGCACATCCACCTTCGCGCCCAGGATCGCTTCACTCACGCCGACCGGCGTTTCGAGGATGATATTATTCCCCTCACGGCGGAAATAGGGGTGGGCTTCGATTTTGATGCGCACAACCAGATCGCCGCCACCTGGACCTTGTCCGGCCAAACGGAGTTTCTTGCCCTCCTCGACGCCGGCCGGCACTTTGAGGTCGATCTCTCGTCCATCGACAGATAGCGACACCTTGCCGCCCAGCGCCGCGCGCAGAAACGGAATGGCGACCTCGGCCTCAGCCGCCTGCGCGGGTCGAGCGGCGCGTCCGCGTCCCCGCCCACGCTGGCCGAACATGCTACCCAGATCCGCACCGCCGCCGCCGCCGAATGCGCTGAAGATGCTGGCCAAGTCTTCGGGATCCATGCCCTGGAACTCGAAGCCTTGGCCACCTCCACCACCGGGACGAAACGGTCCCTGTCCTCCGCCGCCCGCGCCGGCGGGACCGGCGAAACCGAAGCGATCGTACTGCGTGCGCTTGGTTTTGTCGCTGAGTACGTCGTAGGCTTCCTGCACTTCCTTGAAGTGCGTTTCGGCTTGCTTGTCGCCGGGGTTGCGATCGGGGTGATACTGGCGAGCGAGCTTGCGATACGCCTTCTTGATGTCGGCGTCGGAGGCGTCCTTGGCGACGCTCAGTATCTCATAATAATCACGCGGCATAATTGGTTTGCCTGACTGCGAGGGAACCCGGAACCAGTGTTATTCTAGCAGCGCAAGGGGGAAGCCGCCTACCAGCCCGCAGCGTCAGCAAGGGAGATGAAAACCCTTGCTGACGCTGCGGGCTGGCGAGAACGCGGTTCATGCCAATCCTTCTTCACGCAACAAATCCAGTGTCCCGGCCACCGCCGCGAGGGTCTGCTCGATGTCCGTCTCAGTATGGGCGGCCGTTGTCATGCCGGACAATCCCGGCAGATCGACGCCGTGCAGCAACATGCCCTGACGGAAAGCGTGCGCCAAACGCGGATTGCCGCCCCCGTCGAGTTTGTCCACCGCTCCGCCATAGGGAATGAAGTCATCGCTTGCCGGCCGTGGTCCCTGGTAGCCGGGAAGCAAGCGGAAGCCGGAGAACTCACCGTAAGCGATCCAGGCATCGCCGCGCTTGGCGAACAGCGCATTGAGCCGTTGTCGAAGTTGTTGTCCGGCAGCATTCGCTTGTTGGTTGGCTTCGCCGGCGCTGACGATTTGCAGGGTGGTGATGCCGGCGGCGGCCGAGAGGGGATTGGCGTTGAAGGTGCCGGGATGACGCATCTTGGGTTTGCCCGGCCGAAACTCCAAGGAAGCGAGGATGTCGGCGCGGCCGCCCACACAACCGCCCGGCAGACCGCCGGCCAGAATCTTCGCCATCGTCGTCAGGTCTGGCTTGATACCGTAATGCCCCTGTGCGCCGCCCGGCGAAACGCGGAAGCCGGTGATGACCTCATCGAAAATCAGCAAGCGATCGTATCGCGTTGTCAGTTCGCGCAATCCTTTCAGGAACGGCCCGCGTACCGGCACCTGCCCCCAGTGGCCGCCCGTCGGTTCGAGAATCACGCAGCCGATTTGCGGATCGCCGCGCAGGGCGCGCTCGACGGCGTCGAGATCGTTGGGCGGAATGATGACGGTATTGGCCGTCACCTCCGCGGGGATACCGGGTACGGCCGCATCGTGCGGAGTGTCGGCGCCGGGGATGAGGAAGTCGTTCCAGCCGTGGAAATGGCCGGCGAACTTGAGGACGCGCGGCCGGCCGGTGAAGATGCGCACCAGCCGCAGCGCCATCATCGTCGCTTCGGTGCCCGACGATACGAAACGCACGCGCTCGACCGACGGCATCAGACGCTGCACCCACTGTCCCCATTCGATTTCGCGCTCGTGACAAGCGCCGGGATGGGTCGCTTTCTCCATCTGCCGCTGCACCGCCTCGACCACGGCTGGATGACTATGGCCCAGAAGAATCGCCCCGTGGCCGGACCAAAAATCGATCAACTCACGGCCCTCGACCGTCCACTTGCGCCCACCCAGCGCGCGATCGACGTACACCGGGAACGGTTCCAGAAAACGCAAATCGTGCGTGACGCCGTTGGGGAAGATACCGCGGGCCTGCTCGTGCAATTTTTGCGAGCGCGGAAAAGCCGCGGCGTAACGCTCGGTGAGCAAGAGACGGGATCGTGTGGCCTGGGACATGAAGGATACTCCACAAAAACACTACCCTGCCGGCCCGCAGCGCCAGCAAGGGTGATTCGTTCCCTTGCTGGCGCTGCGGGCTGGCAGGATGTTATCACGATACCACTAACTCATACGTGCCGCCGCCCGCCTTCTTGAGCTTGCCTTGTTTAACCAGTTCCTCCCAGACAGTGGGCGCGAACTGATTCGGCGGCGTGATGGCCACGATGCGGGCGCGGTTGTGACTCAGCGGGCCGCCGCCCAGCTTCGATTCTTCGTCGAGTTGCGTGAGCTTCAAACGCTTGCGGAATGCCTTCAGCGCTTGCTTAAGTTCCTGCGCGGTCGGCGTTCCACCCGGCGCGGGCGTCTCGGATGCGGACATCATCACCTCCTTAGCTTAGTTTTTTGCCCACCAGCCCGCAGCGCCAGCAAGGGAAGGACTTATCCTTGCCGGCGCTGCGGGCTGGTGGGGTTCGTTTCGCTTGAACGGAGCGTGTCCTGCAACTGCTCCAGGGCGTGCCGAAGCGTCTCCCAGGCCGGCTCGGCCTGACTCAAGTCGCCCTGGCGTGCCATCGTCTCCAGACGCAGGGCGGCGTCGAAGGCTGCTTTGCCGCCAAGGATGGCGACCGCTCCCTTGAGCGAATGAGCCGCTCGCTTGAGCTTCAAGACATCGCTCGCTTGCAACGCCTCACGAGCCTCCTCCATCATCCGCGGGCAATCTTGTAGAAATACGCCGATCAACTCGCGCAACAACTCCGGATCACCGCCGACATGCTGGAGCGCCTCAACGCGATCGAGAACCACCGCCGGGGCGGAACTCTCCTCGACGGCGGGCGAGACGGGCAGCAACTCGGCGATGGCCTGGAACAACTCGCGAGCCTGAATCGGCTTGGCGACATAGCCGTCCATGCCCGCTTGCAAGCAGCGCTCGCGATCGCCTTTCATGGCGTGCGCGGTCAACGCCAGGATGGGGATGTGGCGATCCGTGGCACGCTCGCGCTGACGGATGTTCGCCGTCGCCTCGAACCCGCCCATCTCCGGCATCTCCAAATCCATCAACACCAGGTCGAACGTCTCGCGTTCCAGCAGCGCCAACACCTCCTTGCCGTTGTGCGCCAACACTACGGAATGTCCGCGCTTCTCCAGGATGCGCATCGCCACCCGTTGATTAACCATGTTGTCTTCGGCCAGCAAAATGCGCAGGCGGCGCTCGACGCCGGCCGGCGGTTCCGCCAAATCGACCGCCGCGCGGGGTGTTCGCCGGCCCTCCTTGGTGCTGAGCAGATCGAGGATCGTATTCAGCAGTTCCGACTGCTTGAGCGGCTTCATCAAGCACGCGCTAATGCCGACCTCGTGGCACCGCTCCATGCTGCCCTGGCGATCGGAGGACACCAGCATCATGATGGTTGCCCCCACCAGTTCCGGCTGGGTGCGAATCTGCTCGGCCAGCGCGAAACCGTCCACCTCCGGCATCTGCGAATCGAGCAGCACCACCGGATAAGGCTCGCCGGCGTTGGCCGCGCGCCGCAGTTCCTCCATCGCTTCACGCGCCCCCTCGACGGCGATCGGCTTCATGCGCCAACTCGTCAACATTTCCGTGAGAATCAGGCGATTGGTGGCGTTGTCGTCCACCACCAACACGGGCAGATCGTGGACATCGCTTGGCTCTCCCGGTCCGGTAGCGGCCGGTCCCTGCGGAAGTCCGAACCGGGCGGTGAAGTGGAATCGGCTGCCTCGGCCCGCGGCCACGGGACTTTCGACGTGCAGCTGTCCGCCCATCATTGCCACAAGCTGCGAGGAGATCGCCAGCCCCAGACCGGTGCCGCCAAAGCGGCGACTGTCGCCGCCATCGACCTGCTCGAATGGCTCGAAAATAATCCCCTGTTTGTCCAGCGGAATGCCGATGCCCGTATCCGTCACTTCAAAATACAGTCCGCAGTCCGCAGTCCGCAGTCCGCAGCCTGACTCCTGACTTCTGACTCCTGACTCCTGACTCCTGACTCCTGATTCCTGCGACTGACTCCCGACTCCTGACTGCATTCGCACGGTGACGATCACCTCTCCCTGGGAGGTGAACTTGATGGCGTTACCGACGAGGTTGATGATTATCTGGCGCAATCGTCCGAGATCGCCGAGGAGATGGTCCGGCACGTCGGGAGTGATGTGGCAGGCCAATTCCAAACCTTTTTGCTGGGCACGCAGGCCCAGTGTGCGCACCGTGTCGTCCAGGCTATCGCGCACGGCGAACGGCGCCGGCTCCAGATGCAGTTTACCGGCCTCGATTTTCGAGAAATCGAGAATGTCGTTGATGACGGTCATCAGCCCATCGCCGGACGCTTTCACCATTTGCAGGTAGTCGCGCTGTTCAATGGTGAGAGAGGTTTCCAGAGCAAGGTCGGTCATGTTAAGGATGCCGTTCATCGGCGTGCGAATCTCGTGGCTCATGCGAGCCAGAAACTCGCTCTTGGCCCGATTGGCGGCATCGGCTGTCTCCTTCGCCTGTCGCCATTGCTCCTCCATGCACTTGCGCTCGGTGATGTCGTGGCTCATGCCGACCAGACCGAAAACGGCACCCGTGCTATCGCGCAGCGGCAGTTTGGTGGTCAGCAGCCACTTTTGCCGGCCGGACGGATCAACGAGCAACTCCTCGCGATTGACCAGGGGCCGCCCAGAGTGACAGACGGCCTGCTCATCGCGGAAATACTGCTCGGCCAGTTCGCGGCGCAGAAAATCGAAGTCCGTTTTGCCGATGACTTCCTCCAGAGAGGACGCGCCCAGCGAATGCAGCGTGGCGGCGTTGGCCATGACGAAACGGCTGGCGGCATCCTTGACGAAAATGTGATCGGGCAGATTGTCCATCAAGGTGCGCAGCAGATTGCGTTCGCGCGCCAGCGCTTCCTCGGTCGTTTTGCGTTCGGTGATGTCGCGGGCTGCCGCGTAGATCAGCCGTTGCTCGGTGAACGGCGCCGAAGTCCAGAGCATCCACTTGTACGAGCCATCCTTGCAGCGGTAGCGGTTTTCAAAGGAGACGAGATCCCCTCCGGCGGCGAGTTGGACCATCACGGCCCGGGTAGCCTCGTGGTCGTCGGGATGGACGAAGTCCACGAAAGGCCGCGTCAGCAATTCTTCCAGCGGATAGCCGAGGATGCGCTCGAAGGCCGGGTTGAGACGCTTGAAATAGCCGTCGAAACCGGCGATGCACAGCATGTCGAGCGACAACGTGAAGAAGCGGTCGCGCTCCTCCTCGGCCTGCTTCAGTTCGGTGATGTCTCGGCAGATGCCCACCAGACCGGCGATGGTGCCATCGTGACCGGGCAAGGGCACCTTGGTGAACGACATCCACCGGCGGTTGCCGGCCCGATCCGTCAGGCTCTCCTCGTGATTGAGCAGGGGTTGGCCCGACTCAAGTACGCGCTGGTCGTCTGCGTGGTAGCGTGCCGCACGCTCGGCTGAGAAGAAGTCGAAGACGGTCTTGCCGATGACTTCTTCCTCGCGGGTCGCCCGCAGCATGCGTTGATGGGCCACGTTATTGAGGGCGTAGCGACCGGCGGCGTCGGTGACGAAAATGGCGTCGGGCAGATTATCCATCAGGCTGCGCAGCAAACGGCGCTCGCGGCTGAGTTGGGCCTCGGATTCCTTGCGTTCGCTGATGTCGCTGAGTACACCGTCGAGACGCCAGGATTTGTCATTCGCCAGCCGCGTGGCACGCACGCTCTCGCGCAGCCAACGTATTCGACCGTCCGGCCAGAGAACGCGATATTCCGCCTGGCTGGCCTGCCCCGAACGAAGCGCTTCGACGGCCCTTCGCCAGCACGGCAAATCTTCGGGATGAATGATCTTTTGCCAGCCGTCCGCCGCACCGAGGAACGTCTGCGGCGGTCGGCCGGTGAGCGTCTCGACGACGGGAGAAAAGTAGCGATACACCCAGATATTATCGTGACCGCACTCGCCGCTCCACAGACAGTCGGAGACGGAGGCCATCACGCGGCGCAGTTCCGCCTCCATGTTGGTCAGGCGTGCATGCGCCTCGTGCTGCGCGCGCACGTCGCGGGCGGTGATGAGGGCGAGCGTCCGCGGCTGAACGTGCAGACGGGAGATGGTCAGATTGACAGGAATCCACACGCCGTCCTGGTTGGTGCGCAGCAAAAACCCGTCTTGGGCATGGAAGACGCCGGTGCGCGAGGCGGCCTCGCGGAGGCGATGCTGGCCGCCCTTGCCGCCGAAGCGGAAAAAATACGTCGCCGGCCGCGCCAGCATCTCCTCGCGGCGGAAGCCGCTCAGATCGACGGCCATGCGGCTGACTTCGAGGAGTTGCTCGGTATCGGGATCGAAAAGAAACAGCGCATCGCCGGATTCTTCGAGTAACGCCTGGGCCAGATTTTTGGGATTGGAGTCATTCATGGCGTGCCATCTTCCAGCCCGGCACCCGGCCGCTCGGCGACCCGACGAGATGCGTTCCTCTCCGAAAGGGGATTGGAGACGCCGGAGCCGTGCCGAACATCCGGTTTGTTCTTGGAGCTTACACCCGGCTGGACAGCGACGCAATCAGAAAGCAGGCCGCGTCGCGGGACGCCGCGCCGAGGCTTTTTGACAGACGGGGACGGATACCCTATGTTTGTGTGACTCCCCCTCCCAATTAGGATAGCGAGGCGAGTGTGTCGCAAAAGGCTAACGCGATGGTGGTCCAGGGTGCGCCAGCGATCTCCCCAGAGGAACGACGTGCTTCCGTCCGCTATCGATCCGATGTCAAAGGTTCCTGTCAAACGCTCTCGGTGCGGCGGGAAACATCCTGGGAAGCCATCGTCCGAGACATTTCTCCCGACGGCGTCGGCCTCCTGCTTGGACGGCGTTTCGAGCCAGGAGTCCTCTTGGCGATCGAGTTGACGGCTGCCGGCGATGATCAGACTCGTCTGCTGCTGGCGCGCGTCGCGCACGCCACGGCGCGACCGGAGGGTGGTTGGTTGATCGGCTGTACGCTACTCTCTCCTCTGAGCGACGACGAAGTCCAACAACTGCGCTGAACCGGCGTAGGTGGTTTGGCGTGCCAGGGGGCTTCCATTCCGCTTATATCGTCCACTGCTTCTGGCAATGAGAGGCACTAACATTTGGCCAGGCCGCAGCGCGAGCAAGGGATCGTCCCTTGCTGGCGCTGCGGCCTGGCAATTCATGGTGTTCGTGCCTCTAAGACTGTTTCAGTAGTTGGTCCACATCTGCCTGCACGATCTGGCGCGAAGGTTTATCCAGCGCGGCGCTGAGCCAACTCATCACGGTGGGAATGTAGGGCAGTTTGCCCTTCTTGAGAATCTCCAGCATGCGCGTGTGACGGCGAATGCGCTCTTTCATCTTGAGCATGCCGTTGATGCGGCGCGATTTAGCCATATCGTAGCGCCGCTGCTCGCGGCGGATACGTCTTGCTCCCATGAGTCACTCCTTGCGGATGAAACCATGCCCGATGGTAAAAAGACAGCATAGCGAGGCCGGCGGTCAACGGAAAGGCCGGCTCCCTCACTTGCGTGTCTGCCGGGTCGCGGCCACGGCATTCTTCCACTTCTCGACGACGGCCGTCGCCGTCGTCAGCCCGGCATTTGCCTGATCGAGAGCGGTTTGATCCGCCGCCGCTTTCGCGTTGGCCGCCTTGAGCGCGGCTTGCAACGGCGCGAGCGCCTTGGACGCCGCCTGCGCCGCCGCCAGATCCGCCACCGCTTTCTGAGCAGCGGTTCGTGAAGCCGTCGCCGTTGCTGCCAATTGTTCGCGTGCCTTTTGCCGTGCCGCCAATTCCTTGACCGCCAATTCCAATTGCTCCGCGACACTCGGCGGATTGGCCGTCAACGTACCGATGCGCTTGCCGTCCGCCGTGTTCCAGACCAGCAGTTGACCGTTCCAGTCGCCGGCAATCACGCGCCCGCCGTCATGACTGAACGTGGTCCGCAGCGCCACATCACCGAATGCCTCAAATGACCGCTTCGCCGTCCCGTTTCCATCCCACAAGCGCGTTAACTTGTCGCGCCCACAGGAGACGATTTGGCCATCGCGGGCATAGCGAATGGACTGAACGCCGCCGTGAGCGCTCCACGTCTTGATCGCTCGACCATTCTCCATTTCCCACAGGCGAATGCTGCCGTCCTCGCTGCACGAAGCGCAGACATTGCCATCGGCTCGCCAAGTGACCTCGGTAATGGCGGCCGTGTGCCCGCGCAGCGAGAAATATTCGCGGGCCGTGTATGCTTCCCACACGAACAAACCGCCATTGCGATCGCCCGTCGCCAACAATACGCCATCGGGACTGTATTCGAGCGTCGTCACCCAGTCCGTATGTTTGCGAATCTCTTGCTGCAATTTGCCGTCTTTGGTCGCGTACAATCGAACAACCTTGCTCGGTCCGCCCAGTGCAATCTGCGTCTGGTCCGGGCTGATGTCCGCCGCCAGCACCGCATCGGACTCTTCACCGACTTCGACAATGCGCTCGCCCTTGACGACGCTCCAAACAACGACACGGCCGGACTTGCCATCGTGCCCGCCGCCGGCCAACAGCAGACTCCCATTGCGACTGAACTTGAGGACGTGCGGCGTTCCCTCTGGGAATGGCAGAATACCGAGCAATTCCAGGGTATCGGAGTGATAGAGCAATACCTGCTTCTGTCCACCAATGGCGAGCAGTGGTGCCCACGGACTGCTGGCCAGGGCGATGATAGCGGTGCCGCGCGTTGTGCGCACGGTTGGTTCGAGAGGCAGCGTCTTGGGCGGCATGGGCGGCGGTCCTTCGGGTTTGCCGCGTACCACGGAGGTCAAGCCGATGTCGGCCTTCGGCTTATTGGCGATGATCGCTTTGCTGCCGGCGTTCTCCAGCGCTCCACCGGCGATCCACTTCTCGATAAGGTCGATGCTTTCCTTGGGCAGCATCGGCGACTTGGGCGGCATGAACGGCTCGTCCTTGTGCGACATCACGCGGAACAGCGTGCTGCCGTCCGGGTCGCCCGGCTTGACGACTTCGCCGGAACTGCTGCCCTCCATGACCTTCGTGAAGTTGTCGAGGACCAGCCCCGCTTTTTTCTTGTCCTGGTTGTGGCAGGCGACACACTTCTCGCGGAACAGCGGTAAAACGTGCTGTTCGTAGGTGATCTTGGCCGGCTTCTTGGCGTCAGCCGCGAAGAGGGATGAACCACAGAGACACAGAGACACAGAGAAAAACCAGGTCGAAGCCTTAATCCGCCAGTAACTCATCGTTGTTCGCTCCCGCGACAAAATACTTTTCTTCTCTGTGCCTCTGTGTCTCTGTGGTTAGCGCTTCTGTTCAATGATTGAACATAAACTCACGCGAATTCAGCAGCGCCCAGAAGGCGTCGTCGAGCGCCTTCCGTTTATCCGGCTCCGTCGCGATGATGCTCTCCAGGCTAGCCTGCTCTTTCGCGGTCGGCTTGCGGCTCAGGCAGCGAATGTACAACTCGCCGATGATGTCGGCTGGCATCTTCTTCTCGGCCAGACGCCGGCCAATGAGGTTGCCGCCCTGAATCTTCTGTGTCGTCGTATTGCCGTTGAGCAAGTGCAGTGACTGCGACAACGTCGGCTCCAGCCGCACCTCGCACGAGCAAACCGTCTCGCGGGTGGCCCGGCCGAATGTGCTGAGGAAGTAGGTATTGCTGCGGCCGTCAGCGATTTGCACCGCCCGCGCACCCACCGGCAGACCCGGAAACTTGTTCTTCGTCTCCGTCACCTGGCTGATGCAATCGAGGAATGTCTCCGCCTTGATGCGCCGCAGACCGGCACGCGCGAAGTTGCGTGTATCGCCTTCGTTGCTGGCGTTGGGTTGCGTCGCCAGCTGATAGGTGCGCGAGAGACAAATATCGCGGACGAGTTTCTTGAAATCGTACTTGTATTCGGTGAAGCGTTTGCCCAGTTCGGCGAGCAATTCTGGGTTCGACGCCGGATTGCTGACGCGCACGTCATCGACCTCATTGATGATGCCGATACCGAAGAAATGCCCCCACACGCGATTGGCGAGATTGGTGGCGAAATACGGATTTTCCGGCGATGCCAGCCATTGAGCCAGCACGACGCGGCGATCCTTGCCGGCCACGTCCGGCGTCGCCCCGCCAAGGAATTTCGGCGGCATGGCCTTCTTCGTCACCGGATGCGAAACCTCACCGCCACGGCGGTTGAACACGATCGTCTCGCGCGGATCGTCGGTGCCCTTGCGGCCAATCTGCGAGAAAAAGGCGGCGAAACTGTAGTAATCATCCATCTTCCAGCGATCGAACGGATGATTATGGCACTGCGAACACTGGATGCGCATGCCCATGAACACTTGCGCGACGTTCTCCGATACCTTGAGAATGTCCGTCTCGTTTTGATAGTAGTTCGTCGCGGGGTTCTTGAAGGTGCCGCCGCTGGCACCAAGTAGTTCCGCCACCCACTCGTTGACCGGCACATTGCGGGCGATCTTGTCTTGCAGCCAGTTGTAATACAGCAGCATCGCCTTGTAGCTGACCTGATTCGACGAACGGATTTGCAGCAATTCCGCCCATTTGAGAACCCATAACTCGGCGAATTCCTTGCGGCCAAGCAGTTCATCGACTAATTGCGCGCGTCGATCAGCGGACTTGTTGCCCATGAAACGCTGGTATTCCTCGACGGTCGGCAGCATGCCGATAATGTCGATGTAAGCGCGGCGCAGGAATGTCTCATCGTCGCACAACTCCGATGGCGCGATGCGGAGCTTTTGGAGCTTGGCGTTGACCAGCGTGTCGATGTAGTTGTTTTTCGGCACTTTCGGCGACGTGAACTGCAATCCCTTGGGCAGCACGATCATCTGGCTGCCGACGGTGAAAGTGGAGAACCGCGCCATGACAAACGCCTCGCCGCGCTCGGCGGCGGTCACCAATCCATTCGGCGAAATCTTGGCGGAGTTGTCGTTATTGCTGAGGAACAAGGCCAGCGAGGTGACATCGCGATCAGTGCCGTCGGAGTAGCGCGCGCGAACGATCATCTGTTGCGTGGCACCCTTGCCATCGAGGACCGCGTTCTTCGGATACAGATCGACGGCAACCGGCGTCGCCACGGTCGGCGGATCTTGCGGAACGCCGGCGTTGAGCCAGCGCAGCATCGTGTTCCAGTATTCGTCGCCCTCCTTGATGCGCTGCCCACCGGTATGCGGCACCTTGCCGGCCGCCTTCTCCATCAGCAGGCTCTCGCCCGGCAGCGCCAGGTTGATGCGCCGGCCATTAATCTCGCGCGTCAGGCGATAGTGATCGCCATCGGCATCGAAGCCGAACAGCGACAGGCGGAAGCCATCCTTGCCGCGTGCCGCGCCGTGACAGCTACCCTGATTGCAGCCGGAGCGCATGAAAATGGGCATCACGTCGAGCTTGAAACTGATGGGGCGATCCTTCTTCGCATCCGTAACCTTGACCGGCACCTTGACGGAACGACCCCCGAACTCGACGGTCAATTCGGTGACCCCATCAGCCAGCGGAGTCAGGACGTTCTTGTCCAGCTTGGCGAACGCGGCATTGACGAGGCTCGCCTTCGCCTGGGCGGTGACATCGCGGGTGATGCCGTCGGCGTAGTTGGCCTGCACGACGAAAAGTTGCTGCGCCCGGCTGCTATTCAAATGGATGTCGGGCGGTGAAACTTCCAGGCGTGCCAGCGGTGTCTCGGCGGCGCGAACGTCGCCCTCGAAAGCGAGGCCAAGCGTGCAACTTGCCAAGCAGCAAAGGATCAATCGATGCAATCGCATAGGTGCAACCTTCCCTATAGCCCCCGGCAAGCCGGGGGCTATGTGAGCGCTTTTACTTCCCGGTCTTCGCCGCCTTCTCGCGTTCTTCCTGCTCCAAGCGCAATTTTTCCAGGCGGGTAAGCCGTTTCTCCACCGGCTTGGCGGGTTGAACCGGCTTTGTCGTCGGCTTCACCGGTTTGGGCGCGACGGCAACCTTGGGCGGCAGCGGCACATCAATACGCAACTCGGTACGGCCGGCGTTGTGCAAAATGGGTTCGCCGTTCTCGGTGACAACGACTTGACAGAAGATATTGCGATGCTGGCCCGGCGGACTCGTCTTGTCCACCGTCACCTTGAACGCAATCTCCTTCGTGTCCTTCGTGATCTCGACATCCGGCGTCGTCACCTTGGACGGCAGGCCAGCGACATGCACCTTGGCGACGCCGGTAAACGGCTTGTTTTGCTGAATCTTGCAAAACATCTCGATGTTCTTGCCCTGCTCGGACGCGGCGCGTTCCATCGTGAACGCCACGAACGGCGGGGCAATCTCAATCGTCGCCAGTTGTGAGGAAACCCATAGCGGGCCGTTGCCGACCGTGGCGACGCCCAGCACGGCCGTCTTCCACTTGCGAACCTGGGCGTTGCCGGCCGCGTTCATCGGCAGAACCGTCTCCGTCTGATTGGCGGCAATCGTCACCGATGAGGCCGAACCGACGCCGGGCGGATTGAACAACGGCGTAATCGTGATCGGCGCGGTGAAACCGGCCTTGCGCTCGGCAACGATTTTGAGATTCATCGAGCCGTTTTGCACGAGCGGAACTTTCGGCTCAACGATGCGGATTGAGTACGGCGCTTCGGCCGTGGCTGCCACCACGGTACGGCTGGAGTCGCGCTTCCAGTAGATCGACTGCCCAGGGGCACCCGTAATCAGTTCCACCGTCTGCGTGAATCGGCTCTCGATGGTCTGCTTCGGATCGACGGGGCGAGCCGTCAGCGCGGTCAGTTTGCCGCCTAAGGGCGCGGCCGCCGTCGCCTCGAAGACGACCGGCACCACGTCGAGATTGGCCGGCATGTTCTCGGCGTTCAGGGTCACGCCGGCCGGCAGTTCCTGCGCTCCTAAAACCAGCTCGCCGCCGAAGTTCTCTCGACGCACGGAAAGCAGCGTCGCCATGCGGTTGCCGCGCGGCACGGCGATCGTTTGCCGTTCCTGCGAGTATTGAACCGCCTTGGGAATGCTCACCGTCGCCACCGGCTTCACCGGCGTGAACTCGACGCGATAGAAATACGTCGGCCCACCCTTGCCCAGATGGTCCGTAACGCTGATGACATATTCCTTGTCTTGAGGCGCGGTGAAGCGGAAATAGCTGTCTGGCCCAATAGCATCATCGTTGCTCGCAACGGCTCCGCCGTTGAAATAGGACAGCGTCATCACCGGATCGAGCGGCGAACCGAGGCGGCGTGCCCAGCAATGCACGTCGAACGTCTGCCCCTTTTTCGCCATAAAGCGAAAGCAATCGACATCGCCGGGTGTGGAGATGATGCCATTGAACGCCAGCGGCAATTCCGCCTTCGTCGCGGCCGGATGCGTGTTATTCGGCTCGACTTCGAGGACATTGCCATATTCGGAGACGCGGAAGGGAATCGGCGAGGGCGAGATGCCGTTGGTATCCTGAGCGAAGACACCGAACTTGTCGGTCGGCGTCGTCGGCACCTTGATTTTCTGCGTGAATTCGCCAGCGGGATCGCCCAGGAAACGCACGGCAACCTCATCGCCACGCTTGCCGCCGGCCGGCAGAACCGCTTGCGGACGCGGAAACGTGCCAACATGCAGGCGATACGCACAAGCTCCGTTGCCGCCGTAAGCGCTCTCGCGCACCTGAATGACATACGTTCCGTCAGCGGGCACCACGATGGAGGCGACGGCGTCTTGCCGCAGCAGCGGCGCATCGTCGGAGGTAGCCAATTCAAAACGCTTGCTATCCATGATGGCGACGTAGGGATCGAACAGCGTGTTTCCCAGACGCATGCCCTCAATCTCGGCCGTCAGCCGTTGGCCCTTCTTGGCCTCCACGAGAAAATAGTCTACATCTTCGCTCTGAATGATCCCATGAACGGTGACGTTCATGGCAATCTTCTGTGGCGTGGCGAAATCACTGTTGGGTTCCTTCTCCTCGACGGTCGGCAGCGCGCCGACCCAGAACGTGCGCAGCTCCGAAATGCCGGTCGCCGTGCGCAGCCGCATGGCATGTTCGCCAAGCTGACAATCCGGCGCAATCTTGACCGTGGCCTTGATTTGATTGTCGTTAACGACCTGGAGTTTGCTGACGCTGAAGCCGGGCGAATAAAGCAATACTTCCTGAGTATCTCCCAGCCGCGCGCCGTTAAACGAAAGGACAATCTCGCTCCCGCGCTGACCACCGCGCGGCGCAATACCACCTAACGACGGCGACGAGGCAAAAGAAGAATTCACCACGGAAAACACGGAAAACACGGAAAAAATACATAAAGAAGAAAGCCTATCGACGCGGCGGCCGGTCATGTTTTCTCTCCAGGTGCAATTCTGACTTGGTAGCTGGAACCGCGTGAGGTAGATCCCGCTTGCCGAGCGGGATCTTGCCCCGATAGGTTCCGCTCGGCAAGCGGAACCTACCTCACGGCGTTCATGCCTTTTGTCTTTTTTCCGTCTTTTCCGTGTTTTTCGTGGTGAAAATCTTAGGCGAGTAGTTCCTTGCGGATCTTGCCTTCGCGGACGATGTCGATGGGCCGATTGCCGGGCGACATCAGCTTCTTTTCGGCATTGATGCCAAGCTGACCGTAAACCGTCATCGCCAGATCCTCGACCGTCAGCGGGTTGTCTTCCGGCTCCGAGGCGGTTGAATCAGAAGTGCCGTAGATCAAGCCTTTCTTAATGCCGCCGCCGGCGAGGACGACGCTGAAGACTTTCGGCCAATGATCGCGGCCGGCCGTGGCGTTGATCTTCGGTGTCCGGCCAAACTCCGACGACACCATAACCAGCGTCGAATCGAGCAGGCCATTGCGTTCCAGATCGCGAATGAGCGTGGCGAACGCCTGATCGAAGGCCGGCAGTTGACTGCGCATGCCGTTCTTGATGCCGCCGTGCATGTCCCATCCGCCATAGGTCAAGGACACGAAACGCACGCCCGCGGCCACGAGGCGACGCGCGAGCAGGAAACGCTGACCGGCGGCATTACGGCCATACTCATCGCGAACGGCCGCTTTCTCGACGTTGATGTTGAACGCTTCACGCGCCTTTTGCGAGCTGATAAGGTTGTAAGCTCGTTGATAAAACGTGTCCATCGCCTCCAGACCGTCGGCCTTTTCCTTGGCGGCGAAGTGATCGTTAACCGCGTCGAGCATGCTGCGGCGCGTCGTGAACCGCTTCTCGTCCACACCGCCCGGCAAGTTGAGATCCTGCACCGTGAAGCCGGGATTGGCCGGGTCGCTGCCGAGGCTGAAGGGAGCGTAGGCCGATGACAGATAGCCAGGACCGGCGTAGGTGGTCGGCTGACTGGGAACGCACACATAAGGCGGCAGATTGTTGCGTGGGCCGAACTCGTGCGAGACGACGCTGCCCATGCTCGGAAACGTCAGGGCCGGACTGGGCCGATAACCCGTGAACATGTTGTGCGTGCCGCGTTCGTGAGCGGCCTCGCCGTGCGTCATCGAACGGCAAACGGTAATCTTGTCGGCGACTTGTGCCGTGTTTTTCAGCAGTTCGTTGAAAAATACGCCTTCGAGCTTGGTGCGGATGGTGCCGAGTTCGCCACGGTATTCGATCGGTGCTAGCGGCTTGGGATCGAATGAATCTTGGTGGGCCATGCCGCCAGGTAGGAAAATATGAATGAGTGATTGCGCGGGAGCGGGTTTGCTCGCCTTGGCCGCGCCAAGCGCTTCGAGACGGAAAAATTGATCGAGCGTCAGGCCCAGAGCGCCGGCAAGCCCCACATGCAAGAACGAACGCCGTGTGGGGCGGCGAAAATGCGCGGGATCATCATTCCAGGTTCCGGTGACAGCTTTGGCCATGACGCGATCTCCTGAGTGAAGTTGGTCCCACGGCGAGGCGGGAGTAAGGAAGCTTGGGGGATGTTCGTTTATGCGTTCAGCAATCCGGTGAGTCAGGTAGGCAGGAGCAACAAACACATTTCAATACGGGCAGGTAGTAGCGATTCTTACCATAGGTACAGATTCCGTTTCTGTCAACGATTTTCTCGCTACGGCGATGAGGCGCATATAGCCCCCGGCAAGCCGGGGGCTATATGTCAGATATAAAAGGAACGCGGCTCAAGCCAGTGCGTCTTGGAAGAGGAAGGGACTTATGCCGACGACTTTGGAATGGCACGACATCGCCTTGCGTCTCTTGCTGACCATCGCGGCGGGCGCGTTGTTCGGGATCAATCGCAGCGAGCGTGGACGCCCGGCAGGATTGGTCACTACCGTGCTGGTGTGCCTGGCCGCTTCCGTCGCCATGATCCAGACGAATCTGCTGCTGCTCACCACCGGCAAAACCCCGGATTCATTCGTCACCATCGATTTGATGCGTCTGCCGTTGGGCATCCTGACCGGCATGGGCTTTATCGGCGGCGGCGCGATTCTGCGCCGCGGGCAAATGATCCGTGGCGTCACGACCGCCGCGACGCTCTGGCTGGTCACGGTTATCGGCCTCTGCTTCGGAGGCGGTCAGATCGCGTTAGGGTTGGCGGCGTTGGTGCTGGGCGTGGTCGCGCTGTGGGGGCTGAAAAGGCTGGAGTCACGAATGGGCCAGGATCGCCATGCCACACTGATTCTGCATTCCCGCGAGGATGGCCCGGCGGAGGAGGAGATACGCGGCCACCTACTGGCGGCGAGGTGTCGCGTCATTTCCGCAAGCGTGACCCATCGGAAGGCGAAGGGCGAGACGCGGCGAACACTGGAATACGAGGTGGAATGGCACGGCGGCCGGGTTGATGAGCCACCGCCCGCTTTCCTCGACCAACTCGCGCGGCGGCCGGGCGTGGTGATGCTGCGCTGGAAGGCGTAGAACGTGCCCAGCGAAAAAGCTTCGCCGGCCCGTTCGGTCGATTTATAATAAGCTCTTGGTGGACGGAACGACGGAACCAACGAACGGAAGCCGATGCCGCAGGACGAAATCAGCAGCTTCATCTTTCGCAATCCCGTGAGCGCCGGCACCCATCTGCTCTGGTGTCTGCTGGCCCTGTATGTCACGGGTCTTTTGTGGCGACTCAGCCGAGGTGATCGTCTGCGTCAACTGAGTACGGGTGCGTTCGGCGTGAGTATGGTTCTGCTTTACGGTGCCAGCGGTGTCTATCACGCCGTTCCCCAAGACAATCCCTTTCTCAGCTATTTTCGCAAGCTCGATCACAGCGCCATCTATGTGCTGATCGCCGGCACCTATACGCCGGTGTTTGCCGTCCTTCTGCGTGGTTCTCTCCGAGTCACGCTCTTATCGCTGGTGTGGGGATTGGCCGTCATCGGCATCGCGGCCAAATGGTTATTGCCGTGGCCGCCTTATGCGCTGACGGTCTCGCTGTACATTGCCATCGGTTGGGTAGGCCTGATCCCCGCCGCGCAACTTATCCGCGCCGTCGGGCTGCACGGCATGTTCTGGGGGCTTCTGGGCGGGATTCTCTACACGATGGGCGGCGTTTGCGACGCGATCAAGTGGCCGCCTGTGCTGCCAGGCGTCATCGGTCCTCATGAGGTGCTGCATGTGTTCGACATGGGCGGCACGCTCATCCACATTTTCTTCATCATCCGCTACGTCCTGCCCTTTCGGCGTTAGCATCGGCAAAAAACTTGTTCCTCTCTGTCCTCGACTGGACTCTTATGCGGCGTGGGTCTGGCCGCGGCGCTGGGTGCCGTACTCATCGGCCAGGCGCTGGCGGAAAGCGTCGTGCGCTTGAGTGGATCGTTGACGATGGAAACGGCGACGACAACGTCCGCTGCGCTGGCGCGGTTTTTTACGTCCCTTCCTGTCGGTGAAGCTGGCGACGCTCTCGGCAATGTAATCCTTTCATGTGTAGCCGCGACGCGCCGGGTAGCGTGGCTTGGCGTTTCGCGCGAAACACACCTTGACCTATGCTTGCGCCTGTGGCATATGCTGCGCCTCACCGGAGGACAGATCATGGGGAGAAAGGCGACGGCTCATCTAGCGGCCGCGCTCGCGCTTGCGTTGGGTGGGTGTGGGACGGCGGTCAATTGCGGCGGCGTTATGGACCCCGAAGCTCCCCGTTGCGTCTACGGCGGCGTCAGCCTGGATCGGCGCTGGAGTACGCACTTTTTCGCAACGGCTTTCCAGGGGCCGTATCCCGAAAGCGCGACCGCGTGCAACCGAATTCTGGCCGGTTCCTTCGCGTTTGGCTGTGGCGTCAGCGTCCTGGCCGTCGATCTCCCTCTTTCCGTGGTCGCCGATACGCTGACGCTTCCGCTCACCGTCCCGACCATGATTCATCGATGGAACGAGGCGATCTTCTGTCCCGATCTCGGCAACGCCGCCGATGCGGCCGGCGAAATAGGGCTTCCACCGGCGGAGGCGATCGAACCTGTCCCGAACGCGAAGAAGAAAGCGCCGGGTTGATTTCATCGTGTCCGCGCGAGAATTTATCAGGCATCGCCTGTCCGTTGCGATACACTAGAACGCATTCCGAGGCGTCAAACACCGTCATCGCTTACCACATCCAGGCGAGACAAGGTATTATCGTGGATGCCAACGACTCTTCATCCTTGGGATTACCGAGTGAGTTTTTCACGGAGGAACTGACCCCGGAGCGGGCACAATCCATCCTCCGGCAGTTGGCGGGCCATCTCGATCCGGCGACCGCTTCCCCTCCGCCTTCCGCGCCAGGCAGAGTGACCGACAGGCGAGACGCCTATCCCAAGCCATCGCTGTCGAGCATCGATGGGACGACCAATCGCTTATTGCTGAAAGACGAGAGCTTTCGCGGTTTTCTCGAAGCGGTGCCTGACGCGGTCGTCATCGTCAATCGAAATGGAGTTATCGTCCAGGTCAATGCCCAGGCGGAGCGGTTGTTCGGCTACGAGCGTGAAGAGTTGCTCGGTCACGCCCTCCACTTATTGGTGCCCGAACGGTTCCGCGAGCGGCATCGCGCCTACTTTGACAGCTATTTTGCCGAACCGCGTGTTCGGCCGATGGGACTCCATCTGGATCTGTTCGGACGGCGCAAGGACGGACACGACATTTCCGTCGAGATCAGTCTCAGTCCGTTGACGGTCGGGGAAAATATCTTCGTCGTCAGCACGATTCGCGATACGAGCGAACGTCGCCGCGCCGACGCGCGCTTGCGCAAAATGGAAGCGCGTTATCGCACGCTGGTCGAGGGCATTCCGGCCGTCACCTTCATGGCCGCTCTCGATGAGGGCGTCAACGAACTATACGTCAGCCCGCAGATTGAGACACTCCTGGGTTTCACGCAGAAGGAGTGGCTCGAAAATCCCATCCTGTGGTACGCGCAGCTGCACCCCGACGACCGCAACCGCTGGCACGATGAGTTTGCCCGTATTGTCGTTACCAGCGAACCGTTTCAGTCGGTCTACCGCTTTGTGGCCCGCGATGGGCGCACCGTGTGGGTCCACGGCGAGGCCAAGGTGGTGCGTGACGACGACGGCCAGCCTTTGTTTTTACAGGGCGTCGCCTTCGACATCACCGCCGTCAAGCAGGCCGAGGAAGAGTTGAAGGCGATCAATCAATTGCTGGAGCAGCGCGTTGAGGAACGCACCGGCGAACTGGCGTGCTCCAACGCCGCCCTGGATCGGTTCGGCTATGTGATCGCCCACGATTTGCGCGCCCCGTTGCGGACCATGTTTCCTCCGTTGGATGCAGGGCACGCATCGATTCCTCCCGCCGGCTTTCCTCGCCGGCATCATGCAAGGAGATAGAAGGCGTCCACCATGTTTCGCGGCGCGGAACGACCACCTTGCTTGTCAACCTATTCCGATCTTTTTACGCCGCTGCTGTAGAGAGCGCGCGCAGCAATGTCGTCAGGAAACGGCTCATCGCGCTGTCGCGCTGTCGCGCTGGCTCGCCATCGCATTCGGCGAAGGGAGATTCGTCTTGTTATCGCGGGCAGCCGGGACACTCGTGCGCTCGACGAACAGAGGGGTGCGGGACACGGACAGAGTGGTCAAGGAGTTCATGGCATCCTCACTTCACTGTGGGAAAATTCGGCATGGATCGGGAGAAACCTACAGGATTCCTCGCCGGTGAGAATGGAGTAAAGCAAGGGCGATGCCAGAACCAGAAGATGGCGTCGTCTTTTTCATTTTCTGAATGCAACAGTTTATTCCAGCGTTATTTACGCTTTCAAGAAAATGCGAGGAGCGAGAAGGCACGCGGGAAGGCGCTGGATGGCGATCGTGGACGTGTTCGCGCGGTGAGCGCGGCGCGCTCTTGGCGTGCGCGCCCCGCGTTCACGGCGCGCCAATCACTTCAGACCGTATTCCTGGGTGCGTTTGATGACCGTGTTGCGAGCCATATCCAGCCGCTCGGCGACTTTCGTTTGATTGCCGTCCAGCCGGTCCAAGGCGAAGGCGAGCAACTCGCGCTCCAGCCTATCGTGAAGGAAAGACCAGAGTTTCGGTTGATCGCTGTTCCAGGCGTGGAGAATAGCCTGGCGCAATGCGGCGAGGACATCGTCGCCCTCATCGGATCGCGCGGCGGAGGGGCTCGCGTCGTCGGCTGGAAAATCCAGATGGTTCGGCAGAATCCGCGGCCCACGGCAGACGCGCACGGCCCGATAGAGGATGTTCTGCATTTCACGGACATTCCCCGGCCAGGAGTAGCCGCGAAGCCGTTCGAGCGTGCTGTCGGCCAACGCCGGTGCCTTACGGCCATCGCCGCCGGCCGCGCGAGCGAGGAAATACCGCGCCAACTCCGGTAAATCGCTCAACCGTTCGCGCAGCGCCGGCAGCCGGATCGTCACGCGGTTGAGCCGATGGAACAAATCGCGGCGAAACGTGCCCTCCTGGATGGCGGTTTCCAGATCGCGATGGGTCGCCGACAGCAGCCGCACATTAACCTTGATCGCCTCGTTGCTGCCCACACGCTCGACCTGCTGATATTCCAGGACGCGCAGCAGTCGGGCTTGCAAGGGTAGCGGCATATCGCCGATCTCATCGAGAAAGATGGTGCCGCCGTTGGCGTACTCGAACTTGCCCTTGCGCAATTTGTCCGCGCCCGTGAACGCGCCCTGCTCGTGGCCAAATAGCTCGCTCTCCAGCAAGTTCTCGTTGATGGCGGTGCAGTTGAGCGCGACGAACGGTTTGCTCTTCCGTGGACTGCGCGAGTGGATAGCGCGGGCCACCAGCTCCTTGCCGGTGCCCGTCTCGCCGAGGATGAGGACGGCATCGTCGCTGCGGGCGATGCAGCCGATGAGCTTGGCCACCTCCATCATCGGTTTACTTGTGCCCACCAACATCGGACCAGCCTCCGCATCAAGGGGCGGTTCGACCGGCAGCCGCACTTCCTTGACGGGCTGAGCAATCTCCAACGCGGCCGCAATGAGGGGCAGTAGTTCGCGGACCAATCCCTGAAAATCGTCCGGAATGTCGGCGGCATCTGCATCGGCTGCACCATGCCCGGCTTTCCCGATAAGTTCATGCCTTTCATGGACGAGCCGCCTGGAGCGAAGCTGTCCACGACGGCGGTCGTCATGTATGGCCGAACCGTTCGCGCGCTGCGTAACTTCACGCGCGGATCGATGAACAAGGAACCGGAATGGCGGCACGCTGAGGCGAAACTGACAACCGGCTACGTCCCGCCGCCGCCGAATGGGGAAGCGAAGGCACCCGATTTGCCTCCTGTCTCAAACGCCGAATGATGCGTCTCGCCATCCCATTCGCCACCACCTGAGCGGGGGCTGACGCCACTGTTGTGAAAACGATTGATATCTATAATATCTTGCCCCACTTCAACAGTAGATAGCTGCCATTTTCATGGTTTAAGGGTGAGCGCCGGTTCATGACAACTCAGTAAATGCGAGAGCTATTTCTCCTCAAATCAACGTCTACTATCTCGACATGGGAGGATGGGTGCGTTTCTACTCCGATCCGGAGATGGCCGCTTTGCCGAACTTACCGATGTTCCTTGCCTATGCTGTCACGGCATGGTTACTTCGCCTCCGCATGGAAGTCCACGGCGAAGAGTGCCGCCTGGCGGACGCGGATTTCCAGACGCACCGGCTTGCCTCGCAGCATGGCCAGCGGTTTTGGCCAGCGCACCTCCGCCGCCAGCACATCGCCGCGGATGGGGCGAGATTCCGCCGCACCGAGATCCTTGAGCGGTTCACCGCCAGCATCCAACAACCGCACGCGGATGTCGCCGCCGGCCGTCTTGGCGTTGACCGTCAGGCGATCGCCGGATACCAGGAACGGCCGGGTGCGCAGCGTGCCGGTTTCCTTCGCCGACACTAGGGCGACGTAGCGATCCTTCTTCATGCGGGCCAGGCCAATCTGTCGTTCGACCTTGCTGGCGATCTTGTGGCCGCGCGCATAGCCGCCGTAGTAAAAGAAAACCTCGTCGCCGACCGGCAGGCTGCCGCTCATCCAGGTCATGGCGTGGTCCCAGCTTCCTTTGTCGGGATTGCGATCGAGAAACGGCTCGCGATAGCGCGTCCAGGTGACACCGTCTCGGCTGGTGACCAGTACCGCGTAGCCGATGCCGTTTTTCGGCCCACCCGCGTCGCACGGCAAATCATCGCGGAGAACGCGCGCCAGACCGATGCGCAATCGGCCGCGCACATGCATGCCGCCCATGCCGTAGAATTCGAGCAAGCCATCGTCCTTGTTGTCGGGCACGAGGATACGCCACGGCTTCTCCCAGTGGAGGAAGTCCTTGCTGGTGGACATGCCGACCAGCCGGCGGAAGACGTGTCCGGCGCGCGGAGCGGCTTTGTAACCGTCCTCGGGCAGCGCGTGCAGTTTCATGGCGGCGGCATAGCGACGGGCGAGAGGATCATAATAGACATCGACAATATCGCCAATGCCATGCCGCGATACTTTGGGATAGCCTTCGGGATACGAAGGTAAAACGGGGTTTTTGTCATAAGCGGTCCAGTGGAACCCATCGGGAGAAAAGCCGACGTACATGCCGCTGTTGTCGCCGACCTTGTCTTCCTTGGCCCGTGTCGCTTGCCAATTGGCCAGCTTGAAACGCCGTCGCGGGTTGGCGGCGCGCACACCATCATCCACCAGGCTCGCGCCGTAACCGCGCGGCAGATCCCAGGCGACGCGCGGGTCGGCCCAGCGGATGCCGTCCTCCGATTCGGCGTGCCAGATCGCGGGGCCGCAGTTGTACCACATGCGATACCCCTTCTGTCGCGAATCCGGCAGGACGGTTAAGTAGGGCTGTGTGGTGCCGAAGGTTTTGCTGTCGAGTACCGGCTTCTCCAACCGCTGTGGCGACTGCACGCGCCGCGTCAGCCCGTCGAGGCGATCGATCAGGTAATCGTCCAGAAAGAGTTGCGGTCCCAGGCCAATCTCCAAGGGCTTGCCGGGTGTCTTGTCTTGACCCAGCAGAGAAGGCGTCCATCCCGCACACACCGAGGCGGCCACGCCGCCGAGAAAATCGCGCCGTCGCATGGTTGATCCTTTCCTGTTCGAGCGAACCGCAAGCGGTTATTTCCGCATGCAAGATCCTGCCAGCCCGCAGCGCCAGCAAGGGGAAGTCCTTCCCTTGCTAGCGCTTCGGGCTGGCAATCTTAGCCGTTCGATCTTGTTTCAGCGTCGCGGACGTTTGCAGACCATCGCCTGATAGCCCAGATAACCGGCGAGCCGGTCGGCGGCGTGCAGATCGTCGCTGCGTCTCAAGCCACGCATCGCCCGCCGTAGGCGGTCGGGTAGACGAACGCGGCCCTGTCGGGTCAGAATTACGCCGGTAATCTCCGGCTCATCGCGCCGAGGATGCACGCGCCAGCCTTTTTTTGGGTGCAAGGTGTAACCGAACTCGTGCAGGGCCGCACGTATGCCGTTCTCGAAATCCGAGGGCGGCCCCGGCCAGTACCGCCAGCTGAATACCATGTCATCGCAGTAACGCGTGTAACGCGCTCCGGCGGCGCTTGCACGCTGGGCGAGCCGCTCGTCCAACTCTCGGTTGACGAAGTTGCTCAATTCCGGACTGGTCGGCGCACCCTGCGGCAGACCGCCACGATAGGTTGTGAGCAACGTGAGCAGCCGGGCCAGGGTGGGATGGACTCGTTCGCGCCACCAGTCCTCGACCCTGCCCGCGTTCGTGCTGGGGAAGAAATCTTCCACGTCGGCGGCGATGAGCAGTTCCGCGCCGGCGTGCGGCCAGACGTGATTCGCAATCGACTTTTTCTTGCGGTAAGCGACCGCCGCCGCATGCGGCCGTTCGGTCTTGAAATAGCGGGCGATGATCTCGCGTTGGACCCGTTTGAGCTTGACATCCGGCTCGACAATTTCGCGTCGCCCGCCATCCTTCTTCGCCTTCGTGAAGTGCCGATAGTGAAAATGAGGATGGAGGCTGCCGGACATCGCTATGTCCTGAAAAGTGTTGACGGGGAGGCCGAGTTGAACGAGCAGATCGTCCCAATCTCGTTCGAGCGAGAGCGCCTGTGTCCTTGGGGTGCGCGTTGGCGTGGGATAGCGTCCGCCCGTCAGGGCGCGGAAGAGTGGCGTGAAGACGGCGAACGGAGTCATGAACCGCCCTCCTTGCGACGTGGCACGAACAACTCGGCCAAATTGGGCAGCAGCACGACGTTGCCGCTTTTGCCCGCCAGGTTGACCAGTGCCTCGATTTCTTGCAGCCGAGCGACTTCGGGATTCTCGGCCAACACCTTGGCGGTATTGGCCCGCGCGCGAGCGGCGGCCACCTCGTGCCGTGCCTTGACGAGATCGGCACGGCCGGCGCGGTCGGCCTCGACTTCTTGCATCATCACCTGCCGAACCTCGCCCGGCAGGATGACATCGCGGATGCCCACGCGGTTCAATTCCACGCCGTAGCGTTGGGCTGGCTCGGCCGATAGCCGGAGCAGTTCCGCCGCCATCTCGGCGCGGCTGTCGAGTACCTGATCGAGCGTGCGGCCGGCGATCGTGTCACGCAGCGTCAGTTGCAACTCCTGATGAAGTTGCTCGACGTAGTTCTCGACCGCGTTGATTGCCAGGGCGGGGTTGGTGACGCGATACTGCGCCACCAGGGAGATGCGCACCTCGATGCGGTCGGCGGTCAAGATGCCCTGACCGGCAACGACGTGGCTCATCTCGCGGAGGCTGACCTTGGTTACATCCACCGGCGCGCCGGCCCAGAACGTGTAGCGTCCCGGCTCCAGCACGCGCTCCAGCTTGCCATTGCGGTACAAGAGCGCCCGCTCGTACTCGTAGACGGTGATCTCTTTGCGCAGCCAGAAGGTGGTGCGTTTCATCAAGGCCAGCATCGCCGTTCGCCTCCGCGCGTTTCCAACACCGGGCTGTTCGGATACCCTCGCCTTACTACGAGGGGACGCGGGTTGACATCGTCGTTGTCCGGGACGCCGTGGCGTCCCGAACGCGGACGGTGGGTATCCCCCGCGTCGCAGGCCCGATTCAGACGCCCACCCGCAGGTGGGAGGCTCCTGAACAGCCCGGCCTGGACCAATCCCCGCCGCCTCCGGCGGTGGGGATAATAGATAGCCCCATGCGCGGAACGCACGAGCCAAACGGGAGTGCGCCGCTGGTGCCAGGCGTACTATAGGCGCGTCCGGAAGATGCGGCAATCAGAAGAGCTATTGTCCCTCGCTCGCCTGTGCGCATCTTCCATCTTGGAGTAATATGCTGGTGCAGAGCGTCACCCTTGTCGCATTCGGAGGAACATTCATGTCAAGCCGCCTCTGGCTCACGTTGTTGCTGGCGGAAACCATCTTGCTGGTGTATCTGGTTGTGCATCCGGCGCAAGCATGTTGTCCGGCCCCTCCGCGGGGGCAGCCGGTGGTCAACGCCGATCAGACGGTCATCATGATCTGGGACGCGGCCACGAAAACGCAGCACTTCATTCGCCAGGCCTCCTTCAAAAGCGACGCCGAGGATTTCGGTTTCCTGGTGCCCTCACCCACGCAGCCGGAACTGGCGGAATCCGGCGATAGCGCTTTCGCTCAGTTTCGCAAACTGACCGAACCGGAGAGGAAGAAAGTACATGGTTCCAGCGGCAGCGTCGGTTGCGGCTGCGGTACGAACGTCAAGCGAACAATGGTCGCCGGCAGCGCAGCGCCTGTTCGCGTGCTGGAAGAAAAGATGGTGGCCGGATTTCACGCGGTTGTTCTGGAAACCAAATCGACCACCGCGCTGGCCGACTGGCTCAAGGACAACGATTATGCCTTCTCGCCGGAGGTGCAAGCCTGGGCCAAACCCTATGTCGAGGCCGGCTGGAAAATCACCGCGCTGCGGGTGAAAAAACGGCAAGACGACAAGGAAGCCAAGGAGGTGTCCGCCAAGTCTTTGCGCATGACGTTCAAGACTGATCGGCCGTTGTTCCCCTACCGCGAGCCGGAGGCAGGGAAATCGGCGGAAGTACTGGGAGCCAAGCATCGTCTTTTGCGGATCTATTTTGTCGCGGAAGCGCGCTATCGGGGCGAATTGACGCCGGAAACGCCGTGGACGGGCCGAGTCGCCTGGGCCGGCAAGGTCAGCCCGACCGATCGCGCGAACGCGCTGGAGTTGTTGAAACTGCCGGAGACGACGGGGCCGGCTCAATGGTGGCTGACGGAGTTCGAGGACGACTGGGCCTACCGCACGGCGCCGGCCGACGTGACCTTTTCGCGCAGTCCCACCCAGGACGAAGTCCGGCGCGAGCCGATTATCGAATACGTCGCTGCGCCCTTCCCGACGGACGGGATGGTCTACGCTCTCGCGGCGGTCGTCGTGGTGCCGCCGCTGGTGCGGCGAAGGAAACGCGGCGTTTCTCTTTGATGCTGCTAGGAATCATGTTAGCCTTCCGATGAATTCGGGAGAGCCGGCCCCTTTTATCGCGATCACTATCCCCTCCCCTCACGGCTCCACGACGGTCGCCCCAGGCCAGGCTCCGCAGTCGTGGAGGCGCTTGCCGTGGAGAATGAACGCGCTTGCGGTAGCTGTCGTCCAGCGGTACGATGCCACGCATTGCCGGATGATAGGATGAATGATGGAGCGGTGGCGAAGCCGAAAGGCGAGTACGGGTGAAGCGAGTGGGCCGCGCAAAACATCGCCAATTCACTCGGTGGGGAGATGGGGAATGGGTCAAGCAGACGTGGCGCGGAATACTCGAAGCGAACTCCTCGACTATCTGCGTTCGGAGGAACGACGACCTCGCTTCCTACTTGGAGATTCCCTTCAAACCCTTGCTCTCTTTCCACCAGAGTGCATTGACTGCTGTATGACTTCTCCTCCCTACTGGGGCCAGCGAACCTATTCGGGCGGCGGCATCGGTATGGAGGAGACTCCCTTGAAGTACATTGAGGATCTCCTTGCCATAATCGCGGAACTGAAGCGGGTTCTCAAGCCGGCTGGCTCGTTCTGGCTGAATCTTGGCGACTCGTACCAACGCAAGAGTCTAATTGGCATACCCTGGCGGGTGGCTTTGGCCATGACCGAACGGCAGGGGTGGCTTCTGAGGAACAGCGTCATCTGGAACAAAGTGAAAGGCGGTCCAGATAATGCCAAGGATAAGTTGCGCAATGTCTATGAACACGTCTTTCATTTCGTGAAGTCGGATCGCTACTTCTATGACGCCGATGCCATCCGCCGGAAGCCGGGCCAAACGAAGGTGATCAAGGGGACTGTGGTTTCGGCGACGGGCGTCTCGGGCGTGCGGTATCGCCGACAAATCGAGTTGTCCACGGTCCTTAACGAGGTCGAAAAGCAGGCGGCCTTTCGTGCGCTCGATTCTCTTTTGGACGAAGTGCGCCTCGGCAAATTAGCCGATTTTCGCATGATTATCCGTGGGCAGCAGCGTGCGACCCATTCCGATTCCGAGCAAGTATCGGGCCGCGCTCGTGAGTTAGCCGAGCGCGGCTTCTACTTCCTCAAATACCACCCCAATGGCGCCAAACCCGGCGATGTGTGGGACATTCTCCCGGAGGATACGCAGAAACGAAAGTCGCATTTCGCGCCGTATCCCGAGGATCTCTGCCGCATACCTCTCCTTGCCACTTGTCCGGAAGGAGGCGTCGTGTTGGACCCCTTTGCCGGCACCGGAACGACGAACTTGGTGGCTTTTTGGTTGGGCAGGAAATCGCTGGGCATTGAAATTTCCAGCGAATATCTCCGCGATGCGGAGGAAAGATGCCGGCTGCTTCTCTGACGAAAGTTGCTCCGATGACCAAGGTCGCCGAACTCTACGGACTGCCAACTTTCCAGCCGACCGACTGGAAAGCGTCGATCGCGGCCCAGCAGTGCCCATTCCTCAATCGCACATGCCTGAAGAATCGTAAGAGCAGTCCGGAGATAACCATTGGCACCTGCTCCATGACCTATGGCCGCCAATCCCAGCCGCTTATGATTTGCCCCTTTCGCCTTCTCGAGCGGCGTCAGATATTCCTCGACTGCATCCATCTGCTCAAACAGCACGAACCGGGGAACGAGTTGCGAATCGTCGCCGAACTCGCGGTTCCCGGCGGCAGTATCGACTACTGTTTGGTATCGGTCCGCGATGGTAAGCCGCGCGACTTCGTGGGTATCGAACTGCAAACGCTCGATACGACAGGCACGGTTTGGCCGGAGCGGCAGCGGTTTCTTCAACAGCATAAAGTACGTGTGAAACGGGAAGATGCGGCATCGACTAAACCGTTTGGTATAAACTGGAAGATGACGGCCAAGACCATTCTTATGCAACTGAACCATAAGGTTGCCACTTTCGAGTACCTGGGCAAACGGCTTGTCTTGGTCTTGCAGGATCGTCTACTCGAATACATGCAGAGCGAGTTTGCCTTCGACCACATCAAGGGAGTGCGCGAGGGCGATCCGATGCAGTTCCATGCCTACGAACTTCGCAAAGAAGCCACCGCTTTCACGCTGAAACTGGGAGATCGCATCAGTACCGACACGGCTGGGATCGCCCTTTGCCTGGGTTTGCAGGCGGAGACGCGAGTCGAGTTACAGATTTTGCTCGATCAACTTGAAGCCAAATTGCCGCAGAGTATCTTACTGATGGTTGGGGATACTTCGGTGCCGGTCCCCGACAGCGTCGATGTTGAGGCCGATGACGAAAGTTGAACACCGCGATGTCCGAACCCTGGTACAAAGACGGTCTGCCTTTCACCTGCACGCGCTGCGGCCATTGCTGCACGGGCGAACCGGGCTTCGTCTGGGTCGAGGACGATGACTTGGCCACCATCGCCGCCCAGCGCGGCGAAACGCTCGATGAGGTCAAGGCGCTCTACACACGCTGGACTGACCGTGGGCGAACCCTGCGCGAGAAAAACAACGGCGATTGCGTGTTCTTCGATAAGAATACGGGATGCACCGTTTATGCGGTGCGTCCGCCGCAGTGCCGCACCTGGCCGTTCTGGGACAGCAATGTCGCCACTCCCGAAGCCTGGCAGCGCACTTGCGAGGTCTGTCCCGGCTCCGGCCAGGGTGAACTAATTTCCGTCGAAGAAATAACTCGGCGCTTGAAGCTCATCAGACTTTAATCGATAATACGCTAGGGTATTGGAACGATATGCTCCCGCCGCGATGATCTGCCCACCGCACGAAACCGCAAGCAACACCCCAACGCCCTCCGATAGTTCAAGGACATGTTACGATGATTCGGTTGCGGAACCTGCTCTCTTTAAATTGTGTGCTGTTCGGCCTACTGGCCTGTTGGCCGGTGCGCACGCACGCCGCGCCGCCAGCCAAGCCGACCTTCGCCAAGGATGTCGCGCCTCTCGTTTCGCGCTACTGCGGCAAATGCCATGGCCCAACCAAACCCAAGGGCGGTGTCACGCTGACGGCCTTCACCGATGATGCCGCCGTTCTCAAGAAACGCGCTGTGTGGGAACAGGTCGCCGATAATCTGCGCGCCGGCGATATGCCGCCGCCCGGCAAGCCGCGACCCAGCCCCATTGAGTTGGACACCATCAACGCCTGGCTCGATGCCGTCGTCTTTCAGATGGATTGCAATGACAAAAGAGACCCCGGCCGCGTCACCATTCGCCGGCTCAATCGCGCCGAGTACAACAACACCATTCGCGACCTCGTCGGTATCAATTTCCAGCCCGCCAACGATTTCCCCCAGGACGATGTCGGTTACGGTTTCGACAACATCGGTGATGTGCTGTCGCTGCCACCGTTGCTGATGGAGAAATATCTCGCCGCCGCCGAGAAGATCAGCGAAAAAGCGCTCGCCTCGCCGGAGGCACGCAAACGCATTTTCATCGTGACAACCCAGAACGAGGAATCGGCCAAGCAGATTCTCGAACGCTTCGCCGTGCGGGCCTATCGCCGGCCCTTGCGGCGCGACGAACTACGCCGCCTCATGCGCTTCGTCGAGATGGCCGAGAAGAACCGCGATTCCTTCGACACCGGCATCGGCCTGGCCATGCAAGCCGTCCTCGCGTCGCCGCACTTCCTGTTCCGCGTCGAAATCGATCCCCGGCCGGACGATCCCAAGACCATCCACCCCATCAGCCATTATGAGTTGGCGAGCCGGTTGTCGTATTTCTTGTGGAGCAGCATGCCCGATGATGAATTGTTCGAGCTGGCGCGCAAGAAGACGCTGCGCGAGCCGGAGGTGCTGGAAAAGCAAGTTCGACGCATGCTGAAAGATCCTCGTTCGCGCGCCCTCGTGGATAATTTCGCGGGGCAGTGGCTTCAGTTACGGACCTTGAAAGAGTTCAAGCCCGATCCCGACCTGTTCCCGACCTTCGATGAAAAGCTGCGCGCGGCCATGCTCCGGGAGACGGAACAATTCTTTGAGAATATCATCCATGAAGATCGCAGCATTCTCGATTTCATCGATTCGGACTATACTTTTGTCAATGAACGATTGGCGAAACATTATGGTTTGTCCGGTGTGAAGGGCGAGCAATTCCGCCGGGTGTCCTTGACGGGCACGCCGCGCGGCGGCATTCTTACGCAGGCGGCGGTATTATCGGTGACCTCGAATCCAACGCGGACCTCGCTGGTCAAGCGCGGCAAGTGGATTCTCGATAATATCCTGGGCACACCGCCACCTCCGCCGCCGCCTGGGGTTGAAGAACTCAAGGACGACAAGGAAGCGGTGCTGTCCGGCTCGCTGCGGCAACGTACGGAACAGCATCGAGCGAACCCGAATTGCGCCACCTGCCATCAACGCATGGACCCGCTTGGCTTCGGCTTCGAGAACTTCGACGCGATCGGCGGCTGGCGCACCCGTGAGGGCAAACACGCCATCGACTCAACCGGCACGCTGCCGAGCGGACAATCGTTCAAGGGGCCGAGTGAGTTGCGGACGATTCTGAAAAAACGGCAGGATGCCTTCGCTCGTTGTCTGAGTGAGAAACTGCTGACCTACGCCCTTGGTCGGGGCGTCGAACGCTACGACCGCTGCGCGATTGATGATATTGTCAAGAGCGCGGGAAAAGACAACTACAAGTTCTCTCGTTTGGTGATCGACATCGCCAAGAGCGATCCGTTCCAGAAACGCAGAGGCAAAGGGGGGAAGAAGTGAAGGATCTGCACGTTTCACGTCGCGCCGTCTTGAAGGGCATGGGAGCGATGGTCGCCTTGCCGTGGCTGGAAGCGATGATGCCGCGCACCTTGCTCGGCGCGCCGGCTCCCGCACTGGCTCCGCGACGCATGGCGTTTATGTACGTACCCAATGGCATCGACATGGCCAACTGGACGCCGGCCGCTGAAGGAGCCTTGGCGACATTGCCGGCCACGATGCAACCGCTGGCACCCTTCCAGAAAGATCTGCTCGTTTTGAGTGGTTTGACGCTCGACAAGGCTCGGCCTAATGGCGACGGTCCTGGCGATCACGCCCGCGCGATGGCCAGTTTCTTGACCGGGCGGCAAGCGCGCAAGACACACGGGGCCGATATTCGCCTCGGCATCTCCGTCGATCAGTTCGCCGCGCAGAAGATTGGCCATCTCACGCGCTTCGCCTCGTTGGAGATCGGCTGCGAAGGAGGCAAAAGCTCCGGCAATTGCGATTCCGGCTACAGTTGCGCCTACTCCGCCAATCTGGCCTGGCGCACCGAGTCGTCGCCGGTCGCCAAGGAGGTCAATCCGCGTCAGGTGTTCGAGCGTCTGTTCAGCGCTCCCGGCAAAAGCGATGATAAGGCCGCGCGCCGCCAGCATTATAAGCAGAGCATTCTCGATTTCGTCGGCGAGGACGCCCGGCAGCTCAAAAGCCGACTCGGTGGCCCCGATCAACGCAAACTCGACGAATACTTGACTGGCGTCCGCGAGATCGAGCAGCGTCTGGACCGGGTCGAGAAGACGGTTGATGTCGTCGCTCCGGCGGGGGCGGCGCGGCCGACCGGCGTGCCCAAGGATTACCGCGAACATCTCCGCTTGATGGCCGACATGCTCGTGCTGGCGTTCCAGGCCGATCTGACGCGCGTCGCCACGTTCGTATTCGCCAACGACGGTAGCAACCGCAGCTACCGCGATTACGGCGTGTCCGAAGGCCACCACGATATGTCGCACCACGGCGGCAAGAAAGAAAAGAAGGCCAAGGTTCAGAAGATCAACCAGTTCCATATCGAGCAGGTGGCGTATCTGCTCGGCAAACTGAAGTCGATCAAGGAAGGCAATGCCACGCTGCTGGACAATTGCATGCTGGTTTACGGCAGCGGCATCAGCGACGGCAATCGCCACAATCACAATGATTTGCCGATATTGGTCGCCGGCAAGGGCGGCGGTACACTCAAGACGGGGCGACATATTCGCTATGCCAAGGAAACGCCGCTGATGAATCTGTATCTGAACATGCTCGATCGCCTGGATATTCACGTCGATTCCTTCGGCGACAGCAAGGGCCGGCTGGCGTCGCTGGAGGGGTAGTAAGCAATGCAACTCTACCAGCCCGCAGCGCAAGCAAGGGAATAATTTCCTTGCTTGCGCTGCGGGCTGGTAGAGTTAGTTGGGTTGGAGATCCTCGATGCGGCCAAGCGTGTCGGCGATCCATCCACTTCGGCCCATTGCTCGCCGTCACTCTTGTGAGGGACCGATGAATGCCTGAATCCCTCCGCCGCCAGGTGCTGGAACTGTATCAGGAAGTCGATGGCGACGTGGCCGCCGCTGGTCCCGTGTGCATCGCCAGCGGGCGCTGCTGTCGCTTCAAGGAATACGGCCATACTCTTTTTCTCAGCAATCTCGAAGCTGAGGTTCTGCTCACCGATGCTCCGCCCTACGATCCCGCAAACGTGACGGCCGATTTCTGTCCCTTTCAGCAAGGCAATCTCTGCACGGCCCGCGAACCGCGTCCCCTGGGTTGCCGTGTCTACTATTGCGATCCGAATTATCAAAATACGTGCAACGAGATCAGCGAAACCTACCTGCGCCGTCTGAAGGAATTGGCTGCCGCTCACGGAGCATCTTGGCATTACGCTCCGCTGCACCATTTTTTGCGTCATCCCGAAGATGCCACGCCAGGCGAACGGCCGGCGTAAGCCAGCTGGTATAGTGTCCCCAAGCCTATACCAGCCGGCTTACGCCGGCCGTTCGCCTCGAAAGGAGACCCCTTATGCACTGGCTGCGTTCGTTGCTGTTGACCTCATTCGTTTGTGGGTTTACCATCTCGCCGGTGTTCGCCGAGGATTGGCCACAGTGGCTTGGACCGCGCCGCGACAACTCCTCGAAAGAGAAGGTTGCGCCGTGGAAGGGCAAGCTCAAGGTGCTGTGGCGAAAGCCGACCGGCGAGGGCAACAGCTCGCCCGTCGTCGCCGCAGGCCGCGTTTACGTCCACGCCAAGGTCAAGGACAAGACGGCAGAAGAAATCGTCGCCTTCGATGCCAAAAGTGGCGAAGAACTATGGCGGACCAAGTATGATCGCACTGAATTCAAGAGTCTGTATGGCAACGGCCCGCGCGCCACGCCCGCCGTCGTTGACGGCCGGCTCTATGCCTTCGGCATCACCGGCATGCTGACTTGCCTGGAAACCGACAAGGGCAAGCAAGTCTGGCAGGTGGACACGCTCAAGCAGTTCAAGGCCAAGAATTTGTTCTTCGGCATGGCTTGTTCGCCCCTCGTCGCCGAGGATCGCGTCCTCGTGAATGTGGGCGGAAAAGGAACATCCATCGTCGCCTTCGACCGCATCAAGGGCGAGGTGGCCTGGAAAGCCCTCGACGATCCGGCCAGCTATTCCTCGCCGATTGGCTTCGGCACGGACGCCACCAAGCGTCAAGCGGTCTTTCTGACGGGGGCGAACGTGGCATCGCTCAATCCCGCGGATGGCAGCGTCTACTGGCGTTTCCCGCTGAAGGATGCGCTGCTGGAAAGCTCGACGACGCCGATTCGCGCCGGCGATTTGTTGTTGGCCAGTTCGATCACTTATGGCAGTGTCGGACTACGGCTGGAAACGAAGGAAGGCAAACCTGCTGTCAAGGAAGCCTGGAAGAACAAGGAACTGACTTCGTATTTTTCGACGCCCGTGGCGGTTGGCAAGGAGCATATCTATATCGTGACGGGCAAGAATCCGCTGGCCTTCAAGTCGGCGGAGGCGACGCTGCATTGTGTTGAGGCGAAGACGGGCAAGACGCTGTGGACGAAAGCGAAGATCGGCAAATATCACGCCTCGCTGATGCGAACCGGCGACGACAAGTTGCTGCTGCTGACCGATGGCGGCGAACTGGCTCTGTTGGAGCCGGATCCCAAGGGCTATCGCGAGTTGGCGCGATCGAAGGTGAGTGGTCCTGAAACATGGGCGCATCCTGCTTTGTCTGATGGGCGGCTTTATGTTCGGGATATGACGGAGCTTATTTGCCTGCAATTGGTGCCGTAGAGTGATCGCGTCTCGTTGGTAGGTCCAGCTTGCCGAGCCGGACCTACCAACGAGACGCGATCACTCGGTTTGTTCTTCTTGCGCCAGGAGATGTCTTGCGATGCCGGCGCGTCTGTATCCGCTGCTGCTAATCCCCCTGCTCGGCTTGCTGTTCTTTCACGATCTTGTTCTGCATCCCAATCGGGTGCTTTATTCCGATCACTCCGACCTGATCGCTCTGCATCTGCCGGCCAAGCGTTTTCTCGTCCATTCCTGGCGAGAAACCGGCGAGTTGCCATTGTGGTGTCCCTATCAATGCGCGGGCGAACCATTCATTCATGACAGTCTGGCGGCGGTGTTCTATCCGCCGCATCTGCTCTTTTTGCTGCTGCCGGAAGAACACGCCGGCATGGCCCTCAGTTGGTTGGTCGTCCTCCATGTCGTCGTGGCCGGCTGGTGCATGGTTGCGTATGGGCGCGAGCAGGGGCTGAATGAAACGGCGGCGCTGGTGGCGGCGGTCGGCTACATGTTCGCCGGCGCCTGGCTACAGCGGATGTTGTTGGGGGGACATTATCTGCTGATTGGCCTGGCTTGGCTGCCGCTCGTGCTGCTGTTACTGGAGCGGGCCGTTCGCCGCCTTAGTCTGGCGTGGGCCACCGCTGCCGGTGGTATCTACGGTCTGCTCATCCTTGGCACCGCGCCGCAATTCACCTTTTACGCCAGCCTCTTCGTCGCGCTGTGGACGCTGGGTGCCGCCCTGGATCGCGCGGGCTGGTGGGATCAACCATTGGAAGCGAAGGACGGCGGCCGCCCGCGTTCGCGCCGGCTGACCATCGCGCTGGCGTGCTGGCTCGGTTATGGCCTGTGGACCGCGTTGGTGGGTGTTGGCTTGGCTGCGGTGCAATTGCTACCCACGATGGAAGCGGCTCAACAATCGAGCCGCGCTCTCGGCATCGGATTTGAAAAAATCGCCGCCAGTGGCTTGCAATCAATCCTCTCTCTCGTTGGTCCCGCGCTGACAACGAATCCGGTCAATGTGCAAGGGGAGGATCGCGGCGGTCTGACTCTGCTGTGGCTATTCGCCGCCGTGATCGCGGGATGGCTGGGGCGAGGCCGATTGCGCTACCAGGCCGGCGTGACCGTATTGCTGCTGATCTTCGCCGTCGGCGGCGCGGTCATCATGCAGAGGTTGCCTGGTTTTCGCCTATTCCCCCAACCCACGCGCCTGTTCGTGATCCTCAGCCTTCCCGTCGCGCTCCTCGCGGGTGCCGCCACGCAAATGCTTTTCGCCGGAGATTCACCCACCGATCGACTGCGGCGCTGCCGGCGCATCCTCGTCCGCCTGCTGTGCGCACTGGCCATTCTGTCGGGCGGTTTCGCTCTGCGCCAATTACTCGACGGCAAGTTTCCTTGCTTCCACATCTACTGGGTTTCGCTGCTGCTCACGGTGCCGGCCGCGTTCTGGGTACTGGGGCAGACTTCGCCCTCGTTGCGCCGCCGCGGCGTGCTGCTTTGGAGCGTGCTGCTGCTTATCGATCTGTGGGCGTTGACCATGCCCCTCGTGGACACACGGCCAGAGCAGTCCTTCTACCCCTCCTCTTCGTGTGTTGACCTCCTGATTGGGCAGCGCGGCGAACCGGGGCGCATCCTCGACCGCGACGATCATCCCGGCGGCAGCGGCACACCGCTCGGCGCGGGAGCACCGCTGGCGATGATTTATCGTCTGGAATCGCTGCGCGGTTACAACTCTCTCGATACGCTTCGCTACAAGGAATATCTGCAATTCGCCAGCGGCAGCAACGCTCCCTTGCAGACCCAGAGCGGCCCCTTGACCCATCCCATCCTCGGCGATTTTCCCATCGTCCACAAACGCCTACTCGACCTGCTCGGCGTTCGCTATCTCGTACAGCCGAGCGTACGGCCCCCCGAACAAAAGAGCGAATGGCGTGCGGTGCGCGACGATCCCCAGCCCGAAGCGTTCGACTTCATCGCGGGCGGTGTGCGCGAACTGCCGTCGTACACCGTTTGGGAGAATCGCACGGTGTTGCCGCGCGCGTTCGTCGTCTTCCGCGCCGCCCCCTTGCCCGAACGAAGCAAAGTGCTGCATCGCTTGATCGTCACGGATTTTCGTGAGGAGGTGCTGCTGGAAGGCGACGTACCGCCATCGAGTCCGGTGGCCGCAGCCGCCAGCGTGCGCCGCGCAACCCTGCGCCGCTATGAGCCGAATCGTGTGGTGGTGGAGGTTGAGCCGGGGCGTGCTGGTTGGCTGGTGCTGGCCGATCTCTGGTATCCCGGTTGGACGTGCCGGATCGATGACAACCCGGTGACAGTGAAGCACGCCGATTATCTCTTCCGCGCCGTGGCTGTGCCGGAGGGACGACGCGAAGTTGTCTTCGCGTTCGAGCCGGCCTCTTATCGGTGGGGGCGAGGGATCAGCATCCTCACGCTGGGTATACTGGCTGGCGTTCTCACCTTGGCCGTTGTTCTACGCTTTATTAGAAGAAAGCGCTACTCTACCGAGTCCCGCAGCATGAACGGTCCTGGTTCTCGCCGCTAACCGATGAACAATCATTCAACTCATTATTTCGTTCGTGACCTTTTCCACTCTCCACTGTCTTCCATCGCGCACTACGCGATGGTCTCCGGAATAGCCATCTCCAGCGAATTTGGATGGGGACCACCAGCCAGCGTGTAGCTCTGCCGTACTCCGGTTAACCCACTTAAGCTTTTCGACATACACGCGAAGTCCTTTTTCCTTCGGTTCCTCCGACGCGGGTTTCAGGTTCGGCCAATCTCGACGTAATCGGCCCAACAACTCCTCGGATACATCCTGACCATCAACGGCCAGGTAAGCGCGCACGTCGGCGGGGTACTTCTGAAGACGATACCGAAAAACCGCTTCATAGACATCAAGGGCGTCGCCGGATTGAGCCGACGAGTTATTGCCCGGCTGATTGGAACAACCCGCCAGGATCAAGCAGGTCAGTGCAAACACAAGAGAACGCCACATACCAACTCCTCTAGGGGGTGTCTGAATGTCGCCTCTCCGACTTTTTCAATCGTTCGATCCCGGTTCCAGAGCGTCTTCGAGCGACTCGACAAGGACACCGGATCGGCCTGATTCCCAGATGTGCAAGATTTTCGTCGCATGCTCGCGGTCGCGGGCGGCGATGCCAATCAGATGAACGCCATCGGGCGGAGCCGCCTCGGTGTCGTGGGTCTCATGGGCACGGCCCTCGCTGCATGCCCGGCACAGGATGCGCACCGATGTGGTCCAGTCTTCCGCGCTGCCTTCCAACTCCGCCGCGAGGTGCGCGAGGTCTTCGGCGTGCTTGTCCTCGGCCGGCAGTTGCACTCGCGCGATGTATGTGCCGAAAGGACTTGGTTCCAGAAGTTCCAGCGCATCGAGTACGGCCACTTGCTCGCCCTTGTATGTGCGATAGCCGTTCGGCGCTCCGTCGTTCAAGACCATATCGCCCCAGCGATACCCGGATTCGGGGAAGGGAATGCTGACCAGGACCGCACGGGCCGGATCGAGACGGTGCGCCCACACGACTTCCGCATTGCCATCGGGATGAAGCCGGATGGGACAAACTCCACAGGGAAAATCGATTGGCCCTTCACCGCGCGGCATGGCGATACCGAAGCCGCGCCAGGCTCTCCGCGCCAACCGCCAGCGCCCCAAGGCGGTGGCGGCGATACCAAGGTTCCACCAGGCCGCTTCGTTGTCAGGGTCCATCAATGTGGCGAGGCGGTTATAGCGGAGGGATGGCTTCCATCGGCGTTGCCGCTTGAATAACAACCCCAAATTGTAAAGCGGGATCGGCCAATCGGGAGCTAGCGCGATGGCCTTTTTGTAAAGCGAGACCGCATCCCGTCGCCGTCCGCGTTTCTCAAGCCGAGCGGCTCGTTGATTCAGGACCGTGGCCTTTTCTGGTATCGTCATGGTTCGCCATCCGAGAGTTTGACGAGATGTACCTTTAGAGGCGCTAGCAAAATGCGTGATCCGTTCGCCCCGAAGGGGCGTTTCTTCTAGCCCAGGCCGGAGGCCTGGGGCCATTGACCGCGTTCCCAGGCCGGAGGCCTGGGCTAGAAGAAACGCCCCTTCGGGGCGGAGAACGCCGATATCCCAGACCAACGCCCGGAGCACGATCAGGGTGCCCCGAAGCGGTTGTGTCGCATTTGGTTCGTGCCTCTTAGGAAGCATGTCCCGCGAGAAGGAGATTGAGCCTCTGCAACACCTGGGCGACTACCTCTTCGGGCACCGCGCAAATACGGGTGGCCTTCCGCACCCGCCAGTCCAGGCTCTTCACTTGGTCCGCCAGGGTCACGCCCGAGACGGCCAATCCTTCGGGCAAGGCGACCTCGAAGGGGTAGCCCTTCGCCTGGCCGGTGATGGGGCAGAGCAAGGCCAAGTCTACCCGGCGGTTGTAGGCCAAGGGCGAGAGAACCAAGGCGGGACGACGCCCCGCCTGCTCGTGGCCGGCCTGCGGATCGAGGGTGATCCAAACCGCATCTCCTCGCTCCGGGACGTAAGCGCCTTTGCGCTTCACCATACCTCCCTCCCCACGGCAGGCCCGGTGTCCCATTCACCGGGGCGGTTCTGCTCCGTCACGCCTTGTAATAATTCATCGAGCGTGAGCGGTTCTTGGGGGAGCGGCTGGATAACCAACTTGCCTTTGACGAGAGACAACTCGACCTGTGCGTCTTCGCGAAGGCCCACCTCGGCGGCGTAGGACTTGGGGATGCGAAGGGCCAAGCTATTGCCCCATTTTTGCACGCGCGTCTTCATCGAAACCTCCTCGTATCTACGATGACGATACATCGCTTCGTGATCGAGGTCAACAGCATCGAGACCGCCATCGGTCGTTAATTAATCGTCTTGCCCAGCGGTTCGGCCAACCGCCGCAGCGCTTCCAGCAAACAGGTAAACGCCTCGAAGTTGAGTGATTGCGCTCCGTCGGACAGGGCGCGATCGGGTTCGGGGTGGATCTCGATGAGCAGTCCATCGGCACCGGCGGCCAGTGAAGCCAACGCCATTGCCGGCACGTAATCGCGCTTGCCGGTGCCGTGACTGGGATCAACGAGGATCGGCAGGTGCGACACATGCTTGGCCGGCGGTATCACCGACAGATCCAGTGTGTTCCGGCTATGGTCGGAGAAGGTACGCACGCCGCGCTCGCACAAAACGACGTTGTAATTACCGCCAGCCATGACGTACTCGGCGGCCATCAGCCATTCCTCCAGCGTCGCCGCCAACCCGCGCTTGAGTAGCACCGGCTTCGTCGAACGCGACACGCGACGCAGCAGACTGAAATTCTGCATATTGCGTGTGCCAATCTGAATGATGTCCGCCGCTTGCTCGACCGCGTCGGCGTTGTCGGTGTCCATCAATTCGGTGACGATGCCGATGCCGGTGCGCTGGCGCACGCGGGCCAGAATGTCGAGTCCTTCCTGTCCCAGTCCCTGAAAAGCGTAAGGACTGCTGCGTGGCTTGAACGCGCCGGCCCGCATCAGGTGAACGCCGTGGGCGCGGAGGAAGTCGGCCGTGCGTAAAATCATGTCCTCGTTTTCGACCGAACACGGCCCGGCTATCAGGGTAAACGTACCAGGGCCGATGGTCGTTTGCGGCATTCGGACATAGGTATCGGCCTCGTGCATCTCGCGGCTGGCCAGTTTGTAGGGTTTGGTGACGCGGATTAATTCAAACACGCCCGGCAGCACTTCCAGCGAGCGCGGATCGACGGCGCTGAGATTGCCGGTGATGCCGATGGCTGTGCGCAGCGCGCCGGGCAGCGGATGCGGCGTGAGATTCATGCGCCGGATGGCGGCGAGAACCTGCTCGATCTGTTGCGGGGTAGCATGGCTGTGCATGACGACGAGCATGGCGGCCGATCTCCAAAAAGGGGTTCCGCTCACCATAGCAAGAACCGCGGCCCGATGCAAAAACACTCGGTGTGCTGGCGAACGATTTCACGGACTGTTACTATACGGCGCTGCGTGTCCGCTCACCCACCGCCCTTCAGGAGCTTCGCATGAACCGCTGTCGCATCGCGTTGGGCTTCTCGGCCTGCGTATTCGTCTCTCTATCGCTAACGATCTTCGCCGCCGAGCCATCGTCTTCGGACGGCAAGAACGACCTCGCCTTTTGGACGCAATGGCGAGGGCCTAGCGGCCAGGGTTATTCCAAGGATACGCGCGTGCCTCTGAACTGGAGCGAGACGGAAAACCTCCTCTGGAAGACAAAACTCCCCGGCAAAGGCAACTCCACGCCGATTATTTGGGGCGACCGTGTCTTTCTGACGGCTTCCAGTCCCAACGGCAAGGAACGCCTCGTGCTGTGCGTCTCGACGCGCGACGGCAAGATTCTTTGGCAACGCGATGCCACACGCGATGCGCCGCCGGAGAAGACGTATTCCTGGAACGGCTACGCCTCGGCTTCGTGCGTCACCGATGGTAAATATGTCTATGCGTTCTTCGGGACGCCCGGTCTATTCTGTTACGACTTCGATGGCAAGTTGATGTGGAAACACAATTTTGGCGTCTTCACGAGTGCTGCCGGTTGGGGAACGGCCGCATCGCCATTTTTATTCGAGGATCTCGTCATCCAGAACTGTGACAATGATGGCTCTGCGGCATTGCCGAAGAATGCCGGGGAGGAGAAGGCCGCGCCAATGGCGCTGGTCGCGCTGGACAAAAAGGACGGCGCAGTGCGCTGGACGACGACGCGCAATCAGGGTCGCGGTTTCAGCACACCGCGTCTGATGACAATGGCCGGCGGCCGAATTGATCTGGTACTCAACGGCCCGCTGGGCGTGTGGGGTTACGATCCCCGTACCGGCAAGGAACGCTGGCGCTGCGAACGCATCGGCGGCGAGCAGGCCCGGTTCGGTGAACCGATGCCGGTTTCCAATGGCGAACTGTTATTCGTGCAGTCTGGCCGCCCTGGACCCTGCCAGGCCATTCGTCTGCCCGGCGACGGCAACGTAACCCACAGCCATGTCGTCTGGCAGGGCAGTCGCAAGGGCCACCGCGATGTTTCCTCGCCGATCCTATGGAATGGCCGAATCTACACCGCCGATAGTCGAGCCGGTAAGCTCTCGTGCTACGATTTGAAGACCGGCAAGGAACTGTATAACGAACGCCTTGGTGGTAAATCGCTCGCCTCGCCCATCGCCGTGCGCGGTAAACTGCTGTTTCTGCAAGACAATGGGCAAACGGTCGTGATCGAACCGGGCGAGAAGTACCAGGAAGTGCGCCGCAATCGGCTGGGGGATGGCAAAGAATTGGACTTCGGTGCCTCGCCCGCCGTGGCCGATGGCCGGCTTTTCCTTCGCTCACAATCGTATCTGTATTGCATTGGCGAGAAGAAATAATCCACCGCCAGGACGCCAAAATGATTGGCGTCCTGAGTCTACTCTCAGGCTGCGGCGCAATCGCGGACACCCCTCGCGCCGCTTCCTCTCTGCCGGAAACAAGGTTGAACCACCTTGTCATCTTGCCATCGGTTTGGTGGAGTTGGCAACGTGGTTCACCAGTCGTAGTCCCCTTTCTTTCAATGAACTGCGGCGCAGCAACAAGCCCTGCTTGCCGATTCGCCACTGTCTCGAGATCGCCTCGATTCGCCAATGGTCCCGTGTGCTATCGCGCCGTCGGCTCGGTTTATGGGACTAGCGAGTACAAAGCACGAATTGTCGATTTAGTCATTTTTTTTATCTCCAAACGCTGTTGTAATCAACAAAGAAGTACTACCGATTCAATGAGTTTCAACGCTGCATCGGAAGTTTCATGGCCAAAATGACTAACGACTGCATTCTCGATCGCGATAGGGAAAAGTCGGGAGGATTTTGGAAAAAACCTTGCTTGGAAGACGAGGAAAGGCTGGCTATACTAGCGTGCGCAGAGTTCGAGAATAACTTGTTCGGCGAAGGGATGCTTCTTTGCGAGGGTGTATAGTGCCATGGCTTTAGCAAGCCGTTACCTGACGATAACTCAGGGCAACCTCGATAATAGCCACATCTATCTCACCGAGGTGATGGACCTATTCCCCGACGACGTTTTCGGTGGCCATGACGAGGCGCATGCGGCTCCTCGCCGAGTGCAGATCCTCTGGGGCGATGAGGCGGTAGACACAGACATCGTGCGGGAGAAGCACATTTTCCGGCGGCGTGGGTGGGTCTCGCGGTTCTTCGAGGCGAATCGCATTGGGGCTGGAGATCAGGTTATGCTGGAGCAGCTTGAGCCGTATGTGTATCGGGTCAAGCGGGTCGCGGAGTAACGCCGCCCCAGGAACTTCCTCCGAGAGTGATGCGCCGGTGACATAGTACACCTTTGCGGTGCGCATTGTTCGGCGCGCACCATCTCTGCTCGCCACCAGCCTCGCTCTTACGATCCCTTTTGCCGCTTCCTTTATCACCC
>DATNCY010000068.1:0-37170 GCA_035553375.1 Gemmataceae bacterium
CACCGGCGTATGCGTGGTGAAGGCCAATCTCGGGGCGACCTGCAGAGCCGCGTCCTCGAAGCTGGCGGCGGTGCCGGCCACCAGGCGCTCGCGGGCGAGCTCGAGCGCCAGGAACGCCGAATGGCCCTCGTTCATGTGCATGACGTCGGGCTGGGCCTCGGCCGGCAGCACCGCGCGCAGCGCCCGCAAGCCGCCGATGCCCAGCACGATCTCCTGGCGAATGCGGGTGTCCTGGTCGCCGCCGTACAGGTGGCCGGTGATCCAGCGATCGTCCTCGCGGTTTTCGGGCAGATCGGTATCCAGCAGATACAGCGGCACGCGGCCGACCTGGATGCGCCAGATGCGCACGTGTACGTCCCGGCCGGGGCAATGAACGCGAATGGTCATCGGCGTGCCGTCGCCGCTCAGCTCCGGGATGAGCGGCAGATTGAAGAAATCGTTTTCCGGATAGCGTTCCTGCTGCCAGCCATCGACGGTGAGATATTGGCGAAAGTAGCCTTCGCGATACATCAGGCCGATGCCGACCAGTGGCAGACCGAGATCGCTGGCGCTCTTGAGATGATCGCCGGACAGCACGCCAAGCCCGCCCGAATAGACAGGGATGCTCTCGTGAATGCCGAACTCGGCGCTGAAGTAGGCAATGCGCATTTCATGCGGGATGCCGCTGTCGCCGTTGCGTCCCGGAGCCTCAAAGGTTTCCTGATACCACGTCGGGGCGCTCATGTAGTTGTCGAAGGCTTCCTCGACGCGGTCCATGTGGGCGAGGAAACCGTCATCGTGCAACAGATGTTCGACGCGAGCCTGATCGAGACTGCCGAGCAGCTTGACGGGACTGTGATCGAGCGTCTCCCAGGCCTCGACATCGATCCGACGAAACAGCGCCACGGCCTCGTGGTTCCAGCACCACCACATGTTGTAGGCCATTTTGTGCAGCGCCTGGAGACGCTCCGGCAGGTGCGGCAATACGGTGAAAGTGCGAATCGGTCGAGATGACATGCTTCCTACCTCTCTATCATCTAATCGGCCACGACTTCCCGGCCGTGGGGCGCGGCATCCTAGTTGGAAGAGTGCCGCTCTTCGCAACTCTTATACCCTTGGCAGGGAAAAAGGCCGGCGCATTCCCCAAGCATAACGCGATTGCCCGGATTTTCAATGCGGTTTCTCTAGCTTGCCAGCTTGCTCCCATGCGCGTGGTATGTTACCAAGGGAAGCGTAGCCGCGTTTAGTGCGAAACGCAAAACCGCCAACGGCTCACCCAGAGAGGATTCTCGACGTGCGAACACTCATCACCGGCGGCGCCGGCTTCATCGGTTCTCATCTGTGCGAGCGTTTCCTCGCGCGCGGCGATGAGGTGATTTGCGTGGACAACCTCATCACCGGCGCGCTGCCCAACATCGAACATTTGCGGAGCAACGATCATTTCCAGTTCATCCGCCACGACATCTCGCATCCGCTGGAGATCGACGGCTCGGTGGACAACGTGCTGCACTTCGCCTCGCTCGCCAGCCCCGTCGATTACCTGAAATATCCGATCCAGACCCTCAAGGTCGGCTCGCTCGGCACCCATAACACGCTCGGACTGGCCAAGGTCAAAAACGCCCGTTTCTTGCTGGCCAGCACCAGCGAAGTCTACGGCGATCCGCAGATGCATCCGCAGCGTGAGGATTATTGGGGACATGTGAATTGCGTCGGCGTGCGCGGTTGTTACGACGAAAGTAAGCGCTTCGCCGAGGCCATCACCATGGCCTACCTTCGCACGCATGGCGTGAACACCGGCATCGTTCGTATTTTCAACTGCTATGGAAGTCGGATGAGGCTCGATGACGGCCGTGTGCTGCCCAATTTCATGGGCCAGGCGCTGCGCGGCGAACCGCTGACCGTTTACGGCGACGGGGGACAGACACGTTCCTTTTGCTTTGTGGATGATCTCGTCGAGGGCATCGTCCGTCTGCTCGACACGGACTTCCACGAGCCGGTCAACCTCGGCAATCCCAGCGAAGTAACGATTCTCGAATTCGCGCGGGAAATCCTCGCCTTGGTAGGCGGCAAGAGCGTGATCGAGTATCGGCCATTGCCGCAGGACGATCCGAAGGTGCGGAAGCCGGACATCACACGCGCCCAAAGTCTGCTGGGCTGGGAACCACGGATCGATCGGCACAACGGGTTAAAACGGACGCTCGCCTATTTTCAGAGCCGAATTCCACCGACTCGTTGAGTTGTGCCGGAAATAACTTGACAGTTCCCGCCTTCGGGCGTCACATTACATAGAGCGTTCAACATCCATGCGCCTTATCTCCGCTCCGGTTGCGAGCGGAGGACGCCGTCAACGGATGAATTCCTTGATGGCGAAGGCGTTGCGTACGGGAAAGGGAACTTCCAGGCCGTCCGCCGCGTCTCATCTCTCTATAGGAGATGTTTCCTCGGCCGTTTCCGGCAGATAGCTCAGGGGTTCTCTTAACCACCTAACTATCGCACAACCTATCCGCCCCGAAGGCCCGGCGTCGGGCCGGTCGATGAACGAGATGTTAATTTTTTGGTCAGGAATTCACCACAATGGGACATTTCGCAGCGCATAGGCGTCCACACATCGCAGCCTTTGTCGCCGGCTGTCTGCTGGCGGCTTTCTTGTTCGCTTTCCTCCCTCCCGCGTTGCCGACGGCGCATGCCCAGGACGATGCGCCCGCTGCGGGCGAGGGTGACAAGGCTCCCGAAAGTTCAGCCGCCAAGCCGAAGAAGAGCGACAATATCTTGATGCACATCATCAAGTCGCTCAGTTGGTTCGCCCCGGTCATGCTGATCGTCTCCATCGCCCTGATGTCGCTGATGGTGTTGCTGTTCATGGAACTGCGTATGGGGTCGGCTATCCCGCCGGGCTTTGTCGAGGACTTTACCGAAACCGTCAACAAACGCCGCTTCAAGGAAGCCTATGAGATGGCCAAGGAAGACGGTTCCTTCCTCGGCCGCGTCATGACGACGGGCATGAGCCGACTGCAATACGGCATCGATGATTCGCGTGAGGCGGCCTTCAACATGGTCGAGAGCATCAAGGCCAGCAAGGACCAGCTCATCACCTACCTGGCCACCATCGGTACCCTTGGACCCATGCTCGGTCTGGTCGGCACGGTTTGGGGCATGATTATGAGCTTCATGGAACTGGGCCGCGGCGGCGCACCCAACCCGGCGGACCTGGCCAACGGCATCTCGCACGCCCTGAGCGTCACGTTGGTCGGCATCGCGCTCTCGGTGCCCGCTATCTTCTTCCACGCTTTCTTCCGTAATCGTCTCATCCGCATCTCGATGGATGTCGGCAACATCGCCGACGACCTGCTGACGCAGATGTACCACAACTCGAAGAAGCCGGCGGCACCCGAACCCGCCGCTGCCCCAGCCCCAGCCGCGGACACTCGCGGTGTCGCTACCGCTGCTATTAAACCCAAATAACGTTCTCACCCGCTGCGCGGGAAATCCGAAATCCGAAATCCGAAAGAAACAAAAAATCTGAATACCCAAATTCAAAACCTTCCTGCTTCGTTTCGGATTTCGAGTTTTTCTATTTTCGGTTTCTTTCGGATTTCGGATTTCGGATTTCGGATTTCCCGCGCAGCGGGGAGGATTTCCCTGGAGGGATGCCATGAGTCACGGTGGTGGAGAGGGCGGCGGCATTTCCGAACCGAACTTGACGCCGTTGCTCGACGTTGTGCTGCAACTGCTCATGTTCTTCATGATGTGCGTCAACTTCGTCAGCGAGCAGGTCAATGAAGACATTCGCTTGCCCCAGTCGCAGGCGGTCAAGCCGATGGATAAGGCCGATAACGATGTGCTGTTTATCAATTTGAAGCCGTTCGCCCTCAAGGATTTCCAGGATCGTCTGCCAGCTGACGTGCTGGCTCGCGTGCAGGAGCGCTTTCGCGATGGCGACGAGTGCATCCTCATCCCCGGCAAGGAGCCGATGCGGCGCAGCGATCTGAAGGTCTGGCTCAATCAGCAATACAAGGACGCCAAGGAACTCGCCGAGAGCCACGGCGGCAAGGGCGTGAACACTGCCATCGTCATTCGCGCTCACAAAGAGGCCGATTACGCCCAGGTTTTCGAGATTCTTCAGCTGTGCAAGAATGTCGGTTACACGCGGCTTAAGCTGCGTGCGCTGACTAAAAACACTCCCGGAGGTGGGACATGACCACACGTCGCAAACCGGACTCCGGCCCTGAGCCGAACCTGCCGATCACGCCCATGCTCGACATGGCGTTCCAGCTGCTGGCCTTCTTCGTCATGACCTATCACCCCTCCGACCTCGAAGGCCAGATGGATTTGAGTTTGCCGTCCGAGGAGCTCACTAGGGCCGAAAAGCCGGAGCAAACTACAAATGCCCCTACGGACCAGACGCCGATCAATCTCCCGGCGAACCTGACGGTGATCGTTCGCACACAGATGGACGACGTTCACACCGGCCAGATCAGCGATGTGAGATTGCAGGATGACGCCGGCACGCAGCAGGTGGAGGTGGGCAAACTTCTGGAGGAGTTGAAAAAACAGCACGAGACTGTCGAAAACAAGGAAAACATCAAAATTCAGGCAGACGGCAAACTGAAATGGCAGGCCGTTATTCAGGTGATGGACGCCTGCCAGCAGGCGGGCTTCAAGAACATCAGTTTCGTGCCGCCGCCCAATTTCCACATGTCCGGGCAGTAGAGCGTTTTCGAGTCGCGACGCTTGCGTTTCGCGCGAAACGCAAGCGTCGCTGCGCGTCGCGGCTACACGAAGCGAGGGCGAAATGGGGAACTATCTCGCCGGCAAGTGCGTCGAATGAAGAGGCAACAAGGAAGGCGATTATGCGCCGGCAGCCACTATCGCGGTCAATTCTCTCGCAGGGCCGTCGGATGGTCCTAGGGGTTCTGGCTGCGCTCGCGGCGACTGCCGTAATCTCCGCCGCGCCTCCCGATAAGACCAAAGCGAAGCCGGTCGATTCGCCACCGCCGTTCCTCCTGCCCACCGAGATCAAGCCGGAACACCTCGCGCTGCTGACGCTTGGCGCGCCGGCTGCACCGCCAAGCGGTTCCTGGTGCGCCCTGAGTGACCTGTATGCAGGTACGCATCCCGAGGTCAAAGTCTGGGATCTGCGTGGACCGCTCTCGACGAAACCGGGACGAATTCAACTTGGCGTCGGCACGCTGTTTCTGAACGGCTTTGGCCCGACTGCCGCCGTCACCGAACTGGGGACTCTTCAGGCCGGCGATGCCCTGGACTGCTGGAGCCTCATCAATACCGACGAGGTTCGTCCCATCCCGAAACTCTTGCTCGAAGATGGCTTTATCCGCGATCAGCACGGCATCTTCGCCGGCGATTTGGAAATCGAGGCCTACTCGAAGATCATCGTCATGGCCCACTACACCTCCGCGAAAGCCTTCGCGGACAAGGCACGCCATGACGTGACGTTCATTCATCTGTTCAACGAACCGAAGCATTATCGCGGACAGGTCATCCATGTTTCGGGACGGCTCGTGCGGCTGCTTCGCTTTGATCCGCAGATGGAGGTTCGCGCCGAGGGGGTCGGCGATCTGTATGAAGGCTGGATCATGACCGACAGGGCCGGCGAGAATCCGGTCTGCATTGTCTTCACCGATCTGCCGCCCGGTCTGGAGATCGATAGTAATCGCAAGTACAATATGGAGGTCGGCTTCGACGGCTATTTCTACAAGCGCTATCGCTACAAGGCACCCGATACCAAGAAGCCGAACCAGTTTCGCGAAGCACCGCTGTTGATCGGCCACACCATAACGGGGAAGTTTGGTCCCAACAATGGCGACGCTGCGGAGACCTCGGATAATTGGGGCTTCAGCCTCATCTGGCTCTTCCTGGGCATGGCCGGCGGAGGAGCATTGATCGTGATCGCGATGACGTGCTGGTTCCGCTTTCACGATCGCCGCATACGACGGCGGATCGACGCCACTCGGCACACGGGATTCGTGCCGCCGCAGGAGAGGTTCATCGAACCGGCAGAGACGACCACCCCCGATGAGGATTTCGGCCGTGGTCCGCGCTGGGGTGATTTTCCCCAACCACCCAACACAAACTAGCCCGCGGCGCAAGCAAGGGACATAAAAGATCGCTTCGAGTACAATCGGCGACAACCCAACCCATCTCGTGAGGGATTCTACTCATGTCAACCAACCCGGCGAATAATGGCCGACGCAAGGTCGTGGTCGCGCCGACTGTCGGCGGTAGTCCAAGTATCTCGCTGATGAGAGCCATCGGGGTTCCGATCGCCGCCTTCGTCGTGCATGTGGCTGTCGGTCTCGTAGGTTTCTTCCTCTTCGCGCTCCTCGCCAATGCTCGGGACGCGACGGCGAATACCGGCGAGGAAGAGGTACAGGCGACCACCCAGGTCGAGGATACGCCGAAGGAATTCGACCTGACCAACACGGACCTGGGCATGGACGATCAGGTGCAACTCAATTACAACGTGGACCGCATTGAGGACACCAGTGTGCCCGGCGCGGTGGACCCGACGCAGTCCATAGGTATTCCCGATGCTCCCAGCGAAGCTCCCAAGAGCAACGTGCCGCTGCCGCCGGGCAGCGGAGGCGGACTGGGCGGCGCTCCCGTTCTCGACAGCGCCGCCATGACGGGCGGAGGTCTCTCCTCCCTTATCGGCGGCATGGGCGGCAACTATCTCGGCAATCAGTTCGCGGGGCGCAGCGGCTCCACACGTCAGAAAATGCTGCAAGAAGGCGGCGGCAACGCCCTTTCGGAGGCAAGAGTGGCCAACGGTCTCCAATGGCTGGCCTTGCATCAAGCCCAGGACGGTCACTGGTCGCTGCACGAATTCAACCACTCCGCCCGCGAGAAACCACGCCCCGCCGGCAAAGTCCGTCCCTGCAACTGCGTTGTCGGTTCCACCCAACGCAACGACATCGCCGCCACCGGCTTTGGCCTGCTGCCCTTCCTCGCCGGCGGCATCACCCACAAGCCCGCCAAGGCCACCAGCAAGGACTACAGCAAGACCGTCGAGGGTGCCCAGAACTGGCTGATGTCCAAGCAAAGCAAGGAAGGTTCCTTCAGCAGCGACATGTACGCGCACGGCATCGCCACCATCGCCATGTGCGAAGCCTATGGCCTGACTTCCGATCCGCGTCTCAAACTGTCCGCCCAGCGTGCCTTGAACTTCATCGCCTACGCCCAAGATCCCGCAGGCGGCGGCTGGCGTTACGCGCCCAAGCAAGCCGGCGATACCTCCGTGACGGGCTGGCAGCTGATGGCGCTCAAGAGCGGTCAGATGGCCGGTCTGAGCGTGCCCAAGAACACCCTCAAGTTGTCCGAACGCTTCCTCGATGCATGCGAAACCTCCAACAAGGGCGGCTACGGCTACACGCCCGGCAGCGGCGAGACGATCACCATGACGGCGGTAGGCTTACTGTGCCGCCAATACAGCGGTGTCAATCCGCGCAATCCCAGCTTGCTGGCCGGCGTACAGCGCCTGAAGGCTTATCCGCCCAGCAAGCTCGATAACATCTATTACCTGTATTACGCCACGCAGGTGATGCACCACATGCAGGGCGAAAGCTGGCGGTTCTGGAACGAGGGCACGGACGAGAACGGCAAGAAGATTCATACCGGCATCCGGGACAGCCTCATCTCCAAGCAGGACAACGGCAGCACGCCGAAGCATCCGCACCAGATCGGCAGCTGGCCCGGCTCGCAAGGCGGTCGGATCATGGCCACGTCGCTATCCCTGCTATGCCTGGAGGTTTACTATCGCCATCTGCCACTGTACCGCCGCGACACGAACTTCATGAAGGACACGAAGTAACCCTACTGGAACATCAGGACTTACCAGCCCGCAGCGCCGGCAAGGGAAAAATCTCCCTTGCCGGCGCTGCGAGTTGGCAAGGTTTCGACCACGATAAGAGAGACATCATGGGCAAACATCATTCGCCGCGTTTTCTCCAACTGGTTCAGGAAGCCAAGAAACACATCCGCGAAACGACGGTGGATGAAGTGAAGGCGCGGCTGGATCGTGGGGAGAAACTGTGTATCGTTGATGTCCGCGAAGAGAGCGAATGGGCCAAGGACCACCTACCTGGAGCGGTGTATCTCGGCAAAGGGGTCATCGAGCGCGATGTCGAGCAGCGTTTGCCCGACGCGGGAGCCGAGATCATTCTTTATTGCGGCGGCGGGTTTCGCTCGGCGCTAGCGGCCGAGAATCTCCAGAAAATGGGATACACCAATGTCCTGTCGATGGATGGCGGCGTGCGCGACTGGCGCGGCAAGGGGTATCCATTCACCACGGGATAGATTGCGGAGGAACCTGTTCGGGATAACAACGACTGCTGTTTCCCATTCGACCGTGAACGCTCTCATACTTCCTCCCCGGCTCGCATCCTCCGGAGGAGTTCCAGCACCTTGGGGAGACCAATTCCTCGTGTTGGCGGATCTCCTCCAAGCGGCGGAAGTGAGCCTGCACCTGCGCGGAAGGAATGGTTGGCTCTTTCGGTAGACCGCGCTGCTGCAGATGTCTGGCGATTGCTTCCACGTCCATCGGCTCAAACCACTTCACGAAAGACACCAACTGGCCCGTGGAATCGTAGACTTCGATATTCTCTTTCGACTCGGCGAGGATACGCGACTGTCCCTCGCTCAGCACGATTCATTTCATAATCCACCCCTTTTCCTATCCCTCACTTTACTTGCTCCGACTCTGCGGAGTCAATCGCCCCGCTCTCCGCCAACATCTTCCGCAGCGCCTCTAGACGCTGGCGGATCAGCGCCTCATGGCCGCGATCGACCGGCTCATAATAGCGGCGTCCCTCGGGCAAGTACGTCTGCGGAACCCAACCCATCGGCGAATTATGGCTGTATTGATAACCCTCCCCGTGGCCGAGTTGCTCCGCGCCCTGATAGTGTTTATCGCGCAAATGTTTCGGCACCGGCAGCGTTCGACCGGAACGCACATCCTCGCGCGCCCGAGCGATGGCCAAGGTCGAGGCGTTCGATTTCGGCGCGGTGGCCAAATACGTGACTGCTTGCGCAAGAGGGAGTTGACATTCCGGCAGACCGACGAACTCGACCGCTTGCAAGGCTGCGGCGGCCACGACCAACGCCTGCGGATCGGCGTTGCCAATATCTTCGGATGCGCAAATGATGATTCGTCGAGCGATGAAACGCGGATCTTCGCCGGCCTCCAGCATCCGCGCCAGCCAGTAGATCGCCGCATCGGGATCGCTACCGCGCATGCTCTTGATGAAGGCGCTCGTCACATCATAATGGGCGTCGCCAGTGGCGTCGTAATCGAGCGCCTTGCGCTGAATCGATTCCTGAGCCACGACCAGCGTGAAGTTTACCGGCCGTTCCTCCGTCGAAAGGACGCCGACTTCCAGTGCGGTCAACGCTCGTCGAGCATCGCCATCGCTCATCTCGGCGAGGAAGGCGAGAGCTTCCTCAGTCATGTTCACCTGCACTTGCCCCAAACCGCGCTCGGAGTCGGCCAGGGTGCGCTGCACGAGGGTGCGGATATGCTCGCGGGTCAGCGGCTCGAAACTGAAGATTTGACTGCGGCTCAACAGCGGCGAATTGACAGCGAAGAAAGGATTCTGCGTTGTCGTGCCCAACAGAATGATCCGTCCTTCCTCTACATCCGGCAGAAGAATATCCTGCTGCGATCGGTTGAAATGGTGCAGTTCATCGACGAACAGGATGGTCCGCCGGCCGGTCTCCTCTAGTTCGCGGCATGCTTCCTGCAAAAACTCGCGCACCTCCTTGATACCGGCGGCGACGGCGTTGAGCCGGCGAAAATGGCAGCGCGTCTGATGGGCGATGACATGGGCCAACGAAGTCTTGCCGCAGCCGGGCGGGCCGTGGAAGATGACGGAACTGAGCCTGTCGGCTTGCAGCAGCCGGCGCAGCAGTTTGCCGGGGCCGAGAAAATGTTCCTGGCCGATAAACTCATCAAGGCTGCGCGGCCGCATACGCGCCGCCAACGGCAGCGCTCGTTGTAGGTTGGCTTCATGCGACGCCTGAAAGAGATCGGCGGACGGTTTGCGGCTTTTGCTCATGGTTCCTCTTTCTGTTACAAAAGCCGCTTGCGGCTTAGCGTTTACCGCTGTCTCGCTAAGCCGCAAGCGGCAACGGATTTTCAGTCATTCCGACACGCCGTTTGCTTTCTCCTTCTCCAAACCAGCGCCGACCGCTAAACTAAACAAAGGAATGTCTCCTCATCGATTCATCGTGCCGAGACTGTACGGATTCATGTCCTCATCACTCCTCAACCCTGGTGTTCGCCTCGGCAAATACAAGGTGTTAGCGCACATCGCCACGGGAGGCATGGGCACGGTTTACAAAGCGTCCGACGAGGAACTGGGCCGCCTCGTCGCCCTGAAGGTGCTGGATGCGACGATGGCCGAGAAGCCCAATACGCTGGAGCGCTTCCGCCGCGAGGCTCGGCACGCCGCGCGGCTCAGCCACAAGAACATCGTCACCCTCTACGAGTACGGTCAGGCCGAGGGCGTGCATTTCCTGGCCCTGGAATTCGTCGAGGGCATCGACCTGTATGACTATATCGAACGCAAGGGCCAGTTGCCGCCGGAAGAATCGCGGCGCATCCTCATCCAGGCCGTGCAGGCGCTCGACCACGCCTTCCAGCAGAACATCATCCATCGCGACATCAAGCCGTCCAACTTCCTGCTGACCCGCGACCGCGACCGCATGCGCGTCAAGCTGACCGACATGGGGTTGGCTCTCAACACGAGCGAGGAAGCCTTCCGCGTCACGCGGGCCGGCAGCACGGTCGGCACCATCGATTACCTGTCGCCGGAGCAAGCGCGCAACAGCGCCGATGCCGACATCCGCAGCGACATTTATTCGCTGGGCTGCACACTCTATCATATGCTGGCCGGCAAACCGCCTTTTTCGGAAGGCGGACTGGGCGAACGCATCCTCAAACACCTGCAAGAGGATCCGCTTGACATCCGCCAGTTCAATCCGCACGTTTCGGAAGAGATGTGGCTGCTGCTCAAACGCATGCTGGCGAAGAAGGCGGAGGACCGCCATCAAACGCCGGCGGAACTGCTGCGGGCGTTGAAGGCGTTGCCGCAGCAGGCATCGTATGGCGAACCGATCCGTTTGCCGCGTTCCAAGCCCTCGCGCACGCCGCCGCCCGAGCCGGCTGAGAAAAGCAGCGGCTCGGCGACATTGTTGCTGCCCGATGGTCCGCCGGAGCCGAAAGAGACTTTTTCTCGTCCGCGCCCCCGCCGGATCGAAGACGATCCCACCCTGCTCCGTCTGTCGCCCGAACATTTGCAAGCGGCCGCGCGTCAGTATGAGCGCGGCGAGGAAGCGCGTGCCAACGGCAATGTCGATTATGCCGTCCAGATGCTGCTGGGCTGTGTCAAGTTCAATCCGGCGAGCATTGTCTACCGCGAGGCGTTGCGTGAAGTCAACAAGGTGGCGGCTCAGCAGAGGGGGTTGGGTGGCTGGCTGTCCTCGTTGACCACATTGGCAACGCGCGCGCGCCTCAACGCCGCCAAGCGCGCCCGCCAGTTTCGCAAGGTACTCGAAGACGGTGAGGAAGTGCTGGTACGGCATCCCCGCGACGTGAAAACGCAGATGGCCATGGCCGTATCCGCCGAGGAATTGGGCCTGATTCACCTGGCCTCCTGGATGTTGGAGGAACTTCGTCGTCAAGACCCGCGGTATCTGCCGGCCCATCGCGCTCTGGCGATCCTCTACGAGAAGCAACGGCAATACAGCGATGCCATCGCCGTCTGGGAGTTGGTACGTAAAGTAGCTCCTCACGATGCCGAGGCCGCGCGTAAGATCAACGATCTCGCCGCCTCCGATACCATCGCGCGGGGCAATTACCGGCGTTAGCAACTGTCATCTCCTTATGGCTATTGAAACTCTTGTTCGTCCTCTTTTCGATGGTCCCCTCGACATAATCGGCGATGTTCACGGCGAGATTGCGGCGCTTACCACACTGCTTCAACGCCTGGGCTATTCCGTGGAGGGCGGGCATCCGCGGGGAAGACGGCTCGCTTTCGTCGGCGATCTGGTGGATCGCGGCCCCGACAGCCCGGCGGTCGTCGCCTTGGTCCAGGAACTCATCGAGAAGGAACGGGCGCAATGCGTGCTGGGCAATCACGAGTTGAACATTCTCCTCGGCAGCCGCAAGCCCGATAACGTCTGGTTTTTTCATCATGAGTTGCCGGCCGGACACGCGATGGAGAATCGGCCGGAGGTCCGAGCAGACGAGCAAACGCAGCAGGAAATGCTTCGCTTTTTCGCCAGTCTGCCGCTGGCGCTGGAAAGGCCGGACCTGCGCATCGTGCATGCCTGCTGGGACGATGCCATGATCGCCGCCGCTCGACAAGCAACTTGCGCCGGCGAATTGCACCGCGAGTATCAATCGCGCATCGACGACGCCATCCAGCGTCGTGGCCTGCACGATCCGCTCGCCATCAGGCTCGTTCGGCAGAATGAAGATCCCGTCAAACGGCTCACCTCGGGGCTGGAAGAGAAGGCACCAAAACCTTTCGTGTCGCTGGATGGCAAATGGCACGACGAACGCCGCGCGGCGTGGTGGCGCGATTACGTGGGGCCGCTGTGCGTATTCGGTCACTACTGGCGGATACTGCTGCCCGATGAGGTCGATAACGATCGCTTATTTCCAGGCGTCCCCCGCAACGCGACGCTGGGCCGGGGCGATGCCATGTGCGTTGACTATTCAGTCGGCAAGCGTTTCAAGGAACGCGGCGCGCCAGGCTTCAACGGTGTCTTTCACACACGGTTGGCGGCGCTGCGGCTACCGGAGCGTGTGTTGATCTTCGATGATGGGGGACAACGGCCGCTCATTTGATGAACGATGCGGCCTCGTCCATGCCATTGTCCTGGGCGAGAGCGAAGCGTCTGCCCGATGTTGGCAGGAGCTTCGTTCTCGCCTCATGTCCTCTCCGAACACGAGTCGGTAGTTCGGTCCTTTTCCGCATCTCCCTGCGAACTACTTCGGCTGATCGAGCCGGTACGGTTTCCTGTTGCGGAAGAGTTTCAGGCGGTCCTCGAACCGCTTCTTTTGTAAGGGGTTGGCCAACTCGATCGCCTTGGTCGCCCACTTGACGGCTTGTTCAAAGTCGCCCGCTTCGGCGAAGGCGATGGCGAGTGTATCGAGGTCGTTGGCGTCTTTCTCCTCCGACAACAGGCAGGCGCGCTGGGCGATCTCAACCGCCTTTTTGCCGTCGCGATATTTGGGATTCGGACAACTGGCCAGCAAAAAAGCCTGCGAATTGAGTGGTTCGGCATCGTGGGGAGCCAGGCGAAGGGCTTCCTTGATGTCGCGGACTGCCTCGTCATATTTCCCCACCGTCCATGCCTGGGTAGCGCGCCGAAGGTAGGTTCTCGCCGGGTAAACCTTGCGAAGCGCCAGGATGCGGAGAGCGAAACGAGTCGAAAGCACTCGCTCGGGAACCTGCTTGAAGTCGAACGGATCGCCGACTAATTCCGTCCAGGCTTTCTTCTGTTCGGCGCTCAAGGCGGCGGCGACACGCTCGATCGCTTCGCGGTTCAGGTCGGCGGCGCGTTCCCCGGCTTGCTTCGACGCCGCGACGACATCGTTCGCTTCCAGCTTGTCGATTTTGGCTTGAGCCGCCCGAGCATCTCGTGTGCGGGCGGCGGAGGCGGATACAACAGCTTGATGCTGTTCGGGCGTCAATCGCAACGCCTGGAGGATCGCCATATCCGCGAACAACTCCAGACCCCGCGCCTGAAACTCAAGTTGCTTGAAACGCTTCGCTTGCATGGGTTCGAGGATGTCGGCCAGCACTCGGGCGCGTGCTTCGTCCACCAGCTTTCCTTGCCAAATCCTGTCGGCTCTGACCACATCGCGAGACGAGGCGGTCGCTTGAACCGTCTTCTCCGTGTACTTCTTGGCTATCGATTCCGCGACAGCCTTCATGCCGGATACTTGCTCCTTGGTAAGCTCCAGTTCTTGGCAAACTTTGTCGGACAGGAGCAGTCGATGCGCGGTCCTGAAACCCAGCGGAAGACTGATATACAAACGAGGTCTCTCCGCAGGCGGCAGCGTGAGCCGGAGCGCCGCCGGTTCGGCGAATGGTTCTCCGCTAAGAGTTTTCCATGTCTTCCGTTGTTCGGGAGTAAACGTGGCCGTCAGCTTCGCCACGATTTCCCGCGCGATAACGGCCCTCTTTTCCGCCAGCAGGGCGCGGTATTCCATCTCGTTTCCGGTCTCCTGTCGTGCTTGTTTCCTGGCCTGTGATTGCGCGGTCGCGGAATCCCGGATGATTTTCGTCCACGACTGCTTCTGTTCCTCGCTGGGCTTGAGAGACTGTAACACGTCGGAGTCGCGGAGAAACGCCGATGTTCCTTGAGCTTGAATGACGAGTTGCTTCAAACGGGTCGCCTGGCGCGGCTGAAGGATCTTGGCCGCCTTCGCATAAAAGTCTTCGAGGGCAACTTGCTGGACGTGCCCTCTCTTCTCGATGGCGTCCGTGCGTTTCTTCAGATGCTCGGCGAGATCGTCCTTGTGGGCGGCACGGATGGCATCGGGGATCTTGGCGAGTTGGGTCGATTGTTCTCCGGTGAGTTTCAGTTCTCCACGCACATACTTGTTGGAGAGCAGCCGAAAGGCGAGCGATGTCTCGATCGACGTGCCGCGACCGCTGGCTCCCGGAGAAGCGGGCGGTGCCTGCGCCGGTAGAGGTATGGCCAACAAGAGAGCCACGAAAGAGAAGGTCATTCGCGCGAATGATTGGCACATGAGTATAGATTCCTTGGAACAGAGACCATTGGTTGAAGATACTTATTATCACCGATTGAAGAGACGCGGCCAGCCAGGGCCGCCCTACGTCGCAAAGCGATTGATGCGGAACATGCCGATGGGCAGATCCGTGCGGCCGCTGTCGGCGAGATCGGCGAGAATTTCGCCCACGACCGAGGCGAATTTGAAGCCGTGCCCCGAGAAGCCGGCCGCCAGCGCCACATTCGGATAATCGGGATGTAGATCGATGACAAAGTGACGGTCGGGTGTCAGCGTGTAGATGCACACCGCGGCGCGGTGACGTGGGCCATCCACCGCCGGTAAATGTTCGCGCAGGAACGCACGCACCGTCTCCTCATCCTCCGGCGATGCCGTGCGTTCGATCTCGCTGGGGCTGCTTACCTCCGGCGCGCCGTAATGCTGAGCGACCTTGACGCCGTTGGCGTTGAGCAGGGGGAAGCCGTAGAAATGGCCATTTTGCGTATCTATTATGTAGACAGGAAAGACATCGCGACGGAACAGGTGATCGTCGCGCGTGCCGAACCACTGCACAATCTGGCGCATGACGCGCAGGAACGCTCCTCGCCGAGCCAACACCTGCCCCGCCCACGGACCAGCGGTGATAATCAGCCGCGCGGCCGTATATCGTCCCGCGTGGGTTTCGACGATCACCTCACGCTCGCCGGCCTTCCAGGAGATAACAGGTTCATTGTCCTGAATGGTCGCGCCCAGGCGGACCGCTTCGCACGCATGGGCCTGGACGCAGTCTTCCACATACAGAAAACCCGCCGAACGCTCCAGCACTCCCACATACGAATCATCGAAGCGAAATGCGGGGAAACGATGACGCAACTCCGTCGCCGAAAGATGCTCGACCGGCAGATGGTGCTGCTCGGCCGACGCGCGGACGCCAGCAATCATCGGGCTATCGGAGCGGCCAATGCTCAGGCACGGACTTTCCGTGAGTAAGTGGATGCCTTGGCGTTGTTCGAGATCGTACCAGCGCTCGAAAGCACGGCAGACGAGCGGGACATAATCGGGATGTTCGTAATAGGCTCTGCGGATGATGCGTGTGTGGCCATGCGAGCTACCGCGATCGTGGCCGAGGGCGAACTGCTCCAGAGCCAAAACGCGCCGTCCGCGCCGGGCCAGTTCGCAAGCCGCCGCCGATCCCATACCGCCGACGCCAATCACGATCGCGTCGAAGATGCGCGCGTTCATCATTCGTCTCCGTAGCGGGCCGAACATCTCGTTCGTGTATAATCGCGGCAACCTCAGGACTCAAGCAGAAAACTCTCCCGACGAAAGCGGATGACAAGGTGGAAGTGGACAGTTCAGCCGTTTCCTCGCTAGAATCCCCTCGGTATCTGTTTCCCACCTACTTTCCTACCTTCTGAGGGCAGCAAACGATGAATGCGCGCAAACTTTCTCCGCCGGTACTCCACGTACTGGCCGGCGCCGGCCTCCTGCTGGCGCTTTCCTCGGTCTGGGCCGACGACAAGAAGGACGAAACCTCGAAGAAGCCGCCCAAGGGAGCGATTGTACTCTTCGATGGCAAAGATCTGTCCGGTTGGGTGAGGCAGGACGGCAAGCCGGCCGAATGGAAGGTTCAGGATGGCTCGATGGAGATCAAGGGCGGCAACATCTTGACCAAGCAGAAATTCGGCTCGGACTTCCATCTGCACGTCGAATTCTGGCTGCCGTTGATGGCTAAAGCCAAGGGCCAGGGGCGCGCCAACAGCGGCGTCTTCCTCCAAGGCCGCTATGAAATCCAAGTTCTCGACTCCTACATGAACGATACCTACGCCAACGGTTCCGTCGGCGCTCTGTATGGCATCATCACACCTGACAAGGAGGCGCAAAAGAAGGCGATCAAGCCGCCCGAACAGTGGAACACTTACGATATCACCTTCCACGCCCCCCGCGTCGATGACAAGGGCAAGGTGACGGAGAAGGGCCGCCTCACCGTGGTCCTCAACGGCGTCGCGATCATCGACGACGGCAAGTTCGACAAGGTTACCGGCGGTGCCATCAATAACAAGATCGGCGAGCCGGGACCGCTTTTGTTGCAGGATCACGGCTGCAAGGTGCGCTATCGCAACATCTGGTTCCAGCCGCTGGTCACCACGGTGGACAAGAAGTAACGCACAAGGGCGAGTCGAGTTGTCATCTGTACAACCCAACGGATCGCTGCTGCTTCATTTGTCAATACCCAAGCCAGCAAAAATCAGTAGTTGGAGGGTGCCCTCTCGATTGTGGCGTTTCTAGGCGAACGGCCGGCGTCAGCCGGCTGGTAAGTAGCCCTTACCAGCCGGCTGACGCCGGCCGTTCGCCAAAATCCAGAGTTCGAGGCGATCCTCCTTCATCCCAAGTGGTGGATGATGCGATCGGTGAATGCCGAACTGGAGACACCGGCTTTTTCGCCGTAGCCGGGGAATTGCCGGGCGATGTCGTAGGTCACGTACAATTTGCCTCCCGGCCCTTTGTGAGCAACCTCGTCGCTCTCGGCGAAGGTGGCCTCGACCGCGCGGTTAATCATCTGAGCCGCCTCGCTCCAGCCGAGATGCTCCAGCATCAGCACGCCCGACAACAGCACCGCGCCGGGGTTGGCCATGTTCTTGCCAGTGTACTTCGGTGCGGTGCCGTGCGTCGCCTCGAACATGGCGGCGCGATCACCGATGTTCGCCCCCGCCGCCAAGCCGATGCCGCCGACCATCGCCGCCGCCGCGTCGGATAGGTAATCGCCATTCAGGTTCGGCGTGGCGATGACGCTGTACTCATCCGGCCGCAGCTGAACCTGCTGGAACATACTGTCGGCGATGCGATCCTTGATGACGACCTTGCCCTTGGCATCGCCGCCCTTGTAAACCTCATCTTCGCTGATCGTTTGCTGCGCGAACTCCTGACGAGCCAACTCGTAACCCCAATCCTTGAAGGCGCCCTCGGTGAACTTCATGATGTTGCCTTTGTGCATTAGTGTCACACTCGGCAGCTTCTTGTCGATGGCGAAACGAATGGCCATGCGAATGAGGCGTTTGCTCCCTTCGGGACTCATCGGTTTGATGCCGATGCCGGAACTGGGCAGCACGTTATAACCCAGTTCCTTGAGCAGATCGATCACGCGCTTGGCCTTGTCGGTGCCGCTCTTGAACTCGATGCCGCAATACACGTCTTCGGTGTTCTCGCGGAAGATGACCATATCGACCTTGTTGGCGCGCTTGTTGGGCGCTTCGACGCCCTTGAAATAGCGCACCGGCCGCACGCAGGCATACAGATCGAAGCGAAAACGCAGATAGACGTTGATACTGCGGAAGCCGCCGCCGATGGGCGTCGTCAGCGGCCCTTTCAGACCAATACTGTAGTATTCGCAGGCCTTGAGCGTATCGTCGGGCAGATAAAGTTGACGCTGGCGGTCCTCGCTGAGCGCGCCGACCTCCTCATCCTTGACCTGCGGATAATACATCTCGCGCGCCACGTCGCCGGCATGCACGTCGAACCAGTGGATGCGCCGCTTGCCTCCGTAGGCTTTCTCGACGGCCGCATCGAGGACGCGGACGGCGCAAGTGGTGATGCCGGGAGCATCGCCGACATCGCGGCCAATGCCGTCGCCGCGCAGCAGACAGACGATGGGATCGTCGGGGATTTGCCAACGGCCCTTCGCATCCACAGTGACGCGAGTGCCTTGGGTGGGTGGAGTCAGTTTTTCGTAGGTCGGCGCCGTCATAATAGGTTCCTTGATGCAAGCGGCTCCCGCCCAAGACGGCAGCGCACAGTTCGATTCGTATTGCAGCTGCTTCAGCCGGGGTGGGTTGTCTCTGTAGGCTCGTTTTATCAAAGCAAGCGCGGGTGAGGAGGGGCGGGGGTGAGGCGAATACTTCGGGGAGATGTCGTTGCGCCATCTCAACGTGGGTCACAATCGGCAGCGCTGGCGCGTCTCCGTATACGTCGCCTCAAGATCCACGGGCACGAAGAAGGCACCGCGCAGGGCCAACGGCAAGAGCGGCAACGATTGTCCGAGCGCCAACGGCACCGGCCACAGATCGAGTTGATTGGTGTTGGCGCGATGAGCGGGACGGTAGGCCACGGCATAGAGTTCGGCATCGGCAGGAAGTACAGAGCCTTCCGCCTGGCCGAGTATCTCCAATACCTCATGGTGGAGGTTCCCGCTTCGGCTCGTGACGATGTCCACCACGATAAGACCGATGCCGCGCTGCAAGTAAGCGACGCACTTGGCCGCGAACGCGCGGCGCGTCTCGGCGCGATCCTTGTTGCTGGGACTGATTAACTCAATCACCGCGACCAGGCGTTTGCCGTCGCGCAGGTCGAATACCTGGACTTCAATATCGTCGGGGAAAACGATGCCCACAGTCTGGGTGGCGACCGGCGGCGCCCAGGTTTGGACCTGTACGGCGACTCCGCCTTCCGAACCATTCGTTTCCTCACCATAGATCGAAGGGGATAGTTCAAATTCGGCGACATCCGCTTCGACATGCGTGCCGATGTGGATCTGCACTTCCGCAAGATAGCGCTGCGGCAAGAGGCTATTGAATGTGTCAGCTAAAGCGACTGCCCAACGCGCATGAAACGATTCCCAACCGTGCAGTGGATAGATTGGCTCGTGAAAATGATCGAGTAGGGGCATGGTGTCTTCCTCCCCCCTAATCTTAGTCTTCCTCCGTCCTTTTTGAAGGCGAGATCGCCCGACCATCTCGTTTACGTTTCACCGCTCGCTTGTCTCCCGCGAAACGTAACCGGGATTGGGATTAGACCGAGGGGGCTTCGACGGCGCACGTTTCCGGACGTTCGCCGAGCCAACGACGGATTTCCTCCACCGCCATGCGGGTCGGCAGCTGGCAACCGTGTCTCCATTTGCCATGATCGGCGACCACATTGACCACCCGAGCCAGCAAGGGCGTCGATCCCGGCAGCAGGCATTCGACCAGCAACAGCGTGCCTGCGGGAAGCTGATCGTCCAGGTGCAGGCCGATACCTCCGGCGGAGATGTCGCAGATGGTGGCGAACGCCTCGGCCATCTCGCCCGCCTCACGCCGCACCCGCGCGGGATGGTCGCAAAGTACGCGGGCCGTCGCTCGCCTCTCGATCCCGCGCCCTTCTTCCTCGGAATACCAGGTTTCCTCTTTCAGCACCGTATGCTCGACTCGTCCCTTTCCCTTCCTCTTGGCGCGGTACATCAGGGCATCGACGCGCTGAATCATCAAGTCCACGTCCCCAGCGGGGCGGAGGAAAGTGATGGCTCCGACACTCAGAGTCACCGGCCAGCCGGCACGAGCCAGGTCTTGCGACAGCAATTGTTGTAAACGGGCCAGGAGAGCGGACGCTCCTTCGCCATCCGTCTCGGGCAGCAGCAAGGCGAACTCATCGCCTCCAAGCCGGGCCAGCACATCGTAGGTTCGCATGTTGGGGTGAATGGCTCGCACGACGTGAACGAGGGCGGCATCTCCCGCAGCGTGCCCCAGCTGATCGTTCAGCTGCTTGAAGTTGTCCAGGTCGAGATAGGCCAGCGTTAGCGGTTGCGAGGTCCGGCCCGCTCGCTCGGCCTCGGCGGTCGCCGCTTCATAGAAGGTACGGCCGTTCGCTGCTCCGGTAAGCGGGTCGGTGCGAGCCAAGAGATGCTCGCGAAGGACGCCGGCGTGCAACCGCGAAACCAGGCTGGAGATAAGGGTTAGGGTGCCGAAGCGAACAATGCCATTCCACACCTCGGCGGCCGGTGAGATCATCGGGTTCTCGGCGGCATCAATGGCGTGCCAGGCGACCGCCCCGGTGAGCGAAAGGAGAATACCGTGAGGGAAGCCGCCCCACCAGGCACAGGCCGCCACGGGGATGAGATAGAAGATGCTGAGCGAGAGGTTAGGCCCCGTGGCATAGTCGAGTAGGGCGATCACCGCGACAAAGAGGAGACCGCCGAGAACAAGAAAACCACCGCGAACGCCGTCGCGGAACGAGGCGAAAGAGAACTTCGACCGCTCACCGGGACGCCGTGGGAGCGGCAGTGCCTGAGGAGAGAGACGCCTCGCGGTTGGTGTTAAGTGAGTCGTCATCGCGGCGGGTTCAGCCCAAGAAGCTCGATTCTCCGATGGGGCGGTAGCCCGCCTCCTGGATATAGCCTAGCTCATGGATGGCCACCGTGCGTTCCGAACGTGGTCTTGTTACCGATTCTCCGTTTTGGGAGGGATGTGCCATTTCTCATTGATACCACTGCGGCGTGACGAGCCAGGTGAGTACGCCGTCGCCCTTGCCGGGTTCGTCGTCGAAGTGAATGCAGGCAACGCCGGCCTTGGCCAAGTCGATCTCGGCCTTCTTGCCACCGATGAGCCAGCCGACATAGAGACTCAAGTCCGGCATGTGACCGACGATGGCGGCCGATTCCACACCGAGACCACACAGGAAGCGCGTCAGTTTACGACGTTTGCCGTTCGGTGCCAGATGATCGCAGGTGTGCAGGGTCGGTGTGGGAGGAGCCAGGTGTTTCAGCAAACCTTCCGCCGTCTGCCGGGCACGCAGAAGCGGACTGGTGACGATGCGTTCCAGCCGCACGTTCTGCCGTTGCAGGGCGGCCGCCAACGCGCCGCACTGCGCCTGCCCCGCCGCAGTCAACGGCCGTTCCGCGTCGTTGCGAATGCCGCCCTCGCCGAGAGGTTGGGCGTCCCCGTGTCGAATCACGTAGAGGTCCATGCAGCCATCCCTTTTTATGTCCTCCACTAGCCCAGAGCGCCAGCGACAGGATTTCTCGACCCATCGCTCGCGCTCTGAGCTAATAGGGACTTGCCCTATTCCAGCCGTGCCATCGTTCCCTATAATAACAAATCTCTCTTGAATTGGCCCGAATGTGAAGAAGGCGCGTTCGACGCGCTATTATCCCAGAGTTAACCACGCAATGAAACGTACGGACCTCCGCAATATCGCCATCATCGCCCACGTCGATCACGGCAAGACCACGTTGGTCGATCAGATGCTCCGTCAGTCCGGCATGTTCCGCGAGAGCGAACTGCGCGGCGACTGCATCCTCGACTCCAACGATCTCGAACGCGAGCGCGGCATCACCATTTTGGCCAAGAACATCGCGCTGCGCTTCGGCGACACGAAGATCAATATCATCGATACGCCCGGCCACGCCGACTTCGGCGGCGAGGTCGAGCGCGTCCTCAAAATGGCCGACGGCGCGCTGCTGCTCGTCGATGCCGCCGAGGGCGTCATGCCGCAAACGCGCTTCGTTCTCCGCAAAGCCTTCGCCTGCGGATTGCGGCCCATCGTCGTCATCAACAAGATCGACCGCCCCGATGCGCGCCCCGTCGATGTCCTCAACGGCGTCTTCGATCTGTTCGTCGAACTGGATGCCGACGACGCCACGCTGGATTTCCCGACCATCTATGCCTCCGGTCGCGACGGCATCGCCTCGGCCGACTCCAACGTCAAGGGCACCGACATCCTGCCGTTGTTCGACGCCATCTTGAAGCATGTGCCGCCGCCGGAAGTCGAGCAGAACGTCCCCTTGCAGATGCTCGTCGTCACGCTCGATTACAGCGATTACGTCGGTCGCATCGGCATTGGCCGCGTGGTCGCCGGCAAGATCAAGAAAGGCCAACGCATTGCGTTGCTCAAGCCGGATGGCCGGCGTATCGAGGACACGGTCGCCCAGCTTTATGTCTTCGATCGCCTTGGCCGCACCGAGACGGACGAGGTCAGCGCCGGCGATCTGTGCGCCGTGGTTGGCCTGGAAGAAGTGCATATCGGCGACACTATCGCCGACCTGGAGAAATCCGTGGCGTTGCCGCCGATCACGGTGGATGAGCCGACGCTGGAAATGATCTTCCGCATCAACGATTCGCCTTTCGTCGGCCAGGACGGAACGTATGTGACCAGCCGGCAATTGCGCGAACGATTGTTGAAAGAACTGGAATCGAACGTCGCCCTGCGCGTCACGCCCGACGAAATCAAGCGCGATGAGTTCCACGTCGCCGGCCGAGGATTATTGCACCTGGGCATTTTGTTGGAGAACATGCGCCGCGAGGGTTACGAATTGTCGGTTGGCAAGCCGCGCGTTATCACCAAGGAGATTGACGGTCAGGTGATGGAGCCGATCGAGTATCTGGTGATTGAGGCGCCGCCGACTTCGGTTGGCTCGGTGATGGAGTTGGTCGGCAACCGTCGGGCTGAGTGCGTCAAGATGGAAGGTCACGGCGAGGTGACGCACATGGAGTTCACCATCCCGGCACGCGGTCTGATCGGTCTGGGCACCCGGCTGATGACGGCCACCAGCGGCGAGGCCATCGTGCATCACAACTTCTACGACTATGAGCCGGTTCGCGGCAGCATTCCGACCCGCCTCAACGGCGTCATGATCTCGACGGACACCGGCCGCACGACGGCATTCGCACTGGACAATTTGCAGTTGCGCGGCAATCTCTTCGTCGGTGCCGGTGAGCAAGTCTACGAGGGCCAAATCCTCGCCGAACATTGCCGCGACAACGATTTGCCCGTCAACGCTTGCCGCGAGAAGAAGCTAACCAACATGCGCGCGGCCGGGTCCGACAAGTCCGTCATTCTCAAGCCGCCGCGCCAGCTCACCTTGGAGTTGGCCCTGGAGTATATCGAGGATGATGAACTGGTTGAGGTGACGCCGAAGGCGATCCGTCTGCGGAAGATGTATCTCAAGGAGAATGACCGCAAACGCTTCGCTCGGCAAGCCCAGGCATAAAGAGTAATGCAGAATGCAGAATGCAGAATGCAGAATGCAGAATGAAAGACCAAGTGGATTCATTCTGCATTCTGCATTCTGCATTGGATTAAGCGTCGCGGCTACACGAAACTGATCTTGTCCCCATCGACACCTTCGCTATAAGCGGCGTACTCGGAAGGATCGTCCCGGCAAGGGACCAATCTTGCGCTAGTTTGCCTGTGCTGTTCATGAGCGGGTCCGGTTCGCGCCGAGAGAGGAAGGGACGGCTGCGCAACGACGGATGACGCGCGGCGTCCGTGGAGGACTCCCATGCGATTCGCTACGCGACTCGGCGGTTTGGCCCTGTTGTTTGTCCTGGCTGGCCCGACCCTTGGGGCGGACACGCCGCCCGACGTTCGCGCGATCATCGTTCCCAAGGCTCAGGTGTGGTGTGGCCCCAGCACCTCCGCCGGGCTGTATCCAACCAACGAACTGAAGCAGGGCGAGCGTGTGCAGGTCGTCGAGGAGTTGCCCAGCGGCTGGCTGGCCATCCGTCCTCCGGCTGGCTCATTCAGCTGGATCAACACGCGCTTCGTGAAGCATATCGCCGCCAAGTACACCAACTACGTCGTGGCCTACGAGAACTATCCGGTGCCGGTGCTGATTGGCAGCAGCGTCAAGTCGGAGCGGCCGACGAAGGCCGGCGTCAAGCTGCCGCGCGGCGCCCAGGTACGCGGCATTCCAGGCGGCCACACCATGACCGATGATGAAGGCGTCTGGCTGCCGATTGAGCCGCCGGAAGGAGAAGTCCGTTACGTCCGCAAAGAGGAAGCGGCCAAGCCTGGTTCGCCGACGCGCACCACGGTCGCCGCCGCCGGCTCCGCTCGGTTTGCTGTTCCGCCTGCCGATGGCGATGCACTCTGGCGCGATGCCGAGAAAGCGGAACGCGCCGGCCGGCTCGCCGATGCCATTCGACTGTATCAGCTGGCTGGTGATGCGAACCTGGCCGTCAATCACGCCCGCGCCGACGAGGCTTACCGTCGCGCCCACTGGCTCCAGCAGGCCAATAGCACCACCAACGCCCCCGGCAGCGGTACCTACTTCTATCCCGATCGGAACGCGGCCGCGGCTCAGTCGCCTCCGAATGGCTCCGTGTACACTTTGCCTACCAACCAGGGAGGCGCGAACGCCGTTCATCTGATTGGTTCGTCCAGTCCGGGCGCGCCGACGGGCCAACTCGTCTCGACTCAGACCGCCTCGCCGCGCTGGGGTGGAGTGCAAAGCAACGCTTATGGTCCGCCCGTACTCGGCCGACTGCGTCCCGCGCATCGCGGCGTGGAAAACCAGCGGACTTATCTCCTGATAAACGATCGCGGGGTGCCGCTCATGTACGTCATCGCCCAACCGGGTGTCGATCTGACGAGCTACCTCGATCGCAACGTCGAGTTATGCGGACCGATCGTTTATTGGAAAGATCTCCGCGCCAACCTGATGACGGCTGTCCAGGTTCGCGAACAACCCTAGCGAGAACCACAGGACAAACGCTGCCAGCCCGCAGCGCCAGCAAGGGAATCCCTTGCTGGCGCTGCGGGCTGGCAGCATTTGATGCCGAACCCAATCAATGGTTCAGCAAGAACTCATTGCTGTTGAGCAAGGCCCAGAACAGATCCTCGTAGCGGCGGTTGGGGTTCTTGTAGTCATTCATGGTCAGCCGTGGATCGCGGAAGCGGAACTGACTCACGATTACGCTGACTTCCCTCGCCGTCGGCAAGCGATTCAGAGCCGTCAGATACAGTTCCTGAATGGCGGCTTGCTCAGAACGATTCTTGATGGCGAGGGCGACGGCCCCCTTGTCCTTGCGTGAAATCGCCTCGTTGATATCCTTGCCATTCATCATCAGCAGTGCCTGCACGACAGTGCCGTTGAAGTTGACCTCGTTGCCCTCATCGTCGCCGAAGTTGCTGATGAGGGTGCCCAGCCATTGGTCCTTGAGTTTCTTCTTGCCGTCCTTCGACTCGGCGGCCTCGGCCTTGGTGGCCACCATGAGCGACTCGAACAGCTGTTCGGGACTCATCGACTTCATAATCATGCGGCTGAACAGCGCTTCCTGCTCCGGCTTGTCGTTGGTCTTGTTGGCCACGCAGCTGAGGTTGTAGGCGTTGCTGTTGCAGATCCAGCGAATCAGCTTTTTGAAGTCGTAGTTGTAGTGCTTGAAGCGGGCGGACAATTCCTCAAGCAGTTCGGGATTGGACGGCTGGTTTTGATCGTTGAAGTCATCGATGGGATTGACGAAGCCACGGCCGAAGAAGACACCCCACATGCGGTTGACGATGGCCTTGGGGAACTGCGGATGGTCGATGACGAAGTCGGCCAATTTCTCGCGGCGACGGACGCCGCTGACTTCAACCGGCAGACGGGCGCCGCGCTTCTCCTCGCCGGACGGCAGGAACTCGGCCTTGGCCGTGAGGATGACGCCGTTCCGCTTCTCGTAGAAGACCATCGGATCCTTGACGGCGTTTTCATCGTCCTTGAGCGTCAGCTTGCCGAAGGCCATCATACGGCCCATTTGCGGTGGCTGGCCCTCGCGGACCACCTGGCGAAGGAAGGCGTTGACGCCCCAGAAATGTTCCTGCTTGATGTTGCTGTAGAAGGGATGATCGTGGCATTGGGCGCACTGGACCTGCGTACCCAGGAAAATCCGTGTGATGCGCGCGGTGATCGGCACCATCTGGAACTGGCCTTCTTCGCCGCGTTGGGCTGGCGGCACATTCTCGCCGAGGTGAGCGAGGATGAAATTGGCGGCCGCGCCCCCTTTCTCGGTGTCGTTGTTCTCGCCCTTGGCGGCGATCAACCCCTTGACAATGTCGGTGTACGGCTTGTTCTGGCCGAATTGATCTTCGAGCCAGGTGGCCAGGTATTCGTGATACGTTCCGCGGCCGAACACGCCCGCGCGACTCAGCAGCCAGTTCGCCCACAGGTTCGACCAGTGACGGGGATATTCGTCGCTGTCGAGCAGTCGATTGATGAGCATCGAACGCCGCTTGTCCTTGGGATCCTTGAGGAACGCGCGGATCTCCTCCGGCTTGGCGATGCGGCCAAGGATGTCCAGCGAAGCGCGGCGGATGAACTCGAAGTCATCGGCGTAGCGCGAGGGGACGATCTTGTTTTCTTTCCACTTGGCCTCGTTTAGTTTGTTGATGGTCGAAACCATCTCGGTGAGCTGAGACAATTCTTGCGGATCGGAACTCTTCGTAACGAGGGTCAGCTTGGGAGCGTCCGGCCACTTCGGCAGCGTCTCCTCCTTGGCCTTGGCGACCTTGGCTTCGCCCTTGGGAGGAGCGGCCGACGTGACATCGGACAGACCCATCACAACAACGGAACCACCCAGCACGAACAGAGTCATTACCAGTAGCGACCGCAGCCGCTCCGGTCGCCAACCTCGCACGGATGCACGGAGCATCGTTGATCCTCCTTCAGGCCGGAATTGCTCGAATCTCATTCAGGCGCTAGCAAATTGAATTCTCGCACGCTCCCCGAAGCGCGTCAACTGCGCAGTCGTCAAAACTATTCAACACCGCAAAATTGTTTCTGGGACCGCGCTTATCTTGGTTTGAGACGGGAAATCGTCAATCTTGGTTCCCAAAGTCGCACGGGAACGCCAAAATGATAGCGAAATCATCGCCCCGTTGGAGAATAGCATGCGTTTGAATCCGGAGCGAGTGCGCGAGAATGTCCGCAACGAGGCCACGGAGAACCTCCTGGATGATGCGACCGTTTACCGCGAGGGAATGGAACAGGAGCCCCTGGATATTATCGAAGAGGAATTGCGCGCTCGCGGTGTGACGCGGGATGCGATTGCGGAACACGAGCGGAAGCGACGGGAGAGCGTATTGTTTGATGGGATGGGAATCGCCTTGAAGTGTCACAAGTGTCGTCGTCCCGCTGTGGGGCAAAGCCGCGACTGGCATTATCTCTGGGGGCTTGTACCGCTATTCCCTCGCCGTTTCGCCTGGTGCGAGGAACACAAACGGGGCTGAATGACATCGTGCGGCACCGCACAAAACTCTGCCAGCCCGCAGCGCAAGCAAGGGTATTTCGTTTCCTTGCTTGCGCTGCGGGCTGGCAGAGTTTTGTCCCGTAGTCCTTACGGTACCGTATCGCTCGCTTCGGCTTGCGGCGCCTCCTCCTCGCTGCCGGTGCCGGGCATCGAGAAGAGTTGACCGCCACCCGATTCGGTGCCGCCGCGCAGTTGCCGCTTGGCGGGACGAGCGCCGCCCGCTTCGGTCGTCGCTTCCGCGCCTTCCTCTTCGGCCGCACCAGCTGTCTTCCGACTCAGACCGATCTTGCGATCGGCCGCGTCCACGCGCAGAATCCGCACTTCGATCTCATCGCCGACCTTGACGACATCCTCGGGACTCTCGACCTTGTGATCGGCCAGTTCCGAGATGTGCAGCAAGCCTTCCAGGCCCGGTTCCATCTCGACGAACACGCCAAAGTTCGTCAGCTTTGTCACCTTGCCCTTCTTGATCTCGCCGGGCTTGTAGCGACCGGGGATGTCGCCTTCCCACGGATCGTTATTCATCTGCTTCAGCCCCAGGGCGATGCGCTTGCGCTCCTGATCGACGTTGAGGACGACGCACGTCACCTTGTCGCCCTTGTTGACGACTTCGCTGGGGTGGGCCACCTTACGAACCCAACTCATGTCGCTGACGTGCAGCAGACCATCGATACCTTCCTCGATTTCGATGAAAGCGCCGTAGTTGGTGAGGTTGCGCACCGCGCCGCTGATGATGGTTCCCTGCGGATAGCGTTCGGCGACCTTGTCCCAAGGATTGGGCTGTACTTGCTTCATGCCCAGCGAGATTTCTTGCTTGTCCTTATTGATGTTGAGGACTTGCACTTCAATCTGATCGCCGATGGAAACCAGTTCGCTGGGATGGTTGATGCGTTTGGTCCAGCTCATCTCGCTGATGTGAACCAATCCTTCGATGCCTGGTTCCAGTTTGACGAAGGCACCGTAGCTCATGACGTTGACCACTTCGCCGGTGTGCTTGCTGTTGACCGAATACTTCTCGGCAGCGTTGGCCCACGGGCTGGCCGTCTTCTGCTTCAGACCCAGCGCGATCTTTTCTTTTTCGCGGTCCACCTTGATGATGAACACTTCCAGTTCCTGGTCGATGTGAACCATGTCGTGCGGGTTGTTCACTCGTCCCCAACTCATGTCGCTGACATGCAGCAAGCCATCGATACCGCCCAGGTCCACGAAGGCACCGAACTGCGCGATGTTCTTGACGATGCCCTTGCGCACCTGACCGACCTCGATATCGGCCAGCAGTTTGCCCTTCAACTCCTCGCGCTGATCCTCCAGCAACTTGCGGCGGCTGACGACGATATTGCGGCGTGCCTCGTCGATGAGGATGATCTTGCATTCCAGCGATTTGCCGAGATAGACGCCCATATCGGGCGGCCGGCGAATGTCCACCTGCGAAGCGGGCAGGAAGACGTTGACGCCGATGTTGACGAGGAGACCGCCCTTGATCTTGCGCGTCACCAGACCGGAAACGACATCGCCTTCCTTGTACTTGACAAGGACTTCGTCCCATTCCTTCTGCCGTCGGGCCTTGCGATAGCTGAGGACGACAGCCCCGCTCTCGTCCTCGACGGTGTCCAGCAGCACTTCGATCTCGTCGCCCGCTTGGGGCGGCACGAGTTGGCCGGTAGCTTCGTCGAACCACTCGCGCAGATCGATAGCGCCTTCGCTCTTGTAGCCGACGTCCACCCAGACTTCGTCGGCGGTGACCTTGCGCACGCGGCCGGTCACGACCTTATTATCCTGAAACTCCTGCTCCTCGGGCGGCAGCCAGTCGGCGTCATCCGAACTGAACATCGCGTCCAGTTCCTGACGAAGGTCATCCTCCGGCAGATCGAACTGGCGGAGCAGGTTGCGATTCACCATGAATAGGGACTCCTCATTGATACCGGCCCAGACGGGGGACCAGGGTGCAAACGGTTCCTGCCGGCACTGCGAGTTCCGGCCCTTTTTGGCGGCAAAAACAGAACACCCCCGCTCGTTCCATAACGAGCAAGGGATGCTGCCATACTCCTTGTTCCCAAGCAACCGCTCGGGATGAGACGCAATCCCGACACGGCGTGGCGGGGTTACTTGAGCTTAGTAACGACGACCACCGCCGCCGCCACCGCCGTAGCCACCGCGGCCGCCACCGGAACCGCCTCGACCGCCGCCGCCTTCCTTGGGTCGGGCTTCGTTAACGGTGAGGGCGCGTCCATCGGATTCCTTGCCATTGAGGGCGGCAATGGCGGCTTGAGCCTCCTGATCGCTGCCCATCTCCACAAAGCCGAAGCCTTTGGAACGGCCGGTATCGCGGTCCATGATGACCTGAGCGGACTCCACGGTGCCATGCGCCTCGAACATCTGCTGCAAATCGCTGTCGCTGACCCCGTAGGCGAGGTTGCCCACGTATAGCTTCTTGCCCATGAAAGGGCCTCCTAAAAAAGTCGCCGAAGTGCGCCGCACCCACTGTGAGCCGACACGACCCCGCGACATACTTGCCAATTTATAACGTGGGACAAGGAAGGGGATGGGGAGATGGCGCGAAGGACATCAAGGCCACGGCCCGGTTCACGAGACCCAAGTCTTGTCATCATACGCGAAGCACCCACCGAAGGACAGAGCAGCATTGGCCCCGCGGCCGAGTTTACCTCAATCCGGAATTCGCCCTTGCCAGGCACGGTCTTCATTATGTACCATAGGATTAATAGATCGCAGGGTGGAGCAGCCTGGTAGCTCGCAAGGCTCATAACCTTGAGGTCGCCGGTTCAAATCCGGCCCCTGCAACTTCAAAACGACACGGGGAAGACCTAGGTCTTCCCCGTGTCGTTTTTCTTTCCCCTTCCCTCGCTCGTCCGACGCTCGCTAATAGGCAATAACCGAATGAAGTAGGTCCGGCGAGCCGAGCCGGACTGCCAGTGCCGTTCGGCTCGCGGCACCTACTGGCGGTAGGCCCGGCGAGCCGAGCCGGACAGGTGGTGCCAGTAGGTCCGGCGAGCCGAGCCGGACTTTGATTCCACAAGTGCCGCTCGGTTCGCGGCACCTACCCAATGCGTGCCGCTCGGCTCGCGGCACCTACCAGCAGGTAGGTCCGGCGAGCCGAGCCGGACTTTGACTCCACAAGTGCCGCTCGGCTCGCGGCACCTACCAGCAGGTAGGTCCGGCGAGCCGAGCCGGACAGGTGGTGCCGCTCGGCTCGCGGCACCTACTCAAACCGTGCCGCTCGGCTCGCGGCACCTACTTCATCGCGTTCGTGCTTCTAAAAAAATCCTGAAGACCGCCCCTCGATCCGATAGAATCGATCTATCGACCTTGGGAGCTTCCGCCCCTGAGGGCGAACCTGCCCTCCAACCAACCACACCGCGCAATCAACCGAAGGAGAATTGAACCGTGAAACGAGCCTGGGCCGTTCTAGCTGGATTGACCCTTCTCGCTTTTTGTGTCGCCGGTCTCTGGCCGATACACGACGCATCCGGCGGCGAACCCGCTTCGCGCGCCAAGGCCGCTCGACCAACCGACATCCACGACCCCGCCAACGCCGTGGCCAACCTGGAAGTGCATAAGGATCTGCAAGCAACCCTCTTCGCCTCCGAGCCGATGCTCACCAACCCGACCAACCTCGACATCGACCACCGCGGCCGAGTTTGGCTCTGCGATGTCATGAACTATCGCGGCAACAACGGCAAAAGGCCGCAAGGCGATCGCATTCTCATCCTCGAAGACAGCGATGGCGACGGTAAGGCCGACAAGGTCAAGGTCTTCTATCAGGGCCGCGATGTCGATAGCGCGATGGGCATCTGCGTTTTGGGCAATAAGGTGATCGTCTCCTGCTCGCCCAACGTCCTCATCTTCACCTTCGACGAAAACGACAAGGTTCTCAAGAAAGAGGCTCTGTTCACCAAAACCGGCACGCCACAACACGATCACTCGGCCCACTCGTTTCTGTTCGGTCCCGATGGCAAGCTCTATTGGAACTTCGGCAACACCGGGCAGTCGGTCCACGATAGGAACGGCAAGCCGGTGCGAGATCGGGCAGGCAATCAAGTCGTGGACAATGGCAAACCATACTACGGCGGCATGGTCTTTCGCTGTAACCCGGACGGCAGCGGCTTCGAGGTTCTCGCCCACAATTTCCGCAACAACTACGAAGTGACGGTGGACTCGTTCGGCACCCTCTGGCAGTCGGACAACGACGACGACGGCAATCGGGGCGTGCGCATCAACTACGTCATGGAGTACGGCAATTACGGCTATCGCGATGAGCTGACCGGCGCGGGCTGGCAAGCGAAACGCAGCAACCTGGAAACCGATACTCCTCATCGTCACTGGCACCTGAACGATCCGGGCGTCGTGCCCAACCTGTTGCAGACGGGCGCCGGTTCGCCGTGCGGCATCTGCATCAACGAGGGGAACCTGCTGCCGAAGGTGTTCCACAATCAGGTGATTCACTGCGATCCCGGTCCCAGCGTCGTCCGCGCCTATCCGGTGGTCAAGGATGGAGCGGGCTACAAGGCCGAGATTGTCAACATTCTCGATGGCCAAAAGAAGAACAATTGGTTTCGTCCGGCGGATGTGTGCGTGGCCCCGGACGGTTCGCTGTTCGTGACCGACTGGTACGATCCGGGCGTCGGCGGCCACGGTCAGCGCGACTCCAATCGCGGCCGCGTTTTCCGCGTCGCTCCGCCCAGCCAGAAATACCGTGTGCCGAAGTTCGATTTCACGACGACCGAGGGAGCCGTTGAGGCGCTGAAAAATCCGAACACGGCCGTGCGCGCCCTGGCCTGGACTGCCCTGCACGACCAGCAAGCGAAGGCCGAGCCGGCCCTGCTTACGCTGTGGAAGTCCGACAATCCACGCTATCGGGCGCGGGCGCTGTGGCTGCTGGGCAAGATCAAGGATCGCGGACAGCACTACGTCGAGCTGGCCTTGAAGGACTCCAATTCCGACATCCGTATCGTCGGCGTTCGGCTCGCCCGCCAGCTGGATTTCGAGATGCCGCCGGTGGTTCAGAAGGTGGTACACGATCCCTCGCCGCAGGTGCGGCGCGATGCGGCCCTCGCCCTGCGCTTTTGTCGATCCGCGGAAGCGCCCGCGCTGTGGGCTGAGTTGGCCATGCAGCACGATGGCAAAGACCGCTGGTATCTGGAAGCGCTCGGCCTCGGTGCCGCGCTCGAATGGGACGCTTGCTTCGACGCTTGGTTGAAGGCGGTCGGCGACAAGTGGAATACTCCGGCCGGCCGCGATATTGTTTGGCGCTCGCGCGCGGCGAAGACGCCGGAATATCTCGCCCGCATCATCAGCGATGAGAACACGCCGATCGCCGAGTTACCACGCTATTTCCGCGCTCTCGATTTCCAGAAGGCGGAAGGCAAGGACGAACTTCTAGCCCAGCTCGCTTTCGGTGCGCAAGGGAAGGGACCACGGCAGGAATTGATCGCCACGGAATCGATTGGCCGTTTGAAATCTTTCGATCTCAAAAAGAACCCGCGCTACGCCGCTGCCCTGGAAAAGGTTCTGGACAACCATCAAGGTTCGCCGCTGTTCGTCGAACTGGTCGATAAATTCAATGTCGCCCCGCGTTATCCGCAATTGATCGCGTTGGCACAGAAAAACGCGGAAGGTCAACTCGGTGCCAACGCCGTGCGCGTGCTGCTTGACAAGGGGCAAACCGCGCTGCTTCAGAAGGCTCTCGGCGGCAAGGATCTCCAGGCCGATGTCGATACCATCAAGGCTCTGGGCACTTCCGGCGATGGCCGCGCCGTCGGTCTGCTTCTGCCGTTGGTCAAGAACACTGAATTGCCGATCGACCTGCGCCGGCAGGCAGTTCGCTCGCTGGCCCGTTCGCGCAACGGCGCTCAGGATGTTCTCAAACTGGCTCGTGCCAAGCAATTACCCGAAGACTTGAAGGCGGTGGCCGGCGCTTCCTTGCAAATGGTGATGTGGAAGGAAATCAAGCAGCAGGCCGCCACGTTGTTTCCCTTGCCGCCCGGCAAGAACGACAAACCGCTGCCGCCGATCAGCGAGTTGGTCAAGCAGCGCGGCGACGCCAACAAGGGCAAGGCGATGTTCACCACGACCGGCACCTGCGCCAACTGTCACCTCGTCAACGGCGTCGGCAAGGAGGTCGGCCCCGATCTCTCCGAAATCGGCAAGAAACTGAGCCGGGAAGCGCTGTTCGAGTCGATCCTCTACCCCAGCGCCAGCATTAGCCACAACTATGAGACGTATACAGTGGAGACGAAGAAAGGCGTCCAAGCCAGCGGTGTTCTGGTGAGTCAGACGCCCGAACAGATGACGGTGAAGGGATCGGATGCCATCGTCCGCGCTTTCAAGAAATCGGAGATTGACAAGGTGGAAAAATCGAACGTCTCTCTGATGCCGGCGGATCTGCACAAATTGCTAACCGCCCAGGATCTAGCCGACTTGGTGGAATATCTGCTCACGTTGAAGGAGGCGAAGAAGGGCAAGAGCTGATAAGAAATGGCTAACGGCCGGCTTACCTCCCTCCCGTTTACGTTTCGCGGGACACTTGTCCCGCGAAACGTAAACGGGACCGGCGTTCCCCATGAAGCTCTTGCACTTCGTCACATCATCGCTGATCCAACCCCTTGAGAGCCTGACACAAAGCCTCAAATTCCTCTCGTATGGAAGCATTGCGGAATATACTTGACAGCGACACAAAAAGCGCCAGGATATATGGCTGAAAGCTGTAGAATAACTTGTTCGGCGACTGGGTCAACAGATGAAATTGATGCCTTCACGAGCAATCGCTGAAGCTCTCGCGCGCGTTTGGGCGTGGCATCGAACGCCGCGATTTCTGGATTATGTCGCTGAGTCGTTCGCGGTGCGGGTTCAAGAACTGGCGGGCTTCGATAAACTGTACATCTACCAGGTTGAGGCGGGAGACCTTGAGAGCGGCCAGTTTCTGCACTCAACCGCGATCCAATGGTGGGAGGTGGATGACGCAGGACTTCGTGGGTGTGGCTGGCCGAATCACCTGTCCGGGTGGGTCGATGCTCCCGAAAAGTTGCGGGACTCCTTTTACCGCTGGCCGCATATCAGCTTCTTGCAACGTGAGGAGCGAGTGGGCTTCGGTGAGTGCTTTGGCCCTGGACTGGTCAACCGAAAGGTCGGACGTTTGGTTGAGGTTGTAGGTTCCGTTGAAATTGTCGAGACGCGGGTGGTATGGAGCGCCGAACAGCAGACCGGCCACGCGAATGAGGTTTTGCGTATTATTTCGCCCCTCTCCACGTAAGCCGGCTGCTGAACTGGGTCGTTCGGCTGACATTGAGATAGCGTTATGGAACCCGGCATCTGCTCCCTCTGTGGTCGTGCGGTCTCCTCGGCGTTTTGCCCCTATTGCCAGGCCCCTGTCATTAAGGCGGAGATGCAACGCCAAGCGTGCGCAGCAGAGGGGGTTAGCGAGAACCAACAGCGAAACAGAATCGAGGGAGACGCGGCCCCGAAGGGTAGCAGGCGTAATGCGAGCGTCAGCCAGACCATGCTGAGGGTGCTGGGCGCTTTCGGCATCGCTTATGCCGCTTATAGCCGGCTAGAAAATCTCATGCTGATGGGAAATATCCCCCTGGGGCCAAGTCCGCTGGGTTTGCTCGCCGGCTTAGGTGTTTTTCTGACAGTCGCGCTCATGGGCGTGGCCTGGGTGTATACGCATCGGCATCCTGCGGGAAGGCAAAGCATTGTTAGTCGGACTGTGCTGCGCGTTCTGTCGATATGTGGTGCCATCGTGTTGGTGTGGCTGGCAGGGATGGCCGTATTTGTCGTATCGGTGCTGTTCTCGGATTGGCATTAGCCGAACCATCCGCCACGACAGACCGGGCGGCCATGACGGCTTTTCAAGGAGCCAGGTCTCTCCCAGCCGCCCGGCTGCTGGCCTGTGTTGTTCGGCGAAGGAGGTGGATGCCAGTGTCGTTCTTTGAAGACCTGACGCCGTACACCTACTTCCACCCGGAAGAGGAGCGAGCCGGGACCGTGAACATCGGTTGGCTTGATCGGCGGCACCCGTTCCGCACCGGCCTGACGAGCGCGGTGTTCCGGGCCAAGCTCCACCAGCTTTGCCAACGGCGGGTAAAGCGGACCCGCGGATGCCACAGGTGCTACTTCTGCAAGGGGCGGGACAAACCGCTCGGCTCTGCGGAGATGCGCGTCCTGGGAGACGGCCGAGTGTACGCGGCCCCCGAGTTGGTCTACCATTACGTCGTGGCACATGCTTACAAGCCGCCGGAGGAGTTCATCGCAGCTATCCTGGCCTGGGACGGGAGCCGCGAAGGTCCAGGGAATGTAGCAGAGCGGCCACCCGACTGACGAATAGCTGTTGTCGCAGTGAGAACAGACTCGCAAGTGACTGGGTGGTAACACCGAACCAGCCGTTGGTGCGATTCGTCATCATCGGAATGATCTGTAACGCTTCGTGACATGGATGCAGCAAGACGTTCCCTGCTGTTCCGACAGCAGTTTGCTACCTCAGCGTGCCCGACTGGTAGCGGCCGAGTGCGAAGTCTGAGGGACAACGGTAACCGAAGCCTTGAGCCGTAGGCGTGGAAACGCGCACGCCCGGTTCTGAGGAGAGGGCGACGGCAACGCCGCCTCCTTACCCGACCAGCTGACCGGGCGGCCATGCTGGCTTTCCGCGACATCACACCCAGCCCTGCCGCCCGGTTGCTGAGCTGGATGTTCGGCCGCAGGAGAGCGCGCGGATGGACTACTGGAACGAGGCTCTGCGGACAGCGGTTCGGGCGATGATCCCCGAAGTCGAGGGGAAGCCCTGCGTGAACGTCGGGGGATACGACGGCGAGGTGTACGTCTGCCGCCGGATCAGCGACCTCGGCACCGACGAGGACTGCTTCAACGGGCGGTGCGATTGGCTGGATCCCGCCGACGCCCGCCCGGACGAGTTGACCGAGGGAATGGCCATCGACTGCGCCTCCGTCCGGGTCGGTGCCGGCTGGTGGCAGGACATGTACTTTGGGTGGTATTTCGTCTACGACGCGGCGCTCGTCGCGCGGTCTCTGGCCGGGGATCACTCGTGGGTGGGACCGTTCCTTGACTCGGTGGGGCACTAGGTCGTTCGGCGAGAGCGTTCTTGACCAGAGGAGGTGTGAACTTGGCCAGTTCGGTTACGCCGTTTCTGATGTTTGAAGGGATTGCCGAAACCGCAATGAACTTTTACATCACCCTGTTCGGGGGAACTATCAAGCGCATCCAACGATATGGCCCTGGTGAGCCAGGAAAGGAAGGAAGTGTTAAACGGGCCGACTTCAGCATTGCCGGGCAAGACGTCATTTGCATCGATAGCCCGATCAAGCATGCGTTCACCTTTACTCCATCGGTGTCCCTGTTCGTGGAATACGAGTCTGAGGCCGAACTGGACGCTGCTCTCCGTAAACTCTCGGAGGGAGGATCGGTCCTCATGCCGGCGGACAATTACGGCTTTAGCGCGAAATTCGCCTGGGTAAATGATCGCTTTGGAGTATCGTGGCAGCTCAACTTGCAGTGAAGCCGCATACGCCGCCCCAGGAACTTCCTCCGAGAGTGATGCGCCGGTGACATAGTACACCTTTGCGGTGCGCATTGTTCGGCGCGCACCATCTCTGCTCGCCACCAGCCTCGCTCTTACGATCCCTTTTGCCGCTTCCTTTATCACCC
>DATNCY010000069.1:0-14169 GCA_035553375.1 Gemmataceae bacterium
TCTACACAAGTGCAGAGAAGGCTGAGGTAGAGCAATTTTTGTGGTTGAGGAAGAGCGATAAACGGCTACTTTTTGCTCTTCCTCATCCATGCCTCAGCCCTGCAAGCTGCTTGTGTAGATACTAATGCCCCCGAGTACAGGGGAGAGGGGAGGAGCATTGTCCATGCAAGACTCTGTTGCCGTCCTCCCTGGGTGGGGTACAATTGCCTGCTGAAACTGAACTCTCTCCGGACAGATCCTTTCTCCATCGAGGTTCCGCGAAAACATGTTGACCTTGGCCAAATACTCGTTCGGCGTCGGCGATCGTTTCGCGCACCAGGCTAAGGCGCAGCTGCGCGCTTGCGTGCTGGCGGCCGAACAGGGTGCCGAGGTCATCCCCGTCTGGAACAAATCGCACCGCGAACATACGACCGTCGGCTCGCAACCGGCGAGCGTTCGCGCAGCGGCCGATGCCGCCGTGCGCGAGTTGGGATGGAACTTACCCTATCACGTCGATGCCGATCATATCCGCCTGGAGACGGTGGACGGTTTTCTTGCCGGCAGTGATTTCTACACGATCGATGTGGCCGACGCGATCGGCCAACCCGCCGACGCGGCCGCAGTTCAGGCGTTTGTCGGCCGCCATGCGGAACTGATCGGACGCTTGCAGGTTCCCGGCATCGACAAGCCCTTCGAGACGACCCGCGCGGATGTGGAACGCATCGCCGGGAAATATCTGCGCGCCGTCGGCGAAGCCGGCGCGATTTATCGCCACATTGCCGCCGCCAAGGGCGAAGGCCGGTTCATCACCGAAGTCTCGATGGACGAAACCGACAATCCGCAAACGCCGCCGGAGTTGCTCGTGATCCTGGCCGCTCTCGCCGATGAAGGCGTTCCCATACAGACGATCGCTCCGAAGTTTACCGGACGTTTCAACAAGGGCGTGGATTACGTCGGCGACGTGGCACAGTTTGAAAAAGAGTTTGAGCAGGATCTCGCCGTCATCGCCTTCGCCATCGGTAAATATGGGCTGCCTGGTAATCTGAAACTGAGTGTGCATTCCGGCAGCGACAAGTTTTCTATTTACGCTCCGATTCGCCGCGCGCTGGCGCGTACGGGCGCGGGTCTGCATCTCAAGACCGCCGGCACCACCTGGCTGGAAGAGGTGATCGGTCTCGCCGAGGCGGGCGGTGAAGGTCTGGCGCTGGCCAAGGAAATCTATGGCAAGGCGCTCGATAAACGGGACGCTCTGTGCGCGCCCTACGCGGCCGTGATCGACATTGATGCAGGTCGATTGCCCACCGCCGAACAGGTCCAAAACTGGTCCGCGCAGCAATTCGTCTCCGCGCTGCGTCACGATCCCCGCTGTCCAGCGTTCAACCCTCACCTGCGCCAGTTGATTCACGTCGGCTATAAAATCGCTGCTCAGATGGGCGATCGCTATTTGAAGATGCTCCAAGCCTGTGAGCCGACCATCGCCCGCAACGTGACGGAAAATCTCTACGAACGTCACTTGAAACCGCTTTTCTTAGAAGCGCGAACGCGATGAGGTAGGTCCCGCTTGCCGAGCGGGATCTGTTAGGGCAAGGTCCCGCTCGGCAAGCGGGACCTACCTCATGCGACTACAGCCCCAAAGGAAGATAAAGAATGAAAAACGATCTTTTTAATCTTGATAATGAAACCGCCATCGTCATCGGCGGCACGGGCGTCCTCGGCGGCGCGATGGCCGAGGCGCTGGCCGCCGCCGGCGCGCGCGTGGCCGTCGTCGGACGGCATGAGGAGCGTGGCAAGGAACGTGTGCGCAGCATTGTGTCCGCCGGCGGCCGAGCGGTCTTTCAGGCCGCCGATGCGCTGGATCGCGAGGCGCTGCTGCGCGTGCGCGATACCCTTCTCAAAGAGTGGGGATCGATTAGTGTGCTGGTCAATGGGGCGGGCGGCAATCGAGCAGATGCGACGATTCCGCCGGGCGGCGATTTCTGCCAACTACCGCTCGCGGCCTGGCAAGGCGTTTTCGATTTGAACCTCGTGGGCGGCACGCTGCTGCCGTGCCAGGTCTTCGGTGAGACGATGCTGTCGGCCAGCCGGGGCAGCATCATCAACATCGCCTCGATGGCGGCGATCTTGCCGCTATCGCGCGTGGTGGCCTATTCGTCGGCCAAGGCTGCCGTCCTCAATCTGACGCAGTTTCTGGCGCGCGAATGGGCCACGCGCGGCGTCCGCGTGAACGCCATCAGTCCGGGTTTCTTCCCCGCCGAACAGAATCGCGCCATGCTCCTTAAACCGGATGGCACGTATACCGAACGTGGCGGACAGATCATCGGCCATACGCCGATGGCACGCTTCGGCGAAGCCCATGAACTGGCAGGCGCAATCGTCTGGCTGGCCGCGCCGCGTGCTTCTTCTTTCGTCACCGGCCAAAACATCGTCGTGGATGGCGGCTTCTCGTCCGTGACGATTTAAGGAAGCGTCGGGGAATAATTTTGGTAACCGTTCACCTCTTTTCGGAGGGCAGCCACGCCGCTCACCTTGACGATTGCTAGAATGGCGACATGGCCACGCATAGGTGTCAAGGCTGTCAGCAACGCGATGCCACCATTGCTGCCTTACAATAACGGCTCGCTGACCTCGAGAGGTGAACGGCTACGATCATAGTTTGTGCCGGATAGCCCATAGATCGTGAAACACGGGATGGAAGAGGGACCGCTTAAGGAACTCGACACCGAGCGAGCCGCCGGTGCCTTTTTTACTGCCGATGCTCCGCTCAACCAATTTAATGTGCCGATAACGCCATTCTTGAAAACCCTCGTCGAAGTCCGTCATCAGTTCAAACAAGATTTCCATGTTTGGCTGACTCTTATATAAACGTAAAATGCCTTCCTCCACAATCTCATTGGGCACGGAAGGCAAGGTAATATCGCGGTCGCGCAATTCAGCGGGGATAGCGACGCCGTGCTTTTCGAGGAATGCGTAAAAACAATGGACGAGGGATGGCTCGTGGAGACGGCGGACAAGGCGGTCATAAGCGGGCGTACCCGATGTTTGATAGCGCAGCATGTCCTTGCGTTTGTAGCCCAGAACGAACTCAAACTCACGAAATAGACTCGATTGAAACCCGGACGCGGTTTCCAGGCGAATGCGGAAACTGTTGAACGACATCGGCGTCAGCGTTTCCAAAATATCAATCTGCTCGACCATCACTTTCATAATGGTGCGCGTGCGCTTGAACGTGGTGATGGCTCCATATAAATGATCGTCATTAAAATCGCGTTTGATTTTATCCAATTCATGCAATTGCAACTTGAACCACAATTCATACGTCTGATGGACGATGATGAACAACGTCTCATCGTGTTCGGCTGGCTGCGAGCGCGGTTCTTGCAGTTGAAGCAATTGGTCTAGCTTCAGATAATTGGCGTAGGTTAAGTCCATAGGAAACTCCTTCAGCGCGGCAGGAGTACGACGAGAATGACGAACGCGACCAACAGCGCAATCAGTATACCACGCACCACCCAATCTTGACGATGAGCGCGGCGCAGGGCGTCGGCGTAGGGGATGCGCGAGAATTCGATCATAACATAGAGCGGCACATACCAGCGCGGAAAGAGGCGATGCAACAAGATGCCGAGCTTCTTGCGGAACACGAAGAGCCGCGAACCGACACGATCGCGCATCTCCAGAAAATTATCGATGCAAAGATCGGCCAATACATCGAGATGCTGCTTGCGCTGCGTTTCGTAGGTGGCGAAGGCGGCGCGGCGATCCGCATGACGGACGAGGCATTCGGCCAGGACCGTGCAATCCTCGAAGGCAGCGTTCATGCCCTGGCCGAGAAACGGCACCACGGCATGACAGGCATCGCCGAGCAGGACGACGCGCTCGCCCCAGTGCCACGGCTGACAACGGACTGTCACCAATGGCCCCGTCGGATTGTGCAAAAAATCATGGGCCAGCGTGGGGATGAGCGGCACCACATCGGGAAACTGCTGCTGAAAGTACGCCTGGATAGACGCTTCGCTTTGGAGGGCGGCGAAGCTGTTCGCTCCCTCGAAGGGCCAGAACAGCGTGCAGGTGAACGAACCGTCTTGGTTGGGTAAGGCGATCATCATGAAGTGGCCGCGCGGCCAAATGTGCAGAGCGTGTTTATCCAGGCGAAACGCGCCGTCCGGGCTGGCCGGGATCGTCAGTTCCTTGTAACCGTGACTGAGATAATCCTGTCGATAATTAAATCGCTCTTGCTTCTGAAGTTGACCGCGCACGGCGGAGAAGGCTCCATCGGCGCCGACGATGAACTCGGCGGGAACAAGGATGGTCGAGTGAGCGACGCCAGCGTGAAATTCCAGCGTACCCTTGTGCGGATCGAGTCCCGTGCATTTGTGGTCGAAAAAGAAGCGGATCGACGGATAGCGAGCGGCCGCCTCGACGAGTTGCAGATTCAATCCCGCCCGCGAGACGGAATGCAACGCCTGCGAATCGTCCTTGCCATAGGGCTGAAACGTCAACCCGCCCCTCGGCGAATGGATCATCCGGCCGCGCATGAGAATGCTCGATTTCAGCACCTCGTCGGCCAACCCGATCTCGCGCAGCGCGTCAATGCCACGCACCGACAGAGCGAGATTGATCGAGCGGCCGTGTTCCTGTTGGCGGCGACGCGGATCAGAACGCTTCTCGTACAAATCAACGCGATGGCCGGCGCGGGCGAGCGAGCAGGCCATGAGCGTGCCGGCAAGCCCCGCGCCGACGAGAGTAACGGTCTCCTTGCTGGATCGTATCTCAGCCATGCGGCCCGTCCGAACAACGAAGGACGCGAGATCCATCGGTGAAAAAGCAAGTCAATCGCGCTCCGCACGAGCGCGGCTGAACGTGTAGAGTAGCATGGTCTCAGACTTTTGTCGTCGCCGCCGCCCTCTCCGCATGCCGCAACCATCGGGCGGGAAAATCGTTGAACTCATTCTTTCGAGGGGGTAGGCTCAGTCGTTGAAGTCAAAGCCAAGATTCCAACGGGCGTCCATCCGGGAAGCGAAACAAACTATGTCGCTGGAGCAGTTATTCCAAACTGTCGTTAATGGCGGCTACTGCATCGGTTGCGGTGCCTGCGCCGCGTTGGCGGCTTCCCCCATCCAAATCCAATTGGACGACTGTGGCAGGTTGAGGGCGACTGTCGCGGCCTCGGAAGCGGAGGGGCCGTATCTGGAGGTATGCCCGTTCTCCAACCAGTCTCCAAACGAAGACGACATCGCCCAACAACTGTTCGCGGGGCCACACGACCCCAACGTCGGCTATCATCTCGCCTCCTACGTCGGCTACGTTGCTGAGGGCGGATACCGCCAGCGCGGGACGGCGGGAGGATTCGTTACCTGGCTGCTCGTCCAACTCCTGAAGAAGAATCTGGTGGATGGCATTATCCACGTTCGCGCCGAAGAGGCGGCCGGCGACGGAAGGTTGTTCCGCTACGCCGTCTCTCGGACCACCGAGGAGGTTTGGTCCGCGGCGAAATCCGCGTACTACCCCGTCGAAATGTCCGAGGTGCTGCGGGCCGTTCGAGGAGACGGAAAGAGTTACGCCGTCGTCGGCCTCCCCTGCTTTATCAAGGCCATCCGCCTGCTGACCCGCCGAGACGAGACGCTGGCGGGACAGATCCGCTATTGCGTCGGCCTCATCTGCGGTCACTTGAAATCGACGGGCTTCGCCGAGTCCCTGGCATGGCAATGCGGCGTCCATCCGCGCGAACTGCGCGGCATCGACTTCCGCGCGAAGCTCGATGGCCGGCCCGCCAACAGGTACGGGCTGACGGTCCTCGGCTCCGAGGCGGTGACGCGACCGATGGAGGGATTGGTGGGGGCGCATTGGGGCCGAGGCTACTTCAAATACAAAGCCTGCGATTACTGCGACGACGTTGTGGGGGAAACGGCCGACATCTCCATAGGGGACGCCTGGCTCGATCCTCTCCAAAAAGATAGCCGAGGCCATAACGTCGTCACCGTCCGCGCGGAGACGCTGAGGTCGCTCATCGACGAGGGCATCGCGCTCGGCGACCTGCACTTCAGCCGGACGGACGCGAAGACGGTGGCAGCCTCCCAGAAGTCGGGGTTCGCGCATCGGAGAGAGGGACTTCGCATTCGGCTACGACAGACGGATGGTCGCGGCGCGTGGAGGCCGAACAAGCGCGTCCAGCCCGCGACCAGCGCCAGCCGCGAGGCGGTCGAGAAGGAAGCGTGGCGCGAACGATATCGCGACGAGAGCCATGCCGCGTTCCGCCAGGCGAAGGATAGCGACGATCTCTCCGTTTTTCTGGAGCGCATGAGGCGATTGGAAACGGAAAACGTGGGACGCCCCGCTCTGCTGTCCGCCTACTGGAGAGATCATGCAGAGGTTGTCAACTTCGGCGATTACATCACCGAAATCCTCATTCATCATTTCGGCTACGAGTTTGTCAGTTTCACCCAAGCCGCGTCTCAGGTTCGTCTGGAACGATTCGGCCCCACGTTGCTCATCATCGGCAGCCTTCTCGATGGCTTTTGGCCACGCCGCATTCGAGGCCCCAAAATCATCTGGGGCTGCGGGAGTCACGGTGACCCGAACTTCATTCCCCTGCTATCGCAGGAGCGCTTCTACTTCTGCGCCGTCCGCGGGCCAGCGACGGCGCGGGAATGCGGTCTCCCTGCCTCGATGCCCCTCGGCGATCCAGGCTTCACCCTTCCGCTCTTCTTCCCGGTCAACAAGAAGGAGGAGTACAACAAAGTCATTTACGTCCCCCATTGGGAGAATATGGCGACAGGGCCTGGAGACGCCGAAAAGGTCAAGGCCGATCTGTTCGTGAGCGTCATGACCAAGCGGGAAGACTGGTGGGACAGGTTGACCCGCATTGTTTCGGCCAAGTTCGTCCTAACTAACAGCCTTCATACCATGATCGTCGCCCAGGCTTATGGCGTCCCTTGGGCCTTGACTCTGCCTCCCAACGCGAAGCTGAACATGCCCCGGAAATGGGAAGACGTGTTCGAGTACCTGAGTATTGCGGGGAGAGTCCGAGCGGTTCAGAACTATCACGAAGGGCTTCTCTGGTGGGATAGTGTCGGACGGCACGCGCGGGTCCGGGATTTGAAGCCCATGTTGAAGGCGTTCCCGTTTGAGATCCGCGACGCTGCCGCGCGAAAGGTCATCGACTCGCTCTAGGGGCTTTGATTTACCCAATGAGAGCGCATTAAATGTAGCCACGATGCAGCGGCATCACACCAGTTGCAGCGTCCCGCGTGTGACACCGAGTTGATTTTGCGCCCGCAATTGTCGCCACGTCCCGCGCCCGTCATCGAGTCCCGCCAGTACGCGGCCATACTGTTCGAGTAGCGGCCCCACTTGCTCTGCCGTCTCACGCAGCAGTTCGATACGGAAGTGCCGCAGTCCCAGCGCTCGCATACGCGGCAAAAACTCCGCCGCCGACTGGGCCACGCTGTTGAACACGGTATTGCGACAGCCCGCATCCACGACAACCGGAAACTCGGCACCGACGCGATCGCGCAAATCGACGCGATGATGGTCGCACGGCCGGCCGCAATCGCGCCAATCCTTGCCGTTCGACAAAAACGCCGCATAAACGCAATGCTCCATATGAAACATGGGCATATGTTGATGTATAACTATCTCGAATAAGGCCGGATCGATGCGGCGAACCATCGCCGATACCTGCTCCCAGTTGAGGTCATAACTGGGCACGAGGCGCGTCAAACCTTCGCGGGCCAGCTGGTCCGCTGTCAACTCGTTGGCGACATTCAGGGCGAAATCGCCGATGAGGACCGGGCGCGGTTGCAGAGCGCGATAGATTGTCAGCGCCGCGAGGTTGCGCACGAGCAGGGCGTCGGCGTCGAGGCGCGCCAGCGGATGCAGAAAGCCTTCTTCGTTCGGCTTGACGATGCGCAGGGTGGACAGGCCAATGGGCAATCCGGCCGCGTGAGATTTCGTCACGGCGTCTCGATAGCGGCGCGCGTCCTCAAAATCGCAGTAAACCATCGCCGGTCGCGTCAGCGGCGTCGCCGGCCGCCATTGCAGCACAGCGTCGAGCTGTTCCAGCGTGCGCACTAACACGTACATCCGCGGCGCGGCATCATTCGCCGCTTGCGGCTTGGCGACTTCTCCTCGCAGGCGTTCCAACGCCTCCTCGTCGGCGATAGTGTGTTTCGTCCCCTCGGCGCGCTGCTCCAGCAAGCGCGTCACGGCCTGGCGGCGCAGTTCATTGAGTATGCTTCGCGGCGCCAGCACCGGCTCCGGCGCATCCAGTTCGATGTGTCGCAGTTCAAAGGGCGTCGCGCCGAGTCGCCCGAATGTGTCGCGCACGCTCGCCTCGGTCAACGGCTGTTTCTCCGCGCGGGCGAGCGGTCCCGGCCAGTTCACCTCGACCGGCGCTCTCGCCTCCGCGCGCACGCTCACGCGCAGCGCCGTCCCGATGCGTCCGCGCACGGTGACATCAATAGGAGTTCGATGCACGACGCCGGGCCGGGAGAAACTCGCTTCCATGCGTTTGCGGAAGGCGGGATCATCGGTCTTCCATACCAGACAGCCGACCGGAACCGCTGACAACTCGATGTCACCTCGCCCGAAGGTTAACTCGACGCGATTCGCCCGTTCGTTCACCGCGTACACACGCCCGCCGCGTTCTTCTTCCGCCGGCCGTCCCTCATCGAAGACCACGCCATCGCCCGGCTTGATAACGCTGTCGATCGCCACATCCTTCTCGGCCAACTCCACCAACACGCCCTTGGCCGTCGTGCCGGCGACCGTACCGATGCGCACGCCTCGGCTCTTGGGAAAACGTCCTTGCACGAGTACCTGATGATTGACGCCGTCAAGGAAACCGTGACCGAAACCGCGTGAAAAGCTCTGCTCCAGATCAACCCGCCCCTGCCGCGACAACGCAAAGGATTGTCCGGCCAGCGCCGCATCGAGCGCGCCGCGATACGTCTGCGTGGTGGCCGCGACATAGGCCGCGTTCTTGAGCCGCCCCTCGATCTTGAAGCAGGCGACTCCCGCTCGCGCCAGCGGCTCGATAAGTTCATACGCCGCCAGATCGCGTGGACTGAGCAGATAGGCGCGATCGCCGAGGGGATGCGAGCGGCCATCGACGAGCATTTCGTAAGGCAGCCGGCACGCCTGGGCGCACTGCCCGCGATTGGCACTGCGTCCGCCGAGCGCCTCGCTGGTCAGACATTGGCCGCTATAGGCCACGCATAGCGCCCCATGCACGAACACTTCCAGCGGCATGTCGGTCTGTCCGGCGATGCGTCCGATGTCCTCGACCGACAGTTCGCGGGCCAGAATGACGCGCTCAACACCGAGTCGCCGCACGAGGTCGATGCCGCGCGGCTCGGTCAGCGTCATCTGCGTCGAGGCGTGCAACGGCAGCGTCGGCGCCACCGCATGAATGAGGCGAGCCAGGCCGAGATCCTGCACGATGACCGCATCCGCTCCCGCCGCGGCGATCGCTTGCACGAAGCGCGTTGCCTCCGGCAATTCGTCGGAAAAAATCAGCGTATTGAAGGTGACGTAGCCGCGCACGTTGCGATCGTGCAGATAACCGAGGACTTGTGGCAGTTCTTCCAGGGTGAAGTTGGCGGCGCGATGGCGCGCGTTGAAGTTACTCAAACCAAAATAGACCGCATCCGCGCCGTTGGCGACGGCGGCGCGGAGTGCTTCCCAATCGCCGGCGGGAGCAAGCAGTTCCGGGCGAATACGATCATTTTCTTCGATGGCTTCAATCATAGCCTTATTCTAATGCCGGCTCTCTCCTCGTGGAAGTGGAGCGCTATCTTCGACTCAGCGATGGGACGGCTGGTATGTTCCAGGCACCGCCCGAAAACTGATGGCGATTCGGTTCCAGCTATTGATGGCCACAATCGCCAGTGTCAAGTCAACGAGTTCCTTCTCGCCGAAATGTTGGCGGACCTGCTCGTATACCTCATCGGGAACATGGGTATCGGCCACTCGCGTCACGGCTTCGGTCCATGCCAGGGCGGCGCGCTCTTTGTCGGTGTAGAACGGCGTCTCGCGCCAGGCGTTTAGGGCGTATAACCGTTGCTCGGTTTCGCCGTGAGCGCGGGCATCCTTGGTGTGCATGTCGATGCAGTAGGCACAGCCATTGATCTGGGAAGCCCGCAGTTTTATCAGTTCAAGGAGGGCAGGCTCAAGGCCACACCGCCGTATGTAGCCCTCAAGACTCAGCATTGGTTTGATAGCTTCGGGGGCGACTTTGTCGTATTCAATCCGCGGTTGCATGGGGTTTCTCCTTTCCCGATTTCACTTTTGTAGGGTATCGGCCATCAACCTCTTGATACGCAAACTGTTGCTATCAACGATCGTTAGCCAGGACTCTGACCTGGGTACGACTGTCACCTGGGCTTCTGCCGGGGGGCGAGAGTAATTCCGGACGAACACAGTCGCTTTATTTCATGGAATCAGACATGGCTTTATTCTAAGAAGCACGAACGCTAGGAGGTAGATCCCGCTTGCCAACCGGCGCGCAGCAGATCGTTGATGCGAGCGATGATCTCTTCTGGAGCCTTGCCCTCACCTGCCGCCAGTGTACCCAAGGTCAGCTCTCGGGGAACCGAACGAACGCGCCCGACGTAGGCGAATCCCCACGCGAGTAGATGGTCTTCAATCCAGGGATATTCACCGAGCAAGACGGCCACGGAAGTTAACGCGGTTACTTGTCCGCTGCGTAACAGCGGATCGGCTGCCGGCCAAAGAGTGCGAAGGATGTTCGCCGCGAAAAGGGCGAGCGCGGCCAACTCCAAGAGGGCGGAGTACGGCATAAGGTCGAAGGCCGGCGCGCTGACAAGCGTCGTCATTTCCGTACTCACGCGGAGCAGATTGCCGACCGCGATGAGTACGAAGATCGGGACCACAAGCCGAGGCCAGGCCAAGAGGGTATGTCCCAGGATGGGCAAAAGACGCTGCCCGACGCCCAAGATCAAGGTTGTCATAAAACCGACGGTGATGGCGTGCCGGACGGCTCCCAGGTAAGCGTGCGGCACGCTCAGACCGCGTGCATTCCCGTACAGACTGCCCGCGACCAGCAGCACCAGCCCCATGAGAAGCCAGAAAAAGGCAAGCTGAACGTAGCGGACCAAGAATCCCGCTCCCACTTCCGGGCGCGGCGTGGAACGCCGTACCCTGCGGAAACCGCGTAGGCCAATGGTGTAAGCGAACGCTCCCGCCGTCAGCAGGACCGGGCCGAGCCAGTCGAGAGCTGCCTCCGACGTGGCGTAGGTCAGTAGCGCCGTCACTACGCCCAGATTGTGTAGCCAGAAGGCCGCCGCGATTGCGCCGCCGCGCGGCGACGCGCTGCCGACGATACCCGACAGCAACCGTTGGCCGAAACCATAGATGGCGTTCAGCGCGAAACCGAAAATCCCCAATTCCATAAGCAGCTGCCGCGCCGATTCGCCGTAAGCTCCTGGACCTATGCTGGCCGTGCCGATGCGAAGCACCAGAGTCGTACCGGCCCAGACGAACATCCACACGCCTGCGACCAGGATGAACCGTCCCCAGGTTGAGCGCAACTTTCCCACGAGTTGGCCGAGCAAGAACCATAGGAAAAGCCCTGCTCCGGCCAGCAGAGCCGCCCCGCTCGCCGGTCCCAACCAGCCTGCTTTTTCAGGGATCAAGGACCAGACGAATCCGCCGAGGATGCCAATGAAGAAGGCGGCGAGCAAGAGACGACAGAGAAGGAAACTTGGCCGAGGACCGGAGACGATCATGGGTAGATAGCGTAGGGCGATCCCCATGACGAACAAAGCGATGAAGCCCCACAATTGGGCCTCGCCGTGGGCCACGATGGCGGTAGCGGAAACGGCTTCAAACGTGTCCTGCCAGGCAATCTGGAAGAGCAGCACGGCACCCCATCCCGCTCCCAACGACAACGTCGCGGCCAACGCTCCGGCGATAAACGGGCGATGGAGCATCTGCGATCGGGCGCTCTCTTGATCCACGCCCACCCCGGCGGCGGCGGCCAACTCCGTCAGGAGTCGTGTCAGGTCGATACCACGACGCCGGGCGAAGTGGTCGAGCGGTTCGAGATGCCCGAACTTGGTGGGGCGATCTTCAGGCTCGCCGTGTTGCCGCAGCACCTCGCGGCAACCGGGATAGTCGGCGGCCACCTGGCGAACGGTCATGTCCGGCCGCAACGGTGGCCGAGGGGCATCACTCACCTTGCACCATCTCCGTGGGTCAGAGTCTAGCCGCACGGTCCCTCGGCCCGGTCGACCTCCGATTCGGGACCAGTCCACGCCGCTCGCAGATCGCGGGCTATGGAGGCCAAACTCAGCGTCATCGCGGCCAACAACAAGCCTGTGCCCGGCTGTCCCATCCAGCGAGCCACGCTGCCCAGGGCGAAGATCACCCCGACCCCTACCATTAGCAGAGACAGTCGCCGGTGGAAGCGGCCGATGTCCGTCTCGGCCCAGGCCGCGAGAGAGCGATAGAGATGCCGTCCCTCGTCGTGCGGCGTGCAAGACGTCTTCAGGGAGCAGCCATTGCAGCGGGACGCCGGCGCGCGATAGACGGCCAACCGGCTTTCCGGCCGCACCTGATGCAGAGCGAGGCGTTCTCCCTGCGGACAGTGGTAATGATCCGCGTCGGCATCGTACTCGAAACCCCGCTCGGCGTGCTGACGGGCACGCTCAAAATGGACTCGCGCCAGCACTTCAGATAGCCGCGCTCCGGCGAGGATCACGACCACGTAACCCAGGATCAGCCAGACTTCCAGGTCGGTCGGTAGACTCAGGAACAACGAAACCGCGTCCACGTCGTACCTCCTTCCGCGAGCCTTGGTCATGGAACCGAGGTGGGCGAAACCTCCGTGAATAGAGGACTGACCGCAGGGCCTTCCTGTAGGACTGCGGGAGCCGTGGGCCGCGAGGGCCAGAAGACCGCCCGCGCCGTCAGATATACCAGCGGGACCACTCCCGCGATGAAGATCGCATCGCCCGGCAGACGCAACCATTCGATCATCGCATGTTCATTGAAAAACTCAATGGAACGAGCGTGCCAGTAGCCGTTGGCCACCGCGTCGCCCAGTTGCAGAACGCCGATGGGGAAGAGGTTGGCGAATACCATCCACGCCAGGCCCAGGTTCAGCGCCCAGAACGAGAAACCTACCAGCCGATCGCTCCAGTCCTCCGGTCGCAGCAGGTAACGTAGGCAGAAGACCAGCAGGCTAATCGCCAACATGCCGTAGACGCCCATCATGGCGGCATGGCCGTGATTGGCCGTCAGCTGCGTGCCGATCTCGTAATAGCTAACCACCGGCAGATTGACCAGGAAGCCGAATATGCCCGCGCCCAGGAAGTTCCAGAAGCCGACCGAGGCCAGATACAGCACCGCCCAGCGATGCGGGAAGCGGGTTTCGCCGCCGCGCGCCTCCTGGCGCGCTCCCATGTTCAGGAAGGTCCAAGCCTCCACGGTCAGAAACGTCAACGGGATCACCTCCGCCGCGGAGAAGAAAGCGCCCAGCGCCATGTGGACGGCCGGCGTGCCGCTGAAATACAAGTGATGCATGGTGCCAACGACACCGCCGACCGAGTACAGCAGCGCATCAAAGTAGATAACGCGGGTGGCCGTCTTCTCCGACACCACTCCCAAGAGGACGAAGACATAGGCCACCATGATTGTGGTGAACAGTTCCAGGAAGTCTTCGACCCATAGATGGACGACCCAGAAACGCCAAAAGTCAGCGATGGCGAAATTGGTGTGCGGTCGATTGACCAAACCCACTGCGTAAAATAACGGGATCGACAGCGCGCTGTAGAAAAACAGATACGGCAGGTTGCCTCGACTCTCTCCGGCGAGTTTGCCGCGCAATCCGCGGTAGAGGATGATGCACCAGAGAACCAGGCCGCCCACCAGGAGCGCCTGCCAGAGTACACCCAAATCGAGGTACTCCCAGCCCTGCGCGCCGACGACAGGTTTGGCGTCGTGCGGCAGCCAGCCCTTGTAGCTGGCTGCTTCGCCGGCCATGCTGCCGACCACCACCACGACCAGCGCCGCCAATAGCAGGAACGACAGAAACCGTTGGCCGCGCGGCTCACGACCGGCGATGAGTGGTGCCAGGAAAATGCCGGCTGCCAGATAGGCGGCGGACACGAAAAAGAGAGCCAATTGTAGGTGCCAGGTGCGGCTCAGATTGTAGGGCAGCCATTGAGG
>DATNCY010000070.1:0-4162 GCA_035553375.1 Gemmataceae bacterium
CCGTTCTCCCACCTTCACGGAAATCTCGGCACCGAGGGCATCGCGTTGGCCGCTTTTGTCGATCGCTTTAATCTTCAACCAGTTCCCGCGCTGCGGCATCACGTTGCGCAACACCCGCGCTTTGCCCGCCACGGTGGTCAAGACGAGGTCCAAGCCTCCGTCGCCGTCGAGATCTCCCACGGCCAAGCCACGCGCCACGTTGGGCACGCCGCACAGCGCATCGTTGCCCGGTGAAATGTCGCGGAAGCGCCCGGAACCATCGTTGGCGAGCAGTTGGTTGCGTTCGGCATAAGCGCCCCAATACTCGCCGAGGGGAGCGTAGGAAGATAGCTGCCGCGCCACGCGGCCATGAGCCACGATGACATCGGGCCAACCATCGTTATTGAGATCGAGTAACGCCGTGCCGAAGCCGGTGCCGCGCCAGCGCGGCGAGGATAGGTGCGCTTGCGCGGAACTATCGCGGAACAGGCCGCGCGGCCCCTGTTTCCAGAGGGTGTGTTGCTCCGAGGTCAGATGGGTGATAAACAGGTCGAACAGCCCATCGCCATCGACATCGGCCAGCGCCACGCCCATGCCGGACTGAGCCACGCCCATACCGTTGAAGGCCACGCCACGCAGAACGCCTTCCTCTCGAAACGTGCCATCTTTCTGGTTGATCCATAGGTGGTTCGGTTTGGCGTCATCGGCGACGAAAATATCAATCCAGCCATCGCCGTCGAAGTCGGCGCAAATCACTCCCAGCCCCGGACCGGGCACTTTCCCCAGACCGCTGCGGACGGTTACGTCCTGGAAGCGCACGCCCTTCGCCTTTTCGCTGCGATTGCGAAAGAGCCGGCTCACGACCGACGGGAAGACGTTAGGGGAGCAGTAATCGGCCTGGCCGCGTATGCCGGTACACCTCCAGGACGGATCGAAGTCGATATAGTTGACGACGACGAGATCGAGCCAGCCATCGCGGTCGAAGTCGAGAAAGGCGGCTGCCGTCGCCCAGGTCGGATTGTCCAGACCGGACTCACTCGTGACATCGCGGAAAGAGCCGGCCCCCTCGTTGAGAAAAAGGCGCACGCTGCCTACCAACGTCACCAACACATCGGGCCGGCCATCGTTGTTGATGTCGCCAATGGCCACCCCCATGCAGCGCCCCGAAAAGTCCAGTCCCGAACCTTTACTGACGTTGGCGAACGTGCCGTCTTTTTTCTGCTTGAATAACTGATTGGGCCGTCCTTTCGGTCCGCCGTTATTCAACAGATATAAATCTAGCCGCCCATCGCCATCGAAGTCGAACAGTGCCGCCCCCGAGCCGATGATCTGCGGCAGCGGCGGCGTACTCTCGATCGGTCCGGCATCGTGAATGAAATCGATGCCGAGCCGGTCGGTTACATCCTCGAACCACGCTGGCCCCGTTTCTTCCGGCTCGGATGGCGAGGGTTCCTCCGCGCGATGTCGGCAACCCAAGATCAGCAACAGGACTGCCAGCCCGCAGCGCCAGCAAAGGTGTCTTTGCCAGCCCGCAGCGCCAGCAAGGGAACCCTTGCTGGCGCTGCGGGCTGGCAAGGTTTTGTCTCGTCGAAATAATGTAATGGGAGTCTCCCGTTCACGATTTCCGCCGCGCATCCGGCTCAATCTCCGGGCGCGGATAGCCGTTTCCAGTTCAGTTTGCGATAGTCGGCGGCGAACTCCGTCACCTCAATGGCTTGGTCCACGGCGACCTCCCGGAAGACTTGGGTAGTACGGCTGGTCGGCCAGTGGATTTCGAGCGTCGCCACCGCCTTGGCTTTGCCCAGCCCAATCGTTTGCTGGAGCGGATTGCCCCCAAAGCTGCTTCCGGAAGAAATATGCCGGTGAATGGTCAAAGGCTTTTCCGCCGTTGTCACCACCTTGAGGCGCGCGCCGATGGCCGACCGATTGGTCTTCTTGCCGATCAGTTTCACGGTTAGCCAGTTATTCCCCTGGCCGGGGTTGCGAAAAAGGAGATTGTGATAGCGGTCGCCGTTGGTGACGCCGCCCATCTCGATGAAGATGTCGAGATTGCCGCTGCGTCGCCAGTCGCCGCAGGCGACGCCGTGGCCCTTCTGCAAATGGCCGGTGCCGGAAGAGGCCGTGATCTCGACGAAGCGCTTGCCGCCGACGTTCTTGAACAGGCGATTGGGGACCAGCATGCCCAGCTTCGGATCGCCCGTGCCCAGGTAGAAGTCCAGGTAGCCATCATTATCGAAGTCGCCGAAATTGCTGCCCATCGTGGCGAAAACCATGTCGAGGCCAGCCTCGGCGGTCACGTCCTGAAAGCCCTTGCCCTGCACGTTGCGATAGAGCTTGTTGCTATCCTTTCCGCCGTGTGGCCGGCCTTGCAAGCCCCGGATCACGTCGGTCAGCGTGCGTTCGTAAGAGGTGGCGAAGAGGTCGAGCCAGCCGTCGTTGTCATAATCCCAGGCCCAGCAAGAAAAGCCGACGGTCGGCCCCTTAATGCCCATCGGCTCCGTAACCTCGGTGAACGTGCCGTCGCCATTGTTGTGATAGAGTTGAGAGGGGGCCTGTCCCGAATTGCAGAGGAACAGGTCGGGATAGCCATCGTTATCGTAGTCGATCCAGGCGGCACCTTTAGCGCAGCGGCCGTCCCAGCGCAAGCCGGCTTTCGTGGCGACCTCCTCGAAGGTGCCATCTCCTCGGTTGCGATAGAGCCGGTTGGGTTGTCGTTCGCAACAAACGAACAAGTCGAGCAAGCCGTCGTTGTCGTAATCGGCCCAGATGGCGCAGGGCGAGTTGACGGGATCGAGCAAGCCCGCTTCCGCCGTGACATCGGTAAAGGTGCCGTCGCCGTTGTTGCGTAACAGGCTCGGTCGCACGGGGTAGGGGAGCCAGGCACCGCGAACGACAAAAAGGTCGAGGTTGCCGTCGTTGTTGTAATCGGCCTGAACGCAGTTGAGGGCGCCGCCGATTTGTTTGCTCAGGCCGGCGCGCTCCGTCCAATCGTCAAAAGTGCCATCCCCCTTGTTGTGGTAGAAGGCCATCGATTGCGTGGCGTCCGTGCTGGTAACGACGAGATCGAGCAAGCCGTCGTTGTCGAAATCGTCCATGATCGCTCCGCCGGACATGTTGAAGCGATCGACCCCCACGGCGGCACTGATGTCCTGGAACGCGCCGATAGCGAAATCGTCGGTCAGGTAAGGATCAATGGAAATGCGATTTTTCGCGTCTATTTTATCGGGATATTCCGCCAGGGTCATGTGGGCCACGTTGAGCAGCCATTGCACCTCGAAATCGTCCGGAAATTCCGCGAGGTATTCGGCGAAATGCCGGATCGCCAGACGAGACCCGGAGGGGTTTGCATGGATGGCGGCCTGCACGATCGGCAGGATGCAGGAGCAAGGGCCGCGACACTGCACGCAGTTCTCGGTCTCGCCGCACCGCAGGGCGGTTACGGCTTGATAATAGATGACCGTGTACAGCCATTCTTGCGCCAGCGCATCGTCATCCTGAAGCGCGGAGCGCATCTCCTCCAATACACGGTAGGCCCGGCGCGGTTCCGCGTCGTAGTTGCAGAGCATGGCCTTCACGAGAAGGAGTTTCATCCGATCGTGAGGGACTTTTTCCACGGCCAGGGTCTGACTCACGCCTTCAATGTGGCGGGTGCCAATTCGCCGCCAAGCGTTGCCGACTTCTTCCAGGCTGGCGTTGGGTGCCCAGGGTACGAGCAAGGTAGTGACCGCGACATATCCGCTGGTATCCTCGATGTTGCGCGATTTGTACCGGGAACGCCGCACCGTCTGAGGGGTGTTGGTCTCAGATCGATGACGAGACATCCACCAAGGTACGGCCACGCTCCCCGCGACCGATACGGCCAATCCGCCCAGAAAGAGACGGCGGGAAATTTTCTTTCGTTGATCCCCCATGAGTTGTTTCCTCTGGGCCGATTCGTGCGCTGTCCTCTTCGACTATAGCAAGTCGGCATTCGAGGAGACAAATCCTTCCGTCGAGCCGCTTGCTTGCGGCTCACTCCGCAATCCGCTCTCCCTCTCCTCGGCGTAGCACCATCGCACGGTTCACCGAACCAACCGCGAAACGCTCGCGGCCACCATCGGGCCAACGCACCTCCAACGACTCCACGCGATCGACATTGCCCAAACCAAAATGAACACGCGGGTCCGAGGCACACAGGTAACTG
>DATNCY010000071.1:0-66117 GCA_035553375.1 Gemmataceae bacterium
ACAACATGTGGTGGTGCTGGAACCACGAGGCCGTGGCCCTGTTTCGTCGTCTCGACGTGGACTCCTGGGAGTCGCTCGATCACAGTCCCGTCAAGATGCTCGGCAATCTCGATCAGACGCGCGTTGAACTGCTGCTGCACGACGATGGTTTCCTCGCTCACATGGATCGCGTCGAGGAAGCGTTCGACAACTACATGAGCGCCGCCACCTGGTATCAGGAAACCTACGCCTCCGCCGCGCGCAACGGCGATGCCGAGGCGGCCCGAAACCTGCGCATCGCCTACTTCAGCGCCGAGTTCGGCATCCACGAGAGCATCCCCGTCTATTCGGGCGGTCTTGGCGTGTTGTCCGGCGATCATCTCAAGAGCGCCAGCGATCTCGGTCTGCCGCTGGTCGGCATAGGCCTGATGTACCGCGAAGGCTACTTCCGCCAATATCTCACCGTCGATGGTTGGCAGCAGGAACGCTATCCCGAAAACGATTTCTTCAATCTGCCGCTCATCCCCGAATCGAACCGCGATGGTTCGCCGTTGACGATCCGCATTCCCTTCCCCGGCCGCGAGATTCAGGTGCGCATCTGGCGCATTCAGGTCGGACGAGTGCCGTTGTATCTGCTCGACACGAACATTCCGCAGAACGCGCCGGAAGACCGCATCATCACGGCGCGTCTGTACGGCGGCGACAACGATATGCGCATCCGTCAGGAGATGGTACTCGGCATCGGCGGCGTCAAGGCGCTGCGTGTGTTGGGCAAACCGCCGACCGTCTGCCACATGAACGAGGGCCACAGCGCTTTCTGCGGTCTGGAACGCATCCGCACACTGATGGAAGAGACGAATCTGCCGTTTCCCGCGGCGCGCGAGGCTGTCGCCGCCGGCACCGCCTTCACCACACACACGCCGGTTCCCGCCGGCAACGATGTATTCGCTCCGCAGCTGATCGAGCATTATCTCGGCAGCTACATGGGGCAGTTCAAGATCGACCGCAACGAATTCATCGGTCTGGGCCGGCAAAACCCCTTCGATCAAAATGAACCGTTCGGCATGACGGTCCTCGCTATTCGCCTGGCCAACGTGACCAACGGCGTCAGCAAACTGCATGGCAGCGTCTCGCGCAAAATGTGGAAAAACATCTGGCCGGAACTGCCCGATTCCGAGATACCGATCACCTCGATCACCAACGGCATCCACATGCAAAGCTGGGTGTCGCCGGACATGATCCAGCTGTTCGACCGCTACATGGGCATGACCTACGACGGCCGGCCGAGCGAGGCGGCCATGTGGAAGCGCGTCGAGAACATCCCCGATGCTGAACTATGGCGCACGCACGAACGCCGCCGCGAGCGTTTGGTTGCCTTCGCCCGTATTCGTCTCAAACAGCAGTTGCGCAACCGCGGCGCGCTGCCGGCCGAGATTGCCCGCGCCGACGAGGTACTCGACCCGGACGCCCTGACGATCGGCTTCGCGCGCCGCTTCGCCACCTACAAACGCGGCACGCTGATGTTCCGCAATCTGGAGCGCCTGGCCGCGATCATCAACGACAAGGATCGGCCGGTGCAATTTGTTTTCTCCGGCAAGGCTCATCCCAAGGACCACGGCGGCAAGGAACTGATTGCCGAAATCTTGCAGTTCGCGCGGCGGCCGGAGTTTCGCCGTCGCATCGTGTTCCTCGAAGATTACGACATCAACGTGGCCCGCTACATGGTGCAGGGCGTGGACGTGTGGCTGAACAATCCGCGTCGCCCCCTCGAAGCCTCCGGCACCAGTGGTATGAAAATATGTTGCAATGGCGGTCTCAATCTCAGCATCCTCGATGGCTGGTGGTGCGAGGGCTACGACGGCGAGAATGGCTGGGCCATCGGCGCCGGTGAGGAATACACCGACCTGACCTATCAAGACGATGTCGAATCGCGGGCCATCTACGATTTGCTGGAGCAAGAAATCGTACCGCTGTTCTACACGCGCTCGTCGGACGGTTTGCCGCGCGGTTGGCTGAAGCGCATGAAGCGTTCATTGATGACCTTGTGCCCCGTCTTTAACACGGGCCGCATGGTGGCCGAGTACATGACGACGTGCTATCTGCCGTCGGCGCAGCGTTTCTTGCGGCTGACGGCCGACAATCTCCAGAAGGCGAACACGCTGGCGCAGTGGCGACAGGGGTTGATACGTGGTTGGGGGCAGGTGAAGGTCGAAGGCGTTGAGGTTAACGAAGCCGATCCCATGCAGGTTGGCGGTGAATTGCCCGTCAAGGTCCGCGTCAACCTCGGACGTTTCTCGCCGCAGGATGTGGAAGTGCAGTTGTTCCACGGCCTGGTCGATTCGCTGGGCGACATTCCTCGACCGCAGACGGTGAGCATGAGCCACAACGGCGCGCCCAAGCACGATAACATCTGGGAGTTCCACGGCATCATCCCTTGCCGATCGAGTGGCCAACACGGTTTCGCCGTGCGTGTGTTGCCGCATCACGGCGATTTGGCCAACGCCTATGAGCCGGGATTGGTGTGCTGGGGATAAGTATCAATGCAGAATGCAGAATGCAGAATGCAGAATGAAAACTCGATTGTCTTTCATTCTGCATTCTGCATTCTGCATTGGAGGATTTCGTTTGAAGGCGCTCCTGCTCTTCCTCGGCGGCGGACTGGGTACGTATGTCCGCTGGTGGCTCGGCAGTTGGTTCGCGGTGCAACCGTGGACGCGCGGCCTGCCGCTCGGCACTTTTTTCATCAACGTCAGCGGCTCGTTCCTTCTCGGCGCGGCGGCGGTCCTCATTCTCGAACGCCTGCCACCGGAGCATCAGGACTGGTATTTGCTCTTCGGTACCGGCTTCTGCGGCGGCTACACCACGTTCTCGACGTTCGAGTGGGAGACATTCAAGCTCGTCCGCGACGGCAGCTGGGCGTATGCGTTGGCGAACGTGGCCGGCAGCGTGTTGGCGGGTTTCGCGGCGGTGGTGCTGGCGGTAATGTTGGTCCGCGCTATCTTGCCGCGCTGAAGAGGGTACAGCGATGAAGATCGAGGGCGATGCGAAACTGGTGACGGTTTACGTTAACAGCACCGATCAATGGCACGGTCGGCCCTTGTACACGGCCATCGTGCAACTTTGCCAAGATAAGGGCATCGCCGGCGCGACGGTGATGCGCTGCGTGGCCGGCTACGGAGCGCACCACCGGCTGCACACGACGCGCCTGCTGGAACTGAGTGAAAACTTGCCGGTGCGCATCGAAATAATCGATATTGCAGAGCGCATTGATCCGCTATTGACCTCTCTCGATGAGATCATCGGCGAGGGGCTGGTAACGATCAGTCCTATTCACATTATAAAATATCTGCATAATCCGAAATAAAACCGTCGCTCGCCATGGATAGTCTAAACCTCTGTCCACGAATGACTTCCAAGTTTCGCTGAGCGGGGGCGCCAGCCCCCTGAGACTCGGCAAATTCAGGGGCTGGCATCCCGCTCAGCGAAGGGATTTCCAGACAATTCCCAAGGATTGTGTAGATTTGGTGAAGAAGGGTAAGTTGCTCTTTTCAACCTGCCAACCTCCCGTTATAGATTCCTCCGCAATTTCCGCGAGCGAGTGAGGGCAGACGATTGGGGGCATGCGCCTGCACGGAAAACGTATATCCGGGGGTGTGCGGGATGAGATCGACTCAGGGGAGTTGGTGGCCAGCTGCCTGCTTGGTCGTCCTGGCCGTTGCAGGCATGGGGCGAGGCGACGAAGAGCAGGCCGAGACGCCGGATTTGCGCGCCATCGTGGAGCAGCAGCAGAAACAGTTGGAAGAGCAGCAACGCCAACTCAAGGAACTGAACGAGCGGCTCAACACGACGGCGGCTGAGCCGATTGGTGCGCCAAGGCGCGTGCCCGTTGCCGAGGGGCAGCAACCCAAGGACAAGGCGCCGCGCTCTGAGCCGGATAAAAAGGACAATCGGCCGGAGCAACTCGGACCTTCCGTGACGGATGTGACCCCTAAACCCAGTGACAAGAAAAAACAGCCGGATCAAAAAGAAAAAGCCGCGCCGGCGCAACAAAGCATCGAGCAATACCTCAAGGATAATCCAGGCGCCGGCATGCCGCCGGGCGTGCAGACCGGCTTCGAGGCCGGTCGCGGTTTCTTCATCCGCAGCCCGCCCAATCCGCCTTACGTCAAGTGGCAGGACGATGCCGCCCGCATTCCCTTTGAGATGCGTCTCCGCGGCCGCATCCAGACCGATTACTACTTCTACAAGGTCACCGATAACTACAACCATTTGACCGGACGATCCTACGAACCGGCAGCCGGCGACTTCTCCCAGTTGGAAGTCAAACGCTTGCGTCTGTTCTGGGAAGGCACCGCCTTTACGCCGGACCTGTACTACCAGTTTCAGATCGACGGCAACACGCGGGGCCTGGGTGCCTTCCAGGGCAATCGCATCATCCAGAACGCGGGAGTGCCGCCGGCCGCCTCCTACGGCGCTCCCGGCATCGGCACGGCGGCATCCGTCATCGGCAGTAACACGGTGGACTCTCACGGACTGCGTCTGTTCACCGCCTTCGTCGGCTACGACATTCACCTGGGAGGATCGGGCAAGGGCTGTGGCATCGACTGCCCCGAAGGGACGCACCGTTACAGCCCCACCCTGAGCTTCATCGTCGGCAAACAGCAGCCGTTCTTCGGTCTGACGGAAATCCTCGGCAGCGCCAACGCCCAGTTCGTCGATTTCAGCATGGCCGACTGGTTCTTTGACTCCGACGACAACAACATGCTGATGGCCGTCACCGCCCAGCTTCGCGCCTTCGACGACCGCCTGTTCGCTCAATGTCAGATCACCAACGGCAATGAGTCGCAGTTCCCCAATGTGCAGATGGATCGCCTGCCGGGTTTCATCGCGGGCTACTGGTATGACTTTGGCGGTTCTTGGAATGAGCAGGCCAAGCGCTGGAACCTGTTCGGCAATTCCATCTCCGACCTCGAATACAGTGTCAAACCCGTGGTCCGCGTCGGCGGCTCCGTCGATCTCGTGCCGATGGATCGTCGCAGCATTTACGGCGACCTGGAGCAGAGCCGGGTTCTGGTCACGCCGGGCGGCCCCGGCGGCACACGGCTCATCAACCTGCTCAACGGCGATGCGACGACGCCGGCCGGCTCCCACGCCGTCGATCGCTTCAACTACTACGCCTTCGACAGTTTCATTGCCATGCACTTCCGCGGTCTGAGCATCTACAACGAATCCTGGTGCCGTATCCTGAATGACTTCCAGACGACGCCGCCGGGTGGAAACGCCATCATTTACCAGGACGGCAGCGGCGCGAACGCTTTGTTTCCCCACGGCCCTCTCGTCGATTGCGGCACGTCCGTGCAGGTGGGCTACTTCCTCATTCCCAGAAAGTTGGAGATTGCCGGCCGTTGGGACATGATTACCGGCGAGAGTGGCAGCATCAACGGCAATGGTCGCTTCACGACCACCCGCGTCGCCGGCGCGTCTACGCCGGTGCGCGTCATCGACGGTGCCTTTCGCCGCTTCCAGGGCGTGCAGGAATGGGCCGTCGCTGCCAACTACTACTTCTACGGGCAGTTACTCAAGTGGTCCACCGACGTCAACTGGTACCGGGGCGGCAACCCAGCCGGCGGCGGCGCCTCACCTACTGGCTTCATCCCCGGCGTAGACGGCTGGATGGTCCGTACCCAACTCCAGATGGCCTTCTGAATAATCCCACTCGGTAAACCCTTCCGCGCAGGACGGCAGGGACGGGCGTTTCTCCAAAGGAACGCTCGTCCTCGTTGTCTTCATTCCGTCCCGCATCATCAAACGTGTGATAGATTCTCGGCAGGCAAGGATGCGCCCGCACATCTGGTATGCGCGCCGAGGATGACGCATGAACGACTCACCCCGCCGGACTGCTTGCTTTTTCTCGCTCCTTCTCGTCTTGCTGTCGCTTGAACTCAGCGTGGCGCAAGCGCAACCTCCCTTGTATCGAATCGGCGCTCCCTACCCGCCGGCACGCGACCCCAACTTGACGACGGACAACGGCATCCCTGGCACCGGAAGTTATTATTACCGAGACTACCCCTGGCCTTCCTTGCGCGAGGCTCTCCAGGAATATGGTCTTTTCGGTCGCCGTTTCCGCGCTCATGCCGCCGCGACTGAGACGATGGAGGCGTCCTCGTCTCCCGCCCTCATTCGCGTGCATCTACCTGCGGACGCCGAGTTACGGCTTGATGGTCAGGCCACGAAGCAGCGCGGCATCTGGCGGCGCTTCGTGACACCGCCTCTATCTACCGGGGCATTATTTGAATATGAAGTAGAAGCGTCCTGGAACGAACACGGCCTCAAAGTGCGACGCACCCGCGCCGTCCGCGTCGTTCCGGGGACAGAAGTAGTGGTTGATTTGCTGACGGCCGAGGAAGATTCTTCCACCCTCCCACCGCCTCGGCTCCTCTTGCCGCGATGAAACCGGCTACTTTGAATTGCCAGCCCGCAGCGCCAGCAAGGGGTAAATAACCCTTGCTGGCGCTGCGGGCTGGCCAAAGTTCGTGCTTAAGGCGCTCCCCCTCGGAACGATCGTGGGGCGGCGCCGGAGGTCCAATTGACAGGCTGTTGCTCGACTTGTCGTGCCGAAGAAGGCGCTGTCGCAACGGAAGTCTGAACCGTCTGTCGCGGTTGTTCCGCGGGCGGACGCACGAAGTTCACGGTCACGCGCGTTCCCGAAATGGTCCGCACGCGCAGGGTCTTTTCGACGCTGATTCCCCCTTCTTCCGTCCACCGCGCCCTCACGTTATAGACGTAGATATGGTCGGGATTGAGGGCGGGGGTCACGAATTCCCGGATAGTTCCCGTCTGTGTCCTCTTCTCCTTGTTCATCCACAATTCGGCATTGGCCGGAACACGGACGCGGATGTAAGCGACCTTACTGGGCGCGTTGGTCGGCCCTTCCGGGCCGGTATAGTCCTCACTGTAATAGCTGGGACGCGAATCCGTGTTGCTCGATGCAGCCGCGTAACCAGACTTCGCGGAAGTTCGCGTAATCGGAGCCGCCTGCCCGTTGGAGGCCGGAACGCTCTGGGAGTACAGAGGGCCGGGGTAAGAAGGATAATAGGGCATGTAGTAGACGCCCCACGGCCCATACACGGGATAAACTCCCGTCTGAGCGTGCGCGGAAGACGCCGCTGCGAACGTCAGAATGAGTGCAGTGAACCACCCGATTACCCGGCCATTTTTGGTCATCGTCATGAGCGTTCCCTCCTTCGTCAAGGAGCGAGCCAGCGGAACGGGGGCGTTTCGGAGGCTGGATACATCGATCGAAAGTGATTACTTTTTCGTCTTCTTCACCGTTTCTTCTTTATATCTACAACTTTGTTACCAAATCTTCAATAGAATTATACGCTCAATTCGCGCCACGAAATGAAAAACAATCGGTATGCATTACACGTCTCGAATTCTCCATCTCCAAACAAAACCTTCACATTTCCTGGCTAAACTCGATGGTGTGGCAGCTTGATTTCGATGCTTCTACCAAGAGGTTTATGCTTGTCTCTTCTGTCGAAACAACTGGGCGGCGTTCTCTTGGCGATCTTTTCCCTGCTTCCTTGTACCGTCCATGCCGAGGTCGAAATCGCGCGGGAAAACCGGATTCGCAATCTTCCGGAAGGTCGATGCGCTTGGTGCGCTTTGGAAACGCTGGCACGGCACCACGGCATCAAGGCTTTGCACGGCCTAGCCGATACCCATACGACGCGGGCAACACAGAAAGACCTCGAAGATGCTCTCGATGAGGTTCGCGTCGATTACCGCACGCAGCCGATCGGTTCCCGCAGCACCACCATTTTGCGCTACGCGATCCGCGAGAAGCGAGGGGCCATTGTCGGTTTCCGCGAGCGTGTGCCCGGCGATGGGCCGCACATGGTCACGTTGGTCGATATTAGTCCGACCGAGGTGCGCGTCATCGATTCCAACGACGCCGATGGCCGCGTTCGGACCATGTCGCTGAAACGCTTTCTCTCGTGGTGGGATGGCTTCGCGCTGGTCCTTGAAAAACACGAAGAGAATTGAAGCCGCCTCACCGCCTTACTTCTCGTCCCCCTTGGCCTCTTTTGGCAGATTCGTGGGGCCGGGTAAGTCGTCTTCGCCCCCTTCTCCCGAAGTCGAGGGAGCCGTTCCGGTGGCGGTTCCTCCTTTCCCACCAAGCAGTTCACCACACAACGTATAGAGCGTCTGGCAATCGTGCGTGCCGGGCTTGTACTTGCCGCGCAGCTTCTTAATCAACTCGTCGGCCGCTTTGAACAATTGCTTGTAGCAGGGACGTTGCAGAACCAGAAGAATATCGAGCGACTCGTCTGCGCGCTCGCGGACCAGATAATGCGGATCGAGTTTGCTGGCGATGTAGAGAGCGAGAATGGCTTGCGGCGTCCGCGCGTCCTGCTCGCGAATGGAGGTAGCGGCCGCGAGACGTACCTCCCAACAAACATCGCAGTGCAGGGCGGCGATGAGGGCAGTGAGTACCTCCGGCGTCCGGCAAAAGTCCGCATGCCAGCGACAACCGAGTTTGGCTGCCGCCGTCTTCCGCGCCTGGAAGTTGGAACAGCGCATCAACCGCTCGATCCAGGCCGGCGCCTCCTTCGCGTTCCAGGGCGGACACAGGCAGAGCCGGCACTCATCGCAAGGACAAGTGCATTTCGGGCAGAACGGCGGCGGTGGGACGTTGCAATGTCCACACCCCGGCTTGCAACACTTATCGAGATCGCTCGCCGACCCTGCCGACGCGATGCCACAACAGATCATCAAAGCCAATACCATGCTTCCACGCATAGCTCGATTGCCTTCCTGCCAGCGGAAAGTATCCCGGTTTCCTTCATCGGGAGAGGAAGAGGACGAGGTTTAACCATTTTGCCGGACATGCGAGTCAGGAAGAGTGGGCAATGCGAATTCCTCGAAATTGCTCCTTGCATGGGAAGAGGTTGACTGTAATATGAAGTTTCCGTGTAGATTTCGTGAAGGAGAAGCCGCCATGCAGTCAAAGCGATCGGGAGGCAAGTGGAGTCGGTGGTTGCTGGCTCTCGCCGTTTTAGCTTTGCTGGGCATGGGCGGAGGATATATGATCGTTCGCCGCACGGCCGCCACCGAAGATTCGCCGCACAATCTCCAAGGGCTAAACTCCGCCGGAACCATCTCCGTCGAGGTTGCTTCTCCTCGCGCGGGTGGAATGGATCGGCTGTGTCTCCAACCTGGTTCCGTCGAGCCATTTGAGTCCGCCGACCTGTACACCAAGGTATCGGGGTTCCTGGCCGAACAGAAAGTCGATATCGGTTATCCCGTGCAAGTCGGCGACGTGCTGGCCCGGATCTCGGTCCCGGAATACAAGGCGCAAGTGAAACAGGACACCGCCGATGTTGTAAGGGCGGAGGCGCGGGTGGACCAGATGAAGGCCGCGATCGCCACCGCCGAGGCCGACCTGGGGGCGGCTACGGCGGCGGTCGCCCTGGCCAAAGCCGAAAAGAAAGCCAAGACATCGTATCGGGCGTATCGCGAGAAGCAACTCGACCGAATTAATCGCCTTGTCGCTCAAAGGTCCATTGACGCCAAACTCGCGGACGAGCATGAGGATCACCATCAGGCCGCGATCGCGGCCGACTTGGCGGCGAGCGAGGCCGTCGGTGCCGCCAAACAGAAGGAAGCAGCCGCCCAGGCACGGGTTAAGCAGGCTCAGGCCGATCTCCGCTACGCCGAGGCGGAAGTTGAAACGTCCAAAGCGCGGCTTGAGAAGTCGCAAGTGCTGCTCGACTACACGGTCATCCGCTCTCCCTATACCGGCGTGGTCACCAAGCGAAACTTCTACCCCGGCGACTTCATCCGGGCGGCCGACTCGGGTGGGGATCATCGGGTGCCGCTGCTGGCCGTCGAGCGGACGGACGTGATGCGGGTAATTATCCAGGTGCCCGAACGGGATGTGCCGTTCGTCAATTGCGGCGATCCCGCCGCCGTCATCGTGGACGCCCTGCCTGGCGAAGTGTTCGCGACGCGCGGAACCGACAAGGTTGAAGTGTCCCGGCTGGCCGCCTCCGAGGATCCTGTCACTCGGATGATGCGAACCGAGGTGCATGTCAATAACCCGGATGGAAAACTCCGTCGCGGAATGTTCGGCCGAGTTACCCTCACCCTGCAACGCGGTTCGGCGGCCGCCGTTCAAATCCCTTCGTCCGCCCTGGTTGGCAAGCGTGACGGCAAGAAAGGATCGGTTTGGCTCATCCGCGAGGATAAGGCCGCTCTCGTCCCGGTCGTTATCGGAGCCGACAACGGGGCGATGGTCGAGATTCTCTCCGGCCTGATGCCGGCGGATCGGGTCATTCTCCGTGCCTCCGCTCCGCTGAGTGAGGGAGCCGCCGTTGTAGCGGAAGAGGGCCAGTCCTCGAACGGGCGCTGAACCGGCAACCGTGTTGCGCACACCTAAAACCCGCTCCATTCCCTCCGGCTTCGATGGCTGGAGTCAAGCCATGAGATCGTGATTCATGAATGGTCTGATCCGTTTCTCGCTCGGGAACCCTCGGGCGATTACTGTCTTGGTGCTGACGATTCTGCTGGTCGGCGGAGTCTCCTTGAGGATGATTCCGGCCGACATTCTTCCCGTCTATCGCAGTCCGGCCGTCCAGGTCTTGACGTTCTACAACGGCATGGCGGCGACCAGCGTCGAGTCTGGGCTTACTGCTCGCATGGAGCGCGGCACCGGCCAGGCGGCGGGGATCAGGCGGCAGGAATCGCGGTCTCTCCTTGGCGTCAGCATCATCCGCAATTTCTTTGCCGACGACGTGGACCCCAATGGGGCGTTGACCCAGGTGAACTCGCTGGCCACCGTGGAAATTCCGACACTGCCTCCCGGAACGCTGCCACCGGTCATCTTGCCGTATGATCCAACTTCGTCCACGCCGGTCTGCTTGGTGGCCCTCAACAGCGCGACCCAAAACGAGTCCGTTCTCTATGACACGGCCCGCTATCAGGTCCGCATGATGATTATGTCCTCGCGCGGCGCGAATGCGCCGGTGGTATACGGAGGTAAAATCCGCACCATCCTTGCCTACCTGGACCGGGAACGACTCCAGGCCCACGGCCTCTCCCCCGTCGATGTGATGAACGCCCTCGACCGCTTCAACATTTTCATCCCGGCCGGCGACGCGAAATTCGGCAAGATCGATTACACCCTCGACTCCAACGCGATGTATGACACCGTGGAACGCATGGCCGACGTGCCGATCAAGACCGACGCAGCCGGCCGGACGGTGTTTCTGAGAGAGGTAGCGATCCCGAAAGACGCGGCCACGATTCAGACGAACGTGGTCCGAGTCGATGGCCGCCGTCAGGTGTACATTCCGGTTTACCGGCAGTCGGGATATAGCACGTTGGATGTCGTCGATACCCTCAAGAACAATCTGCCCGATATGAAAGCGCGGTTGACCACCCCGGACGTGGATTTGAAGGTGGTAATGGATCAGTCGGTGTATGTCCGCAAGGCGATTGAAAGTCTCGCGGAAGAAGGGATACTCGGTGCCATCCTTTGCTCGCTTGTGATCCTCGTTTTCCTCGGCGAATGGCGGATGACGATGATTGCCGTAATGACCATCCCCGTTGCCGTCCTCGGGGCCGCTGCCTGCCTCTATGCCGTAGGGCAAACCATCAACCTGATGACCCTGGCGGGACTGGCCCTCGCCATCGGCCCGCTGGTGGACAGCGCGATTATTTGCCTGGAGAATACCCACCGTCACCTGGGCCTCGGTGCCGAGCCACACGAGGCGGCGTTTTTCGGAGCGAGCGAGGTGGCCTTGCCGGAGCTAATCGCTACACTCTGCACGCTCCTCGTTTTGCTGCCGTTGGCCTTGATGCCGGGACTCGGAGCGTTCTTGTTCCGTCCCATGTTTCTTGCCGTGGCGTTCGCCATGACAATCGCTTACATCCTCTCGCGAACCTTCGTCCCTGCCCGCTGCGCGGCGTGGCTGAAACCGCATGGGCACAAGCCGGCAGAGTCCCACAGTCTGGATTACGAACACCGTAACGAGAACGAAAACGCTCCGCCAAAGGGATTATTCGGCCGGCTGTTCGAGAAATGGGAGGCCGCGATCAATGCCGGGATCGCACTCTACACCCGACTCCTCGCATTGGCTCTGCATGCGCGCGGTCTCGTGATCGGAGCGGCGTTCGCAGCCCTGGCGGCGGTCATTGTCCTGTTCGGCGCAAATCTCCGCCGGGAGTTCTTCCCCGAGGTGGACGCAGGAGCATTCGAGATTTTCGTCCGCGCCCCATCCGGCACGCGGGTCGAGGTGACGGAAGAACGGATCGCCAACGTGGAACAGGTCGTGAAGGAAAAGCTCGGTGAGGATCTTGAGTTGGTGATTAGCGAGATCGGCTTGACTCCCAACTGGTCGGCCGCCTACACCCCGAACGCTGGAACCATGGACGCCGTCGTCAAGGTCCAGCTCAAGTCCGAACGGTCCCGCTCCGCCCAGCAATGGGTCGATGTCCTGCGTCGGGGGTTCGCGGGCGACAGGCAATTTTCCGATCTGGGATTCGCCTTCGACGCGGGCGGTATGGTCCGGGCGGCGATGAACGAGGGAAAATCGAGTCCGCTGAACATCCGGATCACGGCCAAGAACATGAAGAAAGCACGGATCGTGGCCGAGCGGATTTTGAAAGAGGTCAAGGGCATCAACGGCGTGGTGGACGCTCGCATCATCCAGCGACTTGACTATCCGCAGTACGTCTTGGAGGTGGACCAGGCGAAAGCCTCCGCTCTCGGACTGAATCAGGCGGACGTGATGCGAAACGTCGTGTCGGCGGTCAACTCAAGCGTCCAGTTCAACAAGAAGAATTTTTGGATCGATCCCAAGAGTTCCAACCAGTATTTCGTCGGCGTGCAGTATCCGGAAGAAGACATTACGTCGGTCGAAACCCTGCTCAATATCCCGATCACCGGCCTGGGACAGATGAAGCCGATCCCCCTCCGGAACATCGTGAAGGTTCCGCTCCCGCGCATGGAAGTGCCGGCCGAGATCAACCATACTAATCTTCAGGCGACGATGGAACTGACGATGGGAGTCCAGGGCCGCGATCTCGGACATGTGGCCGACGATGTGAACCGCGTCGTGGCCAGTTTTGGAAAGCAGCGGCCCGACGGCGGCTGGAGTCCCTTCGACCCGGATAAAGACGGCAAGATGGTAATGGAGGGGGCGCGAATTGTCTTAACCGGAGAATACGAGAAGATGCAGCAAACATTTCTCTTCCAGGCGATGGGGATGCTTGGAGCCGTGGTGCTGATCTACTTCCTGATGGTTGCCTTGTTCCGGTCTTATTTAACGCCGCTAGTGGTATTGTCGGCGGTGCCGATCGGCGTGATCGGCGTCATCCTCATGCTGTATTTCACGAACACGGCTTTGAACGTCCAATCGCTCTTGGGAGTCATCTTCATGGTAGGAATCGTGGTTTCCAACACGGTCCTCTTGGTTGACTTCGCGGAGAACGTGCGCAAAACGGATCGGCTGTCTCCGGCCGAGGCGATACGGCGAGCGGCCGCGGTTCGGGTGCGGCCGGTGGTCATGACCGCGCTGGCGACGTTCTTTGCCCTGATACCGATGTCGCTGGGCTTAAGCCGTGGAAGTGAAGCGAATGTGCCGCTCGGTCGGGCCGTCCTTGGCGGCCTGCTCGCCGGCTTGGCGACAACGCTGTTCGTGGTCCCGTGCGTGTACTCGCTCGTGGTCCCGAACAGGTTCGAGAACGAGCGCTCACCGCTTCGAGGTCTAACCCCATGACTGCCAGCCCGCAGCGCCAGCAAGGGAAGTCCCTTGCTGGCGCTGCGGGCTGGCCAAAATGTTCGTGCCTCTAAACATCGCGGCGCGAGAAATATACCATGCCAATGAGGGCGGCCACGCACGATAGAATGATGGACCAGCCGACGAACTCGGCGAGGCTATTGAAATCGTAATGGCCTTGCAAGATATACGGTAGGCGTTGCAAGGCGCGATCCGGCGACGGATAGCGCTGCGGCAGAAACTTCAGCAGAAATCCGCCGCCGCACAGCACGGCCCACAGTACCGCAATGCCGAGTACGGTGCTGTTGGCAATGGCGCTGACGGTCACGCCGCAGGTGATGACCGCCGCCAACAAGGCGGCGACCGTCAGCAGGGCCACCAAACTGCCGTCCCACGACAAATCTTCGTGCAGCAAAAACAGCGCGCTAATCAGCGTCAGCATACCCAGGGCGAGGAAGGTACCCAGTACGGTGACAAGCCGAGCGTGCCATTTGCCCATGAAATACTGATAGCGGCTGATACCGCGACTGAGTACGGAGTCGGCCATGGTCCCGCGCTCCGACGAGATGCTGCCGGCCGTCAGCACGCAAATGATGGCCGCACTGCCCAGCACGATCCAGCGTAGCAACTGGCTACTGTGTAGCGAGGCCGACTGAATGATGCCGACTTCGTGATAGCCGAAGCGGAAGAGCAGATACCCGGCCGTGGCCAACACGGAGAGCAAAACCCAGAAGCGATAAACCCAGCTGCGCAGCGTCTGCCGCACATCGGCCTGAAAGACGGCCCAGTAGGGCAGCCAACGATTAAAGGTGATCGGCTTTTTCTCGGCAACTGCGTCCATGTCAAATCCCCAAATTTCACCACGAAACACACGAAACACACGAAAAAAAGACAAAGGCAAATAAAAAAGGTGGCAATCGAGATTGGGATGCTATCGATTCTGTATTTTGCTTTTGTCTTTTTTCGTGTGTTTCGTGTGTTTCGTGGTTAAAGTATTTTTAGGCCGCTTCGCCCTGGTAGATACGAGCGAAACCGCGCGATTCTTCTTTCTCGACCAGATCGAGAAACGCCTGTTCCGTCTGCTGGCCGACGCTGCGGATCGATACAAGCGTGACCTTGTTGTCGCTCAGTGTCATCAGGACATTGGCCAGCGCCCCCGTGCTGACGGCTTCGTCTTGCAAATACAACTCCAGGCGGCGCTGCCGAATGTTGACAATCTTAAACTCCGGCAGCGCGCGAATGGCCGTGGTCGCCTTGGCGATCGCCTTCTGATCGCCTTCAAGGTCCAGTTCAAAATGATTGCGACGCATACGGCCCTTCAAGTCTTGCAGCGAGCCGCAGTAAATAAGTTGGCCGTGACTGAGGACGGCCGCGTGATTGCACACTTCGTCGATGTCGCTGAGGTTATGGCTGGAGACAATCAGTGTTTTCTCGCGGCTGAGCGTTTTGATTAGCTCCAGCATACTGCGCCGCGCTTCGGGATCGAGTCCATGCGTCGGTTCGTCCCAGATAAGCAGGTCCGGCTCATTGATAAGACTGGTAGCGACGGCCAGGCGCGCCGTCATGCCGTTGGAGAAGCCGGCGATGGGATCGCCGGAGACACGCAGCAGATCGACGGCGCGAATGAGCGAGGCCAGGCGCGGCTTGCGGACATCCTTGGGCAAACCGAACAGGCGAGCCATGTAGTCGAGATAAGTGATCGGCGTCATCCCACGCGGAAACTGGGGATTGGTGGGGATGTAGCCGATGCGGCGGCGCAGATCGGCGGCGTTGGGCGTCATGGTCTTGTTGAAGACCTTGGCCCAGCCGGCGGTCGGCCGATGCAAACCAATAATGAGACGCAGGAGCGTTGTCTTGCCGGCGCCGTTGGAGCCGAGCAGACCCAAGACGCAGCCGGGTTCGATCCGCAGCGTCACATCATTCAGGGCAATCTGGCGGTTCTGGTAAATCTTGGTGAGCTTGAAAGTTTCAACCACCAGATCGCTGGAGTTCTCGGCCACACTATTCCCTCCCACGATCGGCACGATACGCGGCGAGAGTATACGGCGGAGCGGGATGAGGGGATAGACCAACTGCGCTGAGTCCCACGGTCAGCGTTAGCCGGCTGGTACAGACTCCGCTAGCTTGTACCAGCCGGCTGACGTCGGCTGTTCGTTATCGATACGTAAACTCCGAACTCAGCTTTGCCGTGAAGCGAGCAACGATTGCCAGTAATTGGTCAGTTGAGTTATCCAGTTATTGAACCAGGTGAGCCAGACCGTCCACGGATTGGAGGGTGGATTCGAGACCGGTGCGGCGGTATATGCGATCGTGGCGCTCTGGGTCACTCCATTAATGGAAACTTGGACGCGGGCCGTTCCCGAACCTGTGGAAGGAGCGGAGTAGACGCCATTGCCATTGATGGCGCCGGCACCCACGACCGTCCAAGTCGGCTGCACGCTCATGGGGTTGCCGAACTGGTCTAGGGCTGTGACCGTGAATTGACGTGTACCGCCGTTATAGACATTGGCACTACCAGGAGTGACGAGGATACTGCTCAAGGTCTGGTTGACCGTGACCGTCACATTGCTGCTGACCGTCAGGCCGCTGGGATCGGTGATGATGGCCTGAAATGTGTAAATGCCGGCCTTATGGAAGGTGAGCGTGGCGTTCTGCGCCGCGTTGCTGCCATTGACGTTAATCGTCGGCGCGGTCGCTCCGGCCGGTTCACTGAGAATGAACCATGTGTAGGTCAGGCTGGCCGCGCCGCTGTTATCGTTGCCCCGAACGCTGACGTTGGTTGTCGTGCCGGTAATGGGGTTCGGCGTTGCGCTGGCGGGCGCGACAACCCACGGGGCATTCGAGGACGGTGTACCGAACGAGACCAGTCCCGCCACAACCAGGTTGGCCAACGGAGAGCCTCGTCCAGTGACAAGATCGTAACCCGGCCCGGCGGAGTAGCCGCCATTGTTGCCGGTAGTGATGTCGTGGAAATCGCTTTGGGGCAGCTGATAGAGAGCCGGCAGCGTTTGCGTGCCGCCGTCGAGCGTGCCCTTGCCGGCCAGTTCACGCCCCTGGTTCGCGATGGCGATCAAAGCGCCCCACTGCGGCGCGCCGGCGCTGGTACCGTACACTTGCAACCAACCCGCGTAGGACGAGGTATCATAAATGGCAAAGGGCGAGCTTCCGGATCCGTCATAGGAGACATCAGGGACCGCTCGCGTCGTGCTGGTCTGCGTCACCACACCGCGTTGATAGCCGGGCTGCGGCTCACCGGTGCTGATGCCGCCGCCGCTGCCATTCCAGGCCGTTTCGCCGATGTAGTTGCCTGCGCTATCCGTGGTCAACTGCGTGCCCCCGACCGCGAGAACATTCGGGGAAACCGATGGATACTCGGGCGCGCCTGCGGAGCCGAGGTCGCCGGTGGAAGCGACGAACGTGATGCCGGTGTGGCCGCTCGGCGTGGTGAAGTACGTGTCGTAGGACGATTCGGTGGACCATTCGCCGCCGCCCCAACTCATCGACACCACGGAGACGTTCGGCTGATTGCGGGCATAATTCACGGCCGTCAGCAGGTCTGAATAACTATTGCTGTTGGCCTCCACCAGCAAGATATTGGCCCCCGGCGCGATGGCGTGCGCCCATTCCACATCGAGGCTGATCTCCAGCCCCCAACTTTGATTGGCCGTGGGCAAGCTGCTGCCGCCATTTTGGTTGACCACGGTGAAATTCGGCGGGTCGGGGAGGCCATACATCGAGTCGAACGTATGCAAATTGCTGATGATATTGGGCTGATTGTAGGCATCGACGATGGCGATGGTCTGCCCGCTGCCGTCGCCTCGCACGGTACCGTTATTGAAGGTGATGCGATTAAAGCCATAGGCCTGACTGATTTGACTGGGGCTGAAACCAGCGGGCTGTCCCGGTCCTCCGGCGGGCGAGACCGCGCCGGCGTTCACCATTTCGACTCCGGGGGTCGCGTAGCCAGACGGTTCGCCGAGGGGAGTGCCGGACGGCACCACACGATCTTCCAGAATTTCCAGGTTGAGGCGAATCGAGCGGGCGCGGGGATTCCTCGCCGCTCGCATCCCTGGGAACAGGGTGATGCGTCGCATAGACGTCTAACTCCTCTACGAGATCTTCCAAGCGACGGGAGGATGGGGAATCACAGACAGTCGCGACAGCGCGAGTCGAGGGGGGAAACGACTCCATCTGTTCCTGTCAAATTGTAGGACAGGATCGCAAGAGGGGCAAATACGGCTGAGATGACGGAGAAGGGCGCCCCTGGCGATTTTGGCGAACGGCCGGCGTCAGCCGGCTGGTACAGGCTTTTCACCAGCCGGCTAACGCCGGCCGTTCGCCTAGAAACGCCAAAATCGAGAAGGGCACTCGACAGGAAAAGGCGGGGAGGATGCTGCCAGGGGCGGACACAAGACCTGTCAAGCCTCCTCCCCACCGTGGAGAAAAGACGAGCGATCCGGCAACTTCTGTCCGGCCTGCCAGTTGAAATGTTCGCTGCAAGATGGTTGCGGTCGCGGAGGAAGCGACGGTATGATGTGAATACGGCCGGGGTCCAGCCTTGTCTTCCTTATCCTTTCTGGTCTGGCCCCGGGTCCATTCCATCACATCAGGGGCCTCATCATGACCACACTCACCGACGTTCGAGTCACATCCGTGTCGCACCCGCTCGGGAGCGGGCGGGGATTGATCCGCTGGATCTGCACGAACAATCCGTTTTACGTCCTCAGTGCCGGACTATTTCTCGCCGGTTTGTGGATTTCGTTCGGCGCGCAGTCCGGGGAGGTGCAAACCTGGGCGCTCATGTCGGGTTTGGCCGGCTACACGCTGCTTTTGGCCGTCACCGCCTGCCTACTCGTGCGCTTCGGCAACGTGTGGGATGACGCGCGCACGGTGCTGTTGTTGGTAGTGCTGCTGTTCCTGGCCACCTCGGTGACGTTCGACGAAGTGCTTGTCCTCAATCCCAGCCGCGGATTCGCTTGCTACCTTGGAGGTCTTTTATTCGCGGTCGGCGTGAGCGAGGGATTGCTGCGCGGCATTCGGTTGGCGCTGCCGGCATGGTTCCGCATTCCTTATTACCTGATCTTGAGCCTCTTCTTTCTCTATCCCCTCGCACTCCGCCCCTTGTTGGCCGAACCGCGCAGCGAGGCGCTCATGTGGGGCTTGTTCGGCTTCTCTCCGGTCGCGGGCTTGATCTTTCTGACGCTGCTGCCGGCCATCCGTCGCGGTCCCGACTATGTGCGCGACAACGGCAGTCCCTGGCGTTGGCCGTTGTATCCGTGGGTTCTTTTCGGTTTACTGGCCTTCGCGGTGCCGGCGCGAGCCTTCTTGCTGTGTTGGTCGATGCAGCTGCTCGACAGCGGCGACCTCCAACATGTGATCTTCGGGCCTTTGTTCCTGATGCCCTTTGGCCTGGCCATCGCCATCCTTTTGCTGGAGATCGGCCTTGTCTCCCAACGCCGCGCCGTCTTCGGAATTGCCCTGGCGATGCCGGCGCTGTTGGTCGGCTTCCTTATTATTGGCCACCGAGACGATCCGATTTATCGAAATTTCCTGAACGTGTTCACCGCTCAAATAGGCGAACCTCTTTCGGTGACGCTGTTGGCATCGGCGAGTTTTTATGCCTATGCGGGACTGCGAGGAACGCCCTGCGCCGTCGAGGCGTTAACGTCGGTTCTGGTAATGCTCGCGGTCGTCGGCCCGAACACCCTGGATGAACGCGAACTTGTTTCGTGGCAGCCCGCGCCGCTGCTGGCCGCCGCGGTCTTGCAAGTGAGCCTCGGAACCTGGCGGCGCGATTCCTGGCGTTGTCTCATGGGGCTTGGCCTGACGGCGCTGGCCGCGCTGACGGTTGTCACGCCGCCGCAAGGCGCGATCGTCTTCCATCTGGCATTGTTCGGCGTCCTTCTCATCGGTGCGGCGTTGGACGACGCGCTGGCTCGCTTCCTCCGCGTCGTGGGTTCCGCCCTGGTGTTGTTGGCCTGTCTGCTGGCGATGCTCGGACGTTTCGACGATGCCGCAAGCGCTCCGCCGTTGGCGATCGGCCTTTATCCACTGCTTATGGCCGGGTTGTTGGCAGGCTATGGCCGTCTAACCCGGCAGCGTTTCTCGCTCGCGGCCGCCGGGATCGTGCTGACGATCTGGCTGGCTGGGGCTGGCTGGCGGGGCTACTGCTGGCTGCGACAGGTCGTGACGGGACTCGATCACATTCTCCTGAGCCTGGCGCTTTTTGGCCTGGCCCTGCTTATCAGCCTGGGCAAGTCCGGCATACTCTCGCGATTCTTCACGCCCTATCGGAGAACCTTGTCGGCGACAAGCGGATTGCAAGAGGCTGAAGCAACTCCTCCGAGTCACGGCGATTCTTGAGTTCAGCACGAAAATTGCACTCGCGGCGAGCCGGAGTGTTGACGCTCTCTGGCTCGCCGTGGCATTCCGCATGCGAGGGGTGTGCCTCTGGATTTTGGATCTATCAAGACGAAGCCCCTCTCCCCCGAGTACAGGGGAGAGGGGAGAAAAACTCCAAAATCCAGAGGCACACTCCATGCGAGACTGCTCTTGCACGAGCCGAACTTCCTGGCTATCGTCCCGCCACTTCCTTTCGGATCGATAGTTCTTGCGAGGGTAGAGCCATGTCGCGTCGCATGGAGATGGTATGCGCCGCCGCGCTGCTGTGTACCGCGGCCGGCTGTTCGGCCAATTCATTCCTGCTGTCCTTCGTCAATCCCAGCGGCAAGCAGCAGGTGGTATCCGGCTCGGTCGATCAGGTTTCCGCGCAGTTGCAAGGGGCGTTGAGCAACGCCGGCTTCATGGTCGCCATGACCCGAACGGATCAGGATATGCGGCTGTCCGGCAAGACCAAGAGCGGCAAAACATTCATCCTCGTGCTGAAGCGGCAGAAGACCGGCAACAGCGAAAGCACGGCGGTCTCCGTCGAATGGCAGAAAGACGAAGACGAGCAGTTCTGGCTCACGGTCGTCGAATTGCTCGCGTCGCCCGCACTCTCCGGGAATCCGCCTTCAAACGCCTATCGTCCCGGCACTCCCTCTACCCAGATGCGTTGACAGCCGATCGTCTCGAAACGCACGCACAGCGCCGGCAAGGGTGTCTTTGTCAGCCCGCAGCGCCGGCAAGGGAGTCTTTGCCAGCCCGCAGCGCCAGCAAGGGTGTCTTTGCCAGCCCGCAGCGCCAGCAAGGGAAATCCCTTGCTGGCGCTGCGGGCTGGCCATGCATTCTGTTAGCGCCTCTTAGCTCCGCTGCGCGTCGCGGCTACACGAGATTATTTCGGGTGACATCTCATCCTCTGGCAGTGCCAATCCTTTTCAGGTAAAGTGTTGCTCGGATCGCCGGCGCGTTCGCAGGAGCGATCCATCCTTCCCTGAGGATTGTCATGCTTCTGCCGCTGCGTTATTTTTTGTGGGCGATCACCCGGTTGTTTGTGTCCCTCCGTTACCGCATCCGCGTCGAGGGTTTGAATCAGATTCGCGGCCTGAAAGGGCCGGTCCTCGTGCTGCCCAATCATCCGGGGCTGGTCGATCCGCTGCTCGTGCTGGGTGCCGTTTGGCCGTCGCTGCGGCCGCGACCGATGGTGTATGAGGGCAATTTCACCAATCCGTTCATGTATCTGCTGATGAAGCTGCTCAACGCCGTGCGCGTGCCCGCTCTGGATCAGGCCAGCGCCAAGGCACGCTCGCGGGCACAGCAGGCGGTCGAAATCGTCATCGACGGCCTGCGCAACGGCGACAACTACATCCTGTGGCCGTCCGGCCGCATCCAGCACGCGGGCATCGAACGGCTCGGCGGCGCGCGTGCGCTGGCGGACATCCTGCAAGCCGTGCCGCAAACGACGGTCGTTCTTGTGCGCACACGCGGTTTATGGGGCAGCATGTTCGGCTACGCCCAGACCGGCGAACATCCCAACCTCATCGGCCGCTACGCCGCCGGCCTCGGTTGGCTGCTGTCCAATTTGCTCGTTTTCATGCCGCGCCGCTCCGTGAGCGTCACCATCGAACGCATCGAGCGCAGCCGGCTTCCCGAACTGCGCCGCGAAACGCTCAATCCCTGGTTCGAGGCATGGTACAACGTCGGCGATGCTCCCGAGATGCCGACCTATGTGCCCTATCACTTCGCCTTCGGCCGGCGCACCTTCGAGTTTCCCAAGCTGGCGGGCTTGGCCGAGATCGAGATTGGCCAGGTCAAACCGGAGGTGCGCGAGGCCGTCGCCCACATCGTCGCCGACAAGCTCGGCCGGCCCCTGACCGAAGAGGAGGAGAAACCAGAAACCACGTTTGATCAACTGGGATTGGACAGTCTCGATCGCATGGAGTTAAACCTGCGCGTCGAGCAACAGTATGGTTTCACGTCCGAGCAAGTACCGGCCACGCTCGGCCAGCTATGGGCGCTGGCGCAAGGACTGGTCAAGAAAGGACCGCCGAAACCGCCGCCGCCCGCGTGGTTCACGCCGTCCTCCAGCGATGGTCCCGCGGAAATCCTTGGCGACACCATCGCCGAAGCCTTCATCGCTCGCGCCCAGCATAATCCGCGCGATGTGGTCGCCACCGACGACATGGCCGGTGTCGTCAACTACGAGCGTTTGCTGACGGCCGCGCTGGCGATGAGCCGGCGCTTCGCGCCGCTGCCGGCCGCCAACGTCGGGTTGATGATGCCCGCGTCGGTGGCCTGCGACATCGCGTTCCTCGCCCTACACCTCGCCGGCAAACTGCCGGTGATTCTCAACTGGACGACCGGCCCGGCCAACCTCGCGCATGCCGCGCGGCTCATGGAACTGACGCACGTTGTCACGTCCCGTGCCTTCATCGATCGCACCGCCATCGAGATTGAGGGCGTCGAATACCTCTATCTAGAGAATCTTCGCAAGGACATGGGCAAGTTCGAGCTGTTGCGCACGCTCTTGACCGTGCGTTGGCTGCCCGGCAGCGTCCGCAAGCACATTCCGCACACGCCGCCGGATCAGCCCGCCGTGGTGCTGTTCACCAGCGGTTCGGAGAAAGCGCCCAAGGCGGTCCCCCTCACGCATCGAAATATCCTCACCAATCAGCGCACCGGTGTTCCACTCCTGGGCCTGATGCGCACGGATTCGATTCTCGGTTTCCTGCCGGCCTTCCATAGTTTCGGCATGTCCATAACGGTCGTGCTGCCGCTCTTGGGCGGTATGCGTGTGGTTCATCACCCCGATCCGACCGACTCGTCCGGCCTGGCGCGCAAGATCGGCGCCTATCGGCCGACCATCCTGGTCGGTACGCCGACCTTCGTGAGTTACATTCTCGAACGCGCCGAGCGCGACCAATTGACCTCGCTACGGCTTGTCATTGTCGGCGCGGAGAAATGTCCGCCGAGTGTGCGCGAGCGCTGCGCCGAACTGGTGCCGCAGGCGACTCTGCTGGAAGGCTATGGCATCACGGAATGTTCGCCGGTGGTGGCGGCGAACACCATCGGCGCGATTCGTCCGGGCACGCTCGGCAAACCGCTGCCCAGCGTCGAAGTATGCGTCGTCGATCTGGAAACGGACGAACCGCTGCCCGCAAACCAACTCGGCATGCTGCTCGTCAGCGGCCCGACCATTTTCCCCGGCTACATCGGTTATGATGGACCATCGCCGTTCCAGCAGCGCGACGGCAAACGCTGGTACATCACCGGCGATCTGGTGCAGATTGACGATGATGGCTTTATCCACTTCGGCGGTCGGTTGAAACGCTTCCTCAAGGCCGGCGGCGAGATGATTTCGTTGCCGGCCCTGGAGGAACCGTTCGTCCGCCTCTATCCGCCGACCCAGGACGGCCCCCGAGTAGCTGTCGAGGGCATCGAAACGGAAACGGGCCGGCGCATCGTGTTGTTCACCACGGAACCGCTGAACCTGCGCGACGCCAACGCGCGCTTACTCGAAGAGGGGTTCCGCGGCGTCATGCGATTGGATGAAGTGCGGCAGGTCGAGCGCATCCCCATCCTGGGCACGGGCAAGACCGACTACAAGGCGCTGCGAGCGATGATTCAAGAGAAAAACCACGAAACACACGAAATACACGAAAAAAAGACAATAAATACATAATAAGCCGCAATTAGAGAGGGTACTCCTTATATTGCTCCGTTTTTTTGTCTTTTTTCGTGTGTTTCGTGTGTTTCGTGGTTTCATCTTTTCTTGTAGGCGCCCAAACCGACATCGATGTACTGGCCGCCGGCATTCTGCTTGCAATGGACCGCGAGGGTGTTTTTACCCGGCTTGAGCGTTGCCAGCGCCTTGAGATCAATCGGTATTTCCTCGTAATCGCTCGTATAGCCCCGGAGTTTCGCGGCCAGGACTCCATTGAGATAAATTTCAGCGTCATCGTCGTGGTGCAGCAGCAAATACATTTCTTTCGGAGCGTTCTCCGGCAGCTCGAACGTCCGCCGCAGCCAAATGTTCTTGGTGTCCCACACGGTGCGGACCACCGCGCCCGGCGTCATGCGCGTACCAAAGCCGCCGACGCCTTCTTTCCAATCCGCATCCTTAAAGTCCGGTTTGAACCAGCCTTCGGCTGGCTTTTCCAACGTGTAACGCCAGGTCAACCCCTTCTCTTTCGAGGTCGGTACGACCGCGACTTGCTCGGGCACCCGCGAGAGATCGCCCTTGTTGACGGCCGCGACCCGTTCGAGATCGACCTTGATTACCGCGCGATCGTAGGTCAGCAGGCCATTGCCTTCCGTCTCCACGTCGGTGATCTGCGTGTAAACGGCCGCGCTCAGGCCGGGTTTATCCTTGAGCCGATACACGCCCGCCAACAGTTTCTCGTACTTGCGCGTGAGGTCTTCCTTGCTGCTGGCGCCGCGATAGCCCCAGGTTTTATTCTCCCAGGTGTGGCCATCGACCTTGAGGCCAAGGCCGCCGAACTCGCCCAACACCGCCGCGCGCTTCGCCTCCAGGGGCGGCGAACCGGGGCCGGGATAGACGTGAATGTCGTGGACATCGCCGACCTTGCGGTCAGTCCAACCGCTGGCACAATCGACCAAGCGAGAGGGATCGTATTTCTTCGTCCATTCCGTAATGCGTGCCGTGTCGAACTGGCCCCAGCCCTCGTTGAAGACAACCCACATCACAATCGACGGATGATTGCGCAATCCATCGATCATATGTTTTAGTTCCTCCTCGTAATCCTTGGCCGATTCGGGAGTGCGCTTGATGTCGGGATCGTTGCCGCCGATACTCTTGTCGCCGGATGGCATGTCCTGCCAAACCAGCAGGCCGAGTTTATCGCACCAATAATACCAGCGCGCCGGCTCGACCTTGACGTGCTTGCGGGTCATGTTGAAGCCGAGTTTCTTGGTGATTTCGATGTCGTACTTGAGGGCTTCATCGGTCGGAGCGGTGTACAGACCATCGGGCCAGAACCCCTGATCGAGCGGGCCGACTTGCAGGACAAACTTGTTGTTGAGGAGCAGGCGCGTGACGCCCTTGTCGTCCTTGCCGAGGCTGATCTTGCGCATGCCGAAATAGCTTTGTACCTCATCGTTTGTCCCTAAACGCGTGCCGCGGACGCCGACCTTGAGATCGTAGAGAAACGGCGACTGCGGGGACCATCGTTTCGCGTCGGGAACCTTCAACACCAACTCTTTGCCAATGCCGCCATTGACGGTGGCGATCTCTTTCTCTCCCTCCGATACGCGGGCCCAAGTCTGAAGATTGCCGATTAGACCCTTCCCAGTGAGGGTGATGTGGACTTCGCCCTTGTCCATGTCGGGCACGATTTTCATCTGTTCGATGTACACTTGCGACACCGGTTCCAGCCAGACCGTTTGCCAGATGCCGGTCGTCGGCGTATAGAAGATGCCGCCGGGTTTGTTGACTTGCTTGCCGCGCGGCTGCGTGCCGGCGTCGGTCGGATCCCAGACGCCGACAATCACTTCCTGTTCGCCCTCTTTCTTCAGCGCTTCGGTGATGTCGAACGTGAAGGCATCGTAGCCGCCGCGATGACTGCCGATTTCCTTGCCGTTGACCCAAACCTTCGCTTCCCAATCCACCGCGCCGAAGTGCAACAATACACGCTGACTGCCCCACTCTTTCGGCACCGTGAAGAGACGGCGATACCACAAGCGATCGCCGTGCTTCATCACGCCGGATAGCGCCGATTCCACGGGGAAGGGCACGAGAATGCGTTCGGCCAGGTCTTTGCCCGTCGGGACGGCGTCCTCCTTTTTGGCGAAGGCGAGTTGCCAGATGCCATTGAGGTTCAGCCAGCGTTCGCGCTGCATTTGCGGTCGAGGATATTCAGGGTGCGGTTTATCAGCTTTAACATCCTTGGCCCAGCGTGTCATCAGCGGTCCCTTGGCCGGCTGCCAGTCCGCCGCGTTCACGGCCATCGTCCAGCCCAGCAGCGCCGGAATGCAGCACGCCCACACGCATTGTCGTCGCCATCTCATTATCATGGTGTTCGCCTCCAGGTGATTGACGGGAACCTTACCTGAGAGAGTATATGAAGGAACCGACTCCCGCGTGGGAGCATCGGAAGTTGCTTGGAGGGGAAACGCGGTGCTGTCGCATTCCGAGTTGATCTTCGTCAAACGTGTGAAGGGAAAAGGCCGAGGCGTGTTCGCGCGTCAGGCCATTGCGGAAGGAAGCGTCATCGAGCGCGTTCCGGTCTTGCTGGCACCTCTCGAACAAATGAACGATAGCGTAAGTTGTTCGCTCTTGGGGCGCTACTGCTTCCTGCGCAATCGTTCCACGGTGGCGCTGGCGCTAGGCTACGGTTCGCTGTATAACCATTCCTACGCTCCGAACGCTCGCTACGACGAGGAAGCCGGAGCGCTCATGGTGTTTACGGCCATCCGCACCATCTCCGCAGGCGAAGAGATTACCATCAACTACAACGGCGATCCGGAGGATAAATCGCCGGTGGGATTTGAGGTTCGCTAAGGACTTGCGGGCGACCCAGCCCGCAGCGCCAGCAAGGGTATTTCGTTCCCTTGCTGGCGCTGCGGGCTGGCAGGGTTGCGCTTCAGGCTCCGATCGTTCGCGGATCATTCGTCGATCGGAAAATACGTTCCGTCTTCCAGACAGGGTTGCGGAGGAGGAGGCTGGACCGGCGGTACCGGCGGCTTCGCAGCGTGAGGCTTGTGCAGCAGGCCGTGCAGCAAATGATGCTTTTTCTTAAGACAATTTGGATCGGTAAAAGCATTCAGACCGTCATCCATCATGTCCGCTCCCGGTATCGGATAATAGGAGAGATCCGGGTTTCCGCGTTTCCAACGGTTCTTTTTGCCGGATCCATTCGGCGGCGGCGGAGGACCGACAGGCGTGTAATAAGAACCCTCGGTGAACTCGCCATATCCGTAAGGCCCAGGCTGCCCAGCGCTATTGTCAGCGGTTGTGTGTCTCCAGCGATGTTTGCGGCCCGAAGTCGGCGGCGGCGGCGGAGCATACGGAGAGGGACCGAAGCCCTCGGCGAACCCCTGCTGACCGTAAGGCCACTGCGGGTATGGTCCCGCATTTCCTGGAACTGCGGGTGTCGCGTTCTTATGCTTCCAGCGATGCTTGTGCCCCGATGGGACAGGCGGCGGTGGAGGCATGAGGATCGGCGGATAAAAATCGCTGGGAACCTCTTCGATCACGACAGGACACGAAGCGGGTGGTTCGGTCGGTTGTTGAGGTCGTGATGCGGGCGGTTCGGCCGTTTGGGGTTGCGGGGTGAGCCGAGGGGCGGGCCGAGGTGGTTCCACAATGAGTCGGGGAGCCTGACCGACTGCCGCCGAGGCGGCGAGCAGCACGGCGACGACTCCCCCCAAGGGGAGGGTAACGCGGACCATCAAGTTTCTCCTTTCGCGGGAGCCGAGAAGCGCCAGGGAACCACAGAGCAGAGGATGTACGCCAACGCGCGTTTCCTTCTTCCCTTTCTTTCGGCTATTAGCGAGAGCTGTCCCAATCTCGGATCATCCCCTCATCCGCTTCCTCCGGCGACGGCCTCGCAACCTCCCGCGCAGGTCGGAGATTCCTACTTGCTCCATCGGTCCGCAAAACAGAGCCAGCCGCACGCGATCCGCACGGCCGTTATGATCTGTTCGAGTGGAAACGTAAGCGACGGACTGCCCGCATCATGGGCAGCCCGTCGCTCACGCTTCCGGCCCCGTTTACTGTTGGTTTGCCCTGGTACTAGACGGGCTCCCAGTAGATAGTTCGGCAGTGTACGCACTGGCCTAGTTCATACTCAAGTTGCTCGCCTGTCTGAAACGTGAAGGAGTATGTGTCCAGTTCCGGCACGGGTCGGCCGCAGGTGCAAGCAGATTGCTCCGGTTGGCCGCGACCAAGCAAACGCCCCCAAGCCTGACCGGCGAGAAAGCTCATCCATCCGTGGCTTCGCTTTTGGTGATGGCTCATCCGTGACCATCGTACATCTTCAGGTGACCTTATCCCGAGTTTCCGGCAGGCGCGCACAACGGGATAAGGTGGAGCATCACATTCAAATTCCAGCGTTCCCAGACGGCTCGACATGGCTATTTCCTCTCACAAGTCCCATTCTTCCGGTCATAAGGATTACTCTCGTTTCCAGGCCAACCCCCGAATGGGAGACGAACCCTCGAATAATAATCTGAGTAGCAAGTTATGTGCCGTGGTTTCCGCCAAAGACGATTGTCGTAACCAGGATGCGGTGAGTATGCTATACCGTAGGGGAAAGCTCAGATCCCTGCTGTCGCCTCCTTCTTGCAAAAGGTGTGGCATGATCCGTCGTTTTTCCGCATGCTCTTTCCTAATCTTCGTGGCAGCGGTCGTATCGTTCGCTCGGACGGACGACACGAAAGAGAAAGCCAAGCCGGAAGCGGCCAAGTTCGAGATGACGAAGGATGAGCAGACGCTCCTGGACTTGCTCAACAAAGAGCGCGTCCAAAAAGATTTACCCGCGTTGCGACCCCAGCCGTTGTTGTTCAAAGCGGCGCGCGGACACTCGACGAACATGTCCAAACAGCGGAAGATGGAACATGTTCTCGACGGCAAAACGCCCGGCCAGCGCGTGCTTGCCGCCGGTTACGATTACGGCAAGGTCAGCGAGAATATCGCGGAAAGCGAGGGGGGGAAAGTTCCTCTCGCGGTGATCGTCAAGGATTGGATGGAGTCGAAGAGTCATCGGGAAAATTTACTCAGCGACAAGGTCACGGAGACGGGGTTGGGCATCGCCAAGAATGACAAGGGCGAGGTCTACTACACGCAGGTATTCGCCCGGCCGCGGAAAATCATCAAGCGACGGAATTAGTGTATGCTCCGGCCTGTTGGCGAACGGCTGGCGTAAGCCGGCTGGTATAGCCTCTATTAGCCTATACCAGCCGGCTTACGCCAGCCGTTCGCCAATAGGCCGGAGCAGATTCAAAAGAGCCGACGCCGCACGGCTGGAAGTAATGTCGCCAGCCTGCCACTCGGCCAGCAGTTGCCGCAGTTCCGGTCGTCCGCTTGTTTCCGCCGTGGCGAAGCGCGCCGCCAAGATTTGTTGGGCGAGGCGGAGCAGATCGCGTCCGCTCTGCTGTCGGCCGCGTCGCAGCGGTTGGTCGGCGATGGTCTGCCATAGTTCTTGCAATCCGTTACCCGTGCGCGAGCTGATGCGCAGAACGGGAACGACCGGCCCCATGCCCAGCGCCAACGTGGCCAGCACTTGCGCCTCCACACGTTCGGCTCCCGGCAGATCCGCCTTGTGAATAACAATCACGTCGGCGACTTCGAGCAAACCGGCCTTCTCCCACTGAAGATCGTCGCCGGTTTCCGGCTGGAGCAATAAAACGAGGACATCGACCAGTTCGCGCACCACCGTATCGCCCTGCCCCGCGCCGACCGTCTCGATCAGCACCACATCGAAACCAAACGCCTCCAACAGACGAATCAAGGCGGCGAGATGCTCGGCGAGTGCGCCCTGTCCGCCGGCCGCCGCCAGACTGCGAATGAAGACGCCGTCATCATCCGGCCGCGACGGCATACGGAAGCGATCGCCGAGCAGCGCGCCGCCGCTCAGCGGACTTTGCGGATCGCAAGCCAGCACCGCAACCGTCTGCCCCTGACGACGCACTTCCTCGATCAACTTGCCGACAAGCGTACTTTTGCCGACGCCGCCGCTGCCGGTGACGGCGACCACGCGCGCCGGCTTGCCGGCTTCGCCTACTCCAGCCAGGATTTCTTCCACTCGTTCGCCGCGCGCTACGAGACTGACCAGGCGTGCCAGGGCCAGCCGATCGCGCTGGCGAAAGCGTTCGAGAAGCGTCTCAAGCATGGCCGGCTCCGCTGCGCTGCTGCAAAAACGAGACAATTTCCGGCAGGGCCGTGCCGGGACCGAAAACGCGCGCCACGCCCATGTCCAGAAGTTTCGGGATGTCGCCTTCGGGAATGATGCCGCCGACGAGAACGCCGACGTGTTCGAGTCCCGCCTCGCGCAGCATTTGCAAGATACGCGGCACGAGTGTCATATGAGCGCCGCTGAGGATGCTCAGTCCGAGCCAGTCAGCGTCTTCATCGGCAAGGGTGCGGACGATCGCTTCGGGCGTCTGCCACAGGCCGGCGTAGATAACCTGCATCCCGGCATCGCGCAGGGCGCGGGCGACAACCTTGATGCCGCGATCGTGGCCATCGAGACCGACCTTGGCGAGGACAACACGCAACGGGGGGGATTCGACCATGAAGCCTCTCCTCGAATCACTCAAAGAACCGCCGCACAGCGACGCGAAATTCGGGCAGGACGTCGGGAACAGTCAACTCCTGCTCGGCCGTGAAGACCTCAATCGCCTCTTCGGCGCGATAGAGGTTGCATCGTTCTGTCATCTGATCGAGGACGCACACGACCGTCACGCCGGCTTCCAGATACTCAGCGACCTTGGCCAAGATCGGCCCCCAACGATCCGTCGGCGAGCGCACTTCAAAGACCAGTTCAGGAACGACGGGCAAGTATCCTTGGGGGAGCGGTCCAGGCGGGACTCGGCCGTAGCTGTAAAAGGCGACATCCGCCCCGCGCACCGTATCGGGATCGTGTTCCGTGAGGATACCGGAGTCATTACAAACGAGACGGCCCAACGACCGACCTTCAAGATGTAACCGCAAGAGATAGTAAACCTGACCACAGATTTCCCCATGTCGAGGTGTTGGTAAGTTCATAAGGATTACCCTCCCGCGCTTTAGTTCCTTGGGCTTTCCATCGTCCGGTAAGCGGCGAAACTCCTCCGCGGTAAGAAGAGGCTCCATAACAAGAACATTCATATTAGTTCTCCTTAAAGTCCGGTTTCACCACCGCGCCGCTCCATCATATCTTCCAAACACATCCGCCAGCGCATTCATGATCTCGCCGACGGTGCAGCGCACCCGCGCCGCCTCCACCAACGCCGGCATCAGGTTCTCCTTCGTCGCCGCCAGGCGGCGAATTTCCGTCAGCATCTTGCGGGCGGCTTCGCCGTCGCGCTTGGCCCGGATTTGCTGCAAGCGAGCAACCTGTTCATTCTCCACCGCCTCATCGACGACCAGCGTTTCGATGGGTTTCTCGTCGGTTTCCTGGAAAGCGTTGACGCCGACGATGAGCTTGCGCTTGGCGTCCACTTCACGCTGATAGGTGAAGGCGGCGTCGGCGATCTCGCGGCGGAAGAAGCCGGCTTCGAGTGCCGCAATCATCCCACCCAACTCCTCGATGCGCTCGAAGTAACCCCGCGCCTCCTGTTGCATCTGCTTTGTCAGCGTCTCGACGAAGTAACTGCCGCCGAGTGGATCGACGGTGTTCGTCGCTCCGGTTTCGTGAGCGAGTACCTGCTGCGTGCGTAGAGCCAGCGTGACGGCATGTTCGGACGGCAAGGCCAGCGTTTCGTCCATGCTGTTGGTATGCAGCGATTGACAGCCGCCCAGCACGGCCGCCAACGCCTGATAGGCCACGCGAATGAGGTTGACTTGCGGTTGCTTGTCCTGAAGCGAGCAGCCGGCCGTCTGCGCGTGGAAGCGCAGTTTCCACGAGTTTTCGCGGCGAGCGCCGTACTTGTGTCGCATCGCTTCGGCCCACAGCACGCGCGCCGCCCGATACTTGGCGATCTCCTCGAAAATGTCATTGTGGGCGTTGAAGAAAAAACTCAGCCGCGGCGCAAACGCATCAATGTCGAGACCGCGAGCCAGACACGTCTCGACGTAGTGGAAGCCATCGGCGAGCGTGAAGGCTAGTTCTTGCACGGCGGTCGAGCCGGCCTCGCGGATGTGATAGCCGCTGATCGACACCGTGTTCCACTGCGGCACATGATGCGTGCAGAACTCGATCACGTCGGCCACCAGACGCACATGCGGTTCCGGCGGAAACACGAACTCGTTCTGCGCGTGAAACTCCTTCAAAATATCATTCTGCAAGGTGCCGCGCAGCTGCTTCCAGTCCACGCCTTGATCCTGGGCGTTGGCCAGAAAGAACGCCATGACGACGATCGCCGGCGCGTTGATCGTCATCGACACGGACACTTGCGCGAGGTCAATGCCGTCGAAAAGCTCGCGCATATCGTCGAGCGTGGCCACGGCGACGCCGAGCCGACCAACTTCGCCGAAGGCGCGCGGATCGTCGCTATCGAGTCCCATGAGCGTCGGCAGATCGAAGGCGGTGCTTAGTCCCGTCTGCCCCTTGTCGAGCAGGAACTTGAAGCGTTCGTTGGTCTGTCGCGGCGAGCCGAAGCCGGCGAACTGGCGCATGGTCCACAATCGGCTGCGGTACATACTGGCGTGGACGCCGCGTGTGTACGGATATTGGCCGGGATAGCCGAGGTCCGTATCGGGATCGAATCCATTAAGGGTCTCATTCGTATATAGCGGCTCAATGGGCACGCTGCTAACCGTGGTCGGCGGCTGCGGACGCAGCGGAGCCGAGGCGTTTTCCTTCTCCCAGCGTTCTTGGGCGGCGGTATCGGTGACGGTGGCCATGACGATCACTCCTTGGGCTGAATGCAGAAGGTAAGTCAGTCAACAATCGCCGTGCGGTCAAGACTGCCTGGATGATGCTGCTTGTCGCAACTGCTGGACGAAGGAAGCATGTTCTTCGCTGGCAACACCCGTCTGCACAACCCGCGCGACAGTGGCCAGATCGCCATTTACCAACCCGGTAGGATCAAGCCATAATCCCGGCAGCGTTTCACTGCGATAAACGCCAGCCGCGTCCCTTGGCAAGCGTTCGTACTGTCCCTCACGAAGAATGAACCAATCAATCTCCCGATCCTCGACGCGCCACACGATGTATTCGAGAATGCCGTTGCGGCAATACGCCCTGCGCTTGGCGTTGAGATCGATGCTCACCGTGCTGGCGGAAACCTCGGCGACAAGTTCCGGGGCTCCAGAGATGTAATCGTCTTCATCAATGACTACTTTCCCTCCGTGAGAAGGTAGCACGATCAAGTAGGCATCGGGTTGCGGCTCATTGTCCATGTCCAGCCGCAACGAACCATTGTCTCCACCTTCGACGCCTGACGTGGCCATCGAGTACATTCCAAGCCAGGAGATGAGATTGAAGTGCGGGTTACTGTGATGACGATGTCTCACGGGTGAGGGCATATAGACGATCCCTTCGATAAGTTCAGCCTTCTTCACCTCCGGCATGGCGTTGTAGCGGCGCTCGAACTCGTGCCGCGTTAAGCGATCACCGTCCCGCAAGGGAGGTACAACCGATGGCGGAGAATCAGGCCGCACGAGTGGAGTAGTCATCTTTCGTTCCTCCCCAAAGAAATAAGCCCACTCTTGACGCGATTATTTTAGATGACGGCGTAGTTCTTCTACTTCACGATGCAGGCGTTCAATTTCCGCCTCGGCCCGTGCCAATCGCTCTTGCGGTAATTCCTGCTCTCGCGCAACACGCTCGATTTCGGCTTCAGCGTGTGCGATTCGTTCCTGTGGCGTCGGTAGCCATTTTGTCGCTGTGGGATCGTAAAGCCGCAGTTGAGAACCAACCTGCTCCAGGTGCAGCCCCAGGATCTTACTCGGCAACCGTCCGTGCAGGGAACGAATCGGCTGATACACTCCGGCACGCAACCGATAGCCTTGCAAGGGCGGTTGCAAATAATCGCCCAGCGGATCGAACAGGAAATACTCCTTGACATGCAGCACGTCCTGATAACGGCGAAACTTCGTTTCTTGGTCTTCATGTCGCGTCGAGGAGGACGTCAGTTCGATGGTCACGTCCGGCCCCTTGCCTTCCTCCCAGATAAGGTAGTTGAGCCGCTCGCGCTTGGGCACTCCCTTGACCACGAAGACATCCGGCGCGATGTGGCGGCGGCGATTGCCGGGTTCATAAAAGAGCAACAAATTGCCGGAAACGTACACCCTCGGATCAACGGCGTAATAGGTCTCCAATGTCTGAATCAGATCGTTCATCAATTTGCGGTGTTGATCGGTTTCCGCCATAGGACGCCCATCCGAGGTGGGATAAACGATTTCCGTTCGCGCTCCCTTGCGAATGATTGTGGACACGGTTACTCCCTCTTTTTACGGAAACTCCAGACGCCTCAAACGCGCTCCACGACCATCGCCACGGCATTGCCACCCCCCAAACACAGCGACGTCAGCCCGCGTTTCAAGCCGCGCTGTTCCAGAGCATACAGCAGCGTCACCAACACGCGCGCTCCCGAGGCCCCGATGGGATGCCCCAGCGCGATCGCCCCGCCGTTGACGTTCACCTTCGTCTCATCCAGCTTCAATTCCTTGCCGCACGCCAACATCTGGGCGGCGAATGCCTCATTCATCTCGAACAGATCGATGTCCTCCATACGCAGGTTAGCTTTCTCCAGCACTTGACGCACGGCCAACACCGGCGCGATGAAGATGTCTTTCGGAGCTACGCCGCTGGTGGAATAAGCGATGATACGAGCCAGCGGCTTGGTGCCCAGGCGGTCGGCGGCACGCGCCGAGCCGACGACGACGACCGCGCCGCCATCGCTGAGCGTTGAGGCGTTGCCGGCCGTCACCGTGCCGCCCTCGCGAAAGGACGCCTTCAACTTCGCCAACCCCTCGGCAGTCGTTTCCGGCCGCAGACTCTCATCGCGGGAGACGATTTTCGCTTTCGTTCCCGCGCCGACGGTGACGGGAACTATCTCGGCGTTGAACGCGCCCTTGTCCCATGCGGCTGCGGCTCGCTGTTGGCTCTGCGCGGAAAAGCGATCTTGTTCCGCGCGCGACACGCCGCATTTGGCCGCGATATGCTCGGCGGCCTCGCCCATGTGCCAGCACTCGAAGGCGCACCACAAACCATCATGGATCATGGCATCGACGGCCTTTTGATCGCCGTATTTCCAGCCGGTGCGCGCGCCCAACAGCAAGTACGGCGCGCGGCTCATGCTCTCGATGCCGCCGGCCACGAGGAGATCGGCATCGCCGGCGCGGATGGCCTGCGCCGCCAGCATGACGGCCTTGAGTCCCGAACCGCATACCTTGTTGACCGTGAAAGCGGCGATGCGATCCGGTAGACCGGCCTTGAGCGCTGCTTGTCGTGCGGGATTCTGGCCGACACCGGCCTGAATCACGTTGCCCAGGATCACTTCTTCGATTTGTTCGGGCGGCGTCCGCGCGCGGCGCATGGCCTCGGCGATGGCCACCACCCCCAGTTGGGGAGCCGGCACTTCCGCCAGGGAGCCGAGATATTTGCCAATAGGGGTCCGGGCCGCGGAGAGAAGAAAAGCGTCGGCCATCGCGAGTTTCCTTGTGCGAGAAGGGAAGATCCACCACGCAACATCGAACACGGTTCCGCTGTTGGAACCTGTTGTAATTATACCGTTGCTTGTCGCATGAGGCTCTAACTATCGGGCCAGCCCGCAGCGCAAGCAAGGGTTATTTATTCCCTTGCTTGCGCTGCGGGCTGGATGCATTCCGTTCGTGCTATCAAGTCACTTCCCGGCCACGACACGCACCCGTGCGGGTGAGCCGGGTTTATCGTCCACCTCGCAGCGCAAACCATCGCGGCGCTGATCGCGGTCAATCACGAACGTCAACGTGTGCTGTCCAACAGACAAATCCAACTCCATCGCTTCTTTCGCGGCGATAGGCTGTTGATCGACCCAACATTTCAAGCCTTTTGTGGAATTGACTCGCACGATCGCGCGGCCGGCCGTGGTGACATCGAGTTGACAGCGAACCAAGGAGGCACCGCGTTTCTCCTTGCCAAGCCGGAACAGCGGCACATCCGCCAGCGGCAATACGCCGGCCACGGTGCTGTATTGCGGTCCCCATTGCAGGCCACGGGCATTCTTCGCGGGCGTGGACAGACCACCGCCTAGCGTCAGAAAGCCCCAGGCTTCGCGCGTCGGATCGAGCGCTTGCCAGCGGCGCACGATGCGCTGTGGGCCGATGGCATAGGGACCGACCTTGCCCAACTCCGACAGGAAACGCACCACATCGAGCAGGTCGCCGCGCGTCAGCGTGTCGGTCAGACCGTCCGGCATTAGCGAGCCGCCCTGTGTTCGCGCGTCGATGTCCCGAACCGGAATGGCGATTTCCTTGTCCTCGGCGTTGCGCAGAATCAGTTCCGTCTTCGTCTCGCGGACCTTGATACCGGAGTATTGCAGTCCCTTTTTCGTCTCAACGAGGAGCGAATGATAATTTTCCTTGATGGCCTTGTTCGGCTGCAACAGCGAGTCGATGAGGTAATCGACCGGAGCGCTGGCACCGATGCTGCTCAGGTCGGGGCCGACCTGCCCGCCTGCGCCGCCGATGGCGTGGCACTTCAAGCACACCTGATCCTTGCGACGGAAGACAAGTTCACCGCGCGCGGCATCGCCCAAATGCGCCACATCCGCGACCATCGTTTGCAATTCTTTCGGCGACAGCGTCCGCGCGCCGAACGTCAGACCGCCCGCCTTGGTCAACGCCTCGACCAGCCCTTCATCGGGACGGCCGGACGTGCGCACCGTGCGCACGCCGATTCGCGCGATGTCATTGGGCAATTTCTGATCGCGCAGCGCGGCGGCGAGCAGGGCCGCTCCGCCCTTGCGTTGCAGAAATGCCTCGAAGACGCCAACGACTTCCTCGCCCTTCAGACTCGCCAGCACAGTCCCCGTGCGACCGGCCGCAGCCTTGGCATCGATGCGCACCAGCGCGACGAGAGCCAGGCGACGCCGGGCCGAGGAACCCTCCGCACCGGCGAGTTGTTCCAGCGCCTCAATGCTGCCTTTACCGCCCAGGGTCGTCAAACCATCAATGGCCGCCTGACGCAACGCATCGCTGGACTTGTCCGCGCGGGCCAGTTCCAGCAGTTGCGGCCGCGCCGTCTCCAATTCCCACAACCCCGCCACACGCGCGGCCACGGCACGCAGCGCTTCGTTGTTTTCTTTCAACAGCGGGACGATGCGTGTGAGATCGCCGGCCGGACGAACATTGCGCTGCCGCGTTGCCTGCTCCAACGCTTCCAGCAGACGAGTACGGTCCTCGACCGGCCGCGCTGTTCCGGCCACGCGATCGAGCAACAACGCGAGTTCCGGCGGGCCGCCCAGCGTAGCGATGAACGCCAGCACGCCGGTTTCGCTCTCGCCGGCCTTGCCAGTGCGTACCAGCGCCATCAGCGACGGCAGCACCGCGCGCGAATCCGCCGACTGGAGCGCGAACAGCAAGTGACGCGAATTGCCGCCGGCATTGAAGCGTCCTTCCTTCAACGCGGTCAACCAGTGCGGTTCTAATTCACGCATCGTCAGCCATAAGCCATAATCGAGATACTTGTCGATGGTTTTATCCAGAGCCTTCAACGCCAATTCAGCCGCGCGGGCGCTCGGAACTTGACCGAGCGCGCGCACCGCCTCTAGTCGCACTTGCGGATGATCATCGGCAACACGGGGCGTCAGCAATTCGAGAGCGTTCGGCAGCCGGTCGTGCCAGGCGGACACAACGCGAACGGTGGCGGCGCGGATGCGATCGTCCTTCGCTTGCAACAGATTCGCCAGCAGTTTCGGTTCCACCACATCGAGCGATTGATACGTCCATAGCGCTTCGAGCAGCAACGGTTCCTGCTTCGCATCCGTGCGATCCAGTTTCGCGGTCCACGTCTTCAATTCCGGCAAAACCGCTGCCCCGCGCTCCTTGAGGACGCGCCGTGCCTGATGGCGCGTCCAGTCTTCCGGCATCTTGAGTGCGTCCAGCAGTTCGACGGTGGAGGCTTTGACGAGTTGCGGGCGCGGCACGAGTGGCCGGCCCTTGGCCGTGATGCGCCAGATGCGGCCGTGGCTGACATCGCGGCGCGGATCGCGGAAATCGACTTCGCCATGCTGAATGATCGGGTTGTACCAGTCGGCGATATAGATCGCGCCGTCCGGCCCCATCTTCACATCGACCGGACGAAAGGCAGGATGATTGCTCTTGATGAGGTCCGCTTGCAGCGTGGCCGTGTAGCCGGAGCCTTCCGGCGCGAGCGTGAGACGACAAACGCGATGACCGCGAAAATCGTTGGTGATGAGATTGCCGCGCCACGCCTCCGGCATGTGCTGGCCGCTGACGATTTCGCAACCGCAATACTTGGGATGACCAGGATTCAATCCTTGCAAGACGCGTGTCGCATGCGGAGTCGCCGTGTAGCTCGCGCCCACCACCACGGGATTGACGCCCTCGCCGCCGGCGCCGTCGGTGACGAACGATTGGCCCCAACGGTCGAAGTGATGGCCCCAGGCATTCCACCAGCCGCGCGCGAACACCTCCAGACGCCGGCTTTCCGGCCGAAATTGCCAGACGCCGCCACCGCCCAGACGACGCGGACCATAGGGCGTTTCAATGTGACTATGAATATAGATGGATTGATTGAAATACAGCATCCCATCGTGGCCCCAGCGCAGCGTGTGAACGATATGATGCGTGTCCTCGGTGCCGAAGCCCGACAGAATGACCCGGCGGCGCAGCGGCCCTTTGTCGCCGTTGGGCCGCGACAGGTGCAGCAACTCCGTGCTGGCACCCACGTAAACGCCCCCATCGCCGGGTTCGATTCCCGTGGGGATGAGCAATCCATCGGCGAAGACGGTGGTTTTGTCGGCCTTGCCGTCGCCGTTGGTGTCTTCGAGAACGATGATCTTATCGTTGGCCTTTTGACCGGGCTTGATCTGCGGATACGCTTCGCTGCACGCCACCCATAAGCGACCGGCCGCGTCGAAATTCATCTGAATCGGCTTAGCCAAGAGCGGATCGGCGGCGAACAGATTGACCTCGAAACCGTCGGCCATCTGGAGCGCCTTGCGCTCGATCTCCGGGTCCGGATCGGGAATCTTGGCATCGCGCTGAGCAAAAAGAGGATTAGCCACAGATAAACACAGATAAACACAGATAAATGCGAGAAACCTTGCCAGCCGATGGACAAAGACGCGCCGTGTGGATGGATCGTTGTTCATTTGAAAATTCCTTGTCTTATCTGTGTTCATCTGTGTTCATCTGTGGTTAATGTTCATGCGAACACGCGGGACAGGCGAAGGTGCTGTTCCAGGTCGAGCGCCTCGGCGCGGATGGTGCCTTCAATGCCCAGTTCAACCAGGCGCGCGTCCACGTCGCTTTTGCTCAGATCGCGGCCCGGCAGACTGGCGAGCGCGCCGCGCAGGTTCTTGCGGCGATGCACGTACAGATCGCGCAGGAAAGCGCGAAAATGACGCGGATCGCCGACGTGTTCACGCTTGGCCGCGCTCGGACGAATGCACACGATCGCCGAATCCACCAGCGGACGCGGCCAAAACACCTTCGGCGGCAGCCGGCGCACCAACTCCACATCCGCCAGGCTCTGCACCAATACAGCGAGCGCAGCGTAATCCTTGACGCCCGGATGAGCCAGCAAACGCTCGGCAATCTCCCACTGCACCGTCACCACCATGCGCTCGATGACCAGATCCGTGAGCAACAAGTTCGTGATGACCGGCACGGCCACCGAATAAGGAAGATTGGCCACCAGCTTGACGGTGCGCGTGCCGCAGCGCTGGCCCAACGTTTCGATGGCGCGCAGCACATCGGGATTCAGTTCGTTCTTGTTTTTGAGGACATCGGCGCTTAGGAGCGAGACATGCTCGCGCTGGCGGACTTCCTCATCGGTCAGCGCGGCAAAGGCAGGATCGACTTCGATGCTAACCACCGCGCCGGCTTGCTCGACAAGCTGCACCGTCAGACTGCCCGTGCCGCTGCCCACTTCCAACGCCAAATCCTCGCGCGTCAATTCGGCGCTGCGCAAAAGAAGATCGAGCAGGTTCAGGTCGATGAGGAAATTTTGTCCGAGTTTGTTCTTCGGTTTGATGCCGCGCTCGGCGAAGAGATTGCGCAGATAGGACAGTGTTTGCCGACTCGAAGAAGATGCGGAAGTCATGGGTATATCAATCACGCGGGTTCATGCAGGCGAGACATTTCCAAACGTACTTACCAATAAGGTCCGTTTCCAGGTTGACGGCCGCTCCCGACTCCTTGATCCCCAGCGTCGTATGGGCCAGCGTGTGCGGGATCAGGGCGACACTGAAACGATCTTCGCCAACATCCACCACGGTCAGACTGACGCCGTCCACCGTTATCGATCCCTTCGGCACCATCTGCGCCGCGAGGTCCGGCGGGCAGCGAAACCATACCGTCACCCAATCGCCCTCGTTGATGCGTTTGGCCACCTGACCGACGCCATCCACGTGGCCCTGCACGAGATGACCGCCGAGGCGATCGCTCAGACGCAGCGAGCGTTCGAGGTTGACGCGATCGCCCCGATGCAGTTCGCCGAGGTTGGTGCGAGCGAGCGTCTCCGGGCCAAGCTGAAAACAACACGTCTCGGCATCGTGAGCGACCACCGTGAGGCAGGCGCCGTTGACGGCGACGCTTTCGCCCAAGCTCAGTTGAGGGGCAATCTCCGCGGCGACCGTCATCTGACAGCCGACGCCATCCATGACGAGATCGCGCACAGTACCCAGGACTTCAACGAGGCCGGTGAACATAATGATTCTTGGAGCCGCTTGCGGCTTAGCATTCGGAACGCTAAGCCGCAAGCGGCTAATGGTGGATGCTGGGTTCCTTGGTGGGTTCCATTTCGGGCAAGGGCGCTTTGCTGCGCATCACCCGGAAGACGACGTGACGGATCAGGCCGTTGAGCGCGTAGCCCCAGAACAACAGAAAGCAAGCCAAGTGCGGCGTCATGGCGATGATGAACAGCGCCAGCACCAACTGGACAATGACGCTGAACGGCCGCCGGCCGCGCAGGATCTGCTTGGTGATGTGGGGATACGACACGCGCGAAACCATGAGCAACGCGGCGACCAATGTGCCGAGCGGCACGCACACCGTCATAAGCATCTGCATCGTCTCGGGGTTGATCGTACTCCAGGATGTTGCCCGCAGGATGGCCAGCGACACGACGCAACCGGCCGCCGCCGGTGAGGGCAAACCCTTGAACCGTTTATGGCTGGCCGGGTCCGGCGAGTTTTCCAGATTGAAACGCGCCAACCGCAGCACGGCGCAGACCATGTACAAACCGCCGATGATGACCACGGGTTGACTAACCAATTCCTTCGTCCAGTCCATGCCCAGACGCAGTAACAGAAACGCCGGTGCCAGGCCGAAGCTGATGGCGTCGCACAGGCTATCGAGTTGGCCGCCGAAATCGCTGGCCGACTTCGACAGCCGAGCCGCGTAGCCGTCCAGGGCGTCGAAGACCATGGCTGCCAGAATAAGGCAGGCGCTGAGGAGGAATAAATGGTTGATCTCACCCGGCGGCGTGTTCGGCGTAATCGTGCTGACGTAGGCGATGGCCACGAAGCCACAAACGCCGTTGCCCAGCGTCAAAAGAGTCGGCAGAATGGCGATTTTCTTCACGGTGCGAGCAGCTCCTGCTTGGGAGAATGCGGAAACAAAATCGTGAGGAATCTAGCTTAAGATAGCAGGATACTCGTGAGATTGCCAGACGCTGGCCGAAAACAAAGTTCTGAGCCATTGTGGTAGCCCAAACCCACACTATTGGCTTAGAGGGACGAACACAATGACTTGCCAGCCCGCAGCGCCAGCAAGGGACATCCCTTGCTGGCGCTGCGGGCTAGCCAACAAGTTAGTGCCTCTCAAGCGGTTCACTACAACTCGTGGGCTGGCAATCCGCGGTGGATTTGCCATAATTGGGATTCCGAAAAAAATGGCATGCGGCGCGGTTTCCGCAATCGGCTCGCTACGTCTTCTTGCTTAGGTTGCCTTCATGGATCACGATGGCGGATCGTTGCAGCGCCCGTTGGAGTCCTATCGGGACTATCTGCGTCTACTGGCGCGCTTGCAGCTCGATCCTCGGCTGCGCGGCAAACTCGATCCGTCCGACGTGGTTCAGCAAACGCTGGTGAAGGCGCACCAAAACGCCGGCCAGTTTCGCGGCCAGAGCGACGGCGAACGGGTGGCCTGGCTGCGGCGCATCCTGGCCAACACGCTGACCGACGCCGCGCGCAAGTTTCGCTGTGAGGTGGCGCTGGGGCAGTCGTTGGAGAAGGCGCTGAATGAATCGTCGGCACGCCTGGAAGCTTGGTTGGCCAAGAACCAGGAATCGCCCGACGAACAGGCCAACCGGCAGGAACAACTGTTGCGTCTGGCCGAGGCGCTGGGCCAACTGCCCGACGATCAGCGACGGGTGATCGAGTTGCATCATTTGCAAGAGCGCTTGCTGGCCGACATTGCCCAGGACATGGGCCGGACGGAAGCGGCCGTGGCCGGCCTCTTGCGGCGCGGACGCAAGAAACTGCGGGAGTTGCTTGAAGACGGATCGTGAGAGATTCAGCGATGTCGCTCACCGAGGATATTTCCGATGCTCGCGAACACCTCCTTGATGAGGTACTGGCGAGCTACTTGAAAGCAGCGCAGGAGGGCCGGGCGCCCGCACGGCAAATGCTGTTCGACAGCCATCCCGAACTTGCGAGCGAGTTGGCCGCCTTCTTCGCCGATCAGGATCATGTCGAACGCCTGGCCGCGCCGCTGCGCACCATCACGCCCGCGCCGCTGACGGCCGGCACTACCCTCGGCGATTATGAACTGCTCGACGAGATCGCCCAGGGCGGCATGGGTATTGTTTACCGCGCTCGTCAGAAAAGCCTCCAGCGTCTCGTCGCCCTGAAGGTCTTGCAGGCCGGCTCGCTGGCCTCGTCCGAACAGGGACGGCGTTTCCAGGCCGAGGCGGAGGCCATCGCCAGCCTCGATCATCCGAACATTGTGCCGGTCTACGAAGTGGGAGTTCATGAGGGTTTGCCGTATTTCAGCATGAAGCTATTCGAGGGCGGCAGTCTTGCCGGCCAGCGCGAGCGTTTCTTATCGGAACCGGCCGTCGCCGCACAGCTGCTGGCGACCGTGGCCGACGCCGTGCAGTACGCTCATGATCGCGGCATCCTGCATCGCGACCTGAAGCCGGCAAATATCCTCCTAGCGAGCGGGGGGCATAAGCCCCCTGAGGGAAAACAAACAGAGAGCTTACGCTCTCCGCTCGCCTCGTTGGTTCCGGTTGTCTCCGACTTCGGGTTGGCCAAGCGCGCCGCCCCGCGCGACAACAACACGAACACGCCACGCGATGATGTCGCGTTAACCGTCTCCGGCGCCATCGTCGGCACACCGAGCTACATGGCACCCGAACAGGCTGCGGGATCGCGCGTCCTCACCACGGCCGCCGACGTGTACGGCCTGGGAGCGATCCTCTACGAATTGCTAACTGGCCGGCCGCCCTTCAAGGGCGATAACCTCTTCGACACCCTCCGTCGCCTCCAGGAAGAGGAGCCGCCATCACCGCGCTCGCTCAATCCGCGCATTCCGCGCGATTTGGAAACAATCTGTCTGAAATGTCTGCAAAAGGAGCCGGGGCGCCGTTATGCCAGCGCGCGTGACTTGGCCCGCGACCTGCGGCACCATCTGGCCGGCGAGCCAATTGAGGCGCGGCCGGTCGGCCGGCTCGAACGACTGGGACGCTGGTGCCGGCGCAGGCCGGTCGCCGCCGGTACGGCGCTGGCCTTCGTGGCGGTGATCGTGGCCGCCTTCATCCTGGTGGAACAGAAACGCCGGGACGCCCAAGAGAGTGCGAACGCCAAAGAGATCGCCAATCGCGACCTCGCGGACAGCCGCGACAAGGGCCGGCGCGTGATCGATGAATTTTGCCTTGGGCTGAGCGCGGATGGCTGGAGCGAAGACCCTGCGGTTCAGGAGAAACGCAAACGACTCCTCGAAAAGGCGCTGGCCTACTACCGCGATTTCCTCGACGATCCCAATGCCGAAGCGCCGGCGCGTGGGGAATTGGTCCAGACCTGGTTTCGCATCGGTGACATTACCAACGCACTGGGCAAGCCCGACAAGGCGCTCGACGCCTTCAACCGCGCCCGCATCGCCGCCGAAACCTTGCTGCAAATCAAGCCCGACGATTCGGCCGCGCGCACCGACCTGGCTCGCGTTCAGAACCGGATCGGTCTGCTGCACAAGAGCGCCGGCCGCAACGAAACCGCCCTGCAATCGTATCGCCTGGCGTACGATCTGCTCGCCGCGCTGCGGCGCGAGGCGCCCGATGATGTGCCGATCGAGGGTGAACTGTCCGCGGCGTGTAATAACCTGGGCAATCTGTACAAGAGCCTGGGCCGGCTCGATCAGGCTCAGGCTTGCTATCGCGAAGGCATCGACATCAACCGCGCGCTGCGCGGGCGTTCGTCCGATTTGCAATACACCTACGCCCTGGCCCTCAGTCTCGGCAACTTCGCGCTGTTGATCTACGGGCAGGGACAGCGGGAGGAGGCTTGGCATTGCCTCGATGAGGCAAATCAGCTGCTGCGCCAGATTGCGAAAACCGAGCCGCACATTCCGCGCTATCGGCAAGGGCTGGGCGAGAATCTGCTCAACCGCGGCGTCAAGCTCTGCATCGAGAAACGCTACGACGAGGCCGTGAAGACGTTGGTGGAAGGTCGAGACGTGCTGACGCGGCTCGTCGATATGCAACCGCGCATTCCGTGGTATCAGAGCGATCTTGCCCACTTGCTCAATCAACTGGGCCGCGCCTACCGTGCGCTGGGCGACAAGGACAAGAAACAGTTCCTCAAGGCCGCCGAAGCCTATCAAGCGTGTTGCAAAATCCACAAGGATTTGGCCGCGAAGAATCCGCGTTCCGCCGATGCGGTGTATCGGGTAGCCAGCGACCTCTTCGATCTGGCCGGCGTGCAGGCGAAAGGGAATCAAAAGGCCGAATCCATCCGGTCCTATCAGGAAGCGTGCGTTCAGGGCCGGCGTCTGGTTCAGGCAGGGCCGAACCATCTGCAATATCGCAACCTGCTGGGCCTGGCGCTGAACAATCTCGGCCATGAACTGTGGCTGGTGAAGCGCGCGGACGAAGCGCGAATGCCTCTTCGAGAAGCCTTGGAACACAACCGTTTCGCCCTCACGCGAGCGCCGCGGAACGACCATTACCGCCGCGTCCTCAACACGACTTACGTCTTCCTGGCGGACGTGTACCGGGACACTGGCCGGGATGAGGAGTTGATCGCCCTGTTGCGCGAGCGCCGCGACCTGTGGCCGAAAAACGCCGGAGAACTCTACGTCATCGCCGCCGATCTGGCGAGAGCGAAGGCAGACGATGAAGCGATACGGACCCTTGAACAGGCCGTGCGTCAGGGGTTCCGTGATGTCGGCAGATTGGAAAGAGAGGCGGCACTGACCGGCCTGCGTCAGCGGGAAGACTTCCGCAAACTGCTGCACGAGTTGAAAGCGAAATAGAAGCGAGCAACAGACGATCCCCTGTTTTGCGCCGGCTCTCTGAATCGGCGCAAAACACAAACCAAGCAACCAAGGCATCGGGAGCAACCTCCTCGGAGGATAGCCGGCGGCTCTGCGCGCAGCCGCCGACAATCTCGCCGAGATCGCTCCCGGTACGCGCCGGATGTTGTGTTCGAGAGTGTCTTTCTCAGCAAAGAAAGGAAAGTGCGATGAAGAAGATGTTTGTGTTGATGTTCTCGGTGGTGTTGTCGTTCGCCGTGTCTGGTTGCGGCGGTGCGGCGTCGGCGGGCAAGGATCAGGTCGCGGCTGTCAACGAGATGGCCACGATTCTCGATGGCGTCAAGGATGACAAGTCGGCCGACGAGGCGCTGCCCAAGCTGGACAAGGCGGCCGCCAAGGCGCGTGAGGCCGGCGAGAAGGTTGCCGCCAACAAAATGTCAACCGATGAGGCGACGAAGTATGCCAAGGACATAAGCGAGGCGCGATCCAAGATGCAGGCGTCCGCCATGAAAGCGGCCCAGGCCGTACCCGGCAAAGGCAAACAATTGACGGAAGCCATCGGCAAGGCGCAGCCGAATATCAAGATGCCCTGAGTCGCGGAGGTTCGTCCTTCCTTCAGCGTATCCCGAGAGCGAATCGCCCCGCGCTCTCGGGACCATTCTCATTAGCTGAATGACGGAATCCTTTCTCGGCGCACTAGACGCTTGCGATGCCGTGGCCGAAGTCGGTATAATCCGGACATTGCTGACCACGCCCAGGTCTGGATGAGTGCCCTTGCGCCCTGGCAGAGAGGCGACTTCCATGCCCTATTCCGCGGAGATCAGCCGTTCCAATCCCACATGCTTTCTGTTTCTTCTCGATCAATCGAAGTCCATGCTGGGACCGATCGGCGGCGGACAGGGCAAGAAAAAAGCCGACGCCGTGGCCGATTCTCTCAATCGATTGCTCTACACGCTCGTGCTGCGCTGCGTGTGGGGACAGGCCGTACTCGATCGCTTCCATGTCGGCGTTCTCGGCTACGGCCGGCAGGTGGTGCCGGTCCTGGGCGGAGCGCTCGCCAATCGCGAGTTGGTGCCGATCAGCGAACTGGCCCGCACCCCGCTGCGCGTCGAACAACGTATCAACACCGTGGACGACGGGCGCGGCGGACAGGTCGAGCAGATCGTCAAGGCTCCGCTGTGGTTTGAGCCGACCGGCGACGGCAAAACGCCCATGACCAAGTGCTTCGAGCGAGCCACCCAAATTCTGTCGAATTTTCTCATCGCTCATCCCTCGTGCTATCCGCCGCTGGTCATCAATCTCAGCGACGGCGAGGCGACCGATGGCGATCCGGAGGAACCGGCCCGGCATTTGCGTGAGTTGGCCAGCGAGGACGGGGCCGTGTTGCTGTTCAACGCTCATATTTCATCGCTGGCGGCGCAGTCCATCGAGTTCCCGGATCAAGAGGCGGGGTTGCCTGACGAACACGCCCGGCGATTGTTCCGCATGTCGAGCCGTCTGCCGCCGGCCTTGCAGCACTCGGCGCGGCAGGCCGGCCTCGCCGTGACGCCGGAATCGCATGGCTTCGTCTTCAACGCCGACCTGGCCTCGGTGGTCCGCTTCCTGGACATCGGCACACGGGTCGATCTCAAGAACTTACGGTGAGCCATGATCGAGCCGGGTCTCGTCATCGGCTATCGCGTTTTCCGTCTGCCGCGCCAGGGCTATGCTCTGGAGGAATGCCAGGACGCCTCGGCCGGCGATCCGCGGCGCGGTCGCTTCGCCATTGCCGACGGCGCCGCCGAAAGCCCTTACTCCGCCCTGTGGGCGCATCTACTGGTCGAAGAGTTCGTGCGTCAAAATGAGCGTTTGCCGCGCTGGGTGAATTGGCTGCCCTCGCTGCAAGAGCGTTGGGCCGCTGATTGCGGTTTAGCGCTAAGCCGCAAGCGGCTAACGGAGACGACAGATCTCGGCGTGCCGTGGTATCTGGAACCGGGGCTGACGCAGGGCGCTTTTGCGACATTCCTCGGCCTGGTGATCGAGGAGACGAGTTGGCAGGCCGTGGCCGTCGGCGATAGCTGTCTATTCCAGGTGCGTCAGGGCGAACTCGTGCATACGTTCCCGATCGCGCACGCTGCCGATTTCAGCAACGCGCCCTGGCTGGTTGGCTCGCGAACCTCGCCGGGCGAGGTGCCCCACAAGAAGGGCCTCCAACAAGAGGGCGATTGGCAACCAGGCGACCGCTTCTGGCTGATGACCGACGCCCTGGCCCAGTGGTTCTTGGTCCAGGTCGAGGCGAACGGTAAACCGTGGCTCGCTCTGGAACCGCTGCTGCACATAGCCGGCGGCGAAGAAGCTCAATATGCCTTCGACTTCTGGATCGAGGGGCTACGCGCCGCCCGCCGACTGCGCAACGACGATGTCACGCTGTTGGCAGTCATTCTGTAGAATGATTCGAGATTGGCCGCTAGCGCTAAGCGTCAAGCTGCAAGTGGCTACCGAAGGAGTGTTCGTGATGACCTGGCCGCAAGCGACGGATTACAACGCTGCCGTCCAGAATCCGCTAGTGTGCTTTCGCGATGACGATTTGCGCCAGGGGCAGGTCGTCGGCGATCTGTTCGGCCTACCGCGCCCGCACTCCGGCAATTTCGCGGATGTCTACCAGATTCAGGGCGCCGACAATCAAAGTTGGGCCATCAAGTGCTTCACACGGCCCGTCGCCGGCTTGCATCAGCGTTATCAGGCCATCTGCGAACACTTGCGTCAGACCCAGCGCGCCTTTATGGTCGAGTTCCACTATCTGGAGGAAGGCATCTGCATCCGCGGCCAATGGTATCCCCTCGTCAAGATGCGCTGGGTCGAAGGCTTCACGCTCAACGATTTCATCCGCCAGCATTTGGATAAGCCGGTGCTGCTGGAACGATTGGCGCAGATGTGGATTCGCTTAGGAGAGGAACTACGCGACGCTCAGATGGCGCACGGCGATTTGCAGCACGGCAATGTGCTGCTGGTGCCGGGCAGCAAGAGCAGTTCGCTGGCCCTGAAACTGATCGACTACGATGGCATGTTTGTGCCGGCGCTGGCCGAGACGCCCTCCGGCGAGGTCGGCCATCCCAACTATCAACATCCGCAGCGGCTGCGCGAAGGCGCTTACAATGGCGAACTCGATCGCTTTTCGCACCTGCTCATCTACACGGCTCTGCGCTGTCTGCGCGCCGGTCGGGCGGCGTTATGGCAGCGCTACGACAATCTGGAAAACCTGCTGTTCCGCGAGGAGGATTTTCGACACCCCATGAAGTCGCGTCTGTTTCGTGATTTGTGGGGTCTGGAAGATCGCGAGGCACGGGATCTGGTGGGGCATCTGCTTCTGGCCAGTCAGGGGCCGTTGCTGGTGGTGCCGTCGCTTGACGAGCTGGTGGATGAACACATCGTTCGCCCGTTGTCCGCCAGTGAGGAAAAACAGGTCCATGCTCTGCTGGACGACGCCGCGCCTGTGCCGCGTAAGTCGCGGCTGGTCGTCCCGGCGACGCCGACGGCGCGGGCTGTCGAGATCGAGCCGGCAGCCGCAGCCGTCCTCGTGACCGCGCCGGACGAAACTTTCGTGGTAGAAACTATAACGGAGGGTGTTTCTCTTAAATCGACGAAGACGGGTGTGCCGCGTCTGACATCGCCTCCGCCGTTGCCCCGATCCACGCGCGGCAGTTCCTCCGAGATGAGGCTACAGACGCGAGGATCGTCGCCTGCGTCCGCTCGCCGCGCATTCGATACCGCGTCGCTCATGGAGCCAGTCGTGTCGATTTTGTCGCGGCCGAGTTGGCTCGCCGCCCTGGGAGCGATCGCGCTGGTCAGTTTTCTGGTCGTCAATGTCCTCGTGTGGTCGTCCGTCAAGCCACCGCCTGCGCTCGCCGCCCAAGGGCCGCGTCTGCACCCTCTGGAGGACGTGACGCTCACGGCGGGGCACAAACGCGAGATCCGTCTGCTCGTCGAGCGCCACGATTGCACGGAACCGCTGAGAATCCAGGTGGAGGGTCTGCCGGCCGACATCAAAGCGCCGCTGCTGACCCTGACGCCGCAACAGGATACCGCTTCCCTTCCTCTGCTGGCTCCGCTGGGCGGCAAGCCTTCGTCGCAAGACGTGGCCGTCTCCCTCTGGCAGGGCGGCGAACGGGTTGAGGAGCAGCGTTTTCGCTTGTCGGTACATCCGATCCCCCGTCCCGTTTTGCTCCAGCCCGAATCGATCCACGGCAAGGCCGGCACGACATTTCTCTTCACTGCCGCAGTGGATCGACACGATTGCCCGGAGCCGCTCGCTCTGGAATTGGAAGGTTTGCCGGCGGCAATCCGTCAAGAGAGCCTGCCTAGCCGAGATGCCGACCCGCCGCGCGTGAAGTTGACCATCGCCGCCGACGCCCGGTTGAAGGAAGTAGTCCCGGTGAGCCTGTTGCTGCGCGTCGGCGATGTGGTCGCCGACAGCAAGCCGCTCTTTTTTATCATGGAAAAAGCCGCGGATAAAGCGCTATTGAAGATACAACAAGCGCCCGATGTTCTCTCGATCCAGGCCGGCGAAACGCGGGAGTTACGGGTCGTGGTGAAGCGGGGAGATTACAAGGGGGCGGTGGAGATTCGTCTGGCCGGCCTGCCGCCCGGCGCGACGGCCAAGCCCGCGATCATTCCTCCCGATGTTTCTTTCGCGACCGTGACGCTGGAAACAACGGAGGAAATCGCCGTGGGCCGAAGTGCGGTGATGATAAAGGCCTGGCTGGATGAATACAAAGCCGATGCGCGACAATTGATGCTTACGGTCGAGAGGCCGGCCGCTACGTTGTCTGGGGAGAAGTCAGAAGAACGGCAAGCAGGGCGGCCGGAACATGTCACCTTCACCACGGTGGATCACGTCAAACTCGTGGGCAGGCTCTACCCCGGCTCGAAGGGCAAGAACGGAGCCTGCGTGCTGATGTTGCCCGAATTGGGCCAGCGCAGCCGCGCGGAAATCGCCGCCTGGCGACGGTTGGCCGAAGCCCTGCAAGCCGAAGGCCATACCGTGCTGACCTTCGATTTTCGCGGCCAGGGCGAGAGCAAGAGCGTAACAGCGGACTTCTGGAAACTTCCGGTCAACATGGCTCTACCGGCCTATCACAAAGGCGAGTGGGAGGATGGCGTACCGCCGACGATCGAGGCCGACGAATTTTCAGCCCGGTACATGCCCTGGCTGATTCACGACATCGCCGCCGCCCGCATGTTTCTCGACGTGCGGCACGAAGATCCTGATAGTCCCATCAACAGCGCCAACTTGATGCTTTTCGGCGTGGGACGCGGGGCGGCGCTCGGTTCGCTGTGGTTGGCCTCCGAAGGCATTCGCTACGATGCCTGGGGAGCGGGAAAAAGCGTCAAGATCGTCGGCCTGGAAAATCAGGACATCCTCCGTGGCGTCTGGCTCGGCATCGAGACGAGTTGGAAAAGCCAGAAGTTCCCCGTGTCCGATTGGGTGACTTGGGCGCACCGCCTGCGCCCGGACAGCGAGGTGCCGATCGACTTTCTGTACGGTGACAAAGACGCCCGCGCCTACCGGCTTGTGGGGGAGTTGATCGGTATCGGTAACGGCAACCGGCATCCGATCCCTGGCGCGAGCCTGTCGGGCATGGAACTTCTGGCCAAGGATCGCTCGTCCGAAAGATACATTCAGGGGTATCTGGTGAAGTTGCTGAATGCGTATCACCTCCGGGAGTGGACGCCGCGCCGACTCTCCTCACATCACTCCTACTGGGGGTTCCCAACACTTAATCCGCTCGCGCCCGTCGATTTTTACCTGGCCAAGTGTCCCGGCGAGCGGATATTGCGGCCGATACCACTGAGAGGCTTCGGTATTCGCATGGAAGGCTTGCCGGAGCCGCGGCCCGTCATACTCCGCAAAGGCGACTAAAAAAATGGTCTTGCTTCCCAAGGGGCATTTATTGTACAAGAGGTTTTGTTACGCCTCGGAGGTGAGAAGGAATCTCGCGGCATATCGAGAGCCAACGGTAGGGAAGCCAACTCAAGTGGGTGTCGGCCCGCGCACGACTCTTTGCTTACGCATCTTTGCTTTTTCCTCGCAAGTTGTGTGAGTCCGCTGGAGTCTCCTCCCAATCGGGAGGGCCGCTCAGGGCAGCGGCGCGTTGTCTTCCAGCTTCCCTCGGTTCATTGTTGCGAGAGAAACCTAATGTTTGCTATTTCCGATCGCGTTGACGATTTCAATTCCCTTCCCACCTCGCTGCCATCGTTCAATCAATTGGTGGATCGCCGCCTCGCCATCGCGGCGAAAGGCCTGGCCCAACTGCGCGAATATCTGGCGGCGGGGCAGGAAGACGATGCCGAGATGGTCCTGGGAAAGCTCAACGAGGACTTGTATCTGCTGCGCCGCCGTCTGCGCCGCGAGGGCGAGACCGTCACGACCTCCGCATCGACCCTGTACGACTGCGTCACCGCCGTCAGCCAATCGAATTGATGGTTTCTCCTCGCCGCTTTGCGTTTCGCCCGAAACGCAAAGCGGCGAGGAGAGGTTAGCGCCGCGGCGGCGTTTGCAGATCGACCAAGTGCATGATGAGCGATTGCTCCAATTCGCCGGGCTTGAATCCGAATGGTCCGCGCCCTCCCTTGTAGACGACTCGGCCATCTCGCCCGATCAAGTAGAGACGATCCGGCATGCCGCTGTAGAGATGGCCGACATGGTCGTCGAGGCGATCCACCAGCAGCGGCATGGTCATGTTCAGCGACTGACAGCATCGGGCGGCCACGGCCGTGCGTTCGCTTTCCGTGGTTGGTTGAGCGATACGGATGCCGGCCTTATCGTTCGACTCCATCCGCCAACCGTCGATCGGATGCGCCTCGCGCACGTAGACGCCGAGGAACTCGATCTTATCACCGTAGCGGCGTTTCAAATCTTCCAGGATCCCAAACTGGGATCGATAAGGCCCTCAGGTGAAGCTGCCGAACACCAGAACCACCGGCTTCTTGCCGCGGAAGCGTGCGAGGCGGATGCTCTTGTCGCCGTCGAACGTGCGGAGCGTGAAGTCGGGCGCAAGCCGGCCGACGGCCGGCCCTTCGTGAAAGGAGCCGATTTCGCCGCTGAAAAGTCCCTTGAGCAGCGTGGTTTGTGAGGGCATGCCGGCCATCGGGTTCTTCGGCGGCGGAGGCGGGAAGAGCAGGGCGTGCAGCTCCTCGCGGCTGAGCGAATCCTTGCCGGCGGCGGCCTGCTTGAACAAAGCCTGCCATTCCGCTGAGGTGATTTTCTCATTGTGGTCCGCGTCGGCTCGGCGGAAGAAGGGATTGACGATCCGCATCTGCCGGTTGATCGTCGACGCGTCGGACCAGTCGAAATCCGTCGCCGTGAGCCGGCCATCGTGATCGCGGTCGAGACGGTCGAACCATTCCGCCGCTCCCGTAAACTCTTGCTTGCTGACAAGCCCATCATGGTCGCGGTCCATGCGCTCGACGAGCCATTTTCGGCTGTACCGGCTTTGGCCGGGATGGAACCAACCCATGTCGCCCGACGAGGGCAGATCGCCGGAGACAATCGCCCCGAACATCTGCACGGCTTCGACGTTGCGAAGCCAGTTCAGCGTGGGCGGCAGATTGTCGCGTGGAGGCGCTGTTTTCGGAGGCGGGGCGGCCCATGCGGCAGCGGCCGTCGCCATCACAAGCAGGCTGGCCGAAACATGTCGTGCGAAAAAGGACATCGTTATTGTCTCCATTTGTTTTCGCTTCGCCGCGAGCGGACATTACTTTCCTGAGATGCTATAAACGATTGCTCTGCTAGTATAGGATGATGGTAGCCGCCCGTATTCCTGGAGACCCTTCCCCATGAGCGCCAGTAAGTTTCATGCCCACCTTCTCGAACTGATTCGCCGCACGTCCGCCTTTCTGCCGCCCGATGTGACACAGGTTATCGAAATGCACCGCGTCCTTGAGCAGCAAGGCTCCAAGGCCAATCTCGCGCTCGATCTGGTGGCGCAGAATATCGGCTTGGCCAAGCAGCTCAGCGCCCCCATTTGCCAAGACACCGGCACCATCACCTTCTATGTGCATACGCCGATTGGTTTCGATCAACTGGAACTGGAAGACCTGTGCCGCGAAGCCGTTGTCGAAGCCACGGCTAAGGGTTACTTGCGCCAAAACTCGGTAGAGAGTGTCAGCGGCAAGAATACCGGCAACAACCTCGGTGCCGGCAGTCCCGTGTTTCACTTCCACCAGCATCGACGAGACACAATCGACATCCGCCTTATCCTTAAGGGTGGCGGCTGCGAGAACATGAGCAGCCAGTATTCGCTGCCGGCGACGCTGGGCGGCCAGCGCCGCGACCGCGATCTGGATGGCGTGCGTGCCTGCATTCTCGACGCGGTATGGAACGCTCAAGGCAAGGGCTGTGGACCGGGCTTCCTCGGCGTGTGCGTCGGCGGCGATCGCGCCACCGGCTACGAATTCGCCAAGGAACAACTTCTGCGCGAGCTGGATGACACGAACCCCGTGCCGGAGTTGGCCGCCCTGGAGGCGCGCATTCTCGATGAGGCCAACCAGCTCGATATCGGCCCGATGGGGTTCGGCGGTAAGTTGACCGTCGGCAGCTGCAAGGTGGGCGCGCGCAATCGTCTGCCGGCGTCGTTCTTCGTGAGCATCGCCTACATGTGCTGGGCGTATCGTCGTCGCGGCGTTGTGCTGGACGGCGAGGGCGAGGTGGTGCAGTGGCTCTACCAGACGCCCGGCGAGTTCGACCCCCTCACCCTGCCCTCTCCCCCTCCAGGGGGAGAGGGTGGGGGTGAGGGGGACGGCGCATTGCTCGACCTTGGCGTCAGCGGCAAGAAGGCGATTGCCCTGCATACGCCGTTGAGCGAGGCCGACGTGCGCCAACTCAAGGCCGGCGACATCGTGCTGCTGAGCGGCATCGTCTACACCGGCCGCGATGAGGTTCACAAGTATCTCTGCAAGGGCGGCGATCTGCCGATCCTCAAGGACGGTGTGATTTATCATTGCGGCCCGGTGGTACTTGAAGAGAAGAGCGGTCCGCGCGTTATCGCGGCGGGGCCGACAACCTCCATCCGCGAGGAGCCGTATCAGGCCGACATCATCGAGCGCTATGGTATCAAGGCCATCATCGGCAAGGGCGGCATGGGCACCAAGACGCTGCAAGCGTGCCGCGACCACGGTTGCGTCTACCTGCACGGCATCGGCGGCGCGGCGCAGATCTACGCGCGCTGCGTCGAGAAGGTCGAAGGCGTGCATCTGAAGGAAAAGTTCGGCAGTCCCGAAGCCGTGTGGGTGCTGCGCGTCAAGGATTTTCCTGCTGTGGTGACGATGGACGCGCACGGCCGCTCGCTACATCAGGAGGTGGCGGATACGTCAAAGGAGCGGTTGCAGGAGGTGCTGGCCTGAAGACTTTTCGGTTCGATGCCCTGGACCTTCGTTAGACCTCATCCTTGTGTCTTGATGAATGCTAATCAGCAATTAGCATTCATGCGATGAATGTTATTGACGAATTAGCATAAATGGGTATGCTGACATGTATGTCCAAACGTCACCTTCCAACTTGGCGTCCGAGCGTTGCGGACTACGAGCAGGTCTTCAACGAGCAAAACCCCTGGTGGCTTGACGGTAAAGTGCCTGAAGCCTGGGCGCGGCAAATCGAACGACCGCTCGTGCGATTCTTATGGCAGAGGTTACACACGGATAATCCGCGGCGCTTTCAACTCGTACTCGGTCCACGACGGGTCGGCAAAACGACTTCGATGTACCAGACCGTCAAACAGTTGTTAGCGAAGGGCGTGCATCGTCATCGACTCTGGTGGTTACGGCTGGACCACCCTTTGTTGATGGAAATTCCTTTGGGGGAGCTAGTCACCCCCATCCGTGCGGGAGCGACAACAGCCGATCCAGCTTACCTGTTCCTCGATGAGTTGACCTATGCGGACAAGTGGGATCTGTGGCTGAAGACATTTTACGATGAGACGTGGCCCGTCCGAATCGCCGGCTCATCCAGTTCGACGGCGGCCTTGCGCGATCGCCGACTCGAAAGCGGCGTCGGCCGCTGGGAAGAGCAATACCTCGCCCCCTATCTGTTCGCCGAATACCTCGATTTAGTGGGCATTCCGGCACCCATTCCCGTTGAAATGTCATTGGCCGAGACGATCGACGCCTGCATCCGCACGCGCCCGGCGGTTGAGAATTTGGCGGCCCCTCGACGCCGCTTTCTTCTCACCGGTGGGTTCCCCGAGTTGCTGATTGGCAGCAAAGATCAAGCACATGGCGAACAATCGATCCTGCTCCAATCGCAACGCACTTTGCGCAACGACGCCGTCGAGCGTGCCATTTACAAGGACATTCCGCAGGCATTCGGTGTGCAAAGTCCGAAACTCTTGGAGCGGATGCTCTACATCTTGGCGGGGCAGTTTACCGGAATCTTATCTCCTAAATCGATCTGCAAAGGGCTTGATGGTCTTTCGCAACCGACTTTTGATCGCTATCTGGCTTATTTAGAGCGAGCATTCCTCGTGTTCACCTTGGAGAACTATTCGGGAAGCGAGGTATCCAAGCAAAAACGCGGCCGCAAGCTGTACTTCGTCGATGGCGCCGTCCGAAATGCCGCGCTCCAACGGGGCATCGGGCCGCTCAACGACCTAGCAGAGATGGGCTTGCTCATCGAGAATTTGGTGGCCGGCCACTTGCACGCCCTCAGCCAGCAAAGTCAGATCCGGGTCTACCACTGGCGGCAAGGGAATGAAGAGGTCGATCTTATTTACGATCACCCCGAGCGCCCGTTGGCATTTGAGATCGGCTCCTCAGCCTCCCATCACCGTAGAGGCCTGCAAGCATTCATGGAACGGTTCCCACGTTTCAAAGGGCGGACCTTTCTGGTTGCTCCCGACCTGCTTCCGCGCGCACCGAGTGAAAGCACGGGGCACATTGGAACTTTGCCTCTCGACTTGCTCCTGCTCGCCATCAGTTCTCAAGCGGAACGCGAGCTTCAGGGACGACTGAGAGTTTGAGCAACTTCGCCTTGCCGTCTCCCTTTCTCCCTCACTGAATCGCGCGTACTCCTCTTTTCCTCCGTTTCATCAAAGGTCCGAATGTAACGACTATGCACGTTGAATCGAGCGCGCTTTTTGCGAAATCGGATTGACAGCCATTTTGCCTAAACTTACTATTTACCCCAGAAGCGCCATGTTCACAGCGAAGTGGTGGCGGAACTGGGTCGCCTGAGTCATTTCCCAACATTTGAGGGAGGGATAGAGAAATGTACAGTGTAGTTCTGATGGCCGCGCTCACGACGGGCGGCACCACTCCGGATTGTCACTTCCGTTGTGGTTGCCACGGCGGCTGCTATGGTGGCTGCTACGGCGGTTGCTATGGTGGCTGCTACGGTGGTTGCTACGGCGGCTGCTATGGCGGTTGCTACGGTGGTTTCGGCGGTTGCGGTGGTTGCGGTGGCTGCTACGGTGGCTGCTATGGTGGCTGCTATGGCTGCTGGGGCGGCTACAGCAGCTGGGGTTGCGGCGGCTGCTACGGCGGTGGCTATGGCTATGGCTACGGCGGCGCTCCGACCTATCCGGGTACGGTCGTGCCGGGCGCGGGTATGCCGGGCACGGGGACGCAGTCGGGAGAGAAGCTGGGCAATCCCAAGACAGACAATAACGACAAAGGAACGATGGCCGCGCCGTCGCGGGCCAAGCTCGTTGTTGAGCTGCCGGCTGACGCTAAGTTGTTCATTGATGACATGCCGATGAAGACCACGTCGGGCGTGCGCACCTTCAACACGCCCGCGCTGGAACCGGGACAGGCCTACTACTACATCGTTCGCATCGAAATGGTGCGCGATGGCAAGCCGGTTTCGGAGACACGCCGCGTGATCGTGCGCAGCGGCCAGATCGCTCGCGCCGATTTCAAGAGCCTGAACGCGGAGACCGTGCGAACCGTCAACGCCAAGTAATTTCTCCGCTATCCGCTATCCGCTATCCGCATTCCGCTATCCGCGAAATGCGAACGGGGTCGAATCCTCGAATCCGGGGATTCGACCCTCGTTTGTTTTCTGACGGATAGCGGATAGCGGAATGCGGATAGCGGTTAAGCAGTTAAGCGGGTTCGGCCAGGCTCAGGGCAATACTGGGACAGACAAGCACGCACAGACCACAGCTGATACAGTCGGTCGGCCGTATCAGATACGGTGTCGCCCCGCGCATCGCCAGGCAATCCGTGGGACAGACGGCAACGCAATCCGCGCAACCGCTACAGCGCGTCTCATCCAGCAAGGGCAACTCGATCATGGTACATTTCCCGCCGTCGGCGCTTCGGACTGGTAACGTCCCATCAAGGCGGTGACGACCTCCGGCAGGCGCTCGCGCGTCTGCGGCGGCAGCAACACCCAGCGGACGCCCAGATCCCAGGCGAGGCCGGCCAGCCGTGTCTGATCGCTATCGCCGACGAATACGGTCGAGGCGTCGGGGTACAGCCAGGATACCTGCTCCAGCAAGGCTAGTTCACGCTCCACGTTCCGCCCCGCACGCAGAACCAGCACACCCGGCCCGCCGCGCCCGAACAAACGCAGACACGCCGACAACTGCCGTGGTTCGCGCAACAACCATTTGTTTTTCTCGGCCAACGGCCGCAGCGCGGCGGCGAGCCGGCCGTCCGCTTCATAGACGAGCAACTGCGGATGGCGCATGGTTTATTCCTCGTCCTTGGCGTCCTCGACGGACGAACTCGATTCCGCTTCCGTATCGACGATACCGAGTTTGAGCATGCGTCGCCATAAGCGCGGCCGAGGGATCGACAGCAGGCGGGCGGCACGGGCCTTGTGGCCGTGAGTGCGCCGCAGCGCCAACAGAATAAGCCGGCGTTCCGCCTCTTCGAGCAACTGTTCCAACGGCAGCGCACGCTCGGCAGGGCGAGGCGGCGTCTGTTCGCGTTCCACTGCGCGCCGCAGTTCAGCGGGCAAATCGACGACGCGGATCTGTTCGCCGTTCGCTCGGCCGGCGGCAGCGCGGAGGACGGCATACAACTCGCGCATGTTGCCCGGCCAGACATAGCCGCGCAGCACGGCCCAGGCGTCGGCGCTTAGACTCGTGACTCGTGCTTCGCGATCGGCGCAGGCGCGTTCGAGCAAGCGTTCGACCAGCGCGGGCAAATCACTGCGGCGCTCGCGCAACGGCGGTACCTCGATAACCAGTAAGCTCAGCGCGCACGCCAATTCGTCGAGCAGCCGGCCAGCTCGCACAGCTTGCGCCGGCGGCATCGCGCAACCTGCCAGGATGCGCGGAGCCGTCGTACCCTCCGCGCCGGGACCATTGCTTCGCGCGATCATCTCACACAAACGTAGCTGCACATCGCGCGGCAAATACGCTGGCTCGCGCAGGTAGACGGCGGTGACGCCCGCGCGTCCCGCCGCACGCTCGCCGAACAGCAGGGCGGCCACGGCGGTGGGCGGCAGTCGTTCACAATCGAGTACGGCGCAGGCCCCATCGCGGCGTGCGCTGAGATAGTGGATGGTTCGCGCCAACGTCTGCTTGCCCGTGCCCTCTTCGCCGACGAGCAGCACCGGCGTCGCCACCTGGCCGGCTAGACGCACCTGCGCCGCCAGCCGCCGCATGGCCGGCAGCGAACTGTTCCAAGCATCAAGGCTGAAGCGCTCGACGCGGCGCAGGCGCAGATTGACGAGCTTTTCGGATAGCGGCGTCTCGCCGGCCAACTCGACGCCGGGCACGGGCCGAATGCGGCCAAGAATGAGATGGCCGCCCTGCTCGCCTTCTTGACGCAGCGGCAAGAAGTCGATGTCCCACCAGCGTTCCGCCGCATCTCGACCAGGCAGCAAACGGCGAATGCGCTCGCTGACACCGTGCAGGACTTCGGGTGATGGCGTCAGGGCATGGGCCAGAATGTCTTCGTTGGAATCATCTACCGTCGTGGGGCGAGATCGGCGGCAGATAAGGACATGCGCCTGCGCCGCCGGCATGCCGGTCAGCACTTCCCAGGCATGGTTGACGAATAGCAGGCGAAGACGGCGATCGAGGACGAAGAGCGGTTCGGCGCAGCGTTGAAAAAACGCCTGCCAGCGAAAGTTTTTCGCCAATCGCCGTGGCGTGCCGCTGGAAGGTTCCTCACTCATGACGCCTGCTCGCGCCGGGGTTAGGTGAGCCAGTGCAAGATAAACAGAGCGAAACTGATGGCGGCGAGAAAGAGCAGCAGACGCATGCCCCAGCGGAACGCCTCGTGCAGAATAGGCCCCCATTGATCGAAGCGCGTGGCGCTGTAGACCAAGCTGATAAGCACAATCAGCACGGGCAGATCGACGAGATAGATATTGTGAGCCGGCAAAAGCGCGTGCATGTCAGGCAGCCTCGGGAACAGGTTCTTCGTCACTGGGCAGAAAAGCCGGGCCGGCCAGGGCGTCGTAAATCACCATGATGTTGAGGACGCCGGCGATCACCGTGAAAACCCAGCCCAACTCCAGAAGTTTGTCGCCGCTGGTGCCCAAGGCGTTGAGCGCGGCCTCGCTGGGCGTGCGCTCGAAGTCACCCAGCAGGGCGTCGCCTTGATCTTGTCGATCGTCGTAGTTGAGGTATTGCCAGACGGCAGGCCAGGCGGCGATGCCCACCCAGAATTGGCCGGCAAACTGCGGTCGATTGTACAGATTGGCAGCCACGCGCGGCAGATTAAACGGATTGTTTTTATCCGCGGTATCCGGCAAATAGACGTTGCTCGCCACCTTGTAGGTAACGATGTTCTCGGTGGTATGGTCCTTGATCCGGACGGTGCCGCTGCCCAGATAGACGCCGATAAAGAACAGCGTGTAGACACAGACAAAGAACAGAACGCCCTTGGCGATACGCCCCTGGTAGATCTGCCCCAGGCCGGGAATGAGATAGCTGAGTACGGCCGCGATTGGGTTCGCGGGGTGTTCCGCCAGAGTCAGTGGTTTCACGGACGAGGCAGCGCTCGACATGGTTTCCCCAAGGGTGAAAGTTCCTTGAGACAAGCCCCAAGCGCCAGCGCGGGGGCAATAAACCCCGCGCTGGCGCTTGGGGCTTGTCTGGTCTTCTTATTCTAGCAGCACCGCCTACCAGGTCCAACCCATCCCGGCGCTGAGAGCGATGACCGCCGCCGCCGTCAAGCACACCAACCCCACAAGGCCAAGCACCTGCCGTCCCTTGGGACCACTCAGCCAATGGCCGGGATCACCCAACGGAGCCACGCAGGCGTCGAAGCCCTGATTGAACCAGATAAGCGGCATCAGCAGGACCGGCGGCGAAAGAGGCGCGTCTTCCGCCGACAGACTCAGACGCGCAGGTGGAACAGGCGTCTCACGCGCAGGTGGGACAGGTGTCTCGCCTGTCATGTCTTGGGACGGGCGCGTCCTCTGCTCCATCATCGCCGAGAGACGCTGAACGGATTCGATCGGGTCCGGCGGAGTCGGTGCAGTAGGCGTGGCCGGCACGGTGGCGAGTCGGGGACTCGGAATCGGACTCGGCATCGTCGCGGGCGCGGGCGTCGGCGCTGCGCCGTTGGCCTGCTGCCAACTCTCGGCGAGCGGCTGCCATGTCTGCGCCGATGGTTGCCAGGTTGATCGCAGCGGCACCCATATCTCTTCCTCCGCCCTCTCCTTTTCCTCGACGGAAGGCGAATCCATCGCGGGCATCGGTTGCGGCGGTGCGGGCGGCGCGGGCGGTTCTTCCTCAAACGAGTCTTCCGGCATCGGAATCGCCGGCGCTCGACGCGGCGGCGCAACCAATGGCCGCGTTTCAAAACCCGACGCGGCCGGCAGCGGTCGAGGGCTGGCCGTTTCGACAACCATATACGAGACGGGCGACTCGGCCGACTTCGTTTCCATCGGCCTCTTTCGGGATTCTCTCCTCTCCGGAGGAGGAATCACGGCAGGAGGCGAGGCCAGTTCCTCGGCGACATCCTCAGCCTCGTCGGCGCTATCATCCAATTGATTAACGGGCAGTTCGAGCATGCGCTTGAGCAGCGCATCGAGTTCATCGAGTTGTTGCCGAGTTGGGTTCAGCGTTCCCGGTGACCGCGTCGAGACAGAAGTTGACATGGCGCATCCCTTTCCCCCTAGAGATCAACACCCAACGGAAAATCCGAAGCACGAAATCCGAAATCCGAAATCCGAAGGAAATTCCAAGCAAAAAGACTAAAATCTCAAACACCCGCCTCGATCGGTTCTTCGGGGTGTTGAAGCGCGATCCGATTTCGGATTTCGGATTTCGGATTTCGGATTTCGGATTTAGAATTTCCCGCGAAGCGGGTGGGACATTAACAAGGATGGCCGAGCGATTCTACGTCAATTCGGAGTTGAAGCCGGGTTTGGTGGTTCTGCAAGGCGCCGAGGCGCATCACCTCAGCGTCGTTTGCCGCCTTCGTCCCGGCGACGCCATCTGCCTGTTCAACGGCGATGGCCGGCAATATCCCGCGCGCATTGAGGAAGCCAGCCGCCGCAGCGCGACGCTGGACGTATTTGCCGTCGAAAGCCCAGCCCGCGAGCTGGCGTTTCGCCTGGAGGTTGCCGCGCCGCTGCCGCGCGGCGATCGCGCGCAGTTCCTTCTCGAAAAGCTGACCGAACTCGGCGTCACTTCGTTTGTGCCTTTGCAAACGGCTCGCAGTGTGGTTCATCCGCGCGAGACGAAGTTGGACAAGTTGCAGCGCCACGTCATTGAGGCGAGCAAGCAGTGCGGCCGTAATGTTCTGCTGCACGTTCGGCCAATGGTCGAATGGTCGGCGTTTTGTCGTTCGGCGGAGCTACCCGAACGCCGCCTTCTGGGGCATCCCGGCGGCGAAAGCAAGCGTAAGGAGACAGCGGAACGCGATACGGTTGTGGCCGTCGGTCCCGAAGGCGGATTCACGGATGAGGAGGTCGCCCTGGCGCGCGCGGCGGGCTGGCGCTTGTTGGACCTGGGGCCGCGCATCTTGCGCGTGGAGACAGCAGCGATCGCGCTGGCGGTGCTGTTGGGGTAAATGAGTTTGGTTGGACGCCTCTGGAATTTGCTCTCTTAGGCGTACATCAATCTCCCGCGCGGCTCAGGGATCGGCAAGCCCGCCGAGTCCGCTTCTGTACCTACACTTGCGTGGGACAACGTTTTTGGACAGGACGGTTTCGGGTGGGGGCCGGGGCCGGGGAGGAGAACCCCCAGAAAACTTAGTTACACCCGCGTACTGCGGCGTACTATCCTTTTCGCGCCGCCGCGGCGCAGACTATCCGAGGAGAGAACTCCAATCCTTAGTCTGTTGGCGACGTGCGATTTCGCGGGTACACTACAAGCAGCCCCACCACGCCGCGTTTCCGCAGCGCGGCGTCTACCCCACCTGCGGGATCTGGAGTCGTTGCCATGCTCACCGTATCCGGGCCTCGTCATCGCTACTGCGACGGCGTCACACGTCGTTCCTTCCTGCAAATCGGCAGCCTCGCCCTCGGCGGCCTGACGCTGCCGAACCTGCTCCGCGCCGAACAGCGCGGCGGAGCGAGCAAGTCGCAACGCTCGGTCATCATGGTGTACCTGTCAGGTGGTTTGGCTCATCAGGATACTTTCGACTTGAAGCCGAACGCGCCAAAGGAAGTGCGCGGCGAATTCAAGCCGATCGCCACAAAGGTGCCCGGTATTCAGATTGGTGAATTGCTGCCGCGCCTGGCCGCCAGCATGGACAAGCTCATTCTGCTGCGTTCGCTGGTCGGCCTGCGCGACGAGCATAGCAGCTTCCAGAGCATGACCGGTTTCACGATGGGGGAAACCAAGCGCGAGAGCAAGCCGCACTTCGGCTCGGTCATCGCCAAGGTGCAGGGGCCGCGCGATCCGGTGGTGCCGCCGTTCATCGACCTGTCGCCGATCATGCAGCACAAGCCGTACAACAGTCCCGGCGCCGGCTTCCTCGGCCGCGCCGCCAGTCCCATCAAACTCGATGGGCAAGACCTCGCGGCCATGAAACTGCAAGCCCTGACGCTCGATCAACTCGGCGATCGCCGCCGCCTGCTCAGTCAGGTCGATCAGTGGAAGCGCAACGCCGACGGCATCGATCGCACCGGCATGGATACGTATTACGAACGTGCCTTCGACGTGCTGACTTCGCACAAGCTGGTTGGTGCCCTGGACGTGATGCGCGAGCCGGCCGGCGTGCGCGAGCGCTATGGTCGCGGTTCGCCGAAACACCTCGGCGATGGCGCGCCGATGTGGAACGATCAACTGCTGATGGCGCGTCGTCTCGTCGAGGCGGGAGCGCGCTGTGTGACGGTGGCCTACGGTTTCTGGGACACGCACGGTCAGAATTTCCGTCATCTCAAGAAGCATCTGCCGCTGTTCGATCAGGGTATCTCGGCCCTGGTCGAGGATCTGTACGCGCGGGGACTGGATCGTTCGACGACGCTGGTGGTGTGGGGCGAGTTTGGCCGCACGCCGAAGATCAACAAGGACGCCGGCCGCGATCACTGGTCGCGCGTCAACGGCGCGCTCCTGTCCGGCGGCGGCATGCGCACCGGCCAGGTCATCGGCTCGACGGACGCGACGGCGGCGGCGGCCAAGGATCAGCCCATCCCCTACCGCGACGTACTGGCCACGGTCTACAACAATCTTGGCATCGATCCGGGCAGCATGGTCTACGACGTGTCTGGCCGGCCGTCGCCGATTTTGCCGAGCGACAACCGGCCGATCGAGCGCGTGTATTGAAATCGACCCGCCCTGAAATCGACTCATAGCCCCCTGTTAAGGGGGCTATGTTGTTTCCAGGACGCGGCGCCAGCATTGGGGAACCTTCTTCGATGTAGGCGGTTTTCGGCGGCACCGCGTCGTAAGCTGCCAGGGTCAACGGCTTATCGGGCGGCGCTCGGTAGTCGGCAATCCGGCCGCCCAGTGGAGCGCATTACTTAGCAAGCGATTGAACGCCGCTTCCTTGAAGTCGTCGGGATGCCCCAGCGAAGTGTAGACGACGCGGCCACCGGCTTTCGTGGCATTGGTCCACAGGATGGGTTCAGCGGGCTTATCGGGAATGGAGCCAATCAGGATCGCTGTTGTCGATTTCGCCAACGGACGAACCTGGTAGAGCGAGCCGTTGCCGTGCAACTCCGCGAGGTGGACGCCCTGCAAGATTGGATGGTCGGCGGCTTTCTCCGCCGCCTTGATGTCCACCTTCGGGCCAACGCCGTGATGGTTCGTGTAATGGCCGCCGAATACTTCCGCATCGAACGCCTCCCAGGTGGCGCAGCCTTCCGGCGGCTTGCTGCCGCGCAGCGAAAACGCATGGCTCGCCGTGCGGATGCCGACGACCGGCTTGCCGCGCGACACGAATTGACGGACGATCTCCATCTGTTTTTCGGGTAAGGCACGCCGGCGCATGCTGATAAGGACGATGTCCGCGTCGTTGAGCGCCTCGATGCCGGGCAGATCGTTGGCATTCTTCTTTTCGTTGCCGAACACGGTGGAGACACGAAAATCCTTGCCGAGATGTTTGTGGGCGAACTCCGGTAGCGTACGGTTCGTCTGATACTCATACTCGGCCAGGAGCATAACCAGGTGCGGGCGTTTGTCGCCGCTGAAACGGAAGGGTTTGTCGCCGAGGAATTGATCGCTGGTGATCGTCGGACACACCCACTTCTCGATGTGTTCGACAATCAGGTCGGTGCCGGTGAAATGGCTGACGAACGGAGCGCGAGCGGGGTTGTACATCGTATCGGTCAGATCGCGCATCAGCACGACATTCTTGCCGTGTCGTGCCATCTGTCGTAGACCGAACGGCCGGCCCAGCACGCACATATTCGTATGGACACCAAGGAGAACAACATTGTCGATGCCGCGCTGATCGAGAACACTCCAAATTTCCTCTCCATTGTCGCTAATGACATCGCGGTCCTCAATTTTCAGTACGTCGAGTTGCGACTTCCACGGAGCGCGCGGATTACGGCCCATTTTCTCAAGCTTCGCGGCCCAGGCGCGATGCTCGGCTAAGTCGTCGTCCTCGCCGCCGTCCGACTGATCGATGGGATACACGCCCTTCTCCTCGGCGGGAATGCTTTTACACCAGCCGGCGATGTCTTTGGGCACGTTTTTCGCGCGCGGCGTCTTGAGGGCATTCCGGCGGGCGGGATGGTCCTTATAAGCGGCCATGCAACTACTGGGAGCGTGGATGATGAGGACGCCATGCGTCCGCGCCTCGCTCAGCAGTCGGTTCATACGCGGGGCCATCTCACCGGCGCGGCGGACGGCGTTGAGACAGTGGTGCAGATCCCACATATCGCAGACGATGATCGCCGTCTTTTTGGCGTCCCACTTGGCGGGCTGAACGATCGTGTGAAACCGCCCGCTGCCCGGCGTCGTCTCGACGCGCTTGCGCAGCGTAAGGGAAAGCGTTGCGGGGTCGCTCTTCGCGGCGTCTGCGCCGAATGCGCGGCTTGGCGTTCCGCACGAAACGCCAAGCAGGACAAGAGCGACTGTTGGGATAGTGAATGTCTTCATGGATGTTCCTCTCGGGCATACGCGACGCGGCACGTCGGCTGTGGATTGTCGGGACTATCGATAGACACCTTACCGCAAGAACGGCCTCGTCGCCACTCCCTCCCTGGCCATCCCGCGATTTCGGGCGGAAATTACGTTGACTTCGCGTATCGATGGCGTTTGATGGAGTTGTTTCGCGGGCAAGAAATTTGTTCGACGATGTTCGGGAGGCCAACCATGAATCCACGTCTTGATCGCCGGCAATTCGTCCACGGAAGCCTTGCGGGCGCCGCTGGTCTCGCGCTGG
>DATNCY010000072.1:0-4706 GCA_035553375.1 Gemmataceae bacterium
GGATAATTAATCTCTTGTTTGTCGTCTAATTCGGCCCGGCCCGGATTGCCGGCCGTATGGACATGGGCGATGTACTCGGCGTTCTGCTGGATGCGGCGAATCACGTCGCCATCCATGATTTGCACATGGTAAATATCGAAAAGCAATTTCAGGCGCGGCGAACCGACCTTCTTGATGATCTCGATGCAATAATCGGTGTGATCGCCCTGATAGCCGGGATGGCCCTTCATCTTCTCGGTGACGCGGCTGTTGAGCATCTCCAGACACAGGGTCACTTTCTTCTCTTCCGCGTAGCCGGCGATCTTCTTGTAGCCGGCCACGCAATTCTTGATGCCCATGTCGTCGGGGATGTTTTCGCGGAAGCCGGTGAAGGTGATGACGTTGGGATAGCCGGCCGCCGCGCAGGCGTCGATGGCCGTGCGCATCTTTTCGATGCACATATCATGATACTTGGGATTGTTCATGCCCTTCTCGAAGCCGTGGCTGCCGGCGATGGCGCAGGTCAGACCGTGCTTCTTCAGTGTCGGCCAGTCCTTGGGATTAGCCAACTCGATGCTCAGGCAGCCGAGTCGCTTGGCTTGCTGGCAAATCTGCTCGATGTCCCAGTGCTTCTCGAAGCACCAGCGCACGATCGATTGCTTGATGCGTTTGTTCTTGACGACGGTTCCCTCGGCTGCCGCCGTCCGCACGCCTGCGCCGAGCGCGCCGGCGACGGCGAGATGGGCGGCCCCCTGAAGGACGCGGCGACGAGTGATTCGCGGCGATGCGTTCTCGTTGTTTGACATAGGTTTGCTCCTGGCGTTGTGCCTTGTGAGTTTGTCTGGAGGAGATGGACGGTAGACATCAGTATGGAGGGCGAGCGGGCGTTTGGCAATGATGTTCCTCCGGCGATAATCTCCCAAAGTTGGTCTTTTTTTGCTTGCATTGCGCACCGCGAAGCGTATCATCAATGAGAATCCGAGATAAGGTGTCTTGTTGTACTCGCGTGCTTTAACTCTTTTCTTTCGGTCGTGGGTTGCATCTGGTGCGATTTTCGCCGCGATGCCTGGCTCATCCTCCCACCGGAATACCTCTGGCATTCCTGGCGATCATTCTGTGCGCTCCCCCGATCGCGCGAGCTGGCTGCGACTATCCGAACCATGTCGAGCGCCAGCCGCTCGATCAATCGCGGCTCGTGCCGAACCCAACGGCCCTACCGAAACCCATCTCGGCTCCGCTGAGCAAACCCTGTCCTTGTTCTGGTCCGTCCTGTACGCGACGCCCTTTCGTTCCCCCCGCGCCAACTACGCTCGAATCCGTGAAGTTTCAGGAATGGGGACGCCTGATTCCGCGTCCGGTCCTCCTCACACTCCAAGGTGATGTTTGGCTTCCTGAAGTTCCCTCTCCCTGTCCCATCTGGCGTGGTTCGATAATCTACCGCCCGCCTCGTTTCCTTTCTTGATCGCCCGGCCGTAAATCCCTAACGATCTTCGATTACGTGTGCGCCGACGCGCGGATGGTTCAGCCTTTGCCGCGCCGACCTTCGCCGAGCGATTCGGGCTGGTTCGGCCCCGCGCTGACGGTGTACTCGTAATGACTGCGATATGGATCCTAAAAATCCGCGAGCTTTCGCGCTCGCTCCGCGATCATCGTCCGTCATTCGTCATTCGTAACCGTCTTCGTTCTCCTCCTTTGGAGGTTTTATCATGACTCGTCGTCGATCCGCCTTCACGCTGATTGAATTGTTGGTGGTGATTGCCATCATCGCCATCCTCATCGGCTTGCTGCTGCCCGCCGTGCAGAAAGTCCGTGAGTCGGCCGCACGCATGCAGTGCAGCAACAACTTGAAACAACTTGGGCTTGCCTTGCACAACTATCATGGCAGCCTTGGCACACTGCCTCCGGGCCGCGATAACAACGCGCTCTCCACTCAGGCTTACCTGTTACCCTACATCGAGCAGGATAATGCCCATCGCCAGGTAAACTTCGCGGCCTCCTGGGACGACTCCAGCAATGCCGTGGCTCGCGCCATCGAGATCAAGACCTTCCAATGTCCCTCCGATCCGCGCAACCAGGTGCCGGCCGGCTGGGCCGGCAACAATTACCGCGTCAACCAGGGTAGCGGCATCCTTTGGGGGTTGCCCGCAGCGACCGGCCCTAACTCGACCATGCCGGCACCCAACGGCCCTTTCTACCTCAACAGTAATGTTCGCCTCACCGACATCACGGACGGCACCAGTAACACCGCCGCCTGGAGCGAACACATGAAGGGCGACTTCAGCAACGCCATCACCACCAACAATAGCGACACCTATCACCCAACCAGCTATCCCAACACGGCCGATGAGGCGATGGCCTACTGTGCGAGCGTCAACATCAACGATCTGAGTACCCAAGGGGTGTCCAATGTCGGCGGTCCCTGGCTCCAGGGTTATCATTCGACCACCGTCTACTTCCACGTCGGACCGCCCAATAGTCGTTCGTGCATGTATCCGCCCGGCCGCATTGCTACCACGGCCAACAGCGGCCATACCAACGGCGTCAACATGGCGTTGTGCGACGGTTCGGTCCGTTTCGTGACGAACAGCGTTGACCTTTTCACCTGGCGCGGCCTCGGCTCTCGTAACGGCGGTGAACCTCTCGGCGATTACTAACCGAATGCCTTGGAGACACGAACATTTTGGCTAGCCCGCAGCGCCAGCAAGGGACACCCTTGCTGGCGTTGCGGGCTGGCAATTCATTGTGTTAACGTCTCTCGGTAGCAACGTGGAAGCCATGAACCAACAGAACAAACTTTTGTGCTTCGCCGTACTCCTGCTGGCCGGCTGCGGTGGACCGTCCCTGCAAACGCCGGCGGAACCGACTCTGGCTCGGGACACTCTACGCTCCGTTCTCGATGCGTGGCAGCGCGGCGACGCGCTCGACTCTCTGCGTTCCGCCTCGCCCGCCGTTCAGGTCAACGACCCGGATTGGTTGGCCGGCTGCCGGCTGACAGACTACCAATTCATCTCGGACGGCACACGGGCCGGTATTGATATTCGCTTTCCGGTTCTGCTGACACTCAAACAGCCCAATGGCAGGACCATTCGCAAAAACACGGCTTACATGGTTGGCACCAGTCCCGTGCTGACCGTCGTTCGTCACGATCCCCAAAGCTAATACTCTCGGAGAATCTCGCATGCCTCGCATATTCGCCATCCTCGCCTTTCTGACGCTCGCGGGTTCGGTCCATTCGGCCGACGACTCACGAGCCGTTCCTCGTCCTGTGCCGTTGACCCGGCTCGAAGTCAAACAGTATTTGGAGGACATGAAGGTCCGAAAGCCGCGCATTCCTCTGCCCGCGTTGACTGAGGAAGACAAGAGGCAACTCGGCGAGCGCGTCGAGAGTTACGAGGCCCGACTACGTCACCATTTCATGCCGCCGGGTGAGAAACGCGGCAGTGGCTTTTCTCGCCAGCCCGATCCCAACATGTCGCTGGACTACGCTTTCAAAGTAGAGTTGTTTTGGATCGTTTCGCGGACGACGAACTGCCATTACTGACTGGGCCACCAGGAGATCAAGCTCGCGGTCGCGGGCGTGAAAGAAGAAGAAATCGCGGGTCTGGACGGCGATTGGTCGGAGTTTACCCCTGCTCAGCGGGCCGCGTTCGTCTTGGCCCGCAAGCTCACCTATGAACCGCACCACATCACCGACGCCGACGTTGATGCACTGCGCAAGCACTACAAGGACGTGCAGATTCTGGAAATGGTCTTCGCCGTCGGCGGCTACAATTCGACCAATCGATGGAAAGAAGGTGTAGGCGTACCGCAGGAGAAGGACGCCAGCCGGTTCCTGAAAAACGCCTCGAAACCCGTTCCAATGGATCGCCCCTTGCCGATCAAGAGTTTCCTGACGCCGACTCCGGAGCGATACAAGAACAAGATCACTTGCGTTGCGCCACTGTACAAAGAGGGCGACAGCAAAAGGCCGAGCCGGTTGGCCGTTTCCCATCGGCCACCGCTTGAAGCGCGGGGCGACGTGGAGAAGGCGCTGGAGGTTTGCCGCCGGCGAACACCGCGTTTGCCGCTCGTGGAAGAGTCCAAGGCGCGCGCGATCTTACCGGCCGATTGGCCGAAAGGTCGGTTGCCGCAGTGGGTGCGGCTGCTGGCCAACTTCCCGCGCGATGGTAAAAGTCGTATCGTCGGTTTGCGTGCGGCCGAGGAGAAGGGCGATCTGAAACCGCTGCTCAAGGCGCAGGTGAGCTGGATCATCGCGCGTCAGGATCGCGCCTGGTACGCGGTCGGCGAGGCCAAACGTCGTCTTCAGGAGTTGGGTTGGTCGGATGAACGCATTTACCAGCTGGACGGCGACTGGGCGGAATTCACGCCGGCCGAGCGTGCCCTCTTCACGCTGGCCCGCCAGTTGGCCGCATCGCCCATTGTGTTGACCGATGACGAGGTGGCTCACGCTTTGAAGTTGACCAGCCCGCGCGAGGTGGTGCAGTTGATTAGCTACACCACCGGAAGAGCATTCTTCGACCGTGTCACCGAGGCTGCGGGACTGCGACTGGAAGCGGAACCAGCGTCGAAGAAGTAACAGACTGTCCCATAAGCTCCCCTCTCCCCCGAGTCATTAGTATCTACACAAGTGCGGAGAGTGCTGAGTTAGAGGATCTTTTGTAGTTGAGGAAGAGCGTCAAATGCCTTGTTTACGCTCTTCCTCAACTGCGCTTCGGCTCTACAAATTA
>DATNCY010000073.1:0-18393 GCA_035553375.1 Gemmataceae bacterium
CACCCCCAACCCCTCTCCCCCGAGTACAGGGGAGAGGGGCTTTCGGAACAGACAAGGATGAATCTGCCGAGGTACACCATGCGACACGTCCGCGCCAAACATCTCCCGGCCTTCACCCTGATTGAGATGCTCGTCGCCCTGGCGTTGGTACTCTTCATCATGGCCATCCTGTCGTATGCGTTTCAGGCCGGTTTCTCGACCTTCCATAAACTCAAGGCGACCGGCGACCTGGCCGCGAAGCTACGTTCCGCGACCACGATTATGCGGCACGATCTGGCTGCGAATCATTTTGAAGCTTCCAAACGTCTCAGCGATGTGGATTTCTGGAAGAACGGGCCCCCCGAAGCGGGTTTCTTTCGGCTCTGGCAAGGCAGCCGCGCCGGCAGTGGCGCGAACACCTACGAAGGCAGCGATCTCAGCGGCATTCCGTCCTTCCGCTCGGTCGATCACATGCTGCACTTCACGGTATCGCGAAGCGGCAACCAACGCCACGATTACCTGTCGGCCTGGGTACCGCCGGATTCGCCGCTGCTGCCGCCGAACTCGGTAGACCTGGGACCGTGGGAGGCCCGCTATCAGGATTGCCCCAACACCTTCAACTCTCCCTGGGCCGAGGTCGCTTACTTTCTACGTCAAACGCCCGACAATGCCAACGGAACACCCCTCTACAGCCTCTTTCGCCGACAATGGCTGGCGGTCAGCAACAACGCGCACATTTCTCCCCCCGTGTCGATACGGCAGGCTTTCGATGCTCCCAATCCGCCGCGCAATTCGCTTTACCTGGAAATGAGCGCTCGGCCGGACGCCGCGCACGAGAACGCATTTCTGTACTTCAATAACCCGAACGATCTGTCGATGCCGATCCATCGCTCGGGCATGAATCCGGTCAACCTGGCGGGGTTGCCTTTGCCAGTCGATCCCGTGGCACATCGGCCCAGCTATCCGCTCATGGCCGAGGATGCCCCGACGTTGAATCAGCCGCGTTTCCGAAGCGCCGACTTGCTTCTGACCGACGTGGTTTCCTTCGACGTGCGCGTGCTGCTGGATGGCAACCGTGATTTTGTTGATCTGTTCGACCCCGCAGTTCAAGCGTACTCCAGCGATAACCCCGCCTTCCCGCGCAATGGATCGGGACCGCAAGTGTTCGATACGTGGTCGAGTCGCAACGATGGCGTCTACGATTACTCGGTGTGGTCTCCGACTTCCGACACCGCGACCCGCACCACTATCCCGCTGTATTTCGACATCGGCACGGGGCGCTTCCTCCGAATTCTGGCGATTCAAATCACCTTGCGCATCTGGGACATCAAGACCCAACAAACGCGACAAACCACCTTCGTGCAAGCATTGTGAAAGACGCATTCAGGATCGCGTGAGCGACAAAATAACTAGAATGAACACGCTGCTCGCCTGGTGCCAAAGGGGACTCGCGTTCTCGGTGTTTCCTCCGGAGTGGAACTCATGCCGACACCTTCCCAGGGCGTCCGTCATATGTATCTTGTCATATCGGCATTGTCGCTAATTTTCATTGCTGGATTCGTTGCGTGGTTCGCTTCAGCCGAGGCAAAACCGCCCAAACCCAAGGAACGACAATCCACGAAATCCGTACGGTCGGCCTGGACGACCTCACGAGTAATAGGTTCCCCCGATCCGCCGCCTCCCTTCAAGGTGGTTCGAGCGTTCCCGAATCTGAAGTTTACGCATCCCGTACTCCTGGCACGCTGTCCGGGCAGCGACCGGCTCTTCGTCGGCGAACAGGCTGGCAAGTTATACTCGTTCGCGGACAAGCCGGACGCCAAGGCCGACCTCTTTTTCGACCTGAGTAAAGAAGTCAAGACGATTCACCTGCTCGCCGAGGCGAAGGAAGTGGAAGCGGTCTACGGACTAGCATTTCATCCCGATTTTGAGAAGAATCGCCAGTGCTTTCTCTGTTACACCCTGCGAGGCAAGAAGCCCCACCAGCAGAACCTGACGGACGGAACGCGCGTCTCTCGCTTCACCGTCAGTAAGACGGACCCGCCACGCATCGATCCGTCGAGCGAAGAGATCATCCTTACCTTCCTTCAGGGTGGGCACAACGGAGGCGACCTCCACTTCGGCCCCGACCGCATGCTCTACATTTCCACGGGCGATGCTGGGAACCCGAACCCGCCTGATCCGTTCAACACGGGGCAGGACATCTCCGATCTTCTCTCCTCCATCTTGCGGATCGATGTGGACCATAAGAAGGGGGGAAAAAACTACGCCGTTCCGACGGATAATCCGTTCGTCAAGATGAAGGGAGCGCGGCCGGAAGTGTGGGCCTATGGCTTCCGCAACCCCTGGCGGATGAGCTTCGACCATCAAACCGGCGAATTGTTCGTCGGCGATGTCGGCTGGGAGCTTTGGGAGTCGGTTCATCGGGTCGAGAAGGGTGGCAACTACGGATGGTCGGCCATGGAAGGACCGCAGCCCATCAAACCGGAGAAGGTGGGACCGAATCCGATCCGTCCGGCGCTGATCGAGTTGCCGCATACGATCGCGTGTAGCGTCACCGGCGGGCGCGTCTACCGTGGGAAGAAGTTTCCCGAACTGCGCGGAGCCTACATCTTCGGCGACTGGGAAACCCGCCGTCTGTGGGCGGCTCGCTTCGAGGGCGACCGAACTAAGGAGATGCCGGAGATTACACGCCCATCGGTGCGCATCATCGCCTTCGGTGAGGATACGCATGGCGAACTGTACTTTCTCGATTACGACGGCGGCACGGTGCATACCATCGAACGGAATGACGGAAGCGCAAAGAATGCCCACTTCCCGACGAAGCTGTCCGAGACGGGTTTGTTCGCCGCGGTAAAGGACAATACACCGGGAGCCGGAGTGATTCCGTTCACGGTGAACAGCCGGCAATGGCAAGATGGGGCAACGGCGGAACATTGGGTTGCCTTTCCCGGCATGTCGTCCGCCACCCTGTACGCATCCGGTAAGCCGATTCCCGGCAATGTGGACTGGCATCTCTTCCGCATGCACTTCCCCAAGGATGCGGTCCTTGTGAGGACGATCTCCCTGAGTGGCCGGCGGATCGAGACGCAACTCCTGCACTTGGATGGCGTGGACTGGCATCCTTACACGTTCGCCTGGCGGGACGATCAAACGGACGCCGATTTGGTTCCCGCCGATGGCACCGAGAAGGAAGTGCCTGATGGGAAGCAGAAACGTCTCTGGCGATTCCCCAGCCGCAGTCAGTGCATGTCGTGCCACAGTAGTTGGTCGGAATATGCGCTGGCGTTCCAGCCCGAACAATTGAACCGATTGGGAGCCGACGGACGCAACCAACTCGTCACGCTCACGGAGGCTGGATTTATCCGCCGGGCGGGAAATGACGGGAAACCGTTGCCGTCGTTCGATGATCGCTCAACCGCGCGGGAACGCAAACTCGCGGACCCGGCAGATGCAGGCCAATCACTGGAGGCGCGAGCCTGCGCCTATCTTCACGCCAACTGCGGTCATTGCCATACCAACGGCGGAGGCGGTTCCGTCGATTTGCGTCTCCAGTTTCCTGTCTCCGTTGCCGAGATGAAGGCGGTCGGCATCCGTCCCACTCGCGGCGACCTCGGCTTGCCGGACGCGCGGATCATCAAGCCGGGCGACCCGTATGGAAGTACCCTGTATTTCCGCATGGCCAAGTTCGGCCGGGATCGCATGCCGCACATCGGCTCCGACCGTCCAGACGAAGTGGGGCTGAAACTCATCGAACAATGGATTGCCGGCATGAACGGGGTGGCGATCAAGACGGAGCCTTTGCCGAAGGGAGGACCACCGGACAAGTTGCTGGCCAATCCGAAGTCCGCGCAGGCGATGGCGCGCAAACTCGGTCGCGGCGAAATGAAGCCTGCCGAACGAGACGCGTTGTTGGTTGCGGTGGCAAAACTCCCGGTCGGCCCAGTGCGCGACCTGTTCGAGGGGTATCTGCCAGCGGAGAAGGGCGCGCGAAAGCTCGGCTCGAATCCTCGGCCCCGGACTATTTTGACTCTCCAGGGCGACTCCGCTCGCGGTGAGAAACTGTTCTGGTCGCAAGCCGTCAACTGCGGCAGTTGCCACCAAATTGGCGGTCGGGGCATCTCAATAGGACCAGACCTCTCGACCATCGGAAAGCTGCGCCGGCGCGAAGATCTGCTGGAGAGCATCCTGGAGCCGTCGCGGCGGATCGAGCCGAAATACGCCGCCTATGTCGCCTCCACTGCGGACGGTCGATCGATTACAGGGCAATTGGTCAAGCGAGACGAGAAACAGGTGATCCTGCGCGACGGCCAAAACAAGGAACTTATCCTCGCCGCCAAAAACGTGGAGGAACTGCGGCCGTCGCGGACCTCGCTGATGCCCGATGGACAGCTGGCCGGCCTGACCGCCCAGGAAGCCGCCGACCTGCTCGAATACCTTGCCACCCGCAAATGAGAGGGATCGGAAGACCTGACGGCAGCAGTTTCTCCTCCTTGTTCCTCCGGCTCAGACCGGGGAAGGATTGCGTTCCGCAAAGCCCCGCTGGTGCCAGTAGGGATACGCCAGCGGTGTCGCGCTCGCGGCGTCGAGCCGAGCCACCTGCTCGGCCGTCAGGTTCCAGCCCACCGCCCCAAGGTTCTGCCGCAACTGTTCCTCGTTGCGAGCGCCGACGATGACGTTGGCGACGGACGGCCGCTGAAGCAACCAGTTCAGCGCAATTTGCGGAATGGTCTTGCTCGTCTCCTTGGCAACCTCGTCCAGCGCATCGACGACCCGATAGAGATATTCGTCGGGAACGCGCGGCCCAATCTCGGTCACGGTCTTGTTCTGAAGTCGGCTGGTTTGCGGCAACGGCTGACCTCGCCGAATCTTGCCGGTGAGCCGGCCCCAGCCGAGCGGACTCCAGATGACTGCGCCGACCTTTTGGTCCAGGGCGAGCGGCATCAGTTCCCACTCGTAGTCGCGGCCGACCAGGGAGTAGTAGGCTTGATGGGCGACGTAGCGGGTCAGGCCGTATTTCTCCGACACCGCCAGCGACTTCATCAGATGCCAGCCGGAAAAGTTCGAGCAGCCGATGTAGCGGATCTTTCCGGCGCGTACCATGTCGTCGAGCGTGTTAAGCACTTCCTCAATCGACGTCATGGCGTCGAAGCCGTGCAACTGGTAGAGGTCGATGTAGTCCGTGCCCAACCGCTTCAAGCTCGCCTCGACCGCGCGAGTCAGATGAAAGCGCGAGGAGCCGACATCGTTGGGGCCGGGGCCGGCGCGGAAGGTTCCCTTGGTGGAAAGGATGACCTGACTGCGACGGCCCTTGATCGCTTGCCCCAGGATGTCCTCGGCCAGGCCGTTGGAGTAAATGTCGGCCGAGTCGAACATGGTCAGTCCGGCTTCCAAGCAGACATCGACGAGCCGCGTGGCCTCGGCGACGTTGCTGGCGCCCCACGCCTTGAAAAACTCGTTCCCGCCGCCGAAGGTGCCGGTGCCCAGGCTCAGCACGGGCACTTTGAGGCCCGAACCGCCCAGTTGTCTGTATTCCATGCCCGCTTCTCCTCTTGGGGGTATGATAAAAGATCGGACAATTATTCCGTTTGTACTTGCCGAGGGGACAGAGGACTCGCGAAGAAATCGGCTCTTCCTCACAACCGTATCAAGCGGTTCCTTCGATCTCCTCTTGCAGCCGGCACCACCGTTCCTCGGCCTCGGCGAGCGGCTCAATCAGAGCGGAGACTTCGTTGTGGAGACGAAGCGCCTCGTCGGCATCGGTCGATTTCAGCAACTGAGCATTGAGGCAGCTTTTCTGTTCGTCGAGCTGGGCTATCATCTTCTCCAGAGTCTTGATTTCCTTGCGCACATCCCGTTCGTTCCTTTGCGCGGGCCGTGACGCAATCTTGACCGGCTTTACCCTATCGGAAGGAAGTTTCGCGCGCTCGCTTGCCAGTTCACGCTCGCCGGCCTCAATCTCCTTGTTGACCTTATACAGATACGCTTCATACTGGCCGCTGTAATTGGTTACACGGCCGTCACGCACTTCCACAATGCAGGTGGCCACTCTTTTCGTGAAGTGTCGATCGTGGCTCGTGAAGATGAGGGTTCCCTCGTATTCCAGTAAAGCCGCGGCAAGAGCGTCCACGGTATCGACATCGAGATGGTTTCCCGGTTCATCAAGAATCAGCACGTTGGACTCGCTCAACAACAACCCCGCCAGACAGAGCCTGGCTCGCTCTCCCCCGGACAGAACCGAGATGGGCTTCTTGACGTGCGCTCCACGGAACAGCAAGGAGCCGGCCACTTCGAGAATCTCCTGGTCCTTCTTGCCTTTGGCGGCCTGCCCGTGAAGATAGGTCAAAACCGTCTGGCTTTCCGGCAAGCTGGTGTAGACGTGCTGGGCGTAGACACCGATTTGACAGCCGTGACCCCAGCGGACTTCCCCGGCGAGCGGCTTGAGGGAATCTACCACTGTCCGAAGGAAGGTCGTTTTTCCTTGTCCGTTGTCGCCGACGACGGCCGCGCGCGAGCCGTGGTCGATCTCCAAGTGGACATCGGAGGCAATCTGCCGCTCGGGGTATCCGATCGCCAGATCTCGGCAGCGGAGCGCGAAACCTTTGCGCGGCTCAACACGCGGGGCGCGAATCCTGGCCGCCGGTTGATCGCGGGCGATCTCCGTTAATTCCAGGCGTTCGAGTTGCTTGCTTTTTGATTTCGCCAATGTCGCGGTACTGGCGCGCGCCTTGTTCTTGGCGATGAATTCCTCCAGGTGCCGGCGTTTGGCGAGAATGGAAACATTCGAGCGTTCCTCGTGTTGGCGTTTCTCTCGCTGATATTCCAGATACGCATCGACCTTACCGGGAAAGAACGTCAATTTGCCTCGGGACAGATCAAGGGTGTGGTTGCATGTAGCGCCAAGAAACGCCCGATCGTGGGAGACAATCAGACACGCTGCCCGATGGCTTTGCAGAAAATGTTCCAGGAGAATCTGCGTTCGCAGGTCGAGAAAGTTCGTTGGCTCGTCGAGCAACAGCAGATTCGGCTCATGCAACAGCAGTGCCGCAAGCTTCACGCGCGTCTGCCAGCCGCCGGAGAGTTTCGCGATGCGGCCTTCTAGGTTGGCCCCTTTCAGTTCAAATTGCCCGGCGACTTCGCCACATTTCCAGTTGGGCTGGCCGCTATCGCGCATCAGAAATTCGAGAACGGTTTCCTCGGGAAGAAAGGGATCGTGCTGGCGCAAATATCCCAGTCGCAGGCTTGGATGGCGGATGACTTCTCCGCTGTCGAGTTCTTCCTCACCGAGCAGAACTCGGAGCAGTGTACTTTTCCCGGCCCCATTTCGGCCGATGAACCCCACCTTGCCATTATCGCTCAAGGTGGCCTCGGCTCCATCGAGTAACACCTGATCGCCGTAACTTTTGAAGGCTTTTGTGATTTGTAACAGGCTGGCCATCTGCGATGAAGTCCTCGGGAAAAAGGGTGATTGCACGAATGTCCGCGATCGTGATTGAGCCTGGCGTCCGCGACGGGTTGCCCGTGGAACGCTGCTTTCGCGGCGTCTACGGCCAGGGCATCCATCACAGGAAAGTCCCAGGTTTTCGTGGCCTCGCTGGCCTACGTGAAAGCCTCGATTGGCGGGTTAACTTCGTAGCGGTGAATGTTCATCTGGTCATCTTACAGAGGACCACTCGGCCGAGCGAGGCCAGGATGGACTCACTCGGCCAGGCGCCGGTTTCGTTGGTACGGAATCCGCCGCGTGAGAGGAATCGTACCGCGACCGCACGAGTAGCAGTGATTCCCTACACTGTCCAAAAGAGATAGCTCCCGCCCGAGTCGCCATCGTCCCGTTGTGAAGACAAATCCGTTACGGCGGAGGCATGTAGGAGACCACCATGAAACCGCTTCGCAAAATAGCTCATCGAACATTCCTCTGCGTTCTCATGCTGCTCGTGTCGAGCGCCCAGGTCCGCGCCGCCGCGCCAGGCAAAACGGAGCCGGACAGAGTTTCTACATGGGAGGGTTTCGAGCGACACGATTTCAAGGTCGATGGTCGCGATTGCATCCTCATCCTGCCCCGATCCGCCGCCAAGGGGAAACCGTGGATCTGGCGCACCGAATTCTTCGGCCATCAGCCCCAGGCGGACCTTGCGCTGCTCGCCAAGGGTTTCCACGTCGCCTACATGAACGTGCAAGATATGTACGGCGCGCCGGTCGCGCTCGACCACATGGATCGGTTCTACCAGCACCTCACCACCACGCGCGGTCTGGGGACGAAAGCGGTGTTGGAGGGCTTTAGCCGCGGAGGCTTGTTCGCGTTGAACTGGGCGGCGCGAAACCCCGAGAAGGTCGCCTGCATCTATAACGACGCGCCCGTCTGCGATTTCAAAAGCTGGCCTGGAGGAAAGGGCAAAGGCAAAGGCTCCCCGGCCGACTGGCAACGCTGTCTGAAAGCCTATCGGCTTACCGAGACGGAGGCGCTGCAATTCAAGAAGAACCCGGTGGACAACCTGGAACCGTTGGCCAAGGCCCGCATCCCTTTGCTGCACATCTGCGGCGAGGCGGACGACATCGTGCCGATGGCCGAGAACACGCGGCTCATCGAAGCCCGTTACGCCAAGCTCGGCGGATCGATCACGGTCATCGCCAAGCCCGGCGTCGGCCACCATCCGCACAGCCTGGAGAACCCGGCTCCCATTGTGGCCTTCGTCCTAAAACACACCCTTGGCGGCAAGACTCCGGAGAAAAAAGGATAGCTCAGGAAATGCCGTGCGGATTTTGCAGTTCGTCGCCAATTGAAGATCGAGGCCAAGTGCCGGACGATGGACGCCGCCTCATGTCGAGAGATTGTGAGCCTTCATCCTTCCAGTGGCCCCGTTGCGGATTCATCAGGGCAACCGGCATCGAGATATGCCTGCAACAGAATCTGCGCCGCCACACGATCGCGCCGCGCCTTGCGTTTCTTGTGCGTCAGTCCCGCCTGCCACAGCGCCGATTCGGCTTCGACGGTGCTGAATCGCTCGTCCCAGAATGTCACCGGCAGTTCGGTCATCTCGACCAGCCACGCCCCGAATGCACGCGCCTCGATCGCCTTCTGTCCCTCACGGCCATCGAGATGCACCGGCAGACCGACGACGAGCGCGCCGACTTCCTCCGCGGCGATAATAGCGCGGAAATAGGCTGCGTCCTGCTCGCGGCTACGGCGTTCGTAGACGGCCAGCGGCGACGCCAGGCGGCGGTCGGGATCGCTGATGGCCAGGCCGATGCGAACGGTGCCGTAGTCCACTCCGAGCAGGCGCGTGGGCGCGCTCATAGATATTTTTCCAGCCCTTTCTTTTTCAATAGATCGACGAGTTGCTTGACCGTGCCCTCATCGCGGCGGTCGGCGATCAGCGTGGCATCGCCATCTTGCACAATGACCAAATTCTCGACGCCGATTGTCGTGATGAGCCGGCCAGCCTCGCCGACGATGACACAGTGATTCGTCTTCAATCCGCAGTGCGTCGCCAGGACTGTGTTATGGTCGGCGTCTTGCGGGTGCATGCGTTCCAGAGCTAACCAGCTGCCGACATCGTCCCAGCGATAGGGAGCCTTGACCACCAACACCTCGCGGGCATGTTCCATGACGGCGTAGTCGATGCTGTTTTTCGGCATCGCCTCGTATTGTTGGCGCAGCACGGCGTCGCGTTGCGGCGTATCCCAGGCGTCGGCGATGCGCGTCACGCCGTCATACAACTTCGGTTGCTGGCGATGCAGTTCCTCAAGCACGGTACGCGCCCGCCAGACGAAGATACCGCTGTTCCAATAATACTCACCGGAAACGAGGAACTGCTCGGCGCGGTCGGCGGGAGGTTTTTCCTCGAACGCCTGCACGCGAAACACGCTGACGCCCTGACGCTGCCCGACCTCCGAACCTCGCCGAATGTAGCCGTAGCCGGTGGACGGGAACGTCGGTGGAATGCCGAAGGTGATAAGCGCGGAGGAATGTTCCTCGGCCATTTGGGCGGCGACGTGGGCAGCGCGCTCGAACTCGCGCACCGGCTCGATGACGTGATCGGCCGGCGTCACGAGCATGATGGCCGACGGATCGCGGCGGGCGATGAGCGCCGCGCCCAGGCCGATACACGGTGCCGTATCCCGGCCGCACGGTTCGCCGACGATGTGATCGCTCGGCAGTTGCGGCAGTTGCTGGGTCGTCTCGGCCTGGTAGGCCTGGCCGGTGATGACCCAGGCATTCTCGGCCGGCAACAGCGCCTCGATGCGGTCCATGGCCTGCTGTAACAGCGTGCGTTCGCCGCCCAGCGCCAAAAACTGTTTGGGACGCCGCGCCCGACTGCGCGGCCAAAACCGCGTGCCGCCACCGCCCGCCATAATCATCGCGTGAAGCATTCCCTCGCCCTTTCTAAGCAATCGGGGCCGCCTGCGGCTTAGCGCTAAGCCGCAGGCGGCGGAATAATTCATTTGCTTTAATAAAAATACGTTGGTCCGTTGATCCGTATGCCGCGATCCACGCGCGCGGCCGATTCCTCGGCGTCCAGCGCCAGCAGCGGGCTAATCTCCAGGGGAAACGCCGGCTCATCGTTCGCCGCGCGCGGCACCTCGACGCCGGCTCGCTGTAGCCAATCCGCAGCCAAATTCGTCAGTGCCGCCTCGACCGCCTTCGGCGAATCGGCTCCCTCCGCGTTCTTGAGTGGGGCGAACTCTTCCCGATGCGAGGTTTCCATCACCAGCCAGCGCTCGGCCAACGGCAGCACATCGAAGATGAATCGCTCAAACTTGAGGGCATTCTCTTTCTCCGGTTGCACGGTTTGGCCCCGCTCGTCGAGACACGGCACTTTCTTGCGGGCGACGTGGAACGGCAACATGCCAGCTCCCTCGGTCAGCCGAGCCAGGAAATCCATGTCGAAAATATGGATCGCTGGACTGCCTGCCCACAAACGCAGTCGCCCGTTCTCGTCGGTCTCGTGCGCCAGGTTGTCGGGTAGATCGGAATACTCGATCATGGTGCAACGACCTTCGACCAGCACGAGGTTGCCAAGCCGATCCTTCGGTCCCTGCTTGGGCACGATCTTGGAGGATGCCTCGGAGCGCTCGGACAAATGCCGGCCCAGGAAGATTGGATCGGCCACCTTCACCAGCGGATTGTCCACCTGGAAGTAGAACAGGTGGCGGATACCGCGTTTCCGCATGCGTTCGAGCAGACCGCTTTTCGCCAACGCGGTCAGTGTACCGCCGTGACCGTCGGGACTGAGGAACAAGCGGCCATGCGATTCCAGAAGCAATTTGCCCGTCGCCAGGTCCAGGGCCGGCATGGTGCCTTGACAAAAGAAGAATATTCCGTCCTTTGGCAATCCGAAATATCGCTGTTCGGCGAAGAATTCTTTCGTCTCGGCGTCGGTGGCTGGGCTGGTCATGACGAGCAGCGGCGGTTGCTTTCCATAGCGACGGCCCAATGCCAGCACCTTCTCGGCATGAATCTGAAACAGGCTTTTGCGGCTGACCGGCCCGACAGGATACATGCCCTTGGGATGCTCGAAACCGAGTCGGCTGCCCTGGCCGCCCGCCACGATCAGCACCGCTACCTCACCGCGCCGCAACGCCTCCTCGCCAACTGAGCGCATGGCCGCATTGTCTGGCGCATCGGCCGGTACGATCGCGATCGGCTTGATACGCGAGGAAGCCGGAACCTGATAGGTCTTCTCACGCTGCGCGTACAGATGAGCCAATTGATCGAGATCGACGGCCTGGAGTTGCTCGATCAGGCCGCGCCGCGCGGCGTCATCCAAACGATCCCACCACGCGAGCGTGTGTTCGTGCTTGTGCTGTTGCAACTTGCGCCGCAGATCATCGGGCACATTCATTGCGGGGCCAGCCATGAGAACCTCATCAGAAGAACCCGTTTAGCCGCGACGCGCAGCGGAGCGCGCTCCGCTGCGCGTCGCGGCTAAACTAAAACTCAAACGACAATCCATCATAGGCCAGCTGCACATTGGGCGGCAGCAGACGATTCACCGTCTCATGCTCCAACTCATGGCTCATGTGCGTCAGGTAGGCGCGCTCCGGACGGAATTGCCGGATAACGTCGAGCGCCTGCTCCAGCCCAAAGTGGGCGGGGTGCGGCTTGTAACGCAGGGCATCGAGTATCAACACGCGCAATCCTTCGAGGCGCGGCCAGCTATCGCGTGGAATCTGGCTGACATCGGTACAATAAGCGACATCGCCGATCCGAAAACCCATCACATCGAAATGGGCGTGGATGAGCGGAATGGGCGTGACCAACTCGCCGAGAACGGCAAACGGTTCGCTGCTCATGCGCTGGAAGACGAACTTGGGAACCATACCGGCTGGCAGCGAATCGGCTTCCGGGCCGAAGGCGTAGGAGAACGCGGTGCGAATTTTGCCCTCGACTTCGCCGGTGCAGTAGAGCGGAAGCGGGCCGCCGAGCATGCGCGTGATGGGCCGCAGATCGTCGAGTCCGAACAGGTGATCGGCGTGATAGTGCGTGAACAACGTGGCGTGAATAAGGCCGACACGCTCACGGAGCAGTTGCAGACGCAACTCGGGCGGCGTGTCGATGAGCAGGTTGCCGCGCGGTGTGCGAATGAGTACGGCACAGCGATAGCGGTGATTGTGTGGATCGGACGACTGACAGACGGCGCAGTCACAGCCGATCATGGGCACGCCCATTGAGGTGCCGGTGCCGAGGAAAGTGAACGTGCGCGATCCTGCCATCATGTTCTCAATTGGAACTCCTCCTCCCCGTTAGTTCCCTCACGGGAACTTCAACAAGGAGAGAGTTATTCTAGCAAAAATGCAGAAGTCAGAATGCAGAATGAAAACCGCCTGGTCTTCCATTCCGCATTCCGCATTCTGCAATGATGAGGCATTCTGCATTGGACTAAGCGGCGAAACGTGGAACTTGTTGTTGGCCTCGCGTCCCAAAAACATCCGTGGTAAGCGGCTTCCGAGAGGAGTACACTGGTTTGATAAGTCCGATACGCCCACGCGAAGAATTGGACTCCCGCCAGGCGAGACCCACTATGCTGTATCGACGATCCCTCCTCTCACTCCTCTTGCCAATAATCGGAACCTTGCTCGCGCTGTCCCCTCCGCTGCGGGCGGCGGATTCATCGGTGGAGGGAATGGAGTTTTTCGAGAGAAAAGTACGTCCTGTTTTGGTGAAGCATTGTTACTCGTGCCACTCGGCCAAGGCCAAGAAACTGCGCGGCGGGCTGCGCCTGGACAGCCGCGAGGCCATGCTCGCCGGCGGCGATAGTGGGACGGCTTTCGTCCCTGGTCAGCCGGACAAAAGCCGGCTCATCGAGGCCATCGGCTACAAGAACGTCGAATTGCAGATGCCGCCGCGCGACAAACTGCCGGATACGGCCATCGCGGATCTGACGACATGGGTTCGTATGGGAGCGCCCTGGCCGAAACAGCAAGCGACCACGGACACCACGACGACGATGGCGACGTTCGATCTCGCCCAGCGCAAACGCGATCACTGGGCCTGGCGCGCAATCCGTCCCCAGACACCGCCCACTGTGCGGAACATCCGTTGGCCGCGCGATCCGGTCGATCGCTTCATCCTGGCGCGGCTGGAAGACAAGGGATTGTCACCGGCGAAAGAGGCGGATCGACGGACGCTCGTTCGCCGACTGTACTTTGACCTGATTGGCCTGCCGCCGTCGCCGGGCGAGGTCGAGGCGTTTCTGCGCGACACCTCGGCGGACGCCGCCGAGAAAGTCGTGGATCGCCTGCTGAGTTCGGCGCACTTCGGCGAACGCTGGGGCCGGCACTGGCTCGATCTGATGCGCTACGCCGAGACGCGCGGCCACGAGTTCGATTACCCCATCCCCAACGCCTACCAATATCGCGATTACGTCATCCGCGCTCTGAATGCGGATGTTCCCTACAATCAGTTCGTCGTCGAACATCTGGCGGGTGATTTGCTGTCCAAACCGCGTTTGCATCCGCAGCGTGGTTTCAACGAATCGATCCTCGGCAGCGGCTTCTGGTTTCTCGGCGAGGAAGTGCATTCGCCGGTGGACATTCGCCAGGACCAGGCCGATCGCTTCGACAACAAGGTCGATGTGCTGTCCAAGGCGTTCCTCGGTTTGACCGTCGCCTGCGCCCGCTGCCACGATCACAAGTTCGATGCGATTTCCACGAAGGATTACTACGCTCTGTTCGGCTTCTTGCAGAGCAGTCCTTATCGCCTGGCGCGCTTCGATTCGATGGAACACAACCGGCGTGTCGCCGCCGACTTGACGAAGCTGCGAGAGAAGAGCCGAGCGCCGATTCAGACAGCGCTGGCGGATTCGCTGCGACCGGGCGCGGAACGCTTGGCCGATTACCTGTTGGCGGCGCGCGCGGCAATCCTGGCTCACGCGGATACGACGCCGCGACGTATGGAGGAGATCGCGCAGGCCCACAAACTTGATGCCGCCCTCCTTGGCCGATGGGTGACGCACCTGCTCGCTGCGGCGCGGGATGAAAAGGATCCACTGCATCAATGGGCGAAGATCGCCGCCGATCCCGACGTGAAGTTTAGCCGCGACGCACAGCGGAACGCGGCGAAACGACCGGAATCGGACGCGCAACTCATTATCGACTACGCCCGCAGTACACCGAAGAACTGGCTGCCCGATGGCTTCGCCTTCGGCCCCGCTCCGGTACGACCGGGCGAGTTGCGTGTCAGCGGCGATGCGGCGAAGCCAACACTTCGCTTCAGCGAGTATGCCGCTGCCGAAAAAGATCCGACGTGGGATGTGCTGAAATTGGCTCCCGGCGCGGAAAACGAACCGGGGTCGCTGGGCGGCGCGGTGCGCGCCGGCCGAACGCTCCGCACGCCGACGTTTCCATTGACCACCGGCAAGGTCTTCTATCTCGTCAAGGGCAGCGGCTTTGTCTACGCGGCCGTTGGCTCGCACGTTATGATCGCCGGCCCGCTGCACGGTCAACTCATTCATCGCGTCAACACGGGCGAGCGCTTCCAGTGGATCGGCCACGATCTGAGCGCTTACAAGGGCCAGCGCATCCATCTGGAGTTCACGCCCACGGGTAGCGCTCCTTTCGCCATCGCCCAGGTTGTGGTAGGTGCCGCGAGCCGAGCGGCATCGGATGTCCGGCTCGGCTCGCCGGACCTACCGCCCGGAGGTGCCGCGAGCCGAGCGGCACCAAGCGATAGCCCCAACCAACTGCTGCGGCAAACGCTCGCCGACGCCGACTCGCCGGAATCTCTCGCCAAGGCGTATCAGCGTCTCTTCCTCGATACCGTGGATAAACTGGCGACCGATCGCGTTACTGGCTCGGACCATGCCGCCGATCGCGCTCGATTGATGAACTGGATGACGGGGCACGCCGCCTTGTTCGGCGCGACGCTACCGGTTGAAGAGGCTCGCGTCTTTCTCGCCGAGCAAGCCAAGATCGCGGCCCGCATTCAGAGCGAATCGCGTCTCTGCGTGGCGATGAGTGACGGCAGCGCGGAAAATGATTATGTATTCATTCGTGGATCGCACAAGGCGCGCGGCGAAACCGTACCGCGTCGCTTCCTGGAAGCGCTGACCGGTCCCTCGGCGTTGACAACTCCGCGCGGCAGCGGCCGGCTCGAACTGGCGGGGCAGCTGACCGATCCGGCTATCGATCCGTTCTTGCCGCGTGTATTGGTCAACCGCGTCTGGCATCACCTGTTTGGTCGCGGCATCGTCGCTTCGACCGACAATTTCGGCGTCCTTGGTGAAAAGCCGACGCATCCTGAATTGCTCGATTTTCTCGCCGATCGCTTCATCAAGGAAGGCTGGTCGCTCAAGAAACTGATCCGCGCCCTCGTGTTGTCGAGTACCTATCGCATGGCGAGCCAGTCCGACGAAGCGAGCGATCGCGCCGACCCCGGCGATGTACTGTTGCACCGCATGCGCATGCGTCGTCTGGAAGGCGAGGCAATCCGCGATGCGATGCTCGTCGTCTCCGGGCGTTTTGTGGATCGCCTGTATGGTCCGCCGGTTCCGGTGCATCTGACGGCGTTTCAGGACGGCCGCGGCCGCCCCGCTAGTGGTCCCCTTGATGGCGATGGCCGGCGCAGCCTCTATCTGTCGGTGCGGCGCAATTTCCTGTCGCCGTTCCTGCTGGCCTTCGACACGCCCAGCCCGTTCTCCACCGTCGGCCGCCGCACCGTCTCCAATGTGCCGGCGCAATCGCTTATTCTGCTCAACGATCCTTTCGCCCATCAGCAGGCCCAACTATGGGCGAAGCGCGTGCTGGCCCAACCAGGTTCCACCCGCGAACGCATCCTTCGCATGTATGAAAGCGCGTTCACTCGTCCACCGACGGAGACGGAGTTGGCGGCGTGCATCGCGTTTCTGCAACCCCAGCCCGCGTCACAAGCAAGAGGTTCCGATAATCCGGCGGCGTGGACGGACCTTGCCCATGTGCTGTTCAATGTCAAGGAATTCATCTTCCTCAATTAAAAACGCCGTAGCGGATACTCGAATCAAACAGGAGAACTGCACCGTGGTTTTCACCGCTCAAGCCGAAGCGCCTCCCCTTCGTGAAGATGCCGCCGGCGCTGTGCGCGTCGGCGACTCGCGCGTCCTCTTAGAACTGGTAATCCGGGCATTCCAAGATGGTGCAACGCCAGAGCTGATCGTGCAGCGATACTCCACCCTGACGCTGCCCACGGAATTTCTTGAGGCCGTGTGGCAGTTCCGCCGCAACTTCGAGGCCGCGACCGTCTTTGCAAACAGAGTTGTTACCGGAACTAACGTCCAGCCCCATAAGGATTAGCAGACAATGACCGGGAGAGATTCCGATGCTGCGAGGCTGTCTCTTTCCGTCAAGCGTGCTAGGAAGGCGTCTCCATAGGCGGTATACTTGCGTGCGCAGAACTTGAGAATAATTTGTTCGACAAAGGGCTTCCTGATGCGCGCTGATGACTTCACTCTGAAGACAAAACGCCTCTTGGCTCATCGCGTCGGCCATGTTTGCTCAAATCCGGAGTGCCGGGCTCCAACCTCCGGCCCCTGTTTCGAACGCAACAAGTTTGTCACCGCTGGCGATGCAGCTCATATTACCGCTGCATCGCCAACAGGACCCCGTTATGATCCGTCGTTCACTCCTGAGGAGCGTCGTAGTTTCGACAATGGGATCTGGTTATGTGCGATCCATGCACGAATTGTTGACCAAGATGAATCACGACATACTGTGGCACTTCTGCGCCACTGGAAGTCCGAAGCCGAGAACCAAGCAAGGAAAGGCCTCGGCCGACCTCAGGTTAGCGGGATTTCATCCCTTGCCGAAGTTGCGAGATTCGCGAAGCTCGCGAGATCAGTTGTTGTGGCTCTTAGAAGCTACAATGAGGAGTCCACCATGCTCGGCATCGAAGGATCTATCGCCCAAATGACTCAAGCCGCAAAATCAATCGGGATTCGTGTTCCCATAGAGATCCAGACATTGCCCTACCCTGAAGGTGTGGTTCCTCACAACCCGTTTCTTCAGAACCGATTGGAAGGCAGTTGCGCTATACGATTTCCTGACGGGTCGGAGGAATCCAACAAGGCAGCGCACGCTTCGGGGTTAGAGTTACTCATGGAATCGCGTGATTCAGCCATCGTTGCCCTTGAGCAGTGGGTGATCGTGCTTGAAGACAACCCTTAAGGCACAGCAACAGATGTCGAAAAGTCCGCTGGGGATGTAACGATGAATGTCCAGCCTCCGTCTAAGTGATGACGGACGGTTGAGTCTGGCGGCTTGGACCTTTCGTCCGGTTCAGGTATCATGTCCCGAAGACGCGGATCTAGAGAAGGAGCGGCAATGGTGATCACTCTCGAACCCGATCTTGAGTTGGCCTTGAATGACATCGCCCGCAAACAGGGCGTTGCCCCGGAAGTTCTAGCTCTCACGACCCTGCGCGAGCGTTTTCTCGGCCCCACCCCGCGAGTCCAATCGCGAGATGAGTGGGAGCGGCGCTTGCTTGAGGCCGCGACGGACTGCGGCGTGGCCCTATCCCATGAGGCCGTCAGCAGCGAAGGACTGTACGAGTAATGGCGCATTTGGTCGATACCAGCGTCTTGGCTCGGCTGGCAAACACGGCGGACCCTTTCCATGTGGTTGCTGCCCAGGCCGTACTGGAGTTACATCGGCGCGGTGAGATGCTGCACATCGCTCCCCAGAACCTCATCGAGTTCCGCAACATGGCCACCCGCCCCAAGGTAGTCAACGGCCTGGGATTGTCGGCTGTGGACGCGGAGGTGAAGGCAGCGGTATTCGAGACGACGTTCCCACTCCTAGCGGAGACACCGGACATCTATCCGGCATGGAAGGCTCTCGTAGGTGGGCTGGGAGTCATTGGCAAGCAGGTTCATGACGCCCGCCTTGTGGCCGTCTGCCATGTGCATGCCGTGACGCGCCTGCTGACCTTCAACGTCGCGCACTTCG
>DATNCY010000074.1:0-43671 GCA_035553375.1 Gemmataceae bacterium
CCATTCGCCGGCAAGGGCATGGTAGTCAGCGTGTTCGCCAAGGGACTTTACCATGTGACCGGCTTGCGTCCGGTTGATGTCGATTTTGAACGCCGGCGCGGCAAGCAACAGTATGAGTTGCACGTAAAGCGCCTGGATATCGAATTTGACCGCCGTCTCCAGAAGTGCCACGAGGAAGCGATGAGCAAGGGACTCTGGAAAGGCACGCCGGCAGCGCGCAACCGCATCGAATACTGGGCGGCGGGCGTGGAAGCTTATTTCGATGCCACGGGCGACGGTCTGCCGCCGAGCTTGGCGGATCGCCCCATCACCCGTCGCGAGACGCTGAAAGCCTACGATCCCAACCTGTTCGCGCTGGTCGAGGAAACGATGGCCTACAAGGAACACGTCGATTGGCGCTTCCAGCGGAGCGCGCCCGCGCCGACCAAACATTGATGCATCTGCCCACGACGGCTACTCCCGCGCTGCCGCGGCGACGCGCTCCGCCGCGAGTTCGCGCGGGTGGCGTTTCGCCGCGCGGCGCGGCAGCGCGGTGAGTACGACGCAAATGGTTTCACTCGCAGGGTCGGCCCAGCAGAGGGTGCCCGTTGATCCGGTGTGACCGAAGGTTCGCTCCGAACATCCCGGACTGCCGGACTCCTTGCCAACGCCAAATCCCAACCCTCGTGGTGTGAATCCCTTCGGATTGTGGTTCTCGATCATCAGCCGCGCCGTTTCGGGCTTGACGGCTTTGCCGCGCGCCGCCAGGAACTCGCCCAGAAACCGGCCAATGTCTGGCGCGGAAGCGTGCGTTCCTCCCCAGGGAGCGCCCAACTTTCGCCAGTAGGGACTGTTCCAATTCCACTCCTTGGCCTGCGGATCGCCGCTCCCCGATTCGGGCGCGGCACCTTCCATTTGACACAAGACCATTTCTTCCCGCTTGAACCGTCCGAGTCCCTGAGCCGAGTGCTTCATGCCCAGAGGCTGAAAGACCTTGCGATCGACGAGCGTGCGAATGTCCGACCCGCTGATAAGCTCGGCAATCCGCGCGGCCAGCAAGATCCCCATGCTCGAATACTGATACCTGGCACCAGGGGCGAAATCGAGGCGCGTGCGCATAACCTCTTTGACGAACTCCGTCAGCGGCGCATGCTTCTTGCGCAACTCATTGTTATTGGCCACCTGATCGGGCAAGCCGGAGACGTGCGTCAGCAGGTGACGAATCGTCATCTTGTCTCGCCCATCGCCCGTGAAGGCGGGCAAGAACTTCTTCACGCGGTCCTGGAGCTGAAACTTTCCTTGATCGAACAGAGTCATGACAGCAGTCACATTGATCGGCTTGGAGATGGAGCCAAGTAAGAACATGGCGTCGTCCGAGGACGCCTTGCCGAAGTGGCGCGTAAACGACTCGTCTCTTTGAACGATATGCAATACAGCTGCATCCACTTGCTTCGCTGCCGTGGCCCGCTCAAGTACTTTGGCCGCGTCATCCCACCGCTGCCCGCGCAGGGCTGCGGACAAGGGGGAAGCGGTCGCAACGGCCAAGGCCGTCCCAAGAAACGTGCGTCGCTGCATGGCACCAACTCCTCTGTGGCAGACAAAAAACTGGAAACCATTGGAAGCGGGTTTCGGCAGCAAAGAATCATTTCTTCAGTGCTTTGCCGAGGAACTCAAACAACGCCTTAGTCGCCGGATCGTCGGGCACGCCGAGGTCCGCGTTGATCTTGTTGTGGGTGGTCTCTTTGGCGCCGAAGACCGTGACAGGGATGTCCGCTTTTTTCAGCACGTTACCCAGACGCTGCGCTTGCGCGCTGGTGTCCGGATGCCCGGCGACATGCAGGATCAGGAACGGAGGAATACCCTTGTCCTTGGCAACATGCGTGACCGCGGAGAAATCACGATGCTTCGCGGGATCGTTCCCGAACTTCTCACGGTGCCCAAATTTCGCCTGCGGCAGACCATGTACCCGACACCGCGTCTCCGCCGTCTCGATGATGGCCGGCACGTCATAGGTGTCCCCATCGACGGGCACACAGCCTTTGAGGATGTCCAGCGACAGGCCCTCGGCCTTCAAATAGCGATCATCGGTGCAGATCAACGCCGCCAGCTGCGCGCCGGCGGAATGGCCCATGATGAAAAGGCGCTTTGGATCGCCTCCGTACTCGGCGATATGGTCATGCACCCAGCGGATGGACTTGGCGATGTCGCGCACGATGGTCGCCATGTCCACTTTCGGCAAGAGCCGATAGTTGGTGGAGACGAAGACGAACCCTTTGTCCACGAAAACCCGCGGCTTCATCTGGACGCTCGTTTTGTCGCCCGTTTGCCAACCGCCACCGTGAATCCAGAAGACCACCGGCAGATTTTTTGCTTTCTGCGGTGAATAAATATCGAGTACCTGGCGCTCGTGCGCCGGCTCGGCGTAGGGGATGTTGCGTTTGACGTCCTGGGCCGGCGCCTCGGCTAGGAGGATGCCGGCGACGAGAAGATGGGAGATGTGATTCATGGTATTCATCCTCTTGCAGCAAATATACGGGACAGCGCGCTCAACCTTCTGAGCTACTTCTTGCCGTCATCGTAACCGGACTTAGGAGGAGGCAGCGAACTTTTTGGCGGCGTCACGCCGGCCGCGCGCAGCACGCGATGCAGGGAGGCAACGGTCTCCGGGGACGGCCTGAAGTTGAGGCCCGGCCGACGGCCCTCGGCAATCACCAGAGGCGTTAACCCGGCCTTGTTGACCTTGTTCCAAACCGCGATCTTGGCCCCCTTGTCGGCGAGGAACCGCACCACCTTGGGATGGTTCCGATAGGCGGCGCCGTGCATCGCGGTGTCGCCGTTGCCGTCCACCGCGTTCACATCCGCGCCTAGCTCCAGGAGCAACTTCACGGACTCCAATACCTCGGGTTCGGTGCCCGGCGCTTCCTCGGGTGCGCCGACGCCGACACCGGCCGCAGCCAGCAAGGGACTGGTGCGCTGCGCGTTCGCCAGCAGCGGATCGGCACCCCGTTTGACCAGCAGTTCCATGAGGGGAACGTCCGCGGTGGAAGCCGCCGCCAGAAAGGGCGTCGCGCCGGGCTTGCTCAGGATGCCTCGGCCGGACACACCCGCTTTCGACCGCAGATTCACCTTGGCACCGTGGGCGACGATTTCCTTGACGAATTCCAGGCTGGTGAGCTTGCCCGAGCCGATCGGCGGGGGATCGCCTTCTTCATCGTCGCCGCGGCTTGGCTTGCGGACCCAGGAAATCATGTGCAGCGCGCCGTAGCCCGCGCGCTGGTCATTTGGATCGGCACCGGCTTTCACGAGTTCGATCGCCAGCTCAAAATGGCCGTTCTCGACCGCCAGGAGCAGCGCGCCGGTTCCGGGTTTGGGGCCGCGGGGAATGCCTTTCTTGGCTGGGATCGCGTCGTTGATGTCGGCACCCGCCTTCAACAGAACGCGGACGACGTCAATGCGACCCTCGCGGGCGGCAAAAAGCAGAGGCGTAAACCCGGAAGGCAACGGACTCTTGAAGTCCGCCTTGGCCGCCAGCAAGAGCGACACCACATCCGCGTGGCCTTCCGCGGCGGCCCACATCAAGGCGGTTTGCCCCTTGCGGTCCTTGGCATTCACCTGGGAGCCATGAGAGAGCAGCGCCTTGACCGGTCCCGGTTTGCCCGTGCGGGCGGCGGTCATCAAGACCGTCTCCCCGCCGCGCCGTGTGGTATTGGCATCCGCGCCGGCTTCGAGCAACAACACCACGATCTCGGCGTTTCCGTTCGTGCAAGCCAGCGCGAGAGGCGTCACACCGTAACGATTGGCGGCCTTGGCATCGGCACCCGCTTTGAGGAGCCGCGTCGCTAAAGACACATCCTCGTGATAAGCGGCCCAATGCAGGGCCGTCATGCCGTCCGCCTGGGAGGCGTTGACATCGGCACTTTGCTTGAGCAGGGCGGCGACCTTCGCACGATCCTGCTTCTCCGCGGCGTCCGCCAACGAGGTGCCGGCTTGCGCACACGCCGAACCCCTGGCGAGCAACAGCACAACCAGTCCCGCTGCGATTCGTGGGTTCGCTCTAAAACAACTCATTCACCTTCCCCCGGCTATCGCCAAACGAGTCGAGCCGCACGCCCACCTTGTCGAGCAGCGTCAGGTGCAGGTTGGCCAACGGCGTTGGTTTGGCGAAGCGGATGTGCCGGCCGCCCTTCATCCTGCCGGCGGCACCGCCGGCGACAAGGATCGGCAGATTGTCGTGGTCGTGCCGGTTGGGGTTACCCATACCGCTGCCGTACAGCAGCAACGAATGGTCCAGGAGCGTACCGCCGCCTTCGCGCGTGTCCCGCAATTTCGCGAGGAACTCCGCGAACAGCGAGACGTGGAAGCGATTGATCCGGGCCACCTTCTCGATCTTCTTGGGGTCGTTGCCGTGATGCGTGAGGGGGTGATGCGGATCGGAAACGCCGATCTCCGGGTAGGTGCGGTTACTGGTTTCGCGCGCCATCTGGAAGGTGATGACGCGGGTGACATCGGCCTGGAAGGCCAGAACCTGTAAGTCGAACATCAAGCGGGCGTGGTCGGCATAAGAGGCGGGCACGCCCACGGGGCGCTCAACGTCTCGGACGGGGTTGGCGGCGGCGTTGGCTTCCGCGCGTTGAATGCGACGTTCCACTTCCCGGATGGTATCCAGATACTGGCTTAGCCGGGCGCGATCGGCCGGGCCGAGTTGGTTGTTGAGTTGGGCAAACTCGTCCCTCACGGAATCGAGCAGGCTGGCTCGCTTCTTCAGAGAGGCCCGGCGCTCCGCCGCGGTCGCGCCGTCGCCGAAGAGCCGCTCGAACACGATCCGCGGATGAGCCTCGCTGGGGAGCGGCGTGGTCGGCGAGGACCACGACAGGCAGTTGTGGTAGACGCAGGCGTAGCCGTTGTCGCACTGGCCGGCGAGCGTCATCAGGTCCATGGACAATTCGAGCGACGGCAAGGGCGTGTCCCGGCCGAGTTGCCGGGCGGCGAGTTGATCGGCGGTGGTGCCCAGGTAATAGTCCGCGCTTTCGGTGAGCCTGGCTCGGGCGGCGCTCAGGAAAGCGGAGTTGGAGGTCGCGTGCGTGCCGGGGTATGCGTTCCGCAATCCCAGGTTGCTGAGGACCGTGACGTGCTGCTTCACGGAGGCTAACGGGGCGAGCGTGAAACTCAGCTTGTCGAGGCGTTCGCCGCTCGGCGGCGTCCAGCGTGAGCCGTCGCAGCCCATCGGCATGTAGACGTAGCTGAGGCGGCGCAGGCGCTCCGGGGCGGCCGGCGTTTGCGCCAGCACGGTCATGCTCGGAATCATGGCATCCAGCAGCGGCAATGCCAGTGCCGTTCCGGTCCCGCGCAGAAAGGTCCGCCGCGACAACGCTTTCTTGGTAACGATCACTGCGATCTCCTCATCTGAAACGGCACGCTGGTCGTGAGGCCCACGATCAGCGAGGAAAAGCGGTAATTATTCGCCCGCGCAGCGCGGACAATTTTACGGATGGCCGGCGCGTCGGATTCCTCCGGTGCCCGGCCCAGGGCGAAGACAAAGAGCTTTTCGGTCAACGTGCGGACGAACCACTCCGGCCGCTGGAGCAGTGCCTTCTCAAGTCCGGCCACGCCTTCAAATTCGCTGCCGTCGGGCAATCCGCCGGCCGCATCGACCGGCCTGCCCTCGTCCTGCGTTCGCCAGCGGCCCACGGCATCGAATTGTTCCAACGGGAAGCCCACCGGATCGATCAGGCGATGGCAACTCTCGCAGCTTGCGTTAGCGCGATGCTCGGCCAATCGCTCTCGGATGGGGAGACTCGCGGCCACGGTGGTCTCCTTCAAGGAGGGCACGTTGGCCGGAGGGGGCGGCGGCGGCGTGCCAAGCATATTCTCAAGGATCCACTTGCCGCGAACCACCGGCGAGGTCCGGGTCGCGTAGGAAGTCACGGTCAGAATGCTCCCCTGCCGCAGCAGGCCACCCCTTCGGCGGTCGGCACCGAGTTTGACGCGGCGAAACCGACTGCCATAGACATGGGGGACTCCGTAGTGCTTGGCGAGGCGCTCGTTGAGGAACGTGTAGTCCGCCTGGAGCAAGTCGAGGACACTACGGTCGTCGCGGAACACGCTCTCGACGAAAAGTTCCGTTTCCTGGCGGAATGCCTTCCGCAGGTTGTCGTCGAAGTCGGGGAACAGGCGCAGGTCCGGCGTGATCGATTCCAGGTTGCGCAGGTGCAACCATTGCGCGGCGAAATTCGTCGCGAGGTTTCGCGATCGTTCGTCCGCGAGCATCCGCCGCACCTGTTTTTCAAACGCTACCGGCTTGTGGAGTTCGTTGCGCGCGGCCAGGTCCAAAAGCTCTTCGTCCGGGATGCTGCTCCACAAGAAGAAGGACAGGCGTGAGGCGAGGTCGATGTCGCTGACTCGATAGGTGGTCTTCGGGGCGAGATCCTTCGGATCCTGCTCGATGCGGAATAAGAACTGGGGATTTACCAGCACGGCGCTGAGGGCCATTTCGATTCCCGCGTCGAAATCCCCTTCCTTACGCCCTTGCCGATAGAAGTTCATCACCTTTTCGAGGCTGGCAGGGGTGACGGGTCGCCGGTAGGCGCGGCGCAGCAAGTCCGAGAGGCTTTTACGGGCACATGCTTCTTCGTCCGCCAACCCCCTCACCCTGCCCTCTCCCCCCAGGGGGGGAGAGGGCAGGGTGAGGGGGTTGGGTTCGCGGCTCAAAATGCGCCGCCGGCTTGGCGTCGTGCCGTGGCCTTTCGCGTTGTAGGGGCCGGTAACAGTTACCTGATAGATAGCCGGCGACGGACGCGGGTGCCGGTGCAAGTTCCAGTGCGCCTCGTAGGGCTGGCGCTTGGTTTCGAGTACGTCGGGCGGGTTCTGCAAAAAAGTCACGCCGAGATCGTGCGGCCCGGCCGTCACCGCGACGCGAGCTTTCAGCTTGGCGTCTACCTTGTCATGGCCCTCGCCTTTGGCGGGCGGCTTGACGGTGAACGCCGCCATGCGTTTTCGGTCCAGAAGCACTTCCAACTCGTAAGCTCCGCGAAGTCCCTCGACCTGCTCGTTGCGATCCCGCGTAAGCCAGACCTGGATGTCGTATTCACCGTCCTGCGGCGCGGTGTACGGAATCCGAAGGCCGCCGCGCGTCCCGAGCGGAAGTCCCTGGACGTGTCCTTCCTGGGTCCGATCCGGCGGGGTGCGGAAAGTATCGCTATTGGGCGACGTCGGTGCCTTGCCGACGGCCAATCGGCTAATCTTCTGAGCCGCCGAGAGGTAGCGGTCCAGAAGCGTCGGGGAGAGACCGCCCAGAGGGGCGCTGTCAAAGCCATGATTGGCTTCGTCCGCCGGCAACAGGGCCGCGGCGTCAACATGCAACGCCAGGAGATCGCGGATGGCATTCTGGTATTCCGTGCGGTTCAGTCGCCGCAAGGTAGGGGTTCGGCCGGGATCGGGCCGCGCAGCCGCCACGCGGTCCAATTCGGCTTCCAGCGTGGCAACAAAAGACTCATAGGTCCGCTCGTCCGGGCGCGGCTTGCCGACGGGAGGCATTTGACGCACGGCCAACTTGCGCACTACCTTCTCCCACACCTCCGGATAAGCCCCCAAATCTTCGGCACGGAGGGCGTCGAGATCCAATCCCGCTTTCTTTGCGTCGCCGTCGTGGCAACGGGTGCAATGGTGTGTGACAAACTTATTGATGGTGGCGCGATCGAGTCTTGCCCCCGGCGCGGAGAGGGGTTTGGAAGGCTGTTGTGCCCAGTGAACACTGACCCATCCACCCGTCAGCAACAGAGCCGGCACCCAAAGGCGTGCAGAGATCCGCAAGACACGCATGACGGCAGACTCCGGCAAGGAAAAGGTGTGCGGCACTGTCGAGTGAACGCGAGCCGGGGCAAAGTCCGGCGGACCATGCACTACCGTCATGGTCGCATTTGCTCTTTCCACTCTACCCACCGGCGGTTCGTGGTCAAGCATGTTTGTTGGGATTCGCGATGCAGGACGGTCGGTGCGTGAAGCGCAATCGCCGGCCCTCCCATGCCCGTCGTCCCGCATCGTCTGTCCCGCCGCAGCTTCCTCCGGATCGAGGCTCTGGGCCTTGGCGGCCTCACCCCACTGCTGTGAAAACGATTGATACCTATAACATCTTGACCCACTTCAACAGGGAGGTCCGCGAGGATCGTTGCGATGGATCAAGAGCCGCCACGGGATGCCAACGCCGGGGAAACCGCCAGCAATGTTCGGCGGCCACGATACAAACCGGATAATCGTTTTCACAGCAGGGGACTGACGCCCCTCGCTCAGAGGTTCTATCCTGAAATCCTTTACCGGAAGGGCCGCTCATGACCCATTCTCCGACAACGCACGGCCCGCGTCCGGTTCGCGCGCCGCGTGGTTCCGAGCGATCGTGCAAGGGCTGGGTGCAAGAGGCGGCCCTCCGCATGTTGATGAACAATCTCGATCCGGAGGTGGCCGAGGATCCCGATCGTCTGGTGGTTTACGGCGGCTCCGGCCGAGCGGCGCGGACCTGGCAGGACTTCGATACAATCGTGTCCACCTTGCGCAAGCTGGAAAACGAGGAGACGCTGTTGGTGCAATCGGGCAAGCCGATTGGCGTGATCCGCACGCACGACATGGCTCCGCGTGTGTTGCTCGCCAACAGTCTGCTCGTGCCCAAATGGGCGACCTGGGTGGAGTTTCGCCGCTTGGAGGCGATGGGGCTGACCATGTTCGGCCAGATGACGGCCGGCAGCTGGATTTACATCGGTTCACAGGGCATCTTGCAGGGCACTTACGAGACATTTGCCGCTTGCGGCCGGCGGCACTTCGGCACCAGCGGAGTAACCGCACCCCTCCAAGGGCGTCTCGTGGTGAGCGCGGGACTTGGCGGCATGGGCGGAGCGCAACCGTTGGCCGCGACCATGAACGGGGCGGCGTTCCTGGGCGTCGAGGTGAATCGCGAGCGCATCGAACGCCGTTTGCAAACGAACTATCTGGATCGCCAAAGTGACAATATCGACGAGGCACTTGGTTGGCTGCTGGAGGCGAAGCAGCGCGGGCAGGCTCTTTCGGTGGGTCTGCTCGGCAACGCGGCGGCCGTGTTGCCGGAGTTGGTGCGCCGCGGCGTCGTTCCCGACGTGCTGACGGACCAGACTTCCGCGCACGATACGCTCAACGGTTACGTCCCATTGACAGAAACTTCCAATGAGGATCTTGAATACCTTCGCAACCATAATCCGCAAGAGTATGTGCGGCGGGCCGTCGAATCGATTGGCGTTCATGTGCGGGCCATGCTGGAACTGCAAGCGCGCGGCGCCGTCGTCTTCGATTACGGCAACAACATCCGCGCGCAGGCGGTCGAGGCGGGCGTGACCGACGCCTTCCGCATTCCCGGTTTCATCCCGGAATACATTCGTCCACTCTTCTGCGAGGGCCGTGGTCCGTTTCGCTGGGTGGCGCTATCCGGCGATGCGGAAGACATTTATCGCACCGATCAGGCCGTCTTGGAGACATTTCCACAGGATGAATCGCTGGCGCGCTGGATCAAACTGGCGCGCCAGCGCGTTCAATTCCAGGGACTGCCGGCACGCATTTGCTGGCTGGGCTACGGCGAACGCGCCCGGCTCGGTCTGCGTTTCAACGACATGGTGGCGCGCGGCGAACTGAAGGCACCCATCGTGATTGGCCGCGATCATCTCGACGCCGGCTCGGTGGCATCGCCCAACCGCGAGACGGAAGGCATGCGCGATGGCTCCGACGCTATCGCCGACTGGCCGATCCTCAACGCACTCATCAACACGGCATGCGGGGCGAGTTGGGTCAGCGTCCATCACGGCGGCGGCGTGGGCATCGGCTACAGTTTGCACGCCGGTATGGTCGTCGTCGCCGATGGTAGTCCCGAAGCCGCCATGCGTTTGCAGCGCGTGCTGACGAGCGATCCGGGCACGGGTGTCCTACGCCATGTGGATGCGGGATATGAGTCGGCGATTTGCTGCGCCCAAGAGCGCGGCGTGATGGTGCCGGGATTGAATTATTGAACCGAACGTGATTGTATCACAACAGATGCACGGTTTGAAGGAGTATCTTCCCCATCATCAAGATTGGGAACCGATGATCGTCATTTTCTCCGGTGCGGGTTCATAGCCAGCTTGGCTCCGTCCTCGACGAATCCACTCAATCAAGGCCGGGATGTGCGGGTCGAGCCAGGCCGCGTTATTATCGGCGAACAACCATATCTGCCAATGCCGAAGCATTATTTCTGTCCTGATTTCTGGCGAGTTTATCGATGACCTCCTCGGGGAGGTCGCCGAACGTGGTTGTCCACTTCTGAAACTCTTGCTCGTCAAATTCTGCCTCGCATTGGGCGGCGGCCTCGATAAGCACAGGTCGAGCCAAGATACCTTCGCTCATTAGCGTTTCGGATCGATCTGGTAGAGAAAATTCTGCGGGAAGAGCTTTGCCAGCCATCCTTGCTTCCGCTCATCAGAGTAGACGGGTGTTGCCGTCAGTCCCAACAGAAACAAGTCTGGAGAACTCTCGCGTAAGCTAGTCACGAGGTTCCGGTAGGTTGGTGCAGGGGCATGATGAGCTTCATCGAACACGATCAAGAGACGATTGCCTGTCGCCTCCAGAAATGTTCGCAGGGCGGGATGGTCGTTCTTGAGCGCGTTTGCCATGCTTGGCAAGGAACCGATCACAACATCATCGTCCGGCCGAATCGAGTACACGGGGAATTGCCCGATCGCTCCGGAAACGACACGCACGGCTAGCCGCCGCTTTGGCTCGCCGATCAACCCGGCCAGTTCCTTAAAGCAGTGGAACGCCTGTTCTAGCAAATGGTGTGTGGGCCAACCACAAGACTTTGTAGCCGTTGCTCAACGGCCCGCTGCATGCGAAGTGGACAGCCGTGAAGGTCTTGCCTCCTCCTGTAGGAAGCACGAGAATTCCTCCATGGGGCGAAGTTGTTTTCCTCTGATACCACTTGTTGAGTTTGTGTAGTGCTTGTATCTGATGCGAAGCTGGATCCCTCGTGGTTTTCTCTCGCCTCCGCCGCCCCAAATCGTCTTCGCCGTAGAACCATCTTGACGCTTTTAGTTGAGTCATGGCGAACCCATTTCTGCGATTATTGAAGAAATAGAGCGGACAATCTATCCATGTATTCATGACGATGCCCCAAGCATTCAAGGGCAAATAAAAAAAATCGGGCAGAACGGGCGAGCCAGAGCGGAATTTGAAATGCGGAAGAATGATCTAGCGTTGCAACGAGAGAGCAAGTATAAGACTCACCCCTTGACTCTGAGTTACTCGGATCCGATGTCGGGCGTTGACTTCCGCATCGCCAACCAAAGGAGGACTTCATGCTCCGCCGGCCGCCTTTGCCGTTGGTCCTAGCTGTGTTGACGCCGATGCTGTGGACGCCATTGGTCCATGCCGCGTTGGAATGCGCCCAGCCGTTGGTTGAAAAGGGCGAGGTTCGTAGCGGGGTGCCGCTGTCGCATCATTTCCCCTTCGTCAATCGCGGCCCCGACGCCGTCGAGGTCATTGAGGTGCGGCCCAGCTGCGGCTGCCTGGCGCCGAAGCTGGAGCAGCGTCGCTTTCAACCGGGCGAATCAGGCGTACTCGTGCTGGAGGTCAACACGCTGACCCAGCCGGCCGGGGCGAATACCTGGCGCGTAACGATTCGCTACAAGACGGGAGGCGTTGAGCAGGAGTTGCCTCTGTACATCTGCGCCCGCGTCGTCACCGAGATTAGTGTCGAGCCGCCCTCGTTGGCCATTTATACGGACACTTCCATCAGCCACGAGATCACCGTCATCGACCGTCGCACGGAGCCACTGATTGTCCGCGCCGTGCCGGTATCGTCGCCGTATGTGCGCACGCATCTCGGCGAATTGCATCGTAACAAGACGGGCCAGTGGACTCGCGCCATCCAGGTAGAAGTAAAGGCCGACTGCCCTGAGGGCACCCACGAGGAGACGCTACGCATCTGCACCTCCGATCCTTTGTACGCGGAGCTGAAAGTGCCGTTCACGATCGTCAAACGCGCCCGCCAGCAGGTGAGCGCGGCCCCCAGTTCCGTCGTGCTGTCCGAGTCCGCCGGTCAACCGCTGCCGGCGCGGATCGTACTCTTGAGCGCGGCCGATGATCGAGACGTGCGCATCGAGCGTGTCGAGGCCGATGATACGGCGATCGACTGCCATTGGGCGCAAGGCCCCGGCCACCGGGCGACGCTCAAGATCCGCGTCGATCGAACGCGCATCAACGGCGACAGCCTGCGCAGCGCCGTCCATGTGCATTTGAGTGGGCCGACGCCGCAAACGATGACGATTCCAGTGAGTTGCATGCTTCATTAAACGATTCCTCGTTCTCGGCAAACCGTGTAGAATGCGATAGCGATTCCGTGCGGGATTGATATGTGGCGGAGGGCTGTTGCCATGCCTGTACTCCATCTGAATGATGTGCCAGATGAGGTGTATACACGGCTCCAGCAACTCGCCGCGGCCCACCATAATACGCTGGAAGTGGAAGTCCTCCGCCTGCTGCACGATCTCTTACTAACCCAACCCTCGTGTTATTCTCAGGCGGAACTGCTCGCCGAGTTACGCCTTCGCAGCTTCACCCCTCCACCCGGCACGCCCGACAGCGTCACGCTATTGGCGGAGGATCGGGGACGATGATTACCTCCATAAATGGGCGATGCGGATCTCTACTTTCCATGGATCGTCCACGCCGCCTCACGATAATCTTCTGCACTCAACCACCAGGCGCGTACCGCCGGCGGCGTGGTCGTCAGCGAGATGATGAGGGCGATGGTTCGCGGCCAATCGACGCCGCGTTCCCGATCCTTGCGACTGGGCATCGGCTCTGAGGTGGGATGGGAGTGATAAACCGCCAGCACTTCTAACCCCTGACGGCGAATGTCCCTCCATGCGGAAAACAAACTTCTCGGTTCCGACTCGAACTCGATCGGACTGGCGGCGGCGTTGAGCAGCGGATAACGCAATCGTACCTCGCCGACGCCGTCTTCGCGGATCACGCCCGCCAGTAGACCGCAGCATTCCAGCGGCGTTTCCGCCCGCGCATGCCAGAGCATTCCGTCGAAAATAGATCGAGAAATGCTTAATTGTTGGAAGGGGTCGGCGGCCATGTCTTTCCGTCTCGTGCGCTCACAGCTAGGATACCGAGAGTTAACGCGCAATCATCCGGGAGATAGTGGGGCGACACATGGCACGCGATAAAGTTATCTTAGCGTATTCCGGCGGGCTGGACACATCGGTGATGGTCCCGTGGATCGGCGAAAAATACAACCTCGATGTGGTGACGTTCACGGTGGACCTCGGCCAAGGTGAGGACATCGAACGCATCCGTCAGAAGGCGCTGCGTACCGGCGCGGTCGATGCCGTCGCCCTGGATGCCCGTAACCTGTTCGTCGATTGCTTCGTCTTCCCGGCGCTCATGGCCGGAGCCATGTACGAGGGCAAATATCCGTTGGCGACCGCTTTGGGTCGGCCGCTTATCGCCAAGCTGATGGTCGATGCCGCTCGCCAACATAACGCCAAGGCCGTCGCGCACGGCTGCACCGGCAAAGGCAACGATCAAGTTCGCTTCGATGTCACCTTCCAGACGCTCGCCCCGGATTTGAAGATCATCGCTCCGGTGCGCGAATGGAAAATGAGCCGCGATGAAGAAATCGCCTTCGCGGCCAAACACAATATTCCGGTTGAAGCGACAAAAGAGAGTCCTTATAGCGTTGACTTGAACCTGTGGGGTCGTAGCTGCGAAGCGGGCGTTCTCGAAGATCCGTGGGACGAACCGCCGGCCGATGCTTTTGCCTGGACGATCGATCCGCTCAAGGCACCCAATGAGCCGGTCTATGTCACCATCGACTTCGAGCAAGGCAAGCCGGTGGGTCTGGATGGGCAAAAACTCGATGGTGTGCCGCTCATCGAACGGTTGAACAAACTCGGTGGTCAACATGGGATTGGCCGGATCGATCACGTCGAGAATCGGCTGGTCGGTATCAAGTCGCGCGAACTGTATGAAGCGCCGGCGGGGGTCATTCTGCATGAGGCGCATCGCGAGCTAGAGACGCTGTGTCTGAGCAAGCAGGCGGCGCGTTTCAAGACTTTGGTATCGCAAGAATATGCAGACATAATCTATAATGGATTGTGGTTCAGTGCCTACCACCAAGATCTGTTCGCCTTCGTGGCCAGCAATCAGCGTTTCGTCGCCGGCCAGGCGCGGGTCAAACTGTACAAGGGCAAGGCCACCGTCGTTGGCCGTAAGAGCGAGCATAGCCTGTACAGCAAGAAACTGGCCACTTACGAGAGCGGTGATAGTTTCAATCACGAAGCCGCCCAGGGCTTCATTCGCCTATTTGGTCTGAGCCAGCAGACACAAGCGCAACGGCAGCTGCTCAAGGGCGGCAAGGGTTTCGATCTACCGGGCTTACTCGGACCAACGTAAACAGTGTTCAGTGTTCAGTTTTCAGTTTTCAGTCAGGCGTGTGGCTACTGAACACTGAAAACTGAAAACTGAACACTGAACACTGTTAGGAGGAATACCGATCATGGGGAGCGACATGATGGACATGGAGCAGCTGGCCGCTTATCTTCAGCGCGACGTGCGCGAGGTGGGTAAGCTGGCCAGCCGCGGTCATCTGCCCGGCCATAAGGTCGGCGGTGAATGGCGCTTCGCGCGGGCCGAGATCAATCAGTGGATCGAAACCCAGATGCCCGCGCTGACGGAGAAGCAACTGACCAATCTCGAATCGTCCGGCACGCGCGGCGGCGACGGCGAACCGCTGTTGGCCAGCCTCCTTTCCGAAGCGAGCGTGGCCGTTCCTCTGATTGCCTCGTCGCGCGCTTCGGTCCTCAAGGGGCTGGTGTCGCTGGCCGAGCAATCCTGGCAGGTCTACGATTCGGAGGCGGTATTGGATGCCGTTCGCCAGCGTGAGGAGATGGCCAGCACGGCGTTGCCGTCCGGCGTGGCCATTCCTCATCCGCGCCGTCCTCTGCCGGCCGCGCTGGGCGAATCCGTTCTGGCGTACGCGCGCACTGCTTCGGGCATCCCCTACGGCGCTCCGCATGGCATTCTCACCGACATGTTCTTCCTCGTCTGTTGTCGCGACGATCGCACGCACTTGCGCGTGCTGGCCCGGTTGACCCGCTTGTTCTTGCGGCCCGGCTTCCTCGATGAATTGCGCGCCGCCGAGACGCCGCAGGAATCATGGGAGAAGATCACCAGCGCCGAACAGCAATTGCTACCTTCCTAATCCGCTATGGACCCGACGGTTCGCAGCTTGATTGCTCGTTTGCACGATGCCGGTTCTCGCTATGTCCTCGCGGCTACCGGTGGGGGCGTGGGGGCTGCTGCCTGGTTGCTGTCGGTGCCGGGCGGTTCGCGCACCATTCTCGAAATCGTGGTGCCCTACAGCGAACAGGCTCTGTGCGAGTTCCTCGCTCATTCCCCTGCTTCCTTCTGCTCCGTCGAGACGGCGCGCCTCATGGCTCAGCGCGCGCGCGAACGCGCCCAATGGTTGGCACCCGGCCAACCTGTCGCGGGTATCGCCTGCACCGCCAGTCTATGCTCGGATCGATCCAAGCGCGGCGAGCATCGCTTTCATCTCGCCATTCAGACGATTCAGGCGATGCGGACCTATTCGCTGACGCTGACCAAGGAAGCGCGCGACCGAGAGGGCGAGGAGATGGTACTCGATCGCGTACTGCTCAATGCGATGGCCGAGGCGTTCGGTATCGCCGAGCGCGTCGCCGTTCCGCTTTTGCCCAGTGAGGCAATTGTCTCGGAGACGCGGCCGGCGGAAGATGCGTTGGCCGCGCTTCTGGAGGGACGAATCGCTGCCGTATGCGTCGAAAGCGATGGGCGCGTGCGAAGCGAGGGATCACGGCCGAAAATGCTGCTGCCGGGATCGTTCAATCCCATCCACGATGCGCACTGCCGGCTGATGGAAACGGCCGCACGGCTGGTCGGTGCGTCCGCCGCGTTCGAGTTAAGCATCGTCAACGCCGACAAGCCGCCGCTGACAGATGAGGAGGTTCGGCGGCGAATGGTTCAATTCGCTTGGCCTGCGCCGCTATGGTTGACACGCGCGCCGACCTTCGCGGACAAGGCCCAACTTTTTCCCGGCGCGGTGTTCGTCGTCGGCGCGGATACCGCCGCGCGCATCGTGCAGACACGGTTCTATGGCGAGAGTGAAACTCAGATGAACGAGGCGCTGAACACACTGCGAAGCCAGGGTTGTCGTTTCCTCGTGGCGGGGCGTGTGAATGTCGAGGGGCTGTTTCTTGGACTGGATGAGCTCACAATTCCGGCCGCGCACCGCGATCTATTCACGGCCATTCCGGTCAGCGATTTCCGCATGGATCTTTCTTCGACGCAACTGCGGATCAAGGTTGATCCGTCCAACGTGCCGGTGGATACCACCCCGCGTTCACGTCCAGATGGTGGTTGATGAAGAGATTGTAGGATCGCCCGAAGAAGAGATCGTGGGGATAAGTGGCCGAGGGCCGAGTCCGTTCCGGATCGAGCAGGCCCGCCGCGACGCAAGCCTCGGTGACTAACTCGGAGCAGAAGTAACTCCAACGACTCCCGCCGTGCGGCTTACCCATGTAGTAGGTGCGAAGTGGTCCCCGTGTGCGAAAGGGCGTCAACTGTACGCCCAGACGTTGCAGGGCGAAGCGTTTGCCATCTTGGGCCAGGGCGAACTCAGTCAATCGGCACGATTGCTCGGGCGTCAGCGGCACACAGCGCCGGCGAATCCACACATAGCCCTTGTCCGCGTATTCCTTCAAGTGCGGCAGCATGTCCAGGGTTCGCACCCACATACAATCATTAGGACCGGCCTCCAGCACGGCCAGGCTCCCGTCAGGCCGAGCGAAAATAATCGCGGAGCCGTTGGGATCGAACGCCAGCGCCATCCAGTGCGTGACACGCCAGAAGACCGAATGATCCATGCGCAGCACGATGTCGCCGGGTTGGGGCAGATACGGTTCTGCCGGTAGACGCCGCACCTTGTCGATGCAAAAGGCAGGCTGGTACAGGTACGAGCCACAAGGCTCCGCTGCCGGCATCGAAATAGGGGAACCCGACACCAACAGCAACGAACACAGGATGGCCAGCATAAGGTGCCGCTCCGTGGCTTACGTTGGCGGAAGTAGCTCTTTCTTCTATCCGCCTTCGGGGCGGTCGATATTCACTCTTTTGCTCCGATTCTTATCCGCGAATCGCCGGCGGCCATTAAACCGGATAATCGACGCATCAGGGATCTTCCTCACGAAAATCCGGCCCCAGCGCCTCGCGCAATGCCGGATCGTCAATCAGGTCGGCGAACTCGCGCAGCCAGTGGCGCGTCTCGTCCTCGGTCAATCCGTCCGGCTTGGCGAACGGCTCCTTCGTGGCGGGCTTCGGCTGCCGCAAGCGTTCCATTTCGTCGAGATAATCCATGCAGCCGAGCATCGGACACCGCCGGCGGCGGGCGGCCTGCTGGATACGGTGATCGTCGGAGATGACGGTCAACTGCCCCGGCGTCGCCTCGCGCTGGATCAAGTCCTCAATCACATCGTCCGCCTCGCTATCTAGTGCGTACCAGATATGAATGCCGTGATAATCCTCTTCCGGGACTGCGGCGCGGCGCGCGCGGGAAGCATCGAAGACAACCGTGACGGCGGCGACATCCGCCTGATGGGTGTCGAGCAAGTGGCCGAGCAGAGCGAGGCGCGCCTTCTCCAAACCGTGCGGCCCAGCCTTGCCGGACAGCAGGCCCATCGCATGCAGCAGGTTGTAGCCATCGATGAGGTAACGCATAGGCACCCTGCCAACAGATCATGGCGACGCTTCAATCGATTGTGGCAACGGATGTCCGTGGCGAGAAGGGGGAAAAAAAGAGAGGCGTCGCCGCGGGGCCACGCCTCTTCTCTATATCAACGGCCGAATCCTCGGCCGGCTTAGGGGAGATCCGGCTCCTCGGAGGACCGGGTGTCCTCCGGTTCCTCGGCCGGTAAGCTGTAGGTTTCTCCGAGCCAACGACCCAGGTCGATCGTCTGGCAGCGCTTGCTACAGAACGGAAAATGAGGCCATTCCGCGAAGCTCTGCCCTTCCATCTCGCGACCACAGATCGGGCAGGACACCTTTATCATCGGTCGATTCCACTCAGGACTTGGAGCTTTTCTTGTCGCTTTTGTTGCCCTTACTCCCGCTGTCTGTTGTGGCCGCGCCGTTTGTGCCGGTCGTGCCTTTTGTGTCGGTCGCGCCCTTGGCGTCGCCCGAGGACTTGCTGGATGCTTCCTGGTCGGCCTTGGCCGCGCTCTTGTACGATTCGCTGCGATAATCGGTTTCGTAGAAGCCGGAGCCTTTGAACAGAATCGCCGCTCCGGTGCCGAAGACGCGGCGAAGTTTCGCCTTGCGACACTTGGGACACTTCTTCAGCGGCGCATCGCTCATCGCCTGAAATTCGTCGAAGTTATGCTCGCAAGCATCGCATTGATATTCATAAGTCGGCATGTTCCGTTGGTCTCCCAGGATGGCCGCGTTTCGTTTCGCGTGAAACGGAACGCGGCGTTATTCAGGTTTGTCCGGCGTCGCGGACACGGCCACGCGCGCCGGTCGCAGAACGCGGTCGTGAATCATGTAACCCTGTTCCAGCACTTGTACGACGGTCATCGGCGGATAGTCGGCACTTGGTTGCTGCATCACGGCCTGATGAAGATTGGGATCGAACGGCTGTCCCTGCGCCTCGATGCGAGTAATGCCGTGGCGGCGCAGGATGTCGAGCAACTGCGCCCTCACCATGACCACGCCTTGAACCAACGGCCCTTTTTCGCCGACTTGCTCGGCGGCGACGGTAGCGCGTTCGAGATTATCCAGGGCCGGCAGCAGATCCGCGGCCAACGGCGTCTGGGCGAATCGGCGTTCCAGGACGAGATCGCGCTGCATGCGCTTCTGGTAATTCTCGAAGTCCGCCCGCGTGCGCTGGGCCAGATCGAGATACTCATCGCGCTTCTGCTCGGCCGATTGGAGATTGGCCCGTAGCGCATCCAGGTCGTTCAGCACCTGCTCGCCCGCCTCGGTTGAATCATTGCGTTGCGTCATGGCATCTCATCTCTCTCTTACCAGCCCGGAGCGCCAGCGACGGGTTTCCTGTCGTTGGCGCTCCGGGCTGGTAGGAAAACCATCGCATCACGCCTTGCCCGCTGAGGCGTCGGGCGTGAAAAAGTCGCGGATGCGATCGAGAAAACTCTTGTGATCGGGCGGAATGTCGGTCCCGTCAATCGCCTCCAGTTCATGGAAGAGTTCTTCTTGGCGTTTGCTCAAGCGGCGCGGCGTGACGACACGCACATGAACAACCATATCTCCCATGCGACCGCCACGCAGACTGGGCATGCCCTTGCCGGCAATGCGAACCTCGTCGCCGCTCTGCGTGCCGCGCTTCAGGGTTTGCGTGACAAACTGACCATCGAGCGTCGGCACATCGATAGGCCGACCGAGCGCGGCCTGGCTGATCGTCACCGGAACCTCACAGTGCAAATCCTGTCCCTGACGGACAAAAAGCGGATGCTTGCGGACACGCAGGACACAGTACAAATCGCCGGGAGGCGCGCCGCGCTCACCGGCCTCGCCTTCGCCGGATAGCCGAATACTGACATCATTATCCACGCCCGGCGGTACGTTCACCGTCAACGAGCGCTCGGCCTCAATGGTGCCGCGTCCGTGACAGGTACGGCAAGGATCGGTGATGACAACGCCTTGTCCGCCGCACGCGCTACACGCTTGTTGAATACGGAAAAAGCCCTGCCCCTGAATGACAACGCCATGCCCGCCACAGCGCCGGCACTGTGCTGGCTTGGTGCCGGGTTTCGCTCCACTGCCGGAGCAGTCCGCGCACGATTCGGAGCGCGGAATCTTGATCTCTTTCTTGACGCCGCGGGCCGCTTCCAGCAGATCAATCTCAATCGCCATCTGCAAATCGCGTCCGGGTTGCGGTCCGCGACGGCGACGCCCGCCGCTGAAAATGTCGCCGAAAATGTCGCCGAACAGGTCCATGACCGAGTCGGCATTGCCGAAGTTGGGCATACCGGAGCCTTCCAGCCCCGCGTGCCCATAGCGATCGTAGGTCTGTCGTTTATGCGGATCGCGCAGAACTTCGTAAGCCTCGGCCGCTTCCTTGAATTTGATTTCGGCTTCGTGATCGCCGACGTTGCGATCGGGATGATACTGCATGGCCAACTTGCGATAAGCCTTCTTGAGAAGGTCGTCGTCGGCGTCTTTGGAAACTCCAAGGACTTCGTAATAGTCCCGCTTGCTGGCCATGCGTTTCAAGTGGTTAGTGGTTAGTGGTTAGTGGTTAGTAAAGAAAAACCCTCTGTTTTCTTCACTAACTACTAACCACTAACCACTAACCACTCCTCCTTCTGTTATCGGATGGCGCCTTGCACCTTATTGCCCGGCTCCTCCTCATCGATCTTGGTAATCATTACCTCGGTCGTGAGCATGAGTCCGGCGATGCTGGCGGCGTTTACCAAGGCCGAGCGCGTCACACGGGTCGGATCGACGATACCGGCCTTATACATGTCCACGTACTCGCCCGTATTGGCATTATACCCGAAGGTCGCCGACTTCTGCCGCGCCACTTCGTCGGCAATCACCGCGCCATCGGAACCGGAGTTCTCGGCGATCGTGCGAATCGGCTTTTCCAGCGCTCGCACCACGATCTCCGCGCCAAGTTTCTCATCGCCCGTGAGTTTGCCAGCAGCCGCCGTTACCGCTGGAATGCAGCGTAGCAGAGCGGTGCCGCCACCGGGCACGATGCCATCGGCCACCGCCGCGCGCGTGGCGTGCAGTGCGTCTTCGACACGGCCCTTGGTCTGCTTCATCTCGGCTTCGGTGGTGCCGCCGACGCGGACAATGGCCACACCGCCCGTCATCTTCGCCAGGCGTTCGCTGAACTTCTCCTTGTCGTATTCGCTCTCGGTCTGCTCCATCTGAGCGCGGATTTGACCGATGCGCTTCTCGATGTCGCCGCGCTTGCCGGCCCCGCTGATGAGCGTGCAGCTTTCCTTCTCGACACGAACCTGCTTGGCCCGGCCGAGTTGCTCCAGCGTGACATTCTCCAACTTCAGGCCAAGGTCTTCGCTGATGAACTGTCCGCCGGTCAGGATGGCAATGTCGCCGAGCATGGCCTTGCGACGATCGCCGAAACCGGGTGCCTTGACGGCGCACACATTGAGGATGCCGCGTAGCTTGTTGATAACCAGGGCGGCCAACGCCTCGCTCTCCACATCCTCGGCGATGATGAGCAGCGGCTTGGCTTCCTGCGCCACCTTCTCCAGCAGCGGCAACATATCGCGGACGTTGTTCAGTTTCTTTTCGTAGATGAGGATAAGAGCGTCCTCGAATTCGCAGGTCATGTCCGGCGTGGTGATGAAGTACGGCGAGATGTAGCCCTTATCGAACTGCATGCCCTCGACGAACTCCAGCGTCGTCTCGGAGGTTTTGCCTTCCTCGACGGTGATGACGCCGTCCTTGCCGACCTTCTCGAAAGCGTCGGCCATCAATTGGCCGATTTTCGGATCGTTATTAGCGCTGATGCCGGCCACCTGCGCCATTTCTTCCTTCTTGGACAGCTTCTTGGAGATGCCGTCCAGGGCTTCAACCACGGTCTCGACCGCCTTGTCGATGCCGCGTTTGACCGCCATCGGATTCGCGCCGGCGGTGATATTGCGCAGCCCTTCCTGATAAATCGACAACGCCAAAATGGTCGCGGTGGTGGTGCCGTCGCCGGCCACGTCGCTGGTCTTCTGCGCGACGGCGTTGACGAGCTTGGCACCCATGTTCTCGAAGGGATCCGGCAGATCGATTTCCTTGCTGACGGTGACGCCGTCCTTGGTGACGGTCGGCCCACCGAAACTCTTATCGAGAATGACGTTGCGGCCGGTCGGCCCCAGGGTCACGCCGACAGCGTGGGCCAGTTTATCGGCACCGGCGAGCAGCTTCTTGCGCGCCTCATCGGTGTAGAGCAGTTGCTTTGCCATATGTATTTGTACTCCACGAAGAGTTAAACCACGAAACACACGAAACACACGAAAAAAAGGCAAAAACAAAATTGAAAATTCCGATCACATCTTCTTCTCTTCTTGTTTTGTCTTTTTTTCGTGTGTTTCGTGTGTTTCGTGGTTTGTTGATTTACTTGGTGACTTTGGCGAGGATGTCGCCTTCCCGCATGATCTTGATTTCACGGCCATCCACTTCGATGTCGTTGCCGGTGTACCGGCCGTAGATGACCTCATCGCCCTTGCTGACCGCCAGGGCGGAGCGTTCGCCGTTGTCGCGGATTTTGCCGGGACCGACAGCCAGCACACGGCCGCGCTGCGGCTTCTGCTTGGCGCTGTCGGGCAACAAAATGCCGCCCGACGTCACCTCTTCGGCTTCCAACGGTTCCACAACGACCCGATCGTCTAGGGGTCGAATCTTCAAGCTGATGTCTTTTTCCTTCGCCATGTTCGCATGTCCTCTCATATCGTCGAGTCGCTTGCGGCTTAGCGTCCCTCGCTAAGCCGCAAGCGACTAACTCATTACATCATCCCCATACCACCCATGCCGCCCATGCCACCCATACCACCCATTCCCATACCACCCATACCGCCCATGCCACCCATTCCTCCCATGCCGCCGCCGTGGTGGTCGTGGTCATCCTCCTTCTTGCCCTTTTCGGGGATGTCCGCGATCATCGACTCGGTGGTTAGGAGCAGGCAAGCAACGCTGGCGGCGTTTTGCAGGGCGCTGCGCGTCACCTTGACGGGATCGACGATGCCGCGCTTGCGGAGATCGGTGTACTCGGCCTTGTCGGCATCGTAACCGTAGTTCTTCTCCTTGCCGCGGCGAATGGTCGCGACGACAACCGAACCGTCCAGGCCGGCGTTTTCGGCAATGGCCCGACACGGCATTTCCAACACGTTCTTGATGAGTTGAACGCCGGCTTGCTCGTCCTCATTGCCCACCTCGAACTTGTCGAGCGCCTTGCGCGTCTGCAACAGCGCGACGCCGCCGCCGGGCACGATGCCTTCGGCCAGAGCCGCGCGTGTGGCGTGCAAAGCGTCTTCGTACAGTGCCTTGCGCTCTTTCATCTCGGTTTCGGTGGCCGCTCCGACCTTGACCTGCGCGACGCCGCCGGCCAGCTTCGCCAGTCGTTCCTGCAACTTCTCGCGGTCGTACTCGCTATCGGTCGTGCCGATCTCACGGCGAATCATCTCGCAACGGCCTTCAATGGCCTTCTTGTCGCCCGCGCCTTCGGTGATGGTCGTGTTTTCGGCGTCGATCTTGACCTTCTTGGCCCGGCCCAGATCGCTGAGTTGAATCGTTTCCAGTTGGATGCCGAGATCCTTGAAGATGGCCTTGCCCTTGGTCAGTGTGGCGATGTCTTCGAGCATGGCCTTACGGCGATCACCGTAGCCCGGTGCCTTGACCGCGCACACTTGCAGAATGCCCTTGAGCTTGTTGAGTACCAGTGTCGCCAGGGCGTCGCCCTCGATGTCCTCGGCGATGATGAGCAACGGCTCCTTCTTCTTCGAGATCGTCTCCAAGAGCGGAATGAGCGACTTGGCCGAACTGATCTTCTCCTCGAAAATGAGGATGTAAGGATTTTCCAACTCGGTGGTAACGGTTTCCTGATTGGTGACGAAGTGCGGTGAAAGGTAGCCGCGATCGAACTGCATACCCTGCACGACGACGACTTCGGTTTCGGCGATCTTGCCTTCCTCAATCGTGATGACGCCGTTGGTGGCACCGACGAGCCGCATGGCCTCGGCCAATTTCTGGCCGATCTCGGCGTTGTTGTTGGCCGCGATGGTTGCGACCTCGGTGATTTCCTTATCGTCCTTGGCGTCGATCTTCTCGGCGAGTCGGCCAAGTTCCTCGACGGTGCGTTCGACGGCCTTCTGAATGCCGCGCGTCAGCGCCATAGGATCGTGGCCCGCCGCGATCATCTTGAGTCCATCGCGATAAATGGCCTCGGCGAGAACCGTGGCGGTAGTGGTGCCGTCGCCGGCCACATCGCTGGTCTTGCTGGCCGCTTCCTTGACGAGTTGCGCTCCCATGTTCTCGTAGGGATCGGTCAATTCGATCTCCTCGGCCACGGTGACGCCGTCCTTGGTGACATTGGGACTGCCCCAGCCCTTGTCGATCACGGCATTGCGACCGCGCGGCCCCAGGGTGCAGCGAACCGCCCGCGCCAGTTTGGTGACGCCGGACAAGAGCTTCTGCCGCGCCTCATCGCTGTAGGTTAGCTGTTTGGCCCCCATTCACACATCTCCTTTTACTAGGTTCACGTCCGTCCGATTGCGTAAATCTACTCGTTGCCTCCGGAATCGCGGAGGATCACAACGATAGGATGTCTTCTCGCTCGTATGCGTCCTACGGTAGCAAGCGTTGTGCCGGAAAGGGAATAATCCACAAATTGCTTTCAAAAAACGACTTATGCGAATTGCTGCTTGGCGGGAGAGGAGACAAAGCCGTCAATTTGGCAGAAACGAATACGGCGGCTGACAAAAAGTGTCAGAGTATTTCGATGGGGTAGGAAGTCATCCAGATGTCGATCTGCCGGAAGCGCGTTTTGAGACGTTCTTTGAATTGCTGGAAGAACTGGCGGATCTCCGCGGTATCCGGGACATCAACGAACACGCGGACGAGTTCATCGCGGTAGGATTGGCCCTGATGGTGCCAAAGCCCGCGAATGATTTGAGTTTCTGACGAAACGGCACCGAACCGCTGTTCTAACTCCAGTAGGGTATCGACGAGCAATTCCTCCGGCATCGGCTGCTGATCGTTAAACCGCCGAGGCAGGAGGATTTCGTACCGACGGAATGAGTTGCTCATAGGTGGCGCGGCCTTCCACGATGAACGAAATGCCTTCCAGGGCAAGGGAAGGAAGGGCGTACTCTGGCACCAGCATCTCTCCCGTGGCCCAACTCTTGAACGAGAAGCGGCCCGCCAGGTAGCCCAAGGCGCGGCGTTTCGACGTCTCATCGGTAAAACGTATGCGGATCATGGTAAAATTATATCCCCATCCGTCCCCTTTTAGCAAGAGGTATTCCTCCCGGCCAGAATGACCAGCGGTGCGGCATGAGAGATGCTTCTGTTTGACGGCCAGTAGATCATTCCATTAGCATAACAACTTGCTTTGCCATCCCCTCCCCTTTTGGGATGTGCCGGGCAAGGTCAGATGGAGAGACCATGCAGGTAGCCATTCAACCTCAACAGCCTGAAACCACGCGAAACGGGAACGATTCGTCGATCCATCGCTTGCTGGAAGTTCTACCGGCGGCGGCGTACACCTGCGACGCCGAAGGACTCATCACCTACTTCAACCGGCGTGCTGTCGAGATTTGGGGACGAGAACCGAAGGTGAACGACCCCATCGACCGCTACTGAGGCTCGTTCAAACTCCTGGTTGGTGGTTCACCAATCGCGCACGATCGATGCTGGATGGCGCTGGCACTCCAAGAAAACAACGGATACAACGAGCAGGAAATCGTTGTCGAACGCCCCGATGGCAGCCGCCGCACCGCCCTGGCTCACGCCAATCCCCTTCACGATGAGTCCGGTAAAATCGTCGGCGCGGTGAATATCCTGGTGGATATCACCGACCGCAAACGCACCGAAGAAGAAGTACGCGAAGCCAGTCGCCGTAAGAGCGAGTTCCTGGCGATGCTGGCCCATGAATTGCGCAATCCTCTGGCCCCAATTCGCAATGGTTTGCAAATTCTGCGGCTGGCCGGCAACAACAGCGCGGCGGCGGCGGAAGCCCGGTCGATGATGGAACGGCAGTTCGGGCAAATGGTGCGGCTCATTGACGACCTGCTCGATCTGTCGCGCATTACCAAGGGCAAGATTGAACTTCGCAAGCAGGAGCTAGATCTGGCGGGCGCGGTGCAGGACGCCGTGGAAACCAGCCGTCCCCTCATCGAAGCGTCGGGCCATCAACTTACGGTCACGCTCCCGCCTGGGCCGGTCTATGTCGATGGCGACCGAACCCGGCTGGCACAAGTGTTCGCCAACTTGCTCAACAATAGTGCCAAATACACACCGCCGGGCGGCCGCATTTCCCTGACCGTCGAGCGGCACGGCAGCGATGTGGTGGTGACGGTCAAGGATAGCGGCGTCGGCATTTCCGCCGAGATGCTGCCGAAGATTTTCGATATGTTCACGCAGGTGGATCGCTCGTTGGAGCGCGCCCAGGGCGGATTGGGTATCGGCTTGAGTTTGGTGCGCGGACTTGTCGAGATGCACGGCGGCCGAGTGGAAGCCCATAGCGAAGGTCACGGCAAAGGAAGTGAGTTCCTCGTCCGTCTCCCCGTCCTGCTCTCGCCCCATCGAAACCATCAACAACACGGCGAGGGCCATTCGCCTCATTGCTCCTCGGCATATCGCATTCTGGTCGTGGACGACAACAAAGACTCGGCTATCAGCTTGGCCATGATGTTGAAGATCATGGGTCACGATACCCGGACGGTTCACGATGGCCTTGCAGCCGTGGAGGCGGCCACGGCGTTTCGGCCCGATGTGATGTTGCTCGACCTTGGCCTGCCCAAGTTGAGCGGCTATGAAGTCTGCCGCCGCATTCGAGAACAACCGTGGGGCGAGGGCGTGGTTCTCATCGCCCAGACCGGCTGGGGGCAGGAAGAGGACAAATGCCGCTCGAAGGAAGCGGGCTTCAACTTCCACATGGTCAAGCCCATCGATCCCGACGCCCTGGAAAAACTGCTGGCTGGGCTGTTGGTGGTTCCCGCCTGAACCGGACGCCGACCCGACTCAAAAGGTGCCTCCATGCAATCCGCTTATTGCACGCGGATATTTGTTTTCGCGATCTGCCTGTTGCTGGGATTGTCCGGCGCGGTGTGGGGGGCGGAAGAACCTTCCCCCGATTGGACGAAAGCCGATCGACAACCCCCGCCGACGGCCGCCGAAACGCGCGCCTTGATGAAACGCTTGCTCCAGTACGTTCACGACCATCATCTCAAAACGAACGACAAATCCCCGCAGCGCGGCATGGTTTACGAATACTTCGACACGCGCCGTGCCGGACAGTTCGATCAATGGGTGCAGGGCGAGGCGCTGGATACCATGCACGACGGCGCTTGGCTGGCTGCCGCGCTGGTCAACGCCTACCGAGCGACCGGCGACGACGCCTTCAAGGATTTTCTCGTCCGCTGGCAACTGCCCTTTTACGCCAAGATGCTCAATCATAGTGACCGCCTTTTTTCGGCGAAGCACAACGACGCCCGGCCGGCGGCGCATCGCTTCGACCGCGAACACATGCTGCAAGAAGGCGAGAAGGGTTTCGTGCCTTACTGGTGGGACGATGGCGCTTCCGTCAGCCTGGAACGACGACGCGAACGCAATCCGCTCGCGCCGTTCGTCTGCACCGACCGTCTGGCCGGCAAAGCGAATCCGAAGTTCCTGCTTGACGGCTATTCGCACGGCTCGTCGAACCACATGGCCCAGGATCTCGGCGTCATGCTGGAGTTGACCTGGCTGTTGCTGCGTGAAGCGACCGACCCGGCCGAAAAGAAGTTGGCCGCGGAGATGGCCGAGGCCGCGAAGAATCTGCACGAGTGCCGCATGCGCCATCACGGTCACATTCCCATGTGCGACGCTCCCGCCGCCCTCGCCGCCGGCGATGCCGCCCTCATGAAGCACGTTCCCGATCAAAGCGCCGCAGCCGCCGCCACGCTGGTCAATCACTCTTACCGCGCCCTCTACGATTTCAAGCCGGGCCAGCGGCAGGCGTTTCCCGGCTTCGCCGACGATCAGGAGTATCGCTATTACTTCGGCATCGCCCGGCACGGCGGCAAACTGCCGCGACCGCTTGCCTTCAAGATGATCTATGACGCCTACACGGAACCTCTTCTTTATCGCTATTACTCCGACGATGCGGCGGTACCGGCCGGGATCAATCGTTTCGATTTGCACCCTTATTTCGCCGTGGATGGCCGGCTGACCGATTATCGTTCCGACCGCAAGGGGCCAGGCGGTAAACCACGTCCCATCGGCTCGCGCATGGGACCGCAAAACATGGCCTGCTGCGGTTGGGCGCTGCAAGCGCTGCATGCCTATCCCGGCATCTGGGAGGAACGCTATCGACGCGAGTTCGCCAAGGATTTGCGCGTGTACATTGACGATCGGCTACCGAAAAGCTCCCTCGATCCGGCACCGGCGACAACCGTGCAACTTGGCTCCGCGAAGTTGGAATTGCTCAGCACCCGGAATACGCTTCGCGTCAAGGGCGAAGTCAAGGGCGATGCCGTCACCTTAAAGCTATTCAGCCGGCCCGATGGCAAGGGGCACCACGCCATCGTTACGCTGGATAGACGAGATCAGGTAGTTAACGATCGTGGAGAAAAGATAATCATCCAGATGCTCAAAAAAACACCCGCCGAGGGCGGTTTCCGCTTCGATCTGGAATTGCCTTACGGCGTCGTCAAGGGACAGAAGTTCTGGGCTAACGGCGTCGAGCATGGCCGTTACTCCGTGCAAGCCGGCGACGATCGCCGTAATTTCTACCTGCTGAGTCCCGAAAAACAGGTGAAAGCGCGACTCGAACACGAACTGGCGGGCGGTCTGCGCACCTGGGAAGCGATTTTCAAGCAGAGAGATTATATCCCGACGGGGATCAATGCCGGCGCGGACTGGGAGCATTTCTCTGACAGCGGCGGCTACGCTCATCTGTTGAACGCGGCGGCTCAGTGGCTGTTCGTGCTGGATGGCAAGAGCGACTGGGAACAGCACCGTGTTCCTGTCTTGCGAGACTCGCCCGAGCCAGAAGCGTAAGCGAGGAGATCGCTCCTTCGCTTACGCTTCTGGCTCTGATAAGACTTTCCGCTGGAAACGCCGTCCCTTCCTTCGATACCATAACATCGTCGGGGGCGGCAATGTCCGGCTGGAAAGCCGGAGCCACCGAATGAAGCACGGAGATAACGAGATGAGACGCAGTGTGTTGCTGGTATCCGCGTTCGCGTGCTTGTTCGTCCTGGTCCTCAGCGCTCCGGGTTTCGTGCGCGGCGACGAGCAGGAGGCGCAAAAACTCGCTCAGCAGGCGCTACAGTTGCTGGGCGAGAAGAAATACGATCAGGCCATCGAAGCCATCCACAAGGCGATCCAAATGGCACCAAGCAACGATCGTTATCTCATGATCGCCAGCGAGAGTGAGCGGCGAGCCGGTCGGTTCGCTGAAGGCGTCAAGGATGCCCTGGCCGCCATTAAAATAAACGATAACAATGGTCTTTATTATGCGTTAGTCGCCGCCAATGCCTACGGCAACGAGGAGCCTGAGTTGGCGCTGGAATACTGTCGTAAGGTGATCGCGATGGGGCCGAAGAAGGCCGGTCAATCCGTCTACAACGACGCCAAGGCATACGAGGATATGCTCGTCAAGAAGATGTACACCATCACCTGGAATCTTGATCCAAGCAAACGCCAAGCCCCCGGCAATACCATCGCGGTGGCTCTACCCAAGGGCGACTTGCCCTATCAGAGTGTCAGCGTTGAGGTGAAGGGTGCCAAGAGCCATCGAATCATCAAGGGCGAAAGCAACGACATGATGCGTGTCGTGCCCAACGGCGATAAGCCGTTCCAGGTCATCACGAAAGTGACTGTGCAGCCGGTCAGCTACAAGGCGAAGCTGGCGAAGGCCGGGAACGGATCGCTGCCGGTCAACGCCCGCGCGTATCTCGGAGCGGGCGAGGGATTCAATCCTGCCAGCCCCGTGTTGAAAAAAATCGCTGCGGAAGTGAAGGGCAAGAACAGCGTCGAGACGGTCAAGAATATCCTGGCGTGGCTCCACAAGAACATCAAATACAAGGAAGAAACCTCAAACATTACCAAGCTGGATTTCAAGACGGTGGACGAGATTGTCGAGCGTGGCCACGCCGAATGCCGCGGTTACACGGTGTTATTCACGGCCCTGTGTCGCGCGGCTGGCGTGCCGGCGCGGCCGGTTTGGGGTGTGCTGTTTCTGCCCAAGGGGTTTTCCAGCCATAACTGGGATGAAGTCTACATCGCCGGTGTGGGCTGGGTGCCGGTGGACCCGCAGAAAGTGGAGACGTTCGGCTGGCTGCCGATCAACCGTGTCCGCATGTTCATGGACCTACGCAAATCGTCCAAGTCGGATGAGAACCTGCCGCTGCTGAATCTGATGTACATGAACGGCGAGAAATTACAGTACGAGCAATCGCGCTGATTCGCTTGCGGCTTAGCGCGAAACCGCAAGCGAATCATGTGGTGTATTCCGCGTTCAAGCGAATATATTCCTGCGTCAAATCGCACGTCCAGAAAGTACACCGGCCCGCGCCGAGGGTGAAGCGCAAACGCAGGTGAACGTGGCGCTCGCGCTTCAGATACGCCGAGGCGGTCGCGGCGTCAAACGGTTGCGGCACACCGGCATGATACAGCAGCAGATCGCCCAGCCACAGCGATAGATGCTCTTCCTCGAACTCCACCCCCGCGTAGCCTGCGGCCGACACGATGCGTCCCCAATTGGGATCGGCACCGTGGATGGCCGTCTTGACGAGAGCGCTTTCGGCCACCGTCTTGGCCACGCGGTGCGCCTCACGATCATCGCGCAAGCCCTCAACCTCAAGGGTCACGAGATGCGTGGCCCCCTCCGCGTCCGCGGCGATTTCGCGCGCCAGCTCGCCGCATACGTCCGTCACAGCCGAGCCAAACCGCGCCAGCGCCTCCCCCTGAACGGGGACGGGCCGGTTCCCCTGACTGGCACCGTTGGCCAATAACAGAAGGGTATCGTTCGTACTGGTGTGGCCTTCGACACTGATGCAGTTGAACGTCTGGTCGGCGGCGCGATGAGCGAGTGTTGCCAGGTCCGCCGCTGACACTGCGGCGTCACTGCACACGAATGCCAGCATGGTCGCCATATTCGGACCAATCATGGCCGCGCCCTTGGCCACACCCATTACACGCACCGGCACCCCCTCCAGATCGATTTCGCGTGTCACCACTTTGATGCGTGTGTCAGTGGTCAGAATGGCGCGAGCGAGACTATCGAAGGCGAGAGGCGTATCGGCGAGGAGCGTGGCGGCGGCGCGGATGCCGGACTCGATTTGCGGCATGGGCAGATGCCGACCGATAACGCCAGTGGAGCAAACAAGCAATTGTTCGGGCCGGCATTTAAGGCACTCGGCGGCCACGGCCGTCATGGTGCGTGCATCGTCAAGGCCGCGCGGGCCGGTGCAAGCGTTGGCGTTGCCGGAGCAGATGACGACGCCGCGGATCTCCGAGGAGGGCAGTCGTTCCTGACAGACGCGCACCGGGGCCGCACGCACTCGGTTGCGCGTGAAGACGCCGGCCGCCGTCGCCGGCACATCGCTGACAAGCAGGGCCAAGTCGCGGCGATCCGGATCGGGACGGATGCCGCAATGCAGGCCGGCATAGCGAAATCCTTTGGCGAGATGCCAGGTGGTCATGGGAAAATCCTGTTTCCTTTCCGCGTCTTCTACGAACGGCGCGATCTCCGCCGGATGGATTCAATCGCGCTTCTTATAACGATAGACCCACACTTCCCCGCCGTCCTCGCTATCGCCGGCGACGTGGCAGAAGAAGGCGTTCAAGTCCCGATCATAACAGGTATTGGCAGCGAAGCGACGTTTGAGGACGCCGGCTGGGATTGGCACGGGGTCCGCCCACGAGTTGGTTTGCGGGTTGTAAACGTAGACACCGGGCGTTTTCCCTCGGAAATGGATCGCCACGACTCTGTCGTGGAGTGGGTCATATTCGTAGTAGGCTCCGTTGGTGTTGGCGGGCGCGGGAGCGGTTCCTTTGGGCTTCAGTTCGATCCAGGTAGCGCTCTCGATGTCGTAGGCCATGAGACCCTTTCCCTCTCCTCCATCTCCATCCGCGCGATAGATTCGCTTCCGCTTGGAGTCGTGACAGCCGCAGCCATCGTAACCCTTGGGCGTTGGACCTTTCGTCTTGACCTCGCTCCATCGACTCTTGGCCGGATCGAACATCGCCACGCCATTGGAACCCACTACGAGGAATTGCTTCTTGGAAGGGAGATAGTGCAATTGCGGGAACGATCCACCGGACCCCTCCAGCGAGCCGGTGGCCGGCACCCGTTCAAACTTGCCCGACGCCACATCGTAGTACCACGGAGAGAAGACCTGTTTCTTCTTGCTTTTCATCTGCTCCTCAAGCAGTTTCAACCCTTCGTCCATCTGTTTTTGGCCGCCCAGGAAGTACCGGCCTAAACCATTGCCGGCCAGAAAAGCGAATTTCTTCCGCTCGGGATCGTAGGTAAGAAACCCCCAAGCATGAATTAATGTATGGACCGGCAGAACCTGCCCGTCCTTGTCGATCAACAGTCCGTTGTCGTCGATCTTGAGTTCCTTGTCTTTGACGCGCTGGGTGAAAGTCTTGGTGTTCGTACCGGGGTAGAGGCAGAGCCAGCGATGCGCGTTGATGTCGTAGAACCACAGATCGTCCATGGCATGGCCATCCGGCTTGACGAAGCCGTGGACGCCTTCGCCGAAGAGGAATGCGCCGCCCAGGTCGGGAGCGTGGATCAGCGCTTTCGCGCCCCAGGACCGGCCGCGCGCCAGACCCCATTTCGGATCGGCGGCGGGAACGCCCAGATTCAGCCACTGGTTGTCGTCCAGCGCCTTGATCTTGTCGAGGTGCGGGCCAGGCTTGGAGGGGAGCATGGCCAGCGGTCCCTTACGCTCGATCTTTTGGGACTCGTCACCCCGCACGGCGGCGCTCCGCATGGCCACGCTAGCCAAGCTCAGAACCACGATGAGCATTCCCATTCTTGGAATTACCATATGGCTTCTCCTATCAAGGGAGTTCTCGGATACGAATCCGGCGAAACTCAAACTTACCAATCTCCGACTGGAGACCGATTACCCCCGTGGCCGGGATGCGGAACGGTCTGCCGATCATCTCGCCGTTACACTTGCAGACCGCCTCGGCGCTCACGGTACAGCGGATCGATTCGACCTCGATTTCCCGGCCATTGAGTTGGGCCGTCGGTTTGCCATCCTTGACTTTCACCTCCAGCACATCCTTGGCGGTCAGCGGCTTGCCGTTGACCACGTTGGAGATGATGCGTCCCTTGACGGCGACCTCGATCTCGTTCCAGTCTCCCTCCTTGAAGTTCTTGATGTTCTTGAAGACATTTGTCAGACCGCCCTTGTTGGTCCCGTCCAACTGCAATTGTTGCCCGTGCAGAAACACCCCGCTGTTGTTCTTTTTGTTATCGGCCGGCGTGCGGAACTCGAGTTTCAGATGGAAGTCCTTGTTGAATTGTTGAGAGGTGTAGAGACCGCGCAATCCTTTGCCGGTGGCAATGAGAAGACCATCCTCGACTTGGAAGATGTTGTCGCTGCTGGCCCGTTTGCCATCCAGTTTCTCATCGTTCGGTTTCGTCCCCGGTGGACAATAGCCGCGCTCCCAACCGGTCAGATCCTTGCCGTTGAACAGGAGTTTGTAACCTTCTTCCAACTTGAAATCGTCCGCGGCCGAGGCAGACCGAGACACGGTGCCCAAAAACGCCAGAAGGAAAATCGACGACAGCAATCCGCGCGAGACACCATTCATGTTTGTAAACTCCGAAAGATTATGGGATTCGCTGGACGAATTTTTGACCAGCCCGCGCCACCAGCAAGGGAATCCCTTATTGGCGCTGCGAGCTGGCAATTCCTTCGCTTAGTGACTATCTCATGAGTCCCCTCTCCTCTGTACTCAGGGGGTGAGGGGCTTTCGGGACGGACTCCAGAGGCAGTAATAGAATGTGGCGGCATGTTTTCAACGTGCCGCCACATTCTGTTACTGCCTCTTATACCAGGCTCCTGGTCGAGAGCAAATCGTTTCCCCGGCAAGCCGGGGGCTATGTGCGCTTGTGGAAAACGATAAACCGCTTGGCGGTCCCCTCTTCCGCGCTTATACTGCGAACAGACGCCGTGTGCATCCATACAACGTCATTGCCTACCTCCCTGGGCCGTCCACGAACCCCGTGGCGATCACCCGCCCACTTGACATGGATGGGGTAATTTCTCCCGCATGCTGAGGTTCTTCATGAAGACAAGAACGCTGCTCGCCGGCTGTTGTCTCTTTCTCTTTGTCCTGACGATGGGCATTGTGCAAACGCTGGCCGCCAAGGCGCCGGCGCCGCCGAAGAAATCCGGCCACGACTGGCCGCAGTGGCGCGGACCCAACCGCGACAATGTCTCGACCGAGACGGGCTTGCTCAAGACATGGCCCGAAGGAGGACCGAAATTGTTGTGGACCTCCGAGGACGCCGGACTCGGCTACTCCGGCCCGGCCATTGTCGGCGATCGATTGTATACGTTGGGTTCGGACGAAAAGAACGATTTCGTGATTGCCATCGATACGCGAAAAGGAACGAAGCTGTGGTCCAAGCCCATCGCGCCTTTCGTGCGCAACAACTGGGGCGGTGGTCCGCGCGGCACGCCTGCGGTGGACGGCGATTGCGTGTATGCGATCAGCGCCGCCGGAAAACTCGTTTGTCTCAAGACAGCGGACGGCGAGCAGGTGTGGTCCGTGAGTCTGCCGGGCAAAGACGGATTGGGCGGCAACAAGCCGAATTGGAATTATTCGGAATCGCCGTTGGTGGACGGCGAGCAAGTCGTTTGCTCGCCGGGTGGTTCCAAAGGAACCTTAGCGGCGCTGGATAAGAAAACCGGCAACGTGCTGTGGCGCAGCAAGGAACTCACGGACCCAGCCGGTTACTCGTCGATCGTGCCAACGACGGTCGGCGGGGTGCGGCAATACGTGCAATTGACCATGAAGGGCGTCGCCGGCGTCGCGGCCAAGGATGGACGGCTCTTGTGGTATTATCCGAACAAGAAATATCGCACGGCCGTCATTCCCTCGCCCATCGTTCACAATGACCATGTGTATGCGGTCGCCGGCTATGGCGCGGGCGCCGTTCTCCTCAAGCTGACGCCCTCCGGCGAGGGCACCAAGGAAGAACAGGTCTATGATGAGAACGCCATGCGGTTGATGGACAACAAACATGGCGGTGTCGTGCGTGTCGGCGATTACGTCTATGGTGCCTCGGATCGCGGCGGATGGACTTGTCAAGAATTCAAAACCGGCAAAAAGATGTGGCAATCGTCGAAGCTCCGCAAGGGTTCGCTGACCTACGCGGATGGCAATTTGTATTGCTACAGCGAGGACAAGGGCACGGTCGTACTTGTTCCCGCCAGTCCCGAAGGATGGCAAGAGAAGGGACGCTTCAGCATCCCCCGGCAGAGCGCCAAACGCAGCCGCAGCGGTGGCGTGTGGACGCATCCGGTGATCGCCGATGGCAAACTGTACCTCCGCGATCAAGAGTTGCTGTTCTGCTACGATGTCAAAGACAGCGGGCGCTAGAAACGTGGTTTGGATTAGCCCGGAGCGCAAGCGACGGGCCGGAATGCCCGTCGCTTGCGCTCCGGGCTGGTGGGGGAATCATGCGAATCGCTTCCAAAATCTTCCTGGCCATGTGCATCGCGGCTATGCCCCTCGTCCTCGGAGCGGCGGATTGGCCGCAGTGGCGCGGGCCGAATCGGGACGGTATATCCAAAGAAACCGGCCTGCTCAAAAAGTGGCCCAAAGCGGGGCCTCAATTGCTGTGGACCTTCGACAAGGCCGGCACCGGCTATTCCGCGCCGGCCATCGTCGGCGGCAAAGTGTACACGATGGGTGCCCGCGACAAGACCGAATATGTCATCGCCCTGAATAGCAAAGGCAAGGAATTGTGGAGCGCCAAAATCGCGCCGCTATTCGATTTCAAGGGCAACAACTGGAGTGGCGGTCCCAATGGGACGCCGACCATCGATGGCGACGTGCTTTATGCGCTGGGTAGCCAGGGCGAGCTAGTTTGCCTTGAGTTGGCCGGCGGCAAGCTTCTCTGGCATAAGAACATGCCCAAGGATTTCGGCGGTCAGGTGAGCGGCGTTGGCGGTGGGCCGGAAAACATGGGTTGGGGCTATGCCTGGTCGCCGTTGGTCGATGGCGACAAGCTCATCTGCGTGCCTGGCGGCCCTCAAGGATTGCTGGCCGCGCTCGATAAGAAGACGGGCGAAGTGAAGTGGCGGAGCAAGGATGTCAAAGATCGAGCTACCTATTCCTCGCCGATTATGGCGACCATCGGCGGCGTCAAGCAGTATATCCAGTTGACACAAGACGGCGTCGTCGGCATTGCCGCGGACACGGGCGAACTTGTCTGGTCATACAAGCGCGCTAATCCCTATCCCGATGTGGTGTGTCCAACGCCGCTCGTCAAAGGCGACATGGTGTATGTGACGGCCGGTTGGGGCGGCGGCGCGGAATTGCTCAAGATCGAGCCGGATGGCAAGAAGTTCAAGGCGACTTCGGTATGGTCCGAGAAGGAGATCGGCAATCGTCACGGCGGCGTCGTGCTGATCGGCAAATACGTTTATGGCTGCCATGAAGATCGCGCCTGGGCCTGTCAGGATTTCGCCGAAGGCGGCGAGAACAAATGGGATCCCTCACGCAACGCGCTGGGTGCCGGCTCCGTCGGTTCGATCCTCTACGCGGATGAGCGGCTGTACTGTGTGGCCGAGAAAAACAAAATCGGCGTGGTCGGCATGCTCGAAGCGAACCCGGAGAAATACACGGAGATTAGCCGTTTCACACTGCCGCAGGCGTCGAAACTCCGCAAAAATCGCGGCGGCGTGTGGACGCATCCGGTTATCTCTGATGGCTTGCTCTATGTGCGCGATCAGGAATTGCTCTTTTGCTATAAGGTGAAATGAAAAGCCGTTCGAGAGATAGCCGATTTCAATGCTCGGCGAAAACTGATTGCAGCACTTGCGGCTTCCTTCAAACTCTCTCCATGCGTACAATGCTCTTGTAGGCACCTTCAATGAAACCGCGTGTGTATCTTGAGACGACGATTCCGAGTTACTTGACCGCTTGGCTTAGCCGCGATCTCGTCATGGCGGGCCACCAACAAACGACGAGAGAATGGTGGGATACGCGGCGCGACGATTTCGATTTGTTCGTTTCACAATTTGTCATTGAGGAGGCCGGGGCCGGCGATCCTGACGCCGCAAAACGCCGATTAGAGGTATTGGTGAATCTGCCGCTTCTCGACCTTAGCGAGAATGTTTACCCCCTCGCCGATGAGTTGATGAAACGTGTTCCGCTGCCGCCCAACGCCGCAGCCGACACGCTCCATATCGCGATTGCGGCGATTCATGGCATGGAGTACCTACTTACCTGGAATTGCACTCACATCGCCAATGCGGCTCTGCGTCCCCGCATCGAAGCGGTTTGCCGTGACAATGGCTATGAACCGCCCGTGATTTGCACGCCCGAAGAATTGCTGAGGGAGTAACCAATGGCCTTAGATAGCATCATCGCCGAAGTGCGACAGACGCGCGACGAATTGGCTAAGCGCTTCAACTATGATCTCCGAGCTATGATTCAAGATGCCAGAGAACGGCAAGCGGCTGGTGGATGCAGAGTAGTAACCCTTCCACCTCGGCCTGTCAAAACAATAGTCAGCACCTCCTCGTCGAACAAACCATTGCCGCAGACCGAGCCAGCATTACGGCTTTCCGACGGTTGAAGTCCTTGCAGCCAGCCCGACTGCTGAACTTCATCGTTCGGCGGCTCCACTTGGACGCGGGGAAGACGTCGCTTCCGTCATCGCAAACCGCGCCGACCGGTCCTCGGCCAGTGCCAACGATTGAGGAATGTTCATGAACCCCAGAGCAATCGAGACGTTCAGCACCTTCGGTGTCGGCATTCTCTGTGTTGCCCTCGGTATCATGGCACTCGCAATTTTCTTCGGCGCGTTGAGTTGGTTGGGGAGTGGTGGTGCGAAGCCGGAAACCATAGCAGTTCGCGGCATTCTGAAAAAAGATACGTGGGCGACCGTCCACATGTCCGGCGCGGAAACATTCGAGCGCGTTCGCTTCATCGGCTTCACGAATACGGAGAGTATAAAGACCCGCCTTCCCCACGACCTAGATGGCATGGTGATTCTGGAAGATCCGGAGAGCAAGCGGTACATAGTTCGCGCTAGAGCGATCCGGATGATTGTCATTGCCCCAGCGACAGAAGAGCGCCGCTAAACGGCCAATGTGTTATTGAATATCGGGAGCAGGTATGTTCGCCGCGCCGCGGGACGACATCGGACGAGCGGAATTGACTCCCTGGCAAACGCAGCGATTCTCCCAGCTGTTGCGCGAAATCCTGCCCGCTAATCGCTTCTATGCCCGCAAATTCCAGCAAGCCGGCGTCGATGCTTCCTTATCGCTGGCCGATCTCGCGTGCCTGTCCTTCACGACCAAGGCCGAACTACTCGAAGATCAAGCGCGGCATCCGCCCTATGGCGAGATTCTGACCTATCCCCTGCAACGATACAGCCGGCTGCACCAAACTTCGGGCACATCGGGCCGGCCGTTGCGCTGGCTGGATACGCCCGAAAGTTGGTCGCGTCTGCTCGATTGCTGGGCGATCATGCTGCGCATCGCCGAGGTGCAGCCGGCGGATCGATTGTTCTTTCCCTTCTCATTTGGGCCGTTTCTCGGTTTTTGGACGGCGTTCGAGGCAGCGTCGCGGATGGGCTGTCTGTGTCTGCCGGGTGGCGGACTGAGCAGCAGCGCCCGGCTGCGTTTCCTGCTCGATAATCAGGCGACCGTTATTTTGTGTACACCGACCTACGCTTTGCATCTGGCGGAAGTCGCTCGGACGGAAGGGATCAATCTGGTTGGCTCGGCGGTGCGCAAGGTGATCGTGGCCGGCGAACCGGGCGGCAGCATCTCCGCGACACGCGCCCGCATCGAAGACGCCTGGGGAGCGCGATTATTCGATCATACCGGTATGACGGAAACCGGACCGTTAGGAATTGAATGTTTGCAGCAGCCGGGCGGTCTACATCTGTTAGAGACGGAATGCGTGGTCGAAGTGATCGATCCCGAATCCACAAAACCGATGCCGGCCGGGGCGGAGGGCGAGTTGGTGTTGACCACGTTCAATCGTCCCGGTAGCCCGCTGATCCGCTATCGCACCGGCGATCTGGTGCGCGTCGATCCGCGGCCGTGTCCGTGTGGTCGGGCGCTGGTGCGCTTGGATGGCGGTATCCGCGAGCGTGTCGATGATATGATCGTCATTCGCGGGAACAACCTGCATCCCAGCGCCTTGCAAACGATCCTGCATCGACTCCCGGACGTGGCCGAATATCGCATGGAGGTTGATCGCACCGGCGCGCTGCCGGTGCTGCGCGTCGAAGTCGAGCCGCTGCCCGGCATCGTGGGCGATGCCCTGGCTGCGCGCGTCGATCACGCTATCCATACCGAATTGCTTTTTCGCGCTGAAGTGCGCGCCGTCCCACCTGGAAGCCTACCTCGCTACGAGATGAAAGCCCGCCGCTTGCTACGAAAAAACAACGGCGGGACTGCAAGCGATACGCGGAACTGCTAGAACAGCCCATAGTCCGTAGTCCGTAGTCCGCAGCAAAGACTGACCGTTCTTTGCTGCGGACTACGGACTACGGACTACGGACTACGGACTAAACAAGAGAGCCGATCCCATGAAACATTGCCTTTTCCTGCTGCTGGCATTGTTCGGCTGGACGACAACCGTCTCCGCCGAAAATTGGTCGCACTGGCGCGGCCCTCAACAAACGGGCGTGTCCCGCGACCGCGATCTGCCGGATACCTTCTCGCTCGATACCAAGGCCAAGGACAACAACCTCCTTTGGCGAGTGCCCTACGGCGGTATCACCACGCCCATCGTGCAAAACGACCGCGTGTATTTCATCAACCGTGTCGGTGAAGGCGTTCATCAACAAGAGCGCGTCATGTGCTGTAACGCGAACGACGGCAAACTTGTATGGGAACACAAGTACAACCTCTTCCTGACGGACATCGTCCGCGATCGGCTCGGCTGGACGACCATGACCGGCGATCCAGAGACAGGCAACGTGTACGCTCACGGTACGCAGGGTTTTCTCATCGCTTACGACAAGGACGGCAAGGTTCTCTGGGAACATTCGCTGACCGAGGAATACGGGCGCATCACCGGCTACGGTGCGCGCACCACCAGTCCCATCGTGGATGGCGATTTGCTCATCATCGGCATGCTCTGCTCTCCATGGGGCGAGTTGGCCATCGGCGGCAATCGCTTCATCGCTTTCAACAAGCGCACCGGCGAGGTAGTGTGGTGGGGTTCCACCGGCCACCGCGTCAAGAGTACCTACTATTCCATTCCGGTCGTGGCCACCATTGGCGGCGAACGATTGCTCATCAGCGGCGGTGGTGACGGTGGCGTGCATGCGTTCAAGATCCGCACCGGCGAGAAAGTATGGTCCTACATTTTCGCCGAAGGGCCGGTCAACTGCTCGCCGGTCGTCGCGGGCGATCGCGTCTACATCGGCCACGGCGAAGGCAACAGCGATAGCGATGAACAAGGCCGGGTCATCTGCCTGGATGCCGGCAAGGTCGAGGGCGGCAAACCGAAACTGGTATGGAAAGTGGACGGCATCAAGGTGAAATACGCCTCACCGGTGTTGCATGGCAACCAACTGTACGTGTGCAACGAAGTCGGCGAAATGTATTGCCTGGATACCAAGACGGGCAAGGAACTATGGAACTACCAGTATGGCAAGAACACCAAGGGTTCGGCGGTGTGGGCCGACGATAAACTCTACATCGGTGAAGTGGATTCGCATTTCCACATTCTCAAACCGAAAGACGACGGCTGCGACGAATTGTGCGACGTGTTCTTCAAAGCGCCCGGCGTGGCTCCGGTCGAATTGAATGGCAGCCCGGCCATCGTTAACGGCCGGGTCTACTTCATGACTACGCATGAGTTGGTGTGCATCGGCAAGAAGGACCATAAGGGCAATGCTGCCAAGGCTGCCGAAAAGCCAGTCAACGATGGTGCGCCGAATAATGTTGGCAAACCGATGCATCTGCAAGTGGTGCCGGCTGACGTGGCGCTGATGCCGGGCCAAAGCGTCACCTTCAAGACGCGCGCCTTCGATGCACGGGGCCAGCTCATCGGCGAAGTCGAGTCGGAATGGTCGCTTGCCGGTGTCTTGCCGCCGAAGTTTCCTATCGGCATCCCCGCACCTCCGCCGCCCAAAGTGAAACCGACTCCGCCGCCAGCCTTGAAGGGTAAGTTGAGCGCGATGAGCGGCGTGAGTACCAAGCTGACGGTCGGCGGTAATCCGCCGGCGCAGTTTGGCCGCGTCGTGGCCAAGATGGGCGGTCTGACGGCGTATGCGCGTGTGCGTGTGGCAGCGACGTTGCCTTATACGATGGACTTCGCCAAGGTGCCGGTCGGCCGTACCCCCGCCGCCTGGGTGAATTGTCAGGGCAAGTTTTCCGTCGTCAAAATGAAGGACGGCACCCCTGCCCTGAGTAAACGCAACAACCACCCTAGCCCGATCGTTTATCGCGCCCATGCCTATATCGGCTTGCCCAGCGCTACCGGCTACACAATCGAAGCGGACGTGCAGGGCGGGAAATTAGCCGAAATGCCCGACATCGGCGTCGAGGCGAATCGCTATTCCCTCGTTTTGAATGGCAACGCCCAATCCTTGCGGCTGGTATCGTGGGATGCTCTGCCGCGCATCGACAAGAGCATCTCCTTCCCGTGGAAGCCCAACGCCTGGTATCACATGAAGCTGACCGTCGAGGTCCAAGGCGATAAGGCCATTGCACGCGGCAAGGTTTGGCCGCGCGGCGAGGAGGAACCGAAGGAATGGACGGTCACGGTCGAAGATCCGTGCCCCAACCGTGAAGGTGCCCCCGCCCTGTACGCCAACGCGATGGGCATCGTCGATGCGACGCATCCCAAGACGGAAGCCTATTTCGCCAACGTAAAAATCAAGCCGAACAAGTGAGTTGGAGATCCGAGCCGCGACCGTAAGGGAGCGGTGGGCGACACCACTCCCTTACGGTCGCGGCTCGGAGCGCATAATGGAAGGAATTGAACCTATGAAATCCCTCCCGAATCTACGCCGTGTTATCTCGCTGGCCGGAACCGTGCTGGTATTCGCCGTGGTCCTGGGTCTCCTGGCACTGCAATCGTCGTCTCCCGATGCTCGGTCGGCCAAGGCGGACGGCGCTAAAGAAGGCGATCGCCGCAATTGGCCGTTGTTCGGCGGCAGCGTGTCACGCGATCTGGTCAATCTGGTCGAGAAGGACATGCCGACCAAGTGGGAAGCGCGCCGCAGCAAAAAGGCCCAGAATATCAAGTGGTTTGAAAAACTCGGCGACAAGGCTTATGGTGGTCCGATCATCGCGGGCGGCAAGATTTTCATCGGCACCAACAACCAGGCACCCCGCGATAAGACCGTCAAGGGCGACAAAGGCATCATCATGTGCTTCCGCGAGGCGACGGGCGAGTTTCTCTGGCAGTCGGTTCACGACAAACTGCCGGCCGGACTCGTCAACGATTGGCCGCTTGAGGGCATTTGTTCCAGCCCCGTTATCGAGGGCAATCGCATGTGGTATGTCAGCAACCGCTGCGAGGTCATCTGCGCCGATGTGGACGGCTTGGCCAACGGCAACCAGGGCGTTCAGGATGAAAAATACAAGGGCGAGAAGGACGCCGACATCCTTTGGCGGTTGAACATGATCGACGAGTTGGGGGTGTTCCCGCACAATCTCGCCACCTGTTCGCCGCTCGTCGTCGGCGATACGCTCTTCGTCATCACCAGTAACGGCGTGGACGAGGGGCACATCAACATTCCCAAGCCCGAAGCACCGAGCTTTTTGGCCCTGAACAAGAACACCGGCAAAGTGCTGTGGAAGGACAATTCGCCGACGCGCAACCTCGTCGAGGCCCAGAAGGGCGGCCAACAGGTAAACATCGAGAAGTTGAAAGATTCGGGCCGGCTGCTCATGCACGGTCAATGGTCCAATCCTGTCTACGCCGAGCCGAACGGCAAACCGATGATTATCTTCCCCGGCGGCGACGGTTGGATTCGCGCCTTTGAACCCAAGACCGGCGAGCTGATCTGGAAATTCGATTGTAATCCGAAGGATTCCGTTTACGTCCTCGGCGGCGAGGGCACACGCAACGACTTTGTTTCCACGCCGGTTATCTGGGAAAACAAGCTGTACATCGCGGTCGGCCAGGACCCCGAACACAAAAAGAGTGTGGGGCATCTGTGGTGCATCGACATCACCAAGGAGCCGAAGAACAAGGACAAGGATTTGTCTCCTGCCGACAAGAAGTTCGATCCCAAGGCCGCAGTCAACAAAGACTCTGGTTTGGTCTGGCACTACGGCGGCGAAGCTCCGCCCGATGCGCCGCGCAATTACCTGTTTGGTCGCTCGCTCAGCACCTGTTCGGTGCATGATGGGCTATGCTACGCGGCAGACTTCGATGGCTATTTCTTCTGCTTCGACGCCAAGACCGGCGAGAAATACTGGGAAGACAACTTGCGGGCGGATACCTGGAGTTCGCCGTACTGGGTGGATGGCAAGGTGTACATCGGTAACGAAAACGGCAAGATGAACATCTACGCGCACGGCAAGACCAAGAAGCGCGTAAGCCAGGTCACGATGGACGGCAAGATTCGGGCGACGCCGGTGGCGGCCAACGGCGTGTTGTACGTGATGACGGAGAATCCGTGCCGGCTGTGGGCGATCAGCACCAAGAAGTAATGGATCGCGGCTTGGCGTTTCGCGCGAAACG
>DATNCY010000075.1:0-29129 GCA_035553375.1 Gemmataceae bacterium
CGTGCAGACTCTGCCGCTGCCTCCTTCGCGCCGTATGAGATCGAGCTTTTTTTGCGTTTCGGCCCTCCGCATGGCGTTCGGATCGACCTCGCTCTTATCCGCCCCATCCCTCTGCTCCAGCCGTCCAGCGCCATCGTGACGTGCGCCAAGTTCGGCGACCGCTTGCCGGACTCCCACGGGCAGCAGCCAGGTCGCTCGCTCCCGCGCCTGTGCAGTGTCATACGCCTTGCTGAATTGTGCCCGCAGAATCTCGGTCTCATTGCATCGGCACAGCTGCCGCCAGCCGAATTGCTCTGCCACGGCGCGGATAGGCTCCGGGAGCGCGTCTAGCCCTTGCTGGGGGTTATCATCGCCATAGCGGTCTATCGCTCTCTGCAATACCCCCCACGCCTCGAGCGCTGGCATCGCCGGTGGACGCATGATTTCCGCGGCCAACTTCCGCAGTACGCCGACGGGCGGGAAAACGGGGTAGTGGCTTTCGAGCAGCGCACGCTTGGCGGCGAGCTGCAGCACGTCCAGGGGCAGGTCGGATAGGAGGTCGTAGTAGACCTTCAGTGCGTCCTCGCCCAGCGTCTTGCCGCAGCCGGCACCCACGTAGGCCATCACTGCGGCGAATTCCTGGCGTGTCATTGCTCACCTCCCTCCACGAAAGCGCGCAGGGTGTCGGTCCAGCCGTTACTGCTCGGCGCGCCGTTGGCGATGGGCTGGTCTTCCCAGCGACGTCCGTTCAGCCACGTCGTCGGGTGTGGTATGTACTGGCCGTTGTCTTTGGTCCATTGCGGGCAGCGTTTGTGCCGCTCCAGCGCGGCGAGGATCGCGCGCTGCAATTCCTCATCGGGCGCGAGCCTCAGCCACGCCTTGATTGCCTTGTCTCGCGATTCCTTGCGCGGGTATGCCCGCCAAAAATCCAGAAAGCCGGCTGGTAGCACCTCGGTCGTCCGACTCCCCCGCTTCCTTGGAGGAGCGATCTGCGAGGGCGATTTTTCGCCGCCACTCCCCCCTTTGGGGGTAGGGGGGTATTTATCCTCTCCTCTTCCTAATCCTCCTCCTATTCCTCTTCCTGCATCGGATGGGGCATCGGATGGGGCATCGGATGGGGCATAGGCCACGAATGCCGACAGGTGAGTCGGGCTGGCTGCGAGTGCGGCTCGCAGATAGCGGCCTGCTTCACTTTTCACGTCGCAGTCGGGTACGTCCTCCCAATAATCCCGCCACCCCTGGACGTTCTTCGAGGAGGCGGGCCAGTCGTCGGCGATGACGCTGGGCAGCCAGATGACGCGCTCCTCGCGGTTGATGCGAACGAGTGCGGCATCGACGAGCTCTTGCATGGCCTTCTGCGCCTCGCTCAGTTCCCAGCGCAGCGCCTCCGCCAGCGCCGCCTCTCCCAGAACCATGAGTCCGGGGATAGAGGTCGTCTGCGGTCCCGTGCGCAGATAGAGCAGCAGCAACCGCGCGGCGGTGGATAGACGACGCATCGCGGGACGTGTCCAGAGCGAGACAGGCAGCTTGCGGTAGTGGCTCACTGGTCGCCTCCTTTCTGCGCGGTGAGGCAGTCCAGCGCGCCCATGCCGGTGGCGCGGAGGTCGGCGGCGATGTGCAGCCAGTCGTGGTCGGGTCGGAGGTGGACGGGTGGTGATGCGTGGTGTATCATCTCTACTAGCTCCGAAATCTGCCGCCGATTCCTTGGCCGGGTCGGCGGCTTTTTTCATTTCATGGCCAATAATCCTCTCACAAACTCGCCATCTCCTGCGGCTGCAAAATCGCATCCAGTTCGGTCAGCGCGATCAGCACGCGCCGCTCACCGGGTTTCTTGTAGCGCTTCAATCGCTTGGCCCGTAGCAGTCGCCGCAAGGTGCTCGGCGAGATGCCGCCATGCACGACGGCCTCGGCCTTGGTCAAGAACTTCTCAGTGGTTCGCTTCATCGTTGACCCCTCACGCGCCAGGATTGACGCACACACTTTCGCACGCTGGCGGACGCCGCGCCAAACTCCGTACAGCGCCGCGCAAAAATAATCCGGCCGACGCTGGGCGGCGCCGGCCGGAGGTGTGGTCAGGCTCCGGCCTTCCGTCGCGCTTCCCACTCGGCGCGGGCGGGCATGCCGGCGGCGATCCAGGCGCGAATCTCCGCGGCGTTCCAGCGGGGCTGCTGGCCGAAGGGCATGGGCCGGGGGATTTTGCCGGCGGCCAGCATACGGAACAGCGTGGCCTTGCTTGTCTCCAGCCAGGCGGCGAGGGTGCCCGAACCGATAACGAGCGGCTCGACGGCGGGTACCGGCTGGGGAAGGGTGCGACGAGTCTGCGCCATGACGACTCCCTTGTCGGGGTCGTCGGTGCGGTCCGGATGCCGACGGGGATTTCCGAAGCGGGGGTCTGGCCGGCGGACCGCGCGGCATCCACGGAGCGGACCGCGTCCGCTTTCGGGTGGATGTCGCAGCCGATCCTCCTGCCTGCCCTATGCGGGAGATGACGGCCGGCGTGAGCCGGCCTAGGAGCGTGACGACTGCCGGCAGGGAGTTCCCCGCCCGACAACGGGGAAAGTCTGACCGATCCTTTGCCGGGCGTCAAGGCGGCTTGCGGTCGGTTGCGCGCTTCCGATGTTGCGTATGCAGCTGGTGCCGATTGCGGCGGCTCGGTGGTTTCAGTGGCCGGCGCTATCCACCAGCGCCAGCACGACGGCCCGGATGTGCGCCGGCAGCGTCGGCCAGGCTGCGATAATTTGGGCAAGTTCCGGGTCAGTATGCAACTGGTGAGCAACTGAGGAAGTGCCATCGGCGCAAGTGCTTGACGGGTTAAGGGAGTTGTGGTTTGTCGCTGTCAGACTGTGGCTCTGAAAGTCGCGGGTTCGAGTCCCGTCACCCACCCTCTCCTCAACTACCATCGCATGAAGTTACGCTATCTTTTTCCCAAAATAATAGCGCAGTGCCGCATGCGCTATCAGGCTCAGATTCACCAAACAAATCCCATAGAACCAAATATCGGTCGTGTGGCTGTATGCAGCATGCCGCCCCCAGCCGCCTCGGCAGAGAAGGTGCCAGGCCATCACGATCGAGGTGAAACCAAGGACGGAACCGAGCATCAGACCGAACGGTTCGATCCATCCCATTCGCCGCGCATAGAGCAAGAAGGCACAGCCGGGCAAGGCGAAAAACACTCCCAGCGCCGGCGCACCCCAGCCATGCCAGGAACTGCCTGGCTCCGTCGTGCGGAAGGCTCCGAGGATCGCCCCCATTGCAAGCAACACCAGGCCAATGCCAATCGATCGGGCGCACAGCGCCGCGATCTCACGCAGGCGTTCGCCGCTCGGCGGGGTCAGCACGAGCCGGCCCAGCGTGAGGGCGGCGATGCTCCACGCCAACGCCAACGCCGCATACGCGGACACCGACGCCAAGACCTGCCAACTCAGCCGGGCATCGTCTGCCGATACGTTCGGCAAGGTCGGCCAACTCGCCGTGACAGTCAGCGGCCAACGCTCCACCAAGACGAACCCCACCGTGGCCGTCAGCGAACCGGCCAAAGAGATGAACGTGTCCCGATACAGCAGCGTCAAGATCAGGCCCAGCCCCATCGCCAGCGAAGCAGCCCACAGAATCACTTCGGGACCATCGCTCACCAGCACTCCGCCGTGCAGAATTGCCCGGTAGTAGAAACCTGCCATCGACCAACCCACGCAACCGACGCCGGCGAACAGACCAGCCAGAAGGAACCTTCGCCGCCACGCCGGCCGCCGTGTTCCCATCAGTATGGCAACGGACAATAAACCGGTCGCCAGCATGCTGAAAACCATCGCCTTCCGAAAGGGATGCCGCTCGTTGAGCCAGTCCTCGCAAGCGAGCCGATCCCTTGCCGCCTCATCCACGCGCAAGGCATGGCGGGACGCGCCGACGAAATCGGACAGGTTCGGGGCGATCAACTCGGGATCGCCAGAATGGTACGCCTCGCGCAGCGCCGCGCTTGCCGTTTCCATCTCTTTGCTGTCGCCTCCGTCCACGCCGCCGGAATGGATGCGATCGAAGAGTGCCAGCCGTTTCTCCAACTCCAAGCTCTGCTTCTCCAGGGCAGACAATCGGGGCATCGCCGCGATTCCACCTTTCGCGGCAATCCCACGCAAAAGCTTGTGGAAACTCTTCGAGTGCCGCGGCACGGACGGTTCGACATAGATGCCATGCCATTGCTCTTCAGGGGACATCTGAGATGAATTTTGTTCGTCACGATAGAGCAGCGCGCGCAATTCGGGACTATCACAACGGAGGAAGGGATAGTCTTCCCAGACGGAGCTATGCGGCGCGTTCCGCGGCGTGGCGTCGGCGCGATCGTGCAGCATCCAGGCCATGACGAGGGGCAGGGGATCGTTGTCCTCGAAGCGCTCCGCGCCGGTAATGCCACGCACGGCAGCGCGGCAAAAACTCTCGAAGCTTCGTGGCTGGTCATCAAGGCGAATGACCCAGTGACGCAGCGGTTCCCAGAGGGCGACGTTGCGGGCGTGGGGAACGTGCATGCGCCGCTCCGAGGGTGGCGACGCCGTCGCGGAATTGACAAGACCAAGCAGGTGAACGACCACAAGGAGGAGGGCGGTATCGACCGTGAAGGCGAGCGCGATCAGGCTCCAGAACAGTCCGGCCGAGTGCTTGCGCGGCTGACTGCGCCAGGCACGCAATAGGTCGGACAGGGTTTGTCCTCGGACGCCGGCGATGACAGGCTGGCGAGCCGACGTGTTGGGACGCATTTGCGCTTCTCCTGAGGTTCTGGCCCACTCCCTCGTCGAGCATGGGCGCGAACGATGCCACATTTCTCAAGCAAATTCCAGGGCAACCGAGATTCCTCATCACATCGGCCTTGACCCGTGCGGTCGGCTTTGGCATAGCAACCACGCTCCAAGAGGGCCGATCATGCGCCGACGAATGACCGCCTATCTGTTGGCTGTGTTGACTGCCGGATTCAGCGGCTGCGCCACGGCAATCAACATGCAGAATGCCACCATGCAGAAACCTTATGGCGGCTTTACCATGCCGCTCGATGACTTCTTCGGCGGCACCGAGGCCGGCGACTATGTCGCGGTACGCTTTTGTCCGATCTGGCTGCTCGACAAGCCGTTGAGCTTGTTTGGGGATACGATTACCCTGCCCTATACTCTCTGGGTTCAACGAGCCTCCTGGCTGCCTCAGAAGAAACCAACGGGATCGACGACGACGAACAGAGTGTCGCTCTCGTCTCCACGCGACGGCCCCACCCGTTGAACCGAGGCGGATAAAAACAAGTGCCGCTCGGCTCGCGGCACCTACCGGCGGTAGGTCCGGCGAGCCGAGCCGGACTTTTTACAAAGTGCCGCTCGGCTCGCGGCACCTACTCAAACTGTGCCGCTCGGCTCGCGGCACCTACTCAAACTGTGCCGCTCGGCTCGCGGCACCTACTGGCGGTAGGTCCGGCGAGCCGAAGAGTCTCGCACGGAAAACGCCTCGGCGCAATTGAAGAGGAGAGGTCGCGTGTCGGACGCCTCCATGAATCCGCTCGCTCTGCTCCGCCCCGGACGCAAACCGGTGGGTATGTCCGCAATCCTCCTGCCCTTCAACGACGATGGAGACGTGGACTGGATCGGCTTTCGCGCGCACGTCGCTCGCACGGCCGCGGTTGGACTGACGCCGGCTGTCAACATGGATACCGGCTACGTCAACCTCCTCGACGACGCCACGCGCCGCCTTGTCCTCGCCGAGACGCGCTCCACACTCGGGGGCGGTTCCTTCGTCGCCGGTGCCTTCGTCTCCGACCAACCCGGTGATGCGTGCAACCTCGACGCCTACCGCCGCGCGATCGACATGATCCTCGAATACGACGGGTTGCCGATTCTCTTCCAGTCGCATGGTCTGGTCTCTCTGCCGCCCGACCGTTTGCTCGACGCCTATCGCGCCTTGGGACGCCATTGTCCCCGTTTTCTCGCGTTCGAGTTGGGTCAGGCATTCGCGCCGTTCGGCGCGATCTATGGCCTCGAAACCTATGCCGGACTGCTCGACATCCCCGCCTGCATTGGTGCCAAGCACTCGTCGCTGAACCGCGTTCTCGAATGGGAACGACTGAAGCTGCGCGACGCTCGGCGGCCGGAGTTCATGGTGCTGACCGGCAACGATCTCGCCATCGATATGATTATGTATGGAAGTGATTACTTACTTGGTTTGAGTACATTCGCTCCCGATGCCTTCGCTCGGCGCGATGCTTTGTGGGCGGCGGACGATCCCGCGTTTTACGAATTGAACGATTTGCTGCAATATCTCGGCTTCTTCGCCTTTCGTCCGCCGGTGCCGGCGTACAAGCACAACGCCGCGCAGTTCCTCAAGCTGCGTGGCTGGATTACCTGCGATGATACGCATCCGAAAAATCCTCAGAGGCCGGCGAGCGATCGTGATATTCTGCGTGACATCGCCGCACGCCTCGAAGCATTCCAGGAACCAATGCGATGACCGCTTATCGCCGGATCGCGCAACTGAAGACAGCGAGTGCTTTCCGCGCTCATCTCGCCTCTCTCGGTGTCGAGTTGCCTTTTGATGACGAACTGCGTCACGGCCCGGAAACGCCGCTAGCGCGGCCATGCGTCGTGGATGGTGTGTCGATCGGCAATCGCTTCGCCATTCTGCCGATGGAAGGCTGGGACGGCACGCGCGACGGTCGGCCGACCGAGTTGACACGACGACGCTGGCAGCGTTTCGGAGCGAGTGGAGCGAAACTCATTTGGGGCGGCGAGGCCGTCGCCGTCCGCGCCGACGGTCGAGCCAATCCCAATCAATTGCTGATGAAGGAAGACACCCTCGCCGATCTCGCTCATCTGCGTGAACTTCTTGTCAGCGAGCATCGCCAACACTTTGATCGAACCGATGATCTGCACATCGGTCTGCAACTGACACATTCCGGCCGCTTCGCCCGGCCGAACGAAAAAAGCCGCCTCGAACCGCTCCTCCTCTATCGCCATCCGCTGCTCGATCGCAAGTTTGGCGTATCGGTCGATCAGCCCGTATTAAGTGACAACGAGGTATCACAACTGGTTGACGATTTTGTCGGAGCGGCGAAGCGCAGTCAGCGCGCCGGCTTCGCCTTCGTGGACATCAAACACTGTCACGGTTATCTCGGCCATGAGTTTCTCAGTGCGGTTGACCGCCCCGGACGTTACGGTGGCAGTTTCGAGAACCGCACGCGCTTTCTGCGCGAAGTCGTGGCCGGCATCCGCGCCGAGGCACCAGGATTGGGGGTTGCTGTTCGCCTCAGCGCCGTGGATTGGCTGCCCTTCCGTGGGGGATTGGATGGACGGGGCGAGCCGGAACTGCTGTCGAACGCGTCCTATCCCTACGCTTTCGGTGGCGATGGCACCGGCTTGGGCATCGACTTGACCGAACCGCTTGCCTTCCTCGATCTGCTCGCGACACTGGGCATTCGCCTGGTGTGTGTGTCGGTCGGCAGCCCCTACTATAATCCGCACTTCCAGAGGCCGGCTCTGTTCCCGCCGTCGGATGGTTATCTACCGCCGGAAGATCCACTCGTCGGTGTCGCCCGGCAAATCGCCCTCACCGCCGATCTCAAACGCCAGCGTCCGACGCTGACCATCGTCGGTTCGGGGTATTCGTATTTGCAAGAATGGCTGCCGCATGTGGGGCAAGCCGTCGTGCGTACCGGCGGAGTTGATTTCGTGGGATTGGGCCGGCTGGCGTTAAGCTATCCGGCGATGCCGGCCGATGTGCTGGCGGGTCGCGCACTCGATCGCAAACATCTATGTCGCACGTTCAGCGATTGCACCACTGCGCCGCGCAACGGTTTGGTGTCGGGCTGCTATCCTCTCGATACGTTCTACAAGGAGTTGCCCGAGGCGCAAACGCTGGCGCGGATCAAAGAGGGGAGGAAGTGAGCCGCTTGCGGTGGAGTTCCCGATGGCACCGGTCGGTTGGCAGCGGGGCGGGAGACGGGCCTTGATAGCTTTGGGTCATACGCTGCTGGTGATCGTGTACCACCTAGCTAGTGAAAGACCGCACCACCAGCCGCACTAACCTTTTGGCCGGCCCGCAGCGCCAGCAAGGGATTCCCTTGCTGGCGCTGCGGGCTGGCAAGTCATTGGGTTCGTACCTCTAAGCCCTCTCCCCCGAGTAAAGAGGAGAGGGGCGTTTGGGGATAGGCACTTACCGACGGAGGGCGGCGAGAACCGCCGGCTCGACCGAGGGCAGGAAAGGGTTCACGATATCGATCACGAAATTCTGGCCGTTCGCGCCGGTCAGCAGGGCCAGCAATTGGCCGTTCTGCAACAACGCCAACGGCAGCCTCAGCGCCGTGCTGAGGAAAATCGGTGCCCCACCGCCCATGAATGGCACGGCGAAGATGTCTCCCGCCCCATCCACCTCGAAGAGATCCACTCCGGTCGGCCCAAACCCGAAGGCGAACGGCGTCAATCCGCCGACCTGATGCGTGGGTGGTGGAGGCGTAGTCGTCGTGACGTTGACCGTCGTTGTGGCGGTCGCCGTGGCCGGGTTGGTGTCCGGGCTGGTCACGGTCGCGGTGATGGTCTGCACACCCAACCCGCCGCCCACGACCGGAATGAAGAAGGTCTGGCTCTGCCCCGCGCCCAGAGGCCCGACGGTGAAGGTCAACGGGCCGCCGACCGAGAGGCCGGGCGTGGTTGTCACCGTGAGAGTGCTACCGTCGTTCGGCAAAGCGTTGCCGCTGGTATTGGTCACAGTGATGACGAGGTTCTCGTTGCCGTGCAACCCCAGCGTGGTTTGCGTGCCGATGGTGACTTGAAGCTTGGCATTCTCGAACTGGAAAGCGCCGACATCCGGCGGAGTCAGACGCGCGAAGCCGCGCTCGTCGGTGGCGACGCCGTTGGTCGCGCCCTTGCCGAGGGCGGGACTGCCGGGCAACAGCGCCTCGGTTTCGACGATCATCTGCGTGCCCGGCGCGCCGGCCAGTTGGCCGCCGTTGTTGGTCAGGCCCGTTACCAGCGGATTGAGCGGATTGAGCGCGGTGCCAATCTGATCCGTGGCGGCCGTGAAGTTGTTACTGCCGCTGCCGTTCCCTATTACGTTGCCGCCCAGGTCGGTGAGGCTGCCCAGGGGGTTGTCCACGTCCGGAGCCTGCCCGCTGGCGGTGTTCTGGGCGATGAGCGTGTTCTGAACCGAGAGGGAATTGATCCCATTGGCCAGGAACACACCGCCGCCGTTCACGGCGAAATTGTTGGTGATGGTGTCATCCTTCAGTGCCAGGAGACCCGCCCCTAATTGGCCCGAGGCGTCGATGCCGCCACCGTTGCCAGTACCGCCGCTGTTCAAAGCGCTGTTACCGGCGATGGTGGTGTTGGTGATGGTCGAAGGGGCGGTCGTTAACAACTCGAGGCCGCCACCGTTGATACTGGCGGTGTTGTCGGCGATGGTGCTGCCGGTGACTGTCAGTGCGCCGCCGTTGACGAACAGGCCACCGCCGCTGCCTTCGACGGGATCCGCGACGCCGAGGGAACTTCCGATGGGCATGCCGCCGTTCACGCCGGCGGAGTTGCCCTTGATCTCGCTGTTGGTGATCGTCGTGGACGGGCCGCCTGCCTGGATGCCGCCGCCGTTGGTGCCGGCCGAATTGTTGAGGAACAGACTGTTCTTGACGATCAGGGTGCCCAGGTTGTTTTCGTCGGCGAAGCCGCCGCCGAAGCCGGTCGAGAAATTGTTTTCGATGGTGCTGTTGGTGATGGTGACGGTGCTATTGCCGGCCTGACCAAGTCCGCCGCCCAGCGCGCCCGCCGTGTTGCCGCTGACGATGGAGTTCGTCACGTTCAGCGCGGCCGTGCCGCCGTTGATGGCGTCCAACCAGACGCCGGCTCCCTGATTCAGCGTCGTGTTGTTGGCAATCAACGAGTTATTGATATTTACCAGGCCGGTGCCGTCCTCGTCGATGCCGCCGCCCGCGTCGCCCGCATGATTGTTGCTGACCGTGGTGTTGTTGAGCGTCAACGCCCACCGGGTACTCACGACGTTTTCCATGGCGATGCCGCCACCGTCGGCGGTGGCCGAGTTGTTCGTAATGACATCGTTGTTCAGCGTCAGATCCACCGGACCTTGATCGCGGATGCCGCCGCCGCTGGCGTTGGGACCGTCCGCGTTCGCCGGATCGCTTGCCAGACCATTCTCGATGGTCACATTGTTGATAGTCACGGCACCCAGCACAGTGTTGTTGCCGGGAATGATGTTGTTGGGATTGATGTCGAAGACGCGCGCCAGGTTGTTGCCGCTGATGGCGACGTTGCCGCCGCTGGTGTTCTGGATGGTCAGGTTAAGGCCAGTCTGATTGGCGGTGGCGTTGGCGAAGATGGACAGCGCGCCGAGTTGACCGACGTTGTAGGTGCCGGCAACGGTGAGGTTGATGGTGTTGTTGGTGTCGCCGTTGGCATCGTTGGTATTGGCTTGCGCGATGGCCGAACGCAGCGTGCCGGGGCCAGCGCCGTCGGCGAGCGTGGTGACGTTGATGACCGCCGGGACCAGGCGATCTTCGAGGTACTCCAGTTGCGGCCGAAACCGCGCCCGGTGGTTGGAGGCAGCCTTGCGGCGGCCGGTGGCGAAGGCTTTCGCCCACAGACGCGCGAAGGCATTGGGACGCGAAACTTGCTGACGAGACATGTGAGGCTCCTTCACGGAAGCGACCAAGGTTGAACTCAAAACGCGAAACGCATCAAGATTTTTTTGGCTCACCTCCGCCTCTCGATGATCGGAGATGAACCAGTGTCTGTCTTCGGTATTGCTCGCTGTGTCACAGCATTTGCAAAATGGGCGAATTAGAGAGTCCCGCATGTCCAAGAGGCACTCCTCATCGGTGCATGAGCGCGGCAATCACGGTAGGTTCAACCAACGGAAGGAAAGGATTGAATACATCAATCAGGAAGTTTTGTCCGTTGCTGCCCGCCAACAAGGCCAACAGTTGGCCGTTCTGCAACACGGCGAGGGGTAGATGCAATGCCGTGTTGAGAAACAGCGGAGCGCCGCCGCCCATGAATGCTTGAGCGAAAACATCACCGACACGATCGATCTCAAATAGATCGATTCCCGTTGGCCCGAAGCCGAAGGCGAACGGCGTCAGCGTGCCCACCGGCGTATGCGTCGGCGTCGGTGTCGGCGTCGGTGGTTGGGCGATGACGGAGATAAGGGCGCTGATGGTGATGGTGTTGGGGTTGACGTCCACGCTGGTGACAGTGGCCGTAATCACCTGCATTCCGAGCGTGGTGGCGTTCGCCGTGACGGTGAATATCTGGTTCTGGCCGGCGGGCAGTGTGGTGAGTTTGAAGGTCAACGGAGTGGTTGGTGCCAGGCCGGCCGACAGCGTGACGGCGAGGGTGGCGTTGTCGGCGGGCAAGGCGTTGCCGCGCGGGTTGGCCACGATGACGGTAAAGGTTTCCGTGCCGTTGGCCAGGACCGTGGGTACGGCGGGAGTAACGATGACGAGGAGAGGCACATCCTGGAATTGGAAAGCACCGATGTCGGTGTGGCCGTTGGCCAACCGGCTGAAGCCGCGTTGGTCGGTGGCCGGCACGCCGGTGACGACACCGTTGCCGAGGGCAAGGCTGCCTTGCAGCAGTGCCTCCGTGGGAATGACTTGTTGGCTGCCGGTAGCGCCGGCGAGCGGGCCACCGTTATTTTGCAGCGGACCAAGCAGCGGGTTGAGGGGATTGGCAGCGGTGCCGGCGAAGTCGCCGTTGGCATTGGGCGTGCCCGCGGCGAAGAGAACAGCGCCGGTGATGTCGCTGCCGTTGCCGATGAAGTTGCCGCCCTTCGAGGTGAAATGAGCGCCGTTACCAAGACCGATGTCGGAACCGTTGCCGCCGAAGGCTTGTATGATATTGCTCGCGTCGAGCGTGTCGAGGAAGAAGGCCGCGCCCCCAGCCAAGGTCACGCCGCCGCTGCCGAAGCCGCCGGAGTTGCCGGTGATGGTATCACTCGTGAAGTTGAGGTCGCCGCTGGCGAAGTCGGCGACGCCGCCACCGCCGGCGACGGCGGAACTGTTGGCGGTGATGGTGTCATCGACCAGGCTGGAAGCGGTGCCGGCCGCGTTGGTGCCGCTGGTGCGAAGGCTCAAGCCGCCGCCGAAACCATTCGACGTTTGGTTTCCGGTGAAGGTGCTGCCGATCACTGTCAGCGTGAGGCCGTTGGACACGTCGAGGCCGCCGCCGCTGCCAAGCGTGGAGTTGTTGCCGCTGAAAAGACTGTCCACGATTGTCACCGTGGCGGCGGCGTTCGCGACCTCTAAACCGCCGCCGCCTCCGGCCCCGCCGGGGGGAAGGGCGTGAGAGATATTGCCGCTGAAAATGCTGTTGGCGATTTGAACGCTGCCGGCACCCGTGTAATTGATGCCTCCGCCGCCGTTGCCGCCGCTGGCCTGATTGCCGCTGAGGGTGCAGTTGCTAATGGTGAGGTTGCCGTCGCCGTTATCACTGAGTCCGCCGCCGGTAAGGGTGGCGCTGTTCCCGCTGAAGATGCTGTTTTGAAGGGTCACATTGACGTTGGTGACAACGTCGATACCGCCGCCGTTGCCGGTGGTATTGCCATTGCGCACGGTGACGCCGCTGAGTTGCACGTTGGCCATCGCCGCCGGATCGATGAGGACCACGCGATCCATGCCGCCGCCGTCGAGAATCGTGTTGCCCGCACCGGCACCTTGCAGGATCAGCGAATGCGTGACGTTCAGCGCTCCTTGCGTGTTCTGGTAAGTGCCGCCTGGCAGGATGATGGTGTTGTCGGCCACCTGGCCGGCGTTGACTTCGGCGAGGGCTTCACGCAGTGACAACTGCCCGACAATCGGCGTGGCTGGATCGAGCGTGGTCGTCACCGTCACCGAGGGCGTGAGGCGATCCTCCAACGCTTCGACGCCCAGACGCAGCCGGCGAACACGCCGTGATGGCGGCCGCTTCCGCGTCCTGAAATTGCCGGTCAGCCAGCGGAGCAACGCGCGTAACCAGATCGAAGAAAGCATCAATTCACCTCGGTTCGATTGCAAGCCCCCCCTTTATCGGTGCAGGAACGCGGCGATGACGGCGGGTTCAACCGACGGAATGAAGGGATTGAATACGTCGATCAGGAAGTTCTGTCCGTTGCCGCCCGCCAGCAGAGCCAGCAATTGGCCGTTCTGCAACGCGGCGAGGGGTAGATGCAATGCCGTGTTGAGAAACAGCAGAGCGCCGCCGCCCATGAACGCTTGAGCGAAAATATCGCCGACACTGTCGATCTCGAATAGATCAATTCCCGTCGGTCCGAAGCCGAAAGCGAATGGTGTCAGCGCGCCTTGCGGCGTGTGCAGCGTCGTTGGTGGCGGCGCAGGGGGCAGCGTGACGACGTTGACGGTGGCGTTGCCGATGACGGGGTTGGCGTCCACGCTGGCGACGGTGGCAGTGATGGTCTGTGTTCCCAATGTCGTGGCCGTGGCCGTGACGGTGAAAGTCTGGCTCTGCCCGGCAGGGATGGCGGTGAGGGTGAACGTCAGCGGGCTGGTCGGCGTCAGACCGGCGGACAAGCTCACGGTAAGAGTGGAGTTATCGGCGGGCAGAGCGGTGCCGCCGGTGTTACGAACCGTGACGGTGAAGCTATCGTTACCATTGACGAACACGCCGGGGGCCGCAGGCGTGACGGTGACTTGGAGGGCGGCATTCTGGAACTGGGAAGCGCCGATGTCCGGCGGGGGCAGGCGTGGGAAGCCGCGTTCGTCGGTGTTTGGTGCGCCATTGGCGACGCCCTTGCCGATGGCCGGACTGTTTTGTAGCAGTGCCTCGGTCTGTACGACTTGCTGATCGCCGTTCGCGCCAGCCAAGCGTCCGCCGTTGTCGGCGAGCGGGCCGAGCAGCGGGTTGCCGGTCCGCGTGCCGGGGCCGAAGCCGCTGCTGCCGCTCAGGTTGCCGATGAAGTTCCCGCCGTTATCGGTGATGTTGAGTGCGGAGTTGACAAAGACATCGGGGCCTTGGCCGCCGACGGCAAAAACCGCGGCCGTGTTGCCGGCGACAATGGTATTCTGAAAACGATACGTGCCCGAGGCCTCATCACTGATGCCGCCGCCGTTGCTGCCGGCCGTGTTGCCGTTGATGGTGTCGTTGACCAGCGCCAGCAGGCCGTTTACGGTATCGATAGCCCCGCCAGCGGCAAGTGCCGTATTGCTGACGAACGTGTCGTTGGTCAGGGACGAGGTGCCGGCTCCACGGTTGAACTCCAGAGCGCCTCCAAAGAAGCCCGACTGGTTGTTGTTGAAGGTACTCTCGCTGACCGTAAGAGGCATTGCCGCATTAAAGTCGATGGCACCGCCATTGTTGGCGGCGTTGTTGCCGGTGAACTGCGAAGCGCGGACGGTCAGCGCGCCCTCGGCCTGTTCGATACCAGCGCCGCGTGACGAGGACATGTTGTTAGCGAACAGGCAGGAGACGACTGTGACGGTGCTGGTGGTGTTGCTATCGTACAAACCGCCGCCGAAGCCGACACCGCTAAGGACATTTCCTCCCGCGCTATTGCCAATGAACGAGACGTTGGTCAAAGACAGCATTTGATTGGTGCCGTTCGTCATGTCGTCGATGCCGCCGCCGTCGCCGTTGCGAACGAGGTTATTGCTGATGATGCTGTTCGTCGCCATCAGTGTCAGGGCCTCGTCCTCGACGCCGCCGCCGAAGGTGCCGGCGGTGTTGCCGCTGACGGTGCTGCCCTGAAGCGTCGTCGTGAGGACCGTGTTGCCCAGAAACAGACCCGCGCCAGCCAACCCGGCGGTGTTGCCGCTGAGTGTGCTGTCTTGGATGGATACGTTGGAGGCGGCGAGGACGGCGATGCCGCCGCCGTTGCCCTGCGTGGACTGATTGTTGTCAATCGTGTCGTTGCTGAACGTGAGGCTCGTGGGGACGGCGAACTGATCCACGAAGCCGCCGCCATCGGTCAGAGAAGTGTTGCCCTGGATGGTGGTGTTAGTGACGCGGATGACGCCGGTGGTGTTGGCGAAGATGCCGCCGCCGCCGAAATTGGCCGTGGTCAGGCTGTTGTTGCTGATGGTGCTGCCCGTCACGGTCAGCGCGCCGGGGCCGCCTTCGAGCAGGCCGATGCCGCCGCCTGCACTGCCCGCGCTGTTGCCGGCAATAAGGCTATTGGTCACGGTAACGTTGCCGGTGCCGCCGCCGAAGTCGGCGATGCCGCCGCCAAAACCAAGTGCGCCGGCCGTATTGTTGAGGAGCTGGGAATTGATGACGTTGATGTCGCCGTTGTTGGCGAAGATACCGCCGCCATTGCCGCCGTTGCCTGCCGTGTTGCCGGTTATGGTGCAATTCTGCACGGTCAAGACGGACGATTGGCCGCCGACATCAGTGACATCGATGCCGCCGCCGCTGCCGGTGGTATTGCCGTTGCGCACGGTGACGCCGCTGAGTTGCACGTTGGCCATCGCCGCCGGATCGATGAGGACCACGCGATCCATGCCGTCGCCGTCGAGAATCGTGTTGCCCGCACCGGCACCTTGCAGGATCAGCGAATGCGTGACGTTCAACGCTCCTTGCGTGTTCTGGTAAGTGCCGCCTGGCAGGATGATGGTGTTGTCGGCCACTTGGCCGGCGTTGACTTCGGCGATGGCTTCACGCAGCGACAACTGCCCGACAATCGGCGTGGCTGGATCGAGTGTGGTCGTCACCGTCACCGAGGGCGTAATGCGATCCTCAAGACACTCCAGTTGCGGGCGGAAATGCGCGAGTTGGGTACGTCGGCCGGTGGCGAAGGCTTTGGACCACCAGCGCGAGAAAAGATTCGGACGCGATGTTTGACGGTGGGACACGGGCAACTCCATTAAGGGACGAGATCGGGATCATCTCTCCCTTTGGAATTGCGTCCTGTGTAACATGACCTGAAACGAGAAGTAGCGAACCGGCGGTAGGTCCGGCGAGCCGAGCCGGACTGCCAGTGCCGCTCGGCTCGCGGCACCTACTCAAACTGTGCCGCTCGGCTCGCGGCACCTACTAGCTGTAGGTCCGGCGAGCCGAGCCGGACTTTTTACAAAGTGCCGCTCGGCTCGCGGCACCTACTAGCTGTAGGTCCGGCGAGCCGAGCCGGACTGCCAGTGCCGCTCGGCTCGCGGCACCTACTCCTACGGCCTCTAAAGTAGGTTCACCCCATCGGGAGGGCCGCCGAGTTCGTGCAGATGTTCGCGGCGTTGCTGCAAGGCGTCGGCGTTCAGATCCCGGATCACTCCTTGCGCGTCGAGTTCCAGTCCGGTCAGCAACTCCACCCAGCAACGAATCCGCGCGGCGTCGCCGGGCAGAGGTAGAGGCATATCCTGAGAGCGAAACTCGCCGTTGACACTGCCGGACATCATGCGCCGGCCGTCCGGCGTGATCGCCACGAAAGGCACGGCTTCGTTGTGATGGACGGGCGGGCCAATCGGTTTGCCCGTGGCGGTGTCCCACAGGCGAGCATTGTGACGGTCCCACAGGCCCGTCAGGATGCTGCTGCCGTCCGGCGAGAAGGTGAGCCAGGATATTTTGCCGGCAAGATCGCTCAGAGGGCCGCTGATGGGCCGATTGGTTTCCAGATCCCAGGCCCGCGCCAGGTGTCTCCCTTCGCCGGTGACGACGACCGTTTTCCCCGCCACGAACTGGATATAGCGGACGGGGCCGGGCGCGGTACGAACACGGATCACTTTCCCCGCTCGCACATCCCACTCCTGAATGTGACTCATCGTGTCGTAGGTGAAGGCCATCTTCCCGTCCGGCCGAAGGACGAGATCGGAATACGATGCCGGCAACTTCAGGAGCGGTCCTTGAGGTTTGCCGGTCGGCGCCCGGTGTACCGAGGCGCTATGATCCCCGCGCGTGATCGCCGCGCACCCACCGTCGGCGCTGTAGGTAAGCGAAACAATTTTCGCGCCGGGCGGACATTCTCCGCGTTGGCGTCCGCTGGCCCGCTCCCAGAAACGAACGTCGTAGCGCGTGCCGACCGTTAGAAGGTATTGTCCATCGGGACTGTAAGAGGCATCGACAAGCCCTTGGGGATGCACGAGAATCGGCCCAGCCGGTTGGCCGGTGATCACGTCATATTCACGGGCTTTGTTGCCGGCGATGCCCACCATGCGATGACCGTCCGGAGCGAACGAAGTCACACGTCCCCTTTGCCCATCGACAAACACCGTGACATCGGACCAGACGACGGGGTCGCCCGGCGCCAACTCCCATAGCCGAGCGTTCGCCGAATGATCGCCGCCGGCGCTGGCCGTCAGAGCCAGCCTTCCGTTGGGGCTAAACACGACGTTCGCAACGGTGCCTTCATGATCGAGCGGCTTGCCCAACAGAGTGCCGTCGAAAAACGAGTAGAAACGGGCCGCGCGATCGCGGCCTCCCGCGAGCAATTTCCCTCCGCGCGGCCGAAAAGCGATCGACCAAACCGGCTGCGAATGCCGCATCGGTTCGCCGAACAGTTTTCCCGTCGCCGCGCGCCACAGGCGAACCTCTCCAGCAACGACGGTGCGGTCTCCGGTGCGAGGGTTACGATCCTCCACCGCGCTGCCGGTGGCCACGAACAATTCATCGAAACGGAAGGCGACCGCGTTCACGCGGCCCAGGTGCGGCAGATCCGGTCCACGCTGGCGGCAAGTGGCGACATCCCAGAGCCGCGCGGCACCGTCGTAACTGCCGGTGGCGACGGTCGCGCCATCGTAGCTGAAGGCCATCGACAGCACGGGGCCATTGTGGTGCAGGGGTTTGCCTTGCGGCTCGCCGTTGCCGGCATTCCAGAAACGTGCCGTGCCGTCTTCCCCTCCGGTTAAAATCGTTTTGCCGTCGGGACTGAAGATGGCCCAGAGACGCGGTTGCAACTCGGCCATGCGTTTGAGGGGGCGCGGGTGCGGCAGCACGAGACTCGTTGGCCGGCCGTCTTCGAGCCGCCAAACGCGAATCTCCTCATCGCAAACCGTCAGGAAACACTGACCGTCCGGGCTGAAGACGGCTACGTGGATCTCATCGGGTTGCGGCAACGGCAGACCGAGCGGTTCGCCGCTCGCGGCATCCCACAATCGTATCTCCCCCTCGTGCTTCTTGTCATCGCCGCTGCCGGTCAAGATGGTTCGACCATCGGGGCTGAAGGCCACGCTCCAGACCGGATGGCGATGGCGAAGCGGTTCACCAATCGGCCGGCCGGTGCGCGTGTCCCAGCGGCGGGCGACCTTGTCGTTGCCCCCCGTCAAGGCGGTGCGTCCATCGGGGCTGAAGGCCACGGCCCAAACCCAGCCGTCGTGGTGCAGGCTCGCGCGCGGGGTGACGAGCCGGCGACGCCAAACGGCCAGGTTGACCCGTGCCGCGCGGCCCAGTTCGGGCGCGCCCGCCTCTTCCGCCAGGTCGAGGGCGCGGGCCAGCAAAAGCAGGCCGTGGTTCACTTCCCCCCGGTCGCACAAGGTCAGCCCATGATCGAGCGTGACGTTCGCCAGTGCCCGCAAACTCTCCTGCCGCCCTTGAGCCTCCTCGCGCTCTTTCTCCTGGGCGATCCGCTTGGCATCCGTCTCGGCTTGCGCGCGTGCCTCGGCTCCGCGCCACAGACCAAATACCAAGGTGACACCGAGCGCCGCCAGTAGCACCACCACCGCCAGCAGCGCGGCGACGACCGGCCAGCGGCGTATCCACTTGCCGGCACGCTCCGCCAATCCGACCGGACGGGCTACGATCGGCCGGCCCTCCAGGAAACGCTCCAGGTCATCGGCCAACGCTTCGGCACTGAGATAGCGCCGGCCCGGTTCCTTCTCCAAGCATTTGAGGCAAATCGTCTCCAAATCCCGTGCCAGTTGCGGCACCAGCCGCCGCAAGGGCACGGGTTCCTGCGAGCGCACCTGTTCGAGGATGTGCAGCGTGTTCGTTCCCTGAAAGGGCGGCCGGCCGGTCAGCATCGTATACAGGATGGCGCCCAGCGCATACACATCGGCGACCGGGCCGACCTTCTCGCCTTCCGCCGTCTGCTCCGGGGCCATATACTCGGCGGTGCCGAGTAGGGTGCCGCTGCGCGTCTTGACATCGGACCCCGTCATCAGCTTGGCCACGCCGAAATCGCAAAGGGTCGGCTCACCCGTCTCGGTCAGCAGCACATTGGAAGGCTTCAGGTCGCGATGAATAATGCCTTGCTGATGGGCGTAATGGGCGGCGCGAGCGAGAACCACCAGCCAGGCCGCCGCCTGACGCGGCGACTGCGGCCGACCCGCCAGCCGGCCCGCCAGGTTTCCTCCGCCGATAAATTCCAGGGTGAAATACGGTCGCGGCAGACCGGCGCCAACATCATGCTCGCCGACCTCGTAAATCTGCACGATGTTCGGATGCCGCAACCGGGCGACTGCTTCCGCCTCGGTACGAAAGCGTGCCCGCTCCTCGGACGTGACGAACGAACCGCCCAGCAGCATTTTCAAAGCGACTACCCGTTGCAATTTCAGGTGGCGAGCCTTGTAGACAACGCCCATGCCGCCCCGACCTAGCTCGCCGAGAATCTCATATTCGCCGACGCGCTCGGGCGGCGCAGCCGGTTCCGCCAGCGGAGCGGCCAGCGCCGATTCCCGGTAGGCGGCCACGACCGGATCGGTGAGTTCGTCCAAGGCGCGGGCCGCCGCCTCGCAGTGCGGACAACGCTCCAGGTGCGCAGCCACCTCATCCAGAGCAGTCTCCGGTAAATCCCCCAGGTGGAGGGCCGTCAGTTCTTCGGGCGTCAGGCAACTTTGCCTAGGCATGCTTCCCTTCCCGGCCGGCGTACTGAATTTGCTTACCGATGAGCTATAATAACACGAACGCATCGACGTGCCCGTCCCCCTCCGCACTCAAGACGGGACAAAGGCAGCCAACAAACTCTCTTGTTGTATTGCACGGCACGTAACACAGCCTGGAACCGGACTCATGGCCGCCTCCGAGTCGCAACCTCCTGACACGCCGCAATCCGGGCCGGATCCGCAGCAGGCCACCTCCAAGACCTTGTTGCAGCGTCTGTTGGCCAACGACGGCGACGCCTGGCGCGTCATGGTGCAGCTTTATACACCGCTCGTCTGCCATTGGGCGACGCGCGGCGGCATCCGTGGCGCGGATGTCGAGGACGTGGCGCAAGAGGTCTTGCAAGCAGCCTCCACGCACATGCAGAACTTCCGCCGCGATCGACCGGGCGATTCGTTTCGCGGCTGGCTGCGCGGCATCACGCGCAACATGGTCTTACAGCACTTTCGCCGCAGCGGGCGCAATCCGCGCGCCAGCGGCGGCACCGATGCTCTCGTTCAACTCCACGCCATTGAGGACGCGGCCACGAGCGGCGATGAGGACGAAGATCCCGCCGAGGAACTCGATGGTCTTCGGCGTCGGGCACTGGAGTTGGTCCGCGGCGAATTCGAGGAACGCACCTGGCGAGCCTTCTGGATGACGGTGGTCGAAAGCCGCGCGCCGGCCGACATCGCCGCCGAGATGGGCGTCAGTCCAACCGCCATCCGCATGGCCAAGTCGCGCGTCCTCCGCCGCCTCAAGGAGACATTCGGCGAGTTGATCCAGTGAACCCAGACCAGTCAAGTTTCGCTTGGCGTACTCACTTCTCTTGACCGGCGACGGAGAACGTCCGCTCGATCCGGCTGAGGTTCCCTTGCTTGTCCTTGACCGTCACCGTTAACTTCCTGCGCGGCAAATTCTTGATGGGTTGCGCCAGCGTCAGTTCCCAGCGGGAATCCGGCAGAGCCTTGAACCTCTCGGCCAGATTCTTGCCGGCCGGTATCCCATCAACGGGGAAGTCGGCGATCACCGTGAAACTGTCCAGGTCCAGCTCCATATCGTAATCGTACATACCGACCAAGAGGCGAGTCAGGGACTCATTGATCCCCGCTTTCGGGTACGTCAGCGTTAGCGTTGGCCGCTGGTCGTCCAGCATCCAGCCGCGGCCGCGTTTGTGCGGATTCTGGGGATCGAAGTCCTTGTTGATCGGGCAACCGAGGTCAATCCAGCGGACCAGGGTGCGCCGATCCTCATCCGTCAGCGGCGCCACCTTTATCTTCTGGCCGGCCGAACCGTTGTAAGTGCCGGCGACGGCATCCGGCGGCGGCATGATGCTCCCCTTGAACTTATTAAGGGCCAATCCGCCCGCTGCAAGGAAAATCCCAGGCGATTGATAGGCAAAAAAAGTGTCTCAAAAACACGTTAATTCGCAGCCTTCAAGCGAAGGCCGAGAAAGTACCACAAAAACAATCACCACGGAAAACACGGAAAAATACCAAAGAGGGACCAAGGGTTACGAGAAAAAATAAGTCGAACCAAGAAGTTTAAAGCAGGGCTTTTTCCTTCCCTTGTCTTTGCCTTCTTTCCGTGTTTTCCGTGTTTTTCGTGGTGATTGTTTTTCTTTACTCCGGCTGTTCGCGGACGTTGAATTCGAGCTTCCAACGCTGTTTGCCATCACGGCTTAGGCACCACAACTCGAGCGTGCCGACCTCGGTGACTTTACTGTGTAGATGCACCGGCACCATCTGTCCTTCCTTGCTTGGCGCTTCCAGCGTCGTCGCCAGTGGGCTTAACTCTTCGATTTGTCCTTCCCATTCTTCGACCATTGTGCCGACCGTGTCGGAGCGGCGCACGGTCGAGCCGAGAAAGCGGAACTCGGCCGGCGCACCGACTATCAGACCGAACTCCTGGCCCGGCACATCCATCTCGGTGCCTTCCTCCATGCCGAACGGCACGACGCACAACGCCTTGAGCGGTGGTGCCGCACCGGGCACGGCCGGCAGCGCCGTTTCGACGCCGACATAGTAGACACGCGCCGCGCCGCCGCGGATGCGCACGCCCTTGCCGCGCCGTACCAGACCGTAATAGGCCGCGCCGCGCGCCACGGCCAAGTCAAGATCGTCGTTGGGCAGAACCTTGACGGGATGTCCCCACTTGGCCAGCGTGGACACAATGCGTTGACGCAGCAACTCGGCCTTGAGGACGCCGCCGTTGAACAAGATCGACGTGAGGCCGCTGACCTTCTTCTTGCTCTTGCCGCCGCGCGCGCGCTCGGCCAACGCCTCGGACTGGCGATGCAAAAAGTAGGCGAGGTGCTTGGTGACAGCCGGATCGCTGGCGTAAGGCAAACCCAATTCTTGCAGACCGACACCGCGCTGGCGGCGCGGCTCATCGGTGACGGCGCACTCCGGGAAGAAACCTTCGATCAACACGCGTTCGACTTGCTCGCGCGTCAGTTCGCCCTTGAGGGTGCCGGCGATGACCTTACTGCCGCGACCAAGCACCGTCACCGGAGCGCTCGTCAGGCTGGGATCGCTGAAGAGACGTTCCTTGGCGGCCCGGCAACTGTGCCAGAGCATCAACATTTGTCCGGCATCGAGCTTGATGTTGCGCGCGGCGAACGATTGCGCCATCGTATGCGCCAGCGCCAGATCCATGTTGTCGCCGCCGAGCAAGATGTGATCGCCGACGGCCACGCGCGTCAGCGCCAATTGGCCGGACTCCTCGCTGACGGCGATGAGCGTTAGGTCGGTGGTGCCGCCGCCGACATCGCAGATGAGGACACTATCGCCAACTTCGACCTGCTTGCGCCAGCTATCGCCGCTGGCATCGATCCAAGCGTAAAACGCGGCTTGCGGTTCTTCCAGCAGCGTGACATTCTCGAAGCCGGCGGCGCGAGCGGCCTCGACGGTTAACTCGCGGGCCACGGCGTCGAACGACGCCGGCACCGTCAAAATGATGTCCTGATGCTCTAGCCGATTCTCCGGGCGATCCTTGGCGATCTTGTGATTCCACGCCTCGGCCAGATGTTTGAGATAGAGCGTGGCCGCTTCCAACGGCGAAACGCGGCGAGCATTGTCCAGTGCCTTCCACGGCAGCACCGCCGCCTTGCGATCGATGCCCGCGTGACACAGCCACGACTTGGCGGAACTGACAACGCGCGTCGGCACAACGCCGCCTTGCTGGCGAGCGAACTCGCCGACGGCGAAATCACGATTGGGATCCCATGGCAGGCGCAGACTGCCCGCTGGCAATTCGTTGGGGCCAGGAAGATACAAATAAGATGGCAAAAGGGGCTTACCTTCGACGGTGCCGGGTTGAACCACTTGCGGGATGAAAAACTGAGTGGGACGAACGTCCTCTTCCTCGCCGACGCCGGTATCGACATAAGCGAGCGCGCTATTGGTGGTTCCCAGGTCAATGCCCACGACGAAACGTGCAAGCGCCACGATGCTCTCTCCTGGCTGCAACAACTACTTCAAAGTCTGTGAATGTCCGCCAACCGTGGTTGATTATAGCAGCCGTTCGCCTGGTTTCCCGAACCGCTATTTCGGTTTGGGCATCTTCAACATCGGGTTGTGCGCGAAGAATCCGGCGGGCACGAGTTTGAATCCGGCGCGATGAACCGGCATGATCGGCCATTCCTCCGGGCGCGGAATGTGCGTGACGCCCAGCGTGTACCACAGAACCACGTCCTCGTCTTCGAGGGGGCGATTGGCGCTCGTCCACTTCGGCAAACCCTCGCCGGCTTTGCCGCCGTTGACGTAATCGCCGGCCGCATACATCTCCTCCAGCCGGTACGGTGTCACCCACACATGATTGTTGACGAAGCCGCCATGCCGGCGCACAAACGACTTCACCGTCGCATGCGGCAGGCTGTTCTCGCCGGGTAAGAGCATGTAGCCGGTGGGCTGGCCGATCGCGTTTGTGACGCAGGTGTTGATGATTTTCCATTTGCGGTTCGTGGTCAGGTTCAGCCGCCGTCGCGCGTCGAGTTCGCGGCGCAACAAGGTCCCCTTCATCACGAACGCATTGCCATGCGGATTCTCCGCGCCTTCGGGCAGCGCTTCGGTGTTCATCTCCAGGACGCTGTTGCGGCCCGATCCGTCCACGTCGAGATCGAGGCGGAAGTTGAAGAAATGTTGATGATTGGGCGCTTCCAGGTACGGCGATACCAGATGGCCGAAACTGGCTCGCCCTTCGTGCGTTTCATCGTCCTCTTTGCGTTCGACGGGTTTGACGTTCATTCGCCCACTGAGAAGCACTTGCATTTCCAGTGCGCCGTCCTCGTGAAAGATCCAGTTGAAGCCGTAATCGTATTCGTCTACGCGGGCAAAGGAGGACAGGACCAGTTGCCGCGCGCGGCGCGCGGAGTGGCCATGTCGCCACATGACGCCGCCGTCACGCTCGTAGATTGCCACGGCGCGCGGCACTTCCATCGGTGCGCCCTTGCGGTCGTGCAACCACGCGCTGAAGTAGGCGGCGTCCTTGGGGGCGTCTTGTCCCACATTCAACGAGGTCTTGGCATAGACCCCCATGCCATACTCTCCCGCGTCAAACGGACTCCACAGCAGCCAATTCGGATCGCCATAGGGGACTACCATTTCGGACAACGACGCCCGGTAAAGTATGGAGCGAACCTTGCCCTCGTCTTCATAGCCGACCGTGTAAAGTACCAGCCCCGTGCGCGGGTGCATGCCGAAGCGAAATCGCCAATGCCCCCAGCGAACCTCATGGCCGTGAACCTGGAAGCGTACTTCCTTGCGTGGATTCTCGGCCGGCGGTCGCTCTGGTTCCTTGGCCTCTTCAGGATGCTCGAATAGATCGAAGTCCTCAAACTTTCGCTTCGGTTTCTTGACGCCCTTGTCGTCCAGTTTGTAAATCTTCTTCTTCGTCAAGTCCACGAGGACAAGCAGATCCTCAATGGGACCGTATTCGGGAGAATACATCACCACGAGCGCACGGCGGGCACCATCCGCGCTTTCCGGCGCATAGGTTCCGATCGGATAGCCCAGAATGACGACATTGTCCAACTCCTTGATGCCGCGTTTCTTCATGGCTTCTCGCCAACGGGCATCGGCACGGACAATCGCGTTGGTTCGCTTGTGATCGTCTTCGGGCAGTATGGCCGGCTGCACGCCGGGAATCTTCTTCCACGAAAGGAGCTTCCTGTCTGTCAGGTCCACAATGGCCTCGCTTGTTGTGTTACTGGCCCAGTCGTAGAGGACAGCGAAAGCCTGACGAGACATAGCTTTTCCGGGGCGAGGAGCCAGCACATCTTTCTTGGGTGGTTCGTGCAGATGAATTAACACGAAGCGGACGCTATCGCTGGCTTTGCCGGCGTCCTTCAACACGGTGGTAGCCGTCGCCATTTCTTCCTTGCTGAGTGGATCGAGCGGGTGGGCTAATGTTTGGGCTTGTGGCGGGGAGGTGGCGACGGCCATTATCACGAACAGGGTGCCAATCGATTGCGGCCTCATGGATTCGTTCCTTTCTTCGCGGACTCAGCGGACGCTTCCTCGCTGTCGCGTCCGTTTCGATTTCTCAGATGGGAGCCTACTGCGCCGGCGGGGCGGCTTCAATCGAGAGGCACACCCCGATGAACCAAGCTTCCCCAGAGCGCCCCTTGACATCCTGGAAACGCCGACAAATAATTTGCCCATTCAAGGCCGCGATGGAGGCGATCCCTTGAGTTCCAAATAAGCACCGATTTTCAAACCCAGGGGTGTCTCATGGCGAAGACGCGCAAAGCGCGAGCCCGAGAAGGAACACCGGGCCGGCGGCAGTGTGGCACGATGGAGGTCTACCATCGACTCCTTGAGAGGCATCCGGAGTTCCGGCACCGGCTCGTCCAGATTGAACAATTCACCGCGCGGAGTCTTCTGTTCGGCGCAATGGCTCGCGCGACGGTCACGACTATCCCTGTCATCGTGCATGTCGTCTACCATACGGCCACGCAAAACATCTCGGATACGCAGGTCAATAGTCAGATCAAGGCCTTGAACCGCGATTATCGGGCCAAGAACGCCGATCGAGCGAATGTGCCGAACGTCTGGGAGGGGTTGGTGGCCGACGCCAACATCGAGTTCCAGCTTGAAGACATTACGCGCACCCAGACCGATCAAGCATCGTTCGGCACCGACGATGGGGTGAAAGCGACGGATACCGGCGGCATCGAGCCGCGTTCCCCCGATCACTATCTTAACATCTGGGTATGTAACCTGGGCGGCGGCATCCTCGGTTACGCTCAGTTCCCCGGCGGCCCAGCGCAAACCGATGGCGTGGTCATTTTGTCCACGGCCTTCGGCACGACGGGCACGGCCACCGCGCCGTTCAACCTGGGCCGGACGGCCACCCACGAGGTAGGACATTGGCTCAACCTGCACCACATTTGGGGTGATACCAACGATTGTAGCGGGACCGATTACGTGGCGGACACGCCCAACGCTCAGCTCCCCAACTACGGAAAACCTACCTTTCCGCACATTTCTTGCAATAATGGCCCTAATGGGGATATGTTTATGAATTACATGGATTACGTGGACGACGACACCATGGTGCTGTTCACCACCGGCCAAGCGGCGCGGATGGCCGCTGCCTTGGCGGGGCCGCGCGGCAGCATCACCGTCCAGGTCGCCCCCGCGTGAGCCGCATCCTGGAGAGAGCCATGCCCGAGACCATCTCGCACGAAGCCCTTGAAAGACACTGGATTCATTCCCATGAGGAAGACACGCGCGCGGAGATGGTCTTCCGGCCGGCCAGCTTTCCCTTTCCCCCCTCTCGAGGGCGACTCGGCTTCGAGCTGCACGCGGACGGCTCCTACGTCGAGACGGGCATCGGGCCGACCGACAAGCCGCGGAAGGCGGACGGCAGCTGGCATCTCGAAGACGAAAACCAACTCACCATCCACATGAACGTACAGCGCCAGCCCAGCCGTGTCATGCGAGTTGTCTCCGTGTCGCCCGAGCGGTTGGTCATCCGGAAGTAGAAGGTAGGAGTTAAGTACACGATCGCAAAGCCTCCGTCAGCCGATCCATCTCCGCATCAAGCGTCCGGCTCTCCGGCTCACTCAGCGGCCGCCCGCCGAAACGCACGCGATAGAACAATTCGACCACGCGGATCGGCACATCGCTCAGAGAGGACAGGACGGGCCGCGTCTGGAGGAATTGACGCGCCGCCTCGCCAAACTCGTGCGGTGTTTGTCCATGCCGTGGACGCAAGGCAGCATGTCGCGCCAACAGCGTCAGAAGACGGCCGTAGAATGCCACCGTGTTGGACGGTCGAGGGCCGGCCGCTCGGCGACGATGGTTCCAGCGACGCAGTAGAGCGAAGCCAATTAGAGCGACCGGCACGCTCAGTAATAGCAGACCAAGTTTCAGCAGCGTGGAGCGATGATGGTCTTCTTGCAGCCGATCCCACAGATTAGCTTGCTCGTCGGCGTTGTAATCGAGGATCAGCGTTTGCCACCATTGCGCGAGGCTCTGCTGCGTTCCCTGCCACCAGTGAGCCAAGGAGAATGCGATTCGGGACGATGCCGATTCGGACGGCGTCGGGTCCAGCGTCAGCCAGTCGAAAGAGGGATCCGGCGAGTCGTGCCGTGGCGTCAACATCTCAACCCAGGCATGGGCGTGGTGATGACGCACCACATACACCCCGTCGCCCTGATGCTCTGCACCGCGGAATCCCTTGACCAGGCGCGCCGGAATGCCTATCGAGCGCAGCATCAGCGCCAGCGCCGTGGCATAACGCGCGCAGTGGCCCTGCTTGAGATTGACCAGGAAGTCCATCACGGGGTCCACGGTAAGATCCTGGCGGGTCCGTTCGAGCGTGTAGGTGAACTCACCCGAGTTGGCCAGGTAGTCGGTCAAGGCGCGGGCGACCGGCTCCCAGTCGTCCGGTATGATCAGGAAAGTCTGCTGTGATTCTGCCAGGGCGGCGCGGACGCCGTCCGGCAGCCGGTAGCGAGGTTGAGCCGACAGGCGACGCAGCAGGTCGATGGTCCATTCTTGCAGGCCCGCCACCCTCTGGCGTGTCAGGCGTTCGCGATACTCGCCGAGTTGAAAACCGTCGGCGGGGCTGCGGGACGTATCGGCCTGGGCGGGAACGACCTGTCGATAGTGATACTCCTGATTGAGAGAGGTGAGCAGTGGCAGGACAGTGCCCGACACCTCGAAGAACCGGGCGGGTCGGCCAGTTCCAGGCAGTGAGATGACCGGCAGACGAGCGGGGGGTGAACCGAGACGAATCGGCTCGGCCAGCACGAACCCACCGGCCCGGCGCGGCTGGAGGGTAAAGTTCAAGAAATACTGGCCCGGTCCAAACTCAGGCAGCTGTCGCTGACCGAAACGGACACGGGGAGGGGCCGGTAGCGGATGCGTCGTGACCCATCGACCGGCCTCGTACCAATCCAGCGCCGCGCCGCGCCAGCGCTGATCGGCCGGCAAGTCCAGCTTGGGCTGGCCGGCCGAGTCGGTGGCCGTGACCTGGAGCGCCTCCTCGTCGTCCAGTTCGAGAAGGCCAACGCTGTTGAGGTTGATCTCCGCGCTCTGGCCGACCCGCGTCCGGGTCGGCCAGTAGGAACCTGTAGGAGAGCTGTTCAGAGGCACCCAGGCGGCACCGTTGCGTCGTGGCGTGAGCAGAAACAACAGCAACCCCAGCCCCGCCACCAGCAGCGTCCAGCGCAGCATGAAGGGCAACAACCACCAGGCGGCACCGGGTAAACGATTATCCGCTGTCGCCGCGACGGATTGCCGATAGCGCAGGGCGAGAGCGGCGGGGGCGCTGGCGAGATAGGCGGCCAGCCAGCCGCCAAACTCGAGATCGGCAGCCAACACGCAACCCAGGCCGACCTGCATCAGTCCCAGTCCTTGCAAGCGCCAGAAATCGCTGGGCTGGCGTTGCTGAAACACCTTGACGAGCAGAGCGGCCATCAGCAGCGGTCCCGTATAGGGCATCAGAGCGAGGTGGAGCGGCACCCGCATCAGCCAGGAATCGTCGTCGGAAAAGTGCATCGCCAGCCAGGTGATGCCGCCGACCGCGATCAGCGCCGCCAACAGGTTCACTCCCCAAACCGGCAAGCTCCACCGTCCCTCGACCCACCAGGCCAGCAACAGCAGCGCCAACATCGGAGCCAGGCACACATGCAGGTTGGGCAGGAAAAAAGCTTCCGCGGAGACCAGCAACCCACACGATAGCCCCAGCGTCAGGTAACTCGACAGACGAAACCAGCGTTGCTGAGACATGAGTATCCTTCGAAAGGGCCGCTTGCGGCTTAGTGACTGTCCCATAAGCCCCTCTCCCTCGGTACTCCGGGGGAGAGGGGTTGGGGTGAGGGGGCGAGAAGCCTGCGAAAAATGCACCCCTCACCCCCAACCCCTCTCCCCTGAGTACAGGGGAGAGGGGAGCTTACGGGAC
>DATNCY010000076.1:0-33139 GCA_035553375.1 Gemmataceae bacterium
AGCGCCCGAAGACGCTGCGCCAACCGCAAGGAGGCAGGCGGCTACGGCGAAACGGTCGATTGGGACTAAGTCGTAACAAGGTAACCGTAGGGGAACCTGCGGTTGGATCACCTCCTTTCTAAGGATTATCGATCCGTCTTCCTTCTCACGAAAGAAGACGACCACACATGTTGACATTCTCCTTTGACTCCCTGCCGATTTGACTAAGATAACCCCGCCGAGTCGAAAGACCCGGCGGGGTTTTTTATTTGCATTCGGTACCCGCGCTTCGGGGAGTCTTATCGTGTCCGCCGTTGAAATGCCTTTACCCGAACAGTTGGAAACATTTCCCAACCCGCAGCCCGGCCGCGATTACACGATTGAGATTGTCTGTCCCGAATTTACCAGCCTATGTCCCAAGACCGGGCAACCGGACTTCGGCACGATCACGTTCACCTACACGCCTGGCCCTCTCTGCGTGGAACTGAAATCGCTGAAACTTTATCTTCAACGCTATCGTAACGAGGGAGCCTTCTACGAAACCGTTGTCAACCGCCTGCTCGATGATTTCGTGAAGGCGTGCCGACCGCTTCGTTGCCGTGTCGTCGGTGCCTTTACGCCGCGCGGCGGCATTACTACAACCGTCACCTGTCAGCACGAAATTCAAGCCACCTAACCCCCGGCTTGCCAGGAGAATGAAATACCCCCAGCAAGCCGGGGGCTAAGGGAGAATCAGGGATACATCCCGCCTCGGCAGAACCTCACCGATAATGCACGCGCTGGCCGCGCCGCGTTTGCGGACGTTCTCCACCAAGGCTTCGGCACGATCGGCGGCAACGCTGATGAGCAACCCTCCCGACGTTTGGGCATCATAAAAGAATTCCAGCCGCACGGGGTCCGGCTTGCCCTCAATGCGCAGGAACGGCTGTACATACGCGGCATTCGTGGTGCTGGCGCGCGTGCGATAGGGTTTGTGCGCCAGACGTTCCGCGCCCGGCAAGAGCGGCAATTTCGACAGTTCGATGACGATCGTCGCCTGACTTCCCTCTGCCATTTCGTAAGCGTGCCCGGCCAGACCAAAGCCGGTAATATCGGTGGCCGAGTGGACGCCGACCTCAAGCATGGCCTCCTTGCCGATATCGTTGAGCTGTACCATGCTGGCGCACGCCGTTGCCAATACGTCATCAGGGCAATCGCCGGCCTTGTGCGCCGTCGTAATGAAGCCGGTGCCCAGCGCCTTGGTCAGCACGAGCTTGTCGCCGGGTCGCGCCAGAGCGTTCGTCAGAATGTGTTGCGGATGGATGATGCCGGTCACAGCGTAGCCGAACTTGATTTCGGCATCGCGGACAGTGTGGCCGCCGAGAATGACGACGCCGGCCGTCTGGCAGCGCTCCGCGCCGCCACGGAGGATTTCGCCCAGCCACGTCAATTCAGGATCTTTGTCATCGGGATAGCCGACTAAATTGAGGGCGGTTTTCGGTGTCCCGCCCATCGCGTAAACATCGCTCAAGGCGTTGGCCGCTGCGATCTGGCCATAAATGAAGGGATCGTTGATGACCGGTGGGAAGAAGTCGAGAGTCTGCACAAGGGCTAACTCCTCGGTCAGCTTGTAGACACCGGCGTCGTCGTGGGTGTCGGTGCCGACGAGGAGATTGGGATCAACATTCTTCGGTAGGTTACGCAGAACCTGCGCAATGCCCTGCGGGGGCAGCTTGCCCGCTCAGCCCGCACACGAAGCGTAGTCGATCAGACGTTTTTTTCGACCAAAGAATAACATCGCGCTTCCTTCCCGCCTGGCCGGCGTCGGAAGGTCACGCCTTCTTTTTGAGCCGGCTGCCGATGGTGTCGATTACCCATTGCTCATCGGGGAACTGCTTGGTTTTGAGCTTGGAGTAGATCAGTTCCCCATTCGCGGTGACTTCAAAGCAACCCCCGCTCGCGGGGATCAGCTTTACGTCCTGGATCTGTTGCTTGTACGTACTCAGCAGCTTGCCCGTCAAACTGACGGCTTGCGGTTCGTAACTTCACATGGAGCAATAGCGCAGTTCCAGGTGCATGGTTGCCTCCTCTCAGGTTCTTTCGGCGTCGGAGCCTTCGGACATTGGTATATTAGATGGCAGCGCGGACCTTGTCGAGTGTGCGGGGGCCGTCTCTGCGTGGATGAGAACGCCTATGGAACCGCTGTTTCCGCCGACGATCATCGTTCGCCATACCCGCGAGAACCCGCGCAAGTGTTCGGTGATGCCGTTGCGCGGCCGGCCGGATGTGCTGTTCTTGAACTATCCCGTTAAGGATCGGCCGGAACTGAGCGGTTATGTTCGTCTGGCCGCGGAAGGACCGGCACTGTCGCCAGCCGATGCCGCCAACGGCATTCTGCTCCTTGATGGCAGCTGGCGCTGGGCCGGCGCGATGACACGCGACTTTATCGATGTGCCGGCGCGTTCGCTGCATGGCTGGCGAACCGCTTATCCGCGTGTGTCCAAACTCGGCACCGATCCAGACAACGGACTTGCCTCCATCGAAGCGCTGTTCGTCGCCTATCACCTTCTCGGCCGGCCCACTGCTGGCCTGCTCACTCATTATCACTGGGCTGACGCATTTCTCCAGATCAACGGCCTCGCGGTGACGAGAGAAGAATCCGAACCCGGGAATACATAGCCGTAGCATCCTCTGCAGCCCGCGGCACTAGCAAGGGATTGTCCCTTGCTGGCGCTGCGGGCTGGCAAGGCGGCAAATGGATTGCTCAGCGCGCTTTCGCGCTAGCTTTCTTGCCAGCGCGGGCCAGAACGCTCGCCAACGTGACCGGCTTGCCGCCCTGGCGCTTACTCTCGTCGGCGGCTTCCATGAACGCGTAAATCTCCAGCGTCTCCTCGGCGCTGACCGGCGCTTTGCCGCTGACGAAGAATTGGCAAATCTCGATCACGAGCGGTTCGTAGCCGGTGATGCCGCCGCTCGGCCCAATGCTTTTCGAGCCGAACACCATCGCGCCATAGTCGCTTTTGCCGGTGCGGATGCCGCGGAAAGTACCGACGCGGCCATCCTTCCAGGTGCCCGTCACGAACTCGACGGTCTTCGCCTCGACGCGCGTCACCGATTCGCACCCCGGTCCCATGATGGTGAACAACGTCTCAACCCCGTGGATGCCGTACCAGAACAGGTCGGGATGATGCGACTCCAGGCTGCATGGCCCGTAGGCGTCGCAGCCGAGGATGTCGCCGAACTTGGGATTGCCGCGAACCGCCCCGATGCCCTTGCTGAAACGCAGCGACGAACTGGAGAAGCACGGCGTACCGGACTCCTTTGCCAGCCGGTAAATCTCGATGGCGTCGGCCAATGAGCCGGCCACCGGCTTATCGATGAAGACCGGCTTCTTCGCCTTGAAGACCGGCTTGACCTGTTCGAGATGCGGCCGGCCATCCACGCTCTCCAACAAGACCACATCCACCTTTTTCAGTAAGGCATCGATCGAATCGACGATCTCGACGTGATACTTCTCACGGAGTGTTTTGGTGTAGCCCTCGATGCGGTCCTTGCTCGCGGGGATGTCGGGGCTGCCGCCGGGATAGGCGGCCACGATGCGCACGCGAGACAGAACGCCCTTGGCCTTGGGATTGTTCAGCGTCTGCGTGAAGGCGACGACATGCGATGTATCCAGACCGATGATGCCGGCCTTGAGCGGCGCTGGCTCGTCGCCGCGCACGGCCAAGGGAAGGACCAGCGCCAGCAGCACAGCGCCGGCGGCCAGTGGAGCGAAGAGCGGAGAAGACATGATGCGATCCTCGGCGGAGAGAAGGAGATTAACACGCGGAGCGCTGGCGGCGGAGGGTGACGGCGTTGCCGCGCTCGTTGTAGCGCACGCCCGTCAGATAGTGTCGCATGAGAAGCAAGCCGCGTCCACTGGGGCGCTCGCGGTTCTCCGGTGCCAGCGGATCGGCCACGCTCTCGGGATCGAATCCCGGCCCCTGATCCTCGATCACGGCAAGCACCTCCTCGGCGGTGACGTGATAGTGGACGCGGACCACGAGACTCGGATCGCCACGGTGGCCGTGCTTGATGGCGTTGATGAGCGCTTCTTCCAGGGCCAAGTTCATGCCGAAGATGTCCTTGTGCGTGTAGCCCTCTTCGGCCATCGCGGTTGTCACCAACTCGATGACTTGATTGATCTCCGCCGCAGACTGAACGCTGAGGCACAGAGGTGGGCGAGAGAGAATACGCGGCGATGGTGCAATCCGTGCCGGTCGGTCGAGTTCTGGATGGAGGGGCGAAGGGCGATGTGGATGGACATGGCTCAAGTGGTTACTCCTTTTGGCCGTAGCCTGCCGGCCCCGCATCACTGAGGGACCGTCCATGCACCATGCAAAGGAAGAGGACGACATCGTCCAAGGTGCCCCACATGGTTCATGTTCCCATCCTTAACGGAACAACGAATGGAGTCAAGAAAAAAACTTGATTGAGTGCCGCTAAATCGCGCCTCGGGTACTGGCCACGGCGATATTTTTATCTTCGATTCGGTTCACGGTCTGCGCACGGATGCCAGGTGGAGCGCTTATCTGGGGAGGACGTTGCCCGCGATGCAGCAAAGCACGGCCCAGACGATGAAGGCGGCTCTTCATCGCCTGCTTCAGACGGCGCAGTTCGACGACGAGCGACGGCAGCGGATCGGACCAGCGGAAATAGGGCAGTCTGTGGCGATGAACGAGACTGGCGAGCCAGCCACACAGGGTCAGCGAGCCTTGCCGCCGCAAGCAGCGAAAGGCGTGAAAATCCTCCAGCGGATACCAAAGATGTAGACCCGTGCGATACGTCGTCGGCAATGATTGCGGCCGGCCGACGATGCGATTGTAGACGAGCAAGGGCAGATCGATGCCGCTGTCCATGACCAGGCAGTTAGCCGCCGTGAAGCGGGCGTTGCACTCGATGAGCTTTAGCCGGCCATCGCGTTCGTCGTACTTGAATTCGGCATTGGCCAAGCCACGCAGCCCGACCGCCTGGAAGAACCGCAACGCCACATCTCTTACTTCGGGATTCCAGTCCGTTACGTGGTGGCAGCCTACGCCGAAGACGGGCGGAGACCTGCGGATGACCCGCTTGGTGAAATGAAACAGCGGGCTGCCGTCGGCGTCCAGGTAGGTGTAATAGCTGCAAAGCCGGTCGTCCGGTCCGGGGATCATCTCGACGAGCATTACCTCGATCCCGGCTGCCCGCGCGACCTCGAACGCTTTGAACGCCTCCTCGAAATCCCATGCCACCACCAGATTACTGGCGAACTGCTTGCGATAAACGTGCGAATACAGCGGCTTGACCACGACGGGAAATTCCAGATCCCCACGCAGCGCCTCGAACTGCTCGCGCGTCTTGGGAACCCAGAAGCGCGGCACGGGAACGCCGGCGGCCACGGCTTTCTCGTATGTGTCGAGCTTGTTGAGCATGGCCAACTGGGCGGTTGGTTCCGAGAGATCCAGACGATAGTTCTGGGCGAGTTGCTCGCGGTTCTGGGTGATGAACTCGATCTCGGCATCGCTGCACGCGAGCAGGACCGCTCCGTGGAAGGAACGGAAGTCGGGACTCAGGAGATATTCGCACCGGGCGCTGACTTCTCTTTCCCCGCCAGGCGGACGCAGCAGAGTACAGTAGCGCGAGTAGCGGACGTGGGCATTGGGAGCGTTGAGCGCATAAACCTTGATTCCCGCCCGGCCGAGGCTGCGGGCCGCAGACAGGGCGTTACAACCGCCGTCCAGGAGGATGACAGGCGGGAGTGAATTCTTCCTCGCGATCATGCGATCCGCTCCGATCATAGGTATCGTGGGGGGACGTTGTTTTGTCCGCGCCGCTTGGCGTTTCGCGCGAAAAGTAAATCCGCGCTCCGCTGCGCGTCGCGGCTACACGGCAAGCTAGTTCGCCGACGATGGTAAGCAGCACATTTCGTCGGATTGGGGAACATGCAGCAGGCTCCGTAAAACATGCAAGGCGACAGGGAAAACACCGTCGCGCTTATGGTAATGCCAGTAGTAGCCGGGCGGAGAGTTGACTTCGAGAATGACGCCGCCGGATTCCTGGAGGGGCACACGCGGATTACTCATGATGACATCGACTCCCGCCAGGCGGACGCCGGCCAGCGCCGACGCTCGCGCTCCTTCCGCAGCGACTGCCTCACAAATAAGGTCGCGCGCGCTGATGTTGCCGTCACCGACGTTTTCGTTGATGGCGGTCTTGACCTTGACTTCCCTGCCGGCAGGCGGCACAGAGGCAAGCGTGTAGCCCTGCTTGGCCAGTGTATTCTTCATGTCCATGTCGAAGGTCAACAATCGCTGAGCGACCTCCGCGCCGCGGCTGGCGCGCTCGGCGTTGGCTCCCCGAATGAGATCGAGCAGGGAAGCACGGCCATCGGCCGTCACGGTGGGAGGCTTGCGCATCACGGCGTCGATCAGCACGCCATCGAGGTAGAGAAGACGATAATCGTCGCCTTTCGCCTGCTCCTCAATGAGGACTTCATCGCCATGCGCGGCGGCGGCGAAGGCGGCGCGGGCGAATTGCCAGCGGGTGCGGACGCCGGTGGTGACGCCGATCCCGCCGCCGGTGCCGCTGGCCGGCTTTACCACACAATCGCCTTGGATGCTCTCCAGAAAAGCGACGCCGGCGGCCATGTCTTCAATGGGGAAGACGCGGTAACGCGGCGTGGATATGCCATGCTGATTGAGTAAGCCGTAGATCACGGGCTTGGTGCGGGCCACGCACGAGGTGGCCATATCATCGATAGAGGTCATGTTCTGCGATACCCGCGTTCGCGCCTCGCCCAAACAAATCTCGAAGACATCGCCGCCCAGGGGCGTAATCGTTGCGCCCAGAGTGGCGGCCGCCTCGCGCCAGATCTTGGCATAGAAGGTGGATTGGTGCCGGTCCGATTCGCTCCGTCCAGCATTGCGCCGCTGGACGATAGCGCTTGCCCGGTCGAACCACGACAGGAGTTTGAGTAGGCGAGGATGACGGGTTAGATCGAACATGAGGACTCCACAAGGGGTTAAGAGGCACAACTTTTGGCCAGCCCGCAGCGCCAGCAAGGGTGTCTTTGCCAGCCCGCAGCGCCAGCAAGGGAACCCTTGCTGGCGCTGCGGGCTGGCAATTACTCACAAGGAACTTTCGTGATAGCCGGCCGGCGCGGCGACCGGAGGACCGGCATCGGCGGCCGGACAGCCGAGTTCCTCAAGCAAACGGTCCACCCAAGCATTGGAGAAATCGCCGCGACGAACCGAGGCGAAATAAGCGGCGTTCGTCTCCTCATGGCTCTGAAGACGCTGCAACAACTCCCAGATGATCTCTTGCGGCACGATAACAGTGCCGGCAGCGTCGGCCACGATCAGATCGCCGGGATTGACGACGACGCCGCCGCAGCAGATCGGATAGTTGATCTCGCCCGGTCCCCGGTGCAGCGGGCCAACCGAAGTCGTGCCGCGCGCGAGTACCGGCAAATCGAGCGGTTCGATGCCGGGCAGGTCGCGGATCAAACCATCCACGACGAAGCCGGCGATACCTCGGTGACGTGCCTTCATCGAGACTAAATCGCCCAGCACGGCATTCATCGTCGAGCCGCCGGCGTCGATGACGACGACATCTCCGGGCCGGGCGATGTCGAGGGACTTATGGACCATGAGATTGTCGCCGGGGAATACCTTGACCGTGCAGGCCGGGCCGCACAGCCGATGGTGATTGCCCGTCAGACAGCGGATGCCGGGGTCAACCGCATAAAGGCGATTGAGCAAGTCCGAAATGTCCGGGGTGGCGAAGGGGGCGAACGCTTGCACGAGGGTCGGCTCGGGACGTGGGAAGTCCAGACGGATGCGAAATCCGGGACCGGGGTGCATTGCGGCGGACTGCGGTTTCTTGGCCATGTTGATTCCTCTCTGCTGCGGACTAATGGTTCATTCGGATCGCGAATGCTTCGATGATCTCTCGGATCGAGCTATCGTGCGCGGCTTCGAGACGGGGACTCAGACCGGCTCGACTCAGTTCCGTCGTGATGCACTGTGCGCCATGCACCATGCACGGCTGCAATCCCAGCGCGATCATCGTCTGTTCCACTTCTTTCAGTTCATCGCCTCGGCGCGCGGCGTGTTGCGGATAGGTCGGCAGCATGCGCTCGACCAGGGCCATGATTTCGGGGTAGGCGTCGCGGTAGCAGGTCAGCAAGTCGTCCAGCATCTCCGCCTGGCGCGCGGCTGCGGCCATCTCGACGAACAGGGCGACAACTCCCTTGGCCATCCCGGAAATCATCATCTTGAAAGTGGACGCTTTGCCGATCTCGTCGCCGAGTATCCGCACACGCGGGACTTGCCCAAATAGTTCGCCGACGCTCGCTGACCTCGGGCCGCTCAGGTACAGAGTGCCGCGAGTCGCCAGCCGCGAGGCCAATCCGTGGATTGCTCCGTCCACGAAGTCCACGCCGGCGGGCGCCAGGACTTCGCCGATGCGCCGGATCGTCTCCGGCGAAACCGCATTGAGATCCACGTAGATTTGCGTCGGAGCCGAGGTCGGCCGGATGGCTTGGTAGCGCTCGGCCACTGCCACGGCGGCCGCAGGGGGAACGGTCGAAAGGACCACATCGGCGCGTTCCACTACGTCTCGCAGCGAGGGTAAGACCGAGAGAGCCGCCTCATGACATAGCTGTGCCGTGCGGGGGCCGCGGCCTTCCAGAGTGGTGACAACGGTCAGACCACGCTCGGCAAGTAGTCGGCCCAGGCTTGAGCCAAGCTCGCCGGCATAAAGGATTCCAATAATCGGCATTGGGTGGGGTGGGTTCCCTAGCATGAATCGCTCCCCGGACATTCGGTTCGGTGGCAATCGCGTTTTCGCGCTGCCATCGCCCGTCTTTCGCCTCCGCGGCGCGCACCGGCGGAGTAAGGACGGATTTAGGACCTGCAACGAGTCCCGTCGTCAGTTCAGAGGGGAGATAAACAATTCGTCGCGCAACCCCGTCTCCGTGCGAACAAGGTTGAGGGGGAACCTGGAAGAAAGATAGAATCTTTTCCGCAACTGTGTCTTCTCTCGTTCACGCTCTCGGCAAGATTATCGGGATTTCATCGAATCGCCGTGCTTCCCACCAAGCGTTGTCTGAGGAGGCAAACAACATGCGTGATGTCGCTTCGGAAAGAGAGACAAGCACAAAAGGCAAGGATCATACCGAATCCTTTATTTTTGGAATGAAAGCGAACATTTATCGTAAATACATACGATTTAGGTGTTTGTGCCGATGGATTTTTCCTCTCTCCGGACGGCAAACCGAGAGAAGTGGTCCGCACCTTAACGGCGGATGAATCCACCGTTAATCATCCTTAGCGCTCGGAACATGCTTTGGCGTTTCCAGGCGAATGGCCGACTGACGCCGGCTGGTACAGACTCCCACCAGCCGGCGCCAGTCGGCCGTTCGCCAAAATCGACAGGGCACCCCATCAATGTGTCAGCTGTGACGAGTTGCCCGTTTCACCATTTCTTTCCGATAGCGATATGCTATCTTGGGCAATCCGTAGAACCGGACGAGTTCCGCCGACTCCGTTCATAGAGAGGAGCATTCCATGCGATACGTGGCAGTGTGTCTGACGGTTCTCGGGTTGGTTGGAGCAGCGTCGGCGGACGCCGACACCAAAAAAGCGGCGAAGAAGCAACCGAACTTCATCATCATCTTGGCCGATGATCTGGGCTACGGCGACCTGGGTTGTTACGGCCATCCGACCATCCGCACGCCGAACCTGGACCGCATGGCCGCCGAAGGCCAAAAGTACACCAGCGCCTACGTGGCGGCTCCTCTCTGCACCCCCAGCCGAGCCGGTCTGCTCACGGGCCGGCTACCCATTCGCAGCGGTATGTGCAGCGGCAAACGCCGCGTTCTTTTTCCCGACTCCGCCGGCGGTTTACCGGCGAGGGAAATCACCATCGCCGAAGCCTTGAAGCCGCTCGGCTACGCCACCGGCTGCGTCGGTAAGTGGCACCTCGGCCATCTGCCGCCCTACCTGCCCAACCGTCACGGTTTCGATTTCCACTTCGGCCTGCCCTATTCCAATGACATGGACAATGTCAGCGGCAAGGGCCGCGAGGCGATCCTTCATCCCAAGGTCGAATACTTCAACGTGCCGCTGTTGCGGAACGGAAAAATCATCGAACGGCCGGCCGACCAGACCACGCTGACACGGCGTTACACTGAGGAAGCGGTCGGTTTCATCAAGAAGAACAAGGAACGGCCGTTCTTTTTGTACTTCGCGCACACCTTCCCGCATGTGCCGTTGTTCGCCTCGGACAAGTTCCGCGATGCCAGCCGTCGCGGTATCTATGGCGATGCCGTGGAGGAATTGGATTGGAGCGTCGGCCGAGTGTTGCAGACGCTCCGCGACGAGGGACTGTCGCGAGAGACATTCGTCGTATTCACCTCAGACAATGGCCCGTGGCTGATCCAGAACCAACTTGGTGGCTCGGCAGGGTTACTGCGCGACGGCAAGGGCAGCACCTGGGAGGGCGGTATGCGCGAGCCGTTCCTGGTTTGGGGACCAGGGCGCGTCCCGGCGGGCCGGACGGTGGCCGAGCTGGTTAGCACGCTCGATCTGCTGCCGACGTTGGTGACGCTAGCCGGCGGACGTCCGCCCGCTGATCGTGAACTGGACGGCTCCGACGTATCACCGCTGTTTCTCGGCACCGGACCCAGCCCGCGTAAGGAAATGTTCTTCTACCGGGGAGAGACGCTGTACGCCGTCCGCAAAGGGCCGTACAAGGCCCACTTCATCACCGAGGGCGCCTATGGTCCAGATCGTCGCCGCAAGGAACACAAACCACCGTTGCTTTACCACCTTGACCGCGATCCGTCCGAGCGTTTCGACATTGGCAAGCAACACCCGGAGGTACTTGCTGACATCCAGAAGATCGCCGACAAACACGGCCAGACGATCAAGCGGGTCGAGAATCAGCTGGAGAAACGCATCGAGAAATAGTTCTCTGTTCTCTCAGCCGAGATAAGTCAGACGCCCAGCGATTGCTTGAGTTGACACAGTTTCTCCTGCAAATCGGCGACCGTCTGTATCAGCGCCGCGATCTCGCCGCGCGCCACCGTCAATTCGGCTTCCAACTGGGACAACCACTCGCCGTTGGCGGGGCGATGCAAAGTCGATGTTCAAAGTAAGTAAAAACAGTTGCTGTTTTCTGCTTGACAAAGGGTTTCCCGAGATGGACAATTGCACCTGCGATATTAACCTACCTTTCTAGGGGGATAATATCTTTTTTTCTGATTCGCAACGAAAAAACAAAGATCGGCATCGGCGGGGAGTTCGATGAGACGCTTCACGCTGGGGAGCCTGCTGCTATCCTTGCTGGGATTGACGGGTCTGGGAGGAGGGTGCCAACGAACCAATAGGTTCGCTGGTGGAGAGGATTCCCTTTCCACTCCTCCCTGGTTCTTGGATATAACCGAGAAGGCCGGTCTGCACTTCGTGCATGACGTTGGTCCGACCGGCAGCTATTTCATGCCGGAGCAGGTGGGGTCGGGAGCGGCGCTGTTTGACTTCAACGGCGACGGTCGGCTCGATATTTACCTACTCCAGAACGGCGGACCCAACTCTCGTTCCACCAACCGTCTCTATCAGCAAATGCCGGGTAACCGCTTCGAGGACGTCAGCGAAGGTTCGGGCCTGGACTTCGCGGGACATAACATGGGTGTGGCCGTCGGCGATGTCAACAATGACGGCCGCCCCGATGTCCTCGTTACGCAATTCATCGGCCTCAAATTCTTCCTCAATAAGGGCAACGGTAAATTCACGGAGGCTACCCGCGAGGCCAAGCTTAGCAATCCGGGCTGGGGATCGTCGGCGGCTTTCTTCGATTACGATCGGGATGGATGGTTGGATCTGATCGTCGTCAATTATGTCGATTACGACCGGACCTGGCCGTGCAAGGGCGCGTACGGCAAACAAGATTACTGTGCGCCGAAGACGTTTCATGGGCGGGTCAGCCGACTCTTCCACAATCTTGGCGGCGACTTGCCAACGACGGAAACCACGAAAGGATCGTGGAAAGGATTTGAGGACGTCACTGAGCGTTCCGGTTTGGGCCGGGTTCCGGGGCCAGGTTTGGGAGTTGTTTGCGCCGACTTCAACGGCGACAACTGGCCGGACATCTTCATCGCCAACGATGGCGCACCGAATCGTTTATGGATCAATCAGAAGAACGGGAAGTTCAACGAAGAAGCGATCGTGCGCGGCGTGGCCTACAACGGCATGGGACAAGCCCAAGCCGGCATGGGCATCGCCGCCGGCGATGTGGATGGCGACGGTCTACTCGACTTGTTTGTCACCCATCTAGGGGAAGAAACCAACACGCTTTGGCGACAAGGGCCTCCGGGCCTGTTCCAGGATCAGACAACCAAGGCTGGCCTCATCAATCCATCCTGGCGCGGCACGGGCTTCGGCACGTTGCTGGCCGATTTCGACCACGACGGCGCGCTCGATTTGGCCGTCGTCAACGGCCGCGTGTCGGCCAACACCAGGACGGAGGATTGGTCTCTCGGCCCCTTCTGGAGCCGCTATGGCGAACAAAACCAACTGTTTCGCGGCGATGGCCAGGGGCGGTTTGAATCGATCTCCCGATACAACAAAGCGCTCTGCGGCCCGCTGAACGTGGCGCGTGGCTTGGTCCGCGGCGACATTGATGGCGACGGCGCTCCCGATTTGCTGGTGACGACAGTAGCCGGTCCCGCGCGGCTGTTCCACAACGTCGCCCCGCGGCGCGGCCATTGGCTGCAAGTCCGCGCCTTCGATCCGCTGCGACGCCGCGACGCCTTGGGAGCCGAGGTCCGCGTGCGGGCCGGCGGGCGCACCCGTTTCTGTCTCCTTCACCCCGCCGAGAGCTATCTTTGCAGCAGCGAGCCGTGCGCGCATTTCGGGCTGGGCGCGGCCGATCGCGTCGAGGAAATAATCATCGTGTGGCCCGATGGCAGCCGAGAAACTTTCGAGGGTTGCGCCGTGGATCAGCGTCTCCTGTTACAAAAGGGGCGCGGGCGTCCCGCGACCCAATAGAACGTGTTCTTTTCGTCTTTCGTTCTTGTCCGAGGGTTTTGTTTAATGGAGGTTTGGTTATGGCCGTCATTATGAAATTCGTGTGGAAGAGAAATCGGGGGTTCACGCTGATTGAGTTGTTGGTGGTGATCGCCATCATTGCCATCCTCATCGGCTTGTTGCTGCCGGCCGTGCAGAAGGTCCGCGAGGCCGCCAGCCGCATGAGTTGCAACAACAACCTCAAGCAGCTTGGCTTGGCCGTCCACAATTTTCATGGCACTTATAATGTACTGCCTCCCGTGGAAGGAGTGGGACGGAGTTCAGGTATCGCAAACCCCTACGCCGCCAGCTCTTTCACGCCCGATGGGACCAATGGAACCATCTTCTTTTTCCTGCTGCCTTATCTTGAGCAGAACAATCTGTACCAACAAGCCAACGGCGATTCCATGAACGTCGGTGGCCAGATCGTTAAGACGTTCATCTGTCCCAGCGACCCGTCGCAATCAACTCCCTCTGGCGGCTGCGGCGTGATGAACGGTCCGAACATCCAGCGCGACGGCTTCGCCTCCTGTTGTTATGCGGCCAATGTGATGGTCTTCGAGCCTCGGGGCACGCAGAGTATCACGGCGCAGGTGACGGACGGCACGGCGAATACGGTGGCCTTCGCCGAACGGTTCAAGAATTGTTCTCCGAGTTCGGGCGGCTGCACCCTGCCGGGCTGGGCCTGGAACACCATCCGCAACGGTGGGGATGGCTGGACCAGCCCGACGTTCGGGGCGGCCAACGATAAGATCGATCAGATGAACCACCAGGGAGCCCAGTACAATTACGGTGGCGCGGCCTTTCAAGCCGGCCCCTCGGCCTCGCAGTGCAACTGGTATGTCACGCAATCCGGTCATACGGGCAGCATGCAAGTCGGCCTGTGTGACGGCAGTGTACGCAGCGTCTCTCCTGGTCTGTCAGTTGGCACCTGGACGCTCGCTTGTACTCCCAATGATGGCCAACCGCTCGGATCGGATTGGTAACAGTGCTTGCCGGTTCACGGTGCCAGCGGAGAGCGAATTGCCCTCGTTGGCACCGTGGGCTGGCCCGTTGCCGGTGAAATCGGTTCCCCCAATCGAGGATTCTGATGAATCGTTTGCTTTCTCCGTGGTTTGTTCGTCTCAGCGTCATTGCTTGCCTTGCTTTCGCCCCCGGCTGCGGCAAGCCGTCGGCCAAGTTGGTGCCCGTCGCCGGCAAGGTGACGCTGGGAGGCCAGCCCATCACGGCGGGCCATGTATCCTTGGTTCCCCTCTCGAAAGAGGAAAAAGCGGGCCTCTCGAGCGGAAGCATCGGGTCCGACGGCAGTTACAAGATTCTCACGAATAACAAAGAAGGAGCCCCGCTGGGGAAATACAAAGTCACCGTGACTCCGTCCACGATGCCAACTCAGGGTCAGCAAGGCCCACCGGTCTCCATCCCGATGGTATACAGAGATACCCAAAGGACGATTCTGTCCATCGAGGTGGTCGATCAACCCGAGGCGGGCAGGTACGATCTGAAGTTGAACAAGTGAACGCGAAAAGAACGTGATCCGATTCGAGGCCCCTCACCAGCTTGTCATGGTCGTTTTGGGCTGGTGAGGGGGCGATCGACGGTCGCGGCTAAGCGATCGAGGGCGGTTTGCCGCCAGGGGGCATTTGACGATCCTATTTGGATGGCCTCTTCAAGTTGCTGCCGAGATTCCTTCTGTCGGCCATCTTCGGCGAGCAGTTCGCCGAAATGGAAATGCAGTTCCGCCTGTTCGGGGTTGCATAAAACTGCCTGACGCAGAGCGGCCAAGGCGTTGTCTCGCTGCCCTAGTCCTTTAAGAGACAGCCCGAGGGCCATGTGCGCAAAGCCATAGTCGGGCTTTATCGCGAGGGTTTCTCGCGCGCGTTGCGCCGCCTCTTGATAGAGTTTCTCCGCACGGTCACGATCGCCATTCCGCGTTGCCTTCTCCGCTTGCATAAGCAGCATCAGGCTCAGGTAATAGTGAGACTGGACCTTCTCCGGAGCCAGCCGGAGAGCCTCTCGCATGACTTGTTCCGCTCGGTCATATTCTCCCAATTGTCCGAGAACCCTGGCCAGAGTTACCCACGGGAGATAGTCGTTGGGGTATTCCGAGAGCATGGGCTGTAATACCGTTACCGCTTCCTTCAGCCGTCCAGTCGTTTCCAGGGACTCGACTAAGCGATAGCGGCTCTGTTTCTTGACCGCCCAAAGCAGGTATTCGGTCACAAAGGGATCGATCCACTCGGGGTCTGGAGGCAAGGCATCGGCTTGTCGGCGGAACTTATCGGCGCTGGCTTCGTCGCCGAGACGCTGGCTGACGATGGCGAGTTGCACTCGGGCTTTCCGCTGGACAAACGGACTGCCGACGCAGCGGAGCAACTGGGAACGGCTGCTTTCCCAGTCCTGGCGCGCGGAAGCAACCAGAGCCATGCCGTAGCGAGCGCGTGGGTTATCGGCCTGCCGCTCCAGCACCTGACGAAAATGCTCCTCGGCCTCCTCCTGCCGCCCCAGGGTCAACAGTGTCTCCGCCAGCGTCAACTGCGGAGCATGGTTGTCCCGTTCGCTGACCGCACAGCGTTCGACCGCGCGCCGCAAGTAAGGTAGTGCGGTTTCGCGGTCTCCCTGGTTCAGGAGCGACCCTCCCTGATAGTAGGGCCAGCGTGGATTGCTCGGGTCCAGGCGCTCAGCCTCGGCGAAACAAATCTGGCTCTCCGCTTCCATGTCATTCGCGATGAAAGCCTGCCCCAGACAGCCCCAAGCTTGCGCGGAACGCGGCTCCCGCAAAACGCGCTCCCGTGATTTCTCGATCAAGGCTGATACGCCCGGTTCGGCCTCATAAAGCGGAACCAGTGGAGGAGTCGGCGGAGCGGAAAAGGGATGGACAAACCAGAGAACGGTTCCCACCAGGGCAATCGCGGTCAAGAGAGCCGCCGTCCACAGCGCGAAGCGGTTGCGACCAGGAAGGCGCGCAGATGATCCGTCTGGCGCTGTCGTCATGATTGCACTCCGCACAAAACTCTGTCCATTGTCAGATTCCCAACGATTGCTTGAGTTGACGCAGTTCCTCCTGCAAATCGGCGACCGTCTGTTTTAACGCGGCCATGTCGTTGCGTGCCGTGGCCAGTTCCGATTCCAGTTCGGACAACCGTTCGTCGTCCCGAGCGGACGCTGCCTCTGGCACGGCCAGACGCGGCGATTCCGCAACAGCGGCAGGTACTGGTTCCGCGACGATGCGTGAGCGCAGACGTTCCAGCTCACGCGGATCGTGAAAACCATGCGTCAGCATGGCCCCGCGTCGCTCCTCCGCCGTTAGGTAAACGACGAGTTTACGCTCGACCAGCGGACGCAGCACATTACGCAGGGCGTCGAGATCGTCGATCGGTTCCATGCGGCTTGCCCGGCTGCGCAACTCGCCTTCGGTCTGCGGGCCGCGCAGCAGCAGTTCGCAAAGAACGGCCAAATCGACCTTGCTTACATGCCAGACCTCATACAGGTTGTGTCTCCAGCGAATGACACGGCCGCCGGTGATTTTGGTGGTCAGCCCCATCTTCTGGCAGCGAGCCAGCGTATCCTCGACTTCCAGATCCGTCAGATTAAGGAGCGGATCGCGGTTGGATTTCTGATTGCAGCCGGTCATCAACGCGTTGACGCTCAGGGGATAGGTGTCGGGCGTCGTCTTGGCCTTTTCGACGAGGACGCCGAGTATGCGCCGCTCTTGCATGTTTAAGATCGGCCAGGGGCCAGCCACGCCCGGCGTAACCGCTTCCGCTTCGGATGACATGTCTCCTCCTTGTGAATATCGCGCTATTTGACTACGTTTCCAAATCGTCCGCGACCAATCGGAACAACAGGCTGTCAATCGTGGATTCAACCTGATTCAGCGCTACCGTGCAGACTTCTGCCTCGCCTTCCTCAGCATAGAGCCGGAACTCGACCGTGTCTTCTTTGGGGATCACTAGAATTGTCTGCCGATGATCGCGAGGTTTCGGATGGGTGGAAATCACGAGATTATCCAGAGAGGCACCAGCATAGAGCCGTTCAGAGTAACCCCGTTGACAAATCCGATCGATAATGGTCACGAGGGGCGCCAGGGCGGGAAAAAGACCGCTGCGACGGCGAAACGCCGAACGATAATAGCGCCATGAATGGTCGGTTGTGTGGCGTTCATGCTGCGTCATGGAATCGCTCCCGCCCTCGCAAGCACTCGCGGCAAAGGCACTTGCTTTCCATTCTGCCAGAATCGAGTTTTCGCGTGAAGCTCGGTCCGGGTTAGGATCTGTCGAAATTCCCAGGCGGTATAGCCGCCCTGCGGATCAAGATAGTGGTATCGGCCCTGTCGCCAAGCTCGTTTGGGATCCATGCCGTCGAGATTGAAATGAAGGATGTCGGCGTTGGCGGTAGCTTCTTCAAAGGCGGTCGCAAAATCGAAGGCGAAGTCCGTTTGGGTCAATCCTTCCCGTCGCCAATGGCGATAACTTACGGCAAAATGGATCTTCCCGAATACCTCAATGGTTTCGCGCTCCCAAACAATCGTATTCGGCGGAATTCCTGCCCGCATCTGCCGCTTGGGAAGCGTGCCAACATGGCTCAATCCTAATGCAACGTCCGTCACTCCGTTGTCCGCCCACGTTGCCGGATCGCTATCCCTTCAAAAACTCCCGCCGATGTCGTTTATACGCCTCAACGCCCGGCTGCCCATACGGATTAATCCCCATAAGCCGGCCCTCCACGACTGTGGCCAACATGAGCATCTGCAACAGCTGGCCCATCGTATGCTCGGACAATGTCGGCAACACGAGATCCGCCGTCGGCCGAGCCACGTCATAATAAGCCTGATTCGTGCCGCGCAGCGTCGCGTTGAGAATGTCCGGCAACCCCTTGCGATTGTACTGGTTTAGCTCATCCTCATTGTGATCGGCCATCTGCACGAGGATCGGCACCGTTTTGGCGTTCTTGACGATGAGGTTATTGATGATCCGATCGCGCGGCCCTTCCTGATGGTGCTGGCCGCGTGCGTGCAAATCGCGTGTGCCGACAAAGGTTAGCGGCGTTGGTCCGCGTCCCTGCTTGCCCAGACTCTGCGCCACCAGCTGATCGTACCATTGGCCCACCGCTTCGAGCTTTTTCGACCACGCCGCCAAGACGCGCAGCGGCTTGTGATATTCCTCGGCCATCAGGTAGTTGATGCCGGCGAATTGCAAGACGGGGTTGCGCTCGAACGGCTCTTCGAGGAAACGCTTGGTCATCGTGGCCGCGCCCAATAACAGCGCGCGCGCATCCAGACCCATGATGGCAGCGGGCAATAGACCGGCAGCCGTGAAGACGGCGAAGTCGGGACCAATGTTGTCCGGGATGGTGAGAATCGACGACTCATCGTGGCCGTGCGCCTGAAATAGTTTGCGCAGCTTGCTGTCGCCGCCGGTCACGGCCGCGAACAACTCCGTGAGCCATTCCGAACGCAATCCGTAATACTCGGTCGCCTCACGACGGAAGACACGCAGCGCCGCGCCCGGTTCCAGCGCATCGCCCGTCTTGGCAATGGCCACGACTGCCCAGCGTTCTTCGCGCTGATCCGGATCGACGCAGGTGATTTGCAAGAGATCGAGAAGATTCTGCAAGGCGTCGTTGTCGGCGTTGTCGCCCTCAAAATAGATACGCGGCACACCCAGGCGCGTTTCGGGCGGCAGTTCATTGTGATAACAGCTGCACAGCGACTCGAAGAGCGCGCGTGCCCCCAAAGAGGGGCCGCCGATGGCGAGGAAGACGACGCGATCGACCTGCTCGCGCAAATGCGTCGCCAGGCTCAACACGCGACCGAGGTCGCTGGCATCGCCCTTACGGCGATGATTGTCGAGTGTGGCCTGCGGCAGATCGAGGAAGGCGGCGTCGAGTGGTTGCATCTCTGGGGGTACATTGCGCATTTCGCGCTCGGCGGCCACCTGGCTGCGGCACTGCATCAGCCGAGGAACTAACTCCTTGAGCCGGATCGGAGATACGAAATGGCGGGCGCGCAATTCAGCGACCGCGTTCCACTCCTCGCCGACCGGCGCTAAGAGCGATTGGTAGTTGTACGCGATTGCTTCGTCGGGCAGTTCCATATCGGCCCTCGACTCATGTGGCATAGATTAGCCCGGAGCGCCAGCGACGAGGTTTCCCGTCGCTGGCGCTCCGGGCTGGTCGAACAAACTGTCGAAAAAATCACTCGTCGATACTATACTTCCAAAGTTGAGGCCGGTAAACTCCAGGGCATGAACATGCACGAATTGATGCGCGAACTTCGCGAAGACAACCCGACAAAAATTATCCTTGTGGTCGCCGATGGGCTGGGCGGACTGCCCCTCGAACCAGGCGGCAAAACGGAACTGGAATCGGCGCGCACGCCGAACCTCGACGCCTGCGTGCGCGAGGGCGTGTGTGGTCTGAGCATTCCCGTATTGCCCGGCATCACGCCGGGCAGCGGGCCGGGGCATCTCGGTCTGTTCGGCTACGATCCCTTGCAATATCGCATCGGCCGGGGCATTCTGGAAGCCCTCGGCATCCATTTCGAGGTCGGCCCGCGCGACGTGGCCACGCGCGGCAACTTTTGCACGTTGGATAATAACGGCCTCATCAGCGACCGCCGCGCCGGCCGGCCGACAACCGAGCGCTGCGTCGAGATGTGCAAGCTATTGCAGACCATTCGTGTACCGGGCGTCGAGCTATTCGTCGAACCGGTGCGCGAGCATCGTTTCGTCGTCGTCTTCCGGGGCGACGATCTCGGCGACGCCGTCAACGACACCGATCCGCAGCAGACCGGCTACGCGCCGCTGACGGCCAAGGGTGTGGACACGGTCTCACAGAAGACGGCCGACGCGGTCAATCGCTTCGTCGCCGAGGCGGCGAAGGTGTTGAAGGATCATGCGCCGACCAATGGCGTGACGCTGCGCGGCTTCGCCCGCTATCCCAAGATCGCCACCATGCGCGACATCTATGGTCTGCGCTCGGCAGCCATCGCCGTCTATCCGATGTACAAGGGGCTGGCTCGTCTGGTCGGTATGGACGTACTTGAGGCCGGCTCGACGCTCAACGATCAGGTCGAGACGCTCAAGCGCGTCTGGGATCAGCACGATTTCTTTTTCCTGCACTACAAGTACACCGACAGCACCGGCGAGGACGGTAACTTCGCGGCCAAGGTCGAGATGATCGAGCGCTTCGACGCCGAGATTCCCAAGATTCGGGCGCTGAATCCCGATGTGTTCATCGTCACCGGCGATCACAGTACGCCGAGCAAGATGCGCAGCCACAGCTGGCATCCGGTGCCGGTGTTGCTGACGGCGAAGTCGTGCCGCACGGACGCCGTGACGGAGTTCGGCGAGGCGCAATGTCTGCATGGTGGTCTTGGCCGCTTCCAGGCGATGTATCTCTTGCCGCTGGCGATGGCCCACGCCGGGCGTCTTGGCAAATATGGAGCATGACGTGTCTGGCTTTCTCGACGCGCTGCATTCGGGCCGTGTGCTGCTCATGGACGGCGCAATGGGCACCGAATTGCAGCGCGCCGGTATCGATGCCGGCGAGTGCCATGAACTCTGGAACCAGACGCATTCGGAGCAGATACGAGCGATTCACCAGGCATACCGCGACGCGGGTGCCGAGGTATTGCTGACCAACACGTTTCAAGCGCATCCCGCGCGTCTGGCGCGTTTCGGATTGGAAGATCGTCTCGAAGAAATCAATCATCGCGCCGTCTGGCTGGCTCGTAAGGCGGCCGGACGATCTCGCTTTGTCCTCGGCGACATCGGCCCCTTCGTCGATTCGGATGGCCGGACGGAATTCGCCGATTACCAGGCGCTCGGGCAAGTCGTGGCATCTCTGGATGGCGTGGATGGTTTCCTGTTCGAGACCTGTTCCAGCCCCCGCGCCCTGACGGCGGTGCAATACGCCTTTCATCGCCTCGTCGAAGTCGAGACGCCGCTGCTTCTGTCACTGACTTATCACCGTTCTTCATCTGGGCATCTCGTGACGTTCAGCGGACACACACCGGAGACGTTCGCACGCCACGCGGAACATCATGGCGTCGCCGCCTTGGGAGTCAACTGCGGCCGCGACATCGGCATGGAGGAGGTAATGGAAATCATTCGGCGCTACCGGCGCGAAACCGATTTGCCGCTGTTCGCTCGGCCCAACGCGGGAACGCCGGCGCGAGAGAACGAGCGCTGGATCTATCCGCACACGCCAGAGGCGATGGCGGCGCGACTGCCGGAATTGCTGGCAGTGGGTGTCCGCATGGTCGGCGGTTGCTGCGGCACCACGCCCGCACATATCGCCGCGTTCCGCGCGATCGTCGATGCGTGGAACAAGAACGGTTGAGTCGCTTCGCCGAAAAAGCGCGCGGCGTCTGGCCAAGTGCCGTGGGGTCTGCTATTGTTACATTTTCCGGCCGGTCCCAGGTTCTCCTCCTCGTTCGCCCCCAGGAGGAATGCAACGGTTGAATGAATATGTATGCAGTTTTTGAGGATGGCTCTCGCCAATACAAGGTCAGCGAAGGCGACGTGGTGAAGGTGGACTACCGCGACGGTGAAACGGGTTCGCGCGTCGAGTTCCCGCGTGTCCTGCTCTTCCAGAACGGCGACGATACGCGCCTCGGTCAGCCGGTGGTCGATGGCATGCGCATTTTGGGTGAGGTGGTCGAACATCCCTCAACCAAGCTGTACATCCAGCACTTCCGCCGGCGCAAGAATTATCGCCGGCTGCGCGGCCATCGTCAGCCGTACACCAATGTACGCATCCGCCATATCCTTTTGCCTGGCCAGGAACCGCCCGTTGCGCCGCCTCCCGCGCCAGCCAGTTCCGAAGCACCGCCCGCGCCGGCGACGGGAAGCACTCCTCCGACGCCACCGGCGAGCTGAACTTTCTCACCAAACCAGCCCGCGCGTGAACAAGGGACTTCACTTGTTCATGCGCGGGCTGGCGGGTTCCGGTTGATCCTTTTCCACTCGGCGCTGTATAACTCGCGTTGACGATCGAGTTCCCTCTTTTAACGAGGCGGAATTCGATTGGGTGGCTCACCAGGAAGGAGAGCCGTTCGAGAGATTACATGCTCTCACGGGCAAGGAGGCCTGGACCCATGCGCTTTCGCGTCCTCAGTGTCCTACTGCTAACGCTCGCCGGAGTCACGACCTTCTCGTTGACCCAGGGCCAGGATCGCATCCCGTCCCCCAGCGGATCGGATGCCGCAGCCGGTCATCCTCCCGAAAAGAACAGCCGCGAATCCTCCACGGCGAAACCACCCACTCCCCCAGCGGCTGTGCAGACGCTCTCTCCTTCGCCGCTTTCCCTTCCTGCCAGGGGGTCCGCCCGCGACTTCTCGAAACTGGGCATTTTGCAGAAAGAAATGCTGCTCAGTTGTCAGGGCGGCGCCGATTGGCTTTACCGTGTTAACGGGATCAAGGGGCGATTCCTGCACGGGTATTTGCCGGCCCTGAAAACCGAGATGGAAGGCGACCATTACCTGCGTCAGGTCGGCGGCGCGTTCGCCCTGGCTCGCGCCGCGCGCTTTCTCGGCGAGGAACGCTACGCCGCTCGCGCCACCCAGGCCATCCTGACCCTTCTCGATGACACTATCGTCGATTCTTCCGATCCGCAATGTCGCCATACTTCTTTGCCGTCGCGGATCGTCAATCGCCTTGGCGCGGCGGGGATGCTCGTCCTGGCCATCAACGAACTGCCGGCTCCACAGCCCGACCTGCTCGACAAGTCCGAGCAATTGTGCAACTGGATTCATCGCCAGGTTCGCGCCGATGGCTCGCTGCGCTGCAACGACGCCGGCGACAACGACAAGCCCGAAGCCGACGAGGGAGAGTGCATCAATGAATACCCTGGTCTGGCTCTGTATGCCGTACTGCGCAGCCAGAAACATCGTCCGGCCGCGTGGAAGCCGGAGTTGGCGCGCAAGGCGGCGGCCTATTACCGGACGTGGTGGAACGCCCATCGCAACATGGCCTTCGTGCCCTGGCAGACGGCGGCCTACGCGGAAGCTTATCTACAAACAAAGGATGCCGCCTGCGCCGATTTCGTCTACGAAATGAATGACTGGCTATGCGGTTTGCAATACGATCAAATTGATCCGCGCCGTCTGACTTGGTACGGCGGCTTCATGCGTTGGACCGACGGCAAAGCGGCGGATGCGTCGCCGGATATTAGCTCGGCCGCTTACGCCGAGAGTTTGGCTGAGGCTTGCCGAGCGGCTCGCGCCGGCAGCGATGTGGCGCGTCATCAGCGCTACACCGAGGTGATGGAACGCGGTCTCCAGTTCGTTGTGCGACTCCAGTACACCGATGCGAACGTCCAGCACTTCGCCGACTGGTATCGTCCGCGCCTTGTGGGCGCTTTCCACGCTTCGCCGCGCGACGGCAACCTGCGCCTCGACTACACGCAACATGCGCTATCGGCCCTGACCACGTATTTGGAGGACGCGGACAAGTGACGCCAGACAGCCCTAACTAGCCAAAGCGGATTGGTCGCTGTATAGTAGAGAAGAATGCTCCCGCGCACCCATCGGTGCAATCGCTTAACCACATTCCCCCGGTCTCACGCCGGTCCCTCAGAGCAGGCGGTCCGATTTTCATGAGCGAAGAACGCATCCCCCTTCCCCGACCGCGCTGCCGTAGTTTGATGGGTGTGCGCGTCCTCGGCACAGGCAGTTACGTCCCGGATGCCGTCGTCAGCAACGACCACCTGCACCAACGCTTCGGGTTCGATTCGGATTGGATCGTCAAGCGCACCGGCATTCTGGAACGCCGGCATGCTCTGCCCCATCAAGCCACCAGCGACCTCTGTTACGAGGCGGCCACGCGCTGCCTCGACAATGCCGCCGTCAAGCCCGAAGACATCGATCTGATCGTGTTGGCCACATTCACGCCGGATATGTCCTTCCCCTCGACGGCCTGTTTGCTGCAAGATCGGCTGAAAATCAGTGGAGCGGCCCTCGAAGTGCAAGCGGCCTGCGCCGGCTTCATGTACGCGCTCATCACCGGAGCGGCCTACGTCGCTTCGGGCGCGAGCAGCACGGCCCTCATCGTCGGCGGCGATTGCAATTCGCGCATCCTCAACCCCACGGACATCAAGACCTATCCGCTATTCGGCGACGGAGCCGGTGCGCTGCTGCTGACGCGCGGCCGGCCGGATCAGGGGCTGCTCAGTTTCAGTCTGGGTTCGGATGGCGGCGGCGGCGACCTGCTGAGCCGTCCTGCCTGCGGCAGCCGTTTGCCGCCGACGCCGGAACTGATAAGCAAGGGACTGCACTACATGCACATGGATGGCCGGGCCGTCTTCCGCTGGGCGGTGGCCATTCTGTCGGACACCATTCAGGACGTGCTGCACGCCAGCAATCTTCGGCCGCAGGATGTCGATCTGTACATCCCTCATCAGGCCAACATCCGCATCATCAACGCCGCCATTGATGTGCTGCATATTCCGCGCAGCAAGGTATACAACAACCTCGACCGCTACGGCAACACGTCGGCCGGTTCCGTGCCGCTGGCTCTGGACGAAGCGATCGCGGACGGCCGACTGCATCCGGGACAGCTCGTGATGCTCAGCGGTTTCGGCGCCGGCCTCGCCTGGGGGACGACCGTGATGCGCTGGTGAGGAGACGTCTCTCGTGGCTCGTATGGGGAAAGAACCACGCCGATTCTTTCGGGCCGCCGGCCAGCGACTGCAAGAAGCTCAATTTTTGCTGCAAAATGACTACGCCACGGCCTCGGTTTATCTGGCGGGATATGCCGTCGAATGTATCCTCAAGGTATTGATCTTGGCGAGTGAGCCGGAACCTCATCATCTTAAAACGATAACTTCTTTTCGCGGAGTGCATGGACACGATTTTGGCTGGTTGCGTGGCCAATTACACCAGCGGCGGATCACAATCCCTGTTACAATAATCGAGGCTCTCACCGATGTAAGAGGATGGACAACAGATCTACGCTACGATCCAACTGTTCACAGACGGCGGGACGCGGAAGTCTTTTTGGCTGCTGCGGAACAGATTATCCAGTGGGTACACGAGAGGTTATGAGATGGGTGCCGACAAGCGGAACCGAGAAGACCCGTATGTCCGCCGGCTTCGAGAGGAACTGGCCAAAGCTTACGGGGCGAAACATCCTCGCGCTCAAATCGAGGTGAAGCGGGAGTACCCCGCGTGTGTTCGCGTCCGCGTCCTCGATCCAGGTTTCGCCCATAAGGACCGAGTGGATCGTAACGAGGCCGTTTGGGAGGTCATCCGTACCTTGCCGGAAGAATGGTGGAATCAGATCAGTTTGCTAATCGTGCTGACTCCCAAGGAAGCGAAAACATCGCTGATGAACCGTTTTGAGTTTGAAGAACTCCCTCCCTATAATGGAGAGGTCGATTCTCCCAAGGAGCCAGCCAAAAGACGTTGACACGCTCCGGCTCACCTTGACTTGCGTCGCCCCCTTCTGTCACTATCTTCCCACATCCGCAGGCCCCGCAATCCACCGGAGGGATCGTCGATGTCGCGCATGGCAGCCCAACCCATTTTTCTCCTGTTATTCTCCTTGTCCATCTTGTGGCCAAGCGGAACCGCGCGTTCGCAAACGCCGTTTCGCCTTGCTCCCGCCGTCGCCCTCGAAGCCGAGGACTTCCACGTCGAAGCCGGCTGGAAGGTCATCCCGAACGGCCACGGCAATTACATGGTGGACATGATTGGGTTCAATCACATCTCCGGCGAACGACTGCTCGCCATCGACAGTAAGGACAAGAGCGCCTCGGCCTTCGCGGATGTCTCCGTGCCGGAAACCGGCGCCTATCGCTTGTGGGTGCGCTACGAATATCCGGCTTTCTGCGAAACGCGCTTCCGCGTCGTCGTCGAGCAGGATGGCCATCCCGTCCTCGATCGCGTCATGGGCACGAAAAATAGTCTGCGCTATGGATTGGGCGAGCCGATCGCGCGGGCGCAGCACGATCCATCGTGGGGACCGGAGGGATTATTCGCGGAAGTCGTCAGTGTGCCGGAACTCAAGGCGGGCAAGGCGCGGATTTATCTGAAAGGCTCGGCTCAACCGCAAGAACCAGGCGTGGCCGCCAACCGCAATATCGATCTGGTTTACCTGACGCGCGACACGGGCGACGCCTGGATGAAGCATTACCGCAAGCAGACCAATTTGTATCCGTTGCTCGACGCCTTTCGAGACAGCCGAGGGCCGCGTTACGAGGTGCGTTTCCGCAATCGTGACGACAAAGCCGCCGACTTCCACATTACCCATGTCTACAATCGCGTGCCGTGGGGCGTCAGCGAAGCCGAGCCGGTGCGCGGCATCGCGGCGGGCGCCAACAGCGATTGGGTTCCCCTGCGCATGCAGGATACGACCCACTTCAGCCTTGTTCGCTTTAGCGGCTCGGCAAAGACGTTTGACGTGGAGATTCGGCCGATCGGCGGCGCTGCGGAACGCAAGCTGTCGGGAGAAGGAACGGTGCAAGTGTATTTGCCGCCGTATGCGGGCAAGGGCGATAAGGCAATCACGCCTATTGAGGAGCTGGACGCGATCCTGGCGGAGTTGAAGAAGACGCCGACCATCGGCAAAAAACCGACACAACCACTCTGCTTTGGTGGTTGGATGCCGCTCGGCCTTGAAAACGCGTATGGCCGCAAGTACGCGCAACTGTACGCCGCGCTCGGTTTTCGTTCGCTGCATCCTGCTCATAGTGGACCGGCCGTTCTCAAGAACCTGCAAGACGCGGGCATCCCACCAAGCAAAAGCTGGGCGGCCAGCGGCTATCGCAATCCGCCGACAGTCGGCAACATCGAGCAGGCCAAGCGGACGCTGGCACGCAACGGCCTGAAAGGACAACTGCGCTTTTTCGACTATGGCGATGAGATCGCCTTTTCCGAGTGGATGCAGCTGCGGATTCAGGTTGACCTCGACAAAGCGAAGCTGACGAACAAGAAAGTCAAACCCATCGAAATCCTGTCGCAGCTATGGGTCGATTGGCTGCACGCCAACCGATCGGATGTTCCCGTCACCGCGTACTGGCTGGAGAAATGGGGTCCGTTCAATCGCGGCCGCATGCGCCCCGATAGCAGCGCCGCGGCGGCGACGGCCAATCCGCGGCTGTATGTCGATTCGCTTCTATTCTACGAGGATATTGCCATCCATTTTGTCGCCGACGGCATGAAGGATGTCAAAAAAACGCTGGGCCAGGATGTATTGTGTGGGGCGAACTATTCGTGTCATCCATTTTACTATCCGCATAGCACAATGTATGTGAAATGGTTCCGCGAAGGCGCGGCGGGCCTCGCTCGGCACAGCGAATACTTCTGGCAGGTGGCCCAGGCGGGACCGATGATTAACGGTTACATCGCCGAGCATTTCCGCGCCGGACTGCGCGACCATCCCAACGGTGTGCTGCGCCAGTACACCATGCCGCATTCGCCGGGCAACACTGAGGCCAGTTTCCTCCGCTCCGCCTTCACGCACCTGGCGCACGGCGCGACCATGCTCGATTTCTTCGGCATCGGCATGAACGAAACCTTCACCGAAAACCACATCGACCACCGCGATCATGCTCGCTATCGCGCTCTCCGCGACGTGACGCACGCCGTTGGTCTCGTCGAGGATTTGCTGCCGAAAGCGCGGCCCGTGGCCTCGCCGGTCGCCCTGCTGCTCAGCGCCAGTACCGAGCGCTGGGACTTCGCCGGGGTCGCTCAGGATTCGGCCGGACACGCTCTGTTCGGTCCCGATTTCCGCAAGATGCGATTGAACGCCCACATGGACCGGCTTGGCCTGTGGACTGCCCTGACCTTCCTGGGCGCGTCGCCGGACCTCATCATGGAAGAAGATGTCAGTGCGAAGGGATTGCAGGATTACAAGGTGCTGATTGTGGTCGGCGATTGTTTGCCGCCAAGCCTGGCACCGGCAATCGAGGCATGGGTACGCAAGGGCGGCGTTGTGTTGGCGACCGCCAACGCCGGCCGCTATGATCCCTATCGCACGCCGACGCCGGCGTTCGAGAAGTTGTTCGGACTTCAATCCCGACAGAGCGAGGAACGCATACCCTTCTTTCGGCCGCGACAAGAATTGCCCTTCCTCAAGCCATTTGATGGCATCGTCTGTCCGGGCGGCGTGATGCCGCAACTGGCGACGTTTGAACGCATCGAACCGGCGAAAGGGACTACCGTTCTCGCCCGCTTCAAGGAAGGCAAAGGCTCCGCCATCGTCGAGCGTCAGCTCGGCAAAGGGCACGTCTTCTATGTCGCGGCTCTGCCCGGAGTCGCTTACCTATGGTCCGCTTTGCAGCCGCCGGCCGTGCCGGATCGCGGCCCCGGTACGCACTCCATTCCCACCGCGTTCAATCCGGGAGCGCGGGCGCTTTTCCAGCTGGTACTCAAGGCCGCCCATGTGCAGCCGACCGTCGAAGCGAGCCCATCTCTCATGGATACCCGCTTGCTCAAGGCGTCGGGAGGATACATCCTGCCGATCGCTAACTATCAGGACAAGATCGGCCAGGCGGTGACACTGCGCATCCGCACGGACGAGAAGATCGGCAAGGCCACGAGTGCCTATCATGGGAATTTGCCCATGAAAGAAGACAAGGGATGCACTGTCCTGACCATCCCCTCGCTCGGCTACGGCGATGTGCTGCGTCTGGATTTGGCGAAATAGGGCGATTGAAGCGAGATTCAGCGAAGGTAGGACTCGACACGGGCCAGCATGTGCGGTTGGCCCAGCGCCGCCTTGCCGAAGCCGGGCAGCGCTCCCGCCTGCACCGCTTGCGCTTGCGCCTCGTCGTAGTTGCTCACCAGCATGACCGGGACGGAACGCAAGGCGTCATCCGCCTTGATGGCGCGGATCAGGTCCAATCCCGAATCTCCATCGGCGTCGAAGACGCGATTGACCAAAACCAGGGCGAACGTCTCCTCTTGTAATTGTTGAAGTGCCTGGCGCGAGGTATCGGCAGCGATCACCTCCGCCACAAACGAGGCTCGCAGCACTCGCGAAATGCTGGAATGATCGGCGAAGCATTGACCGACGCTTAAAACGCGCTTTGTACTTAAGGTGGACTCGGACACGATATTCCCCCCTCTGCGGGTAGCTAATGGACACGAATCGAATGCGGTAGGTCCGGCGAGCCGAGCCGGACTTGGAGAAGTGCCGCTCGGCTCACGTCGCATACAACCAACTCTTGCGATTGAGATAGAGTGACGGTGCGAGCAGCAGCAGAATCAGCAAGCCGAGAGCGCCGGCCGTCGCTGTCGCCAACACGGTGTCGAGCAGAATCAGTCCCATCAAAGCGCGCTTGACGGCGGTCTGAACATGGCCGGGCGTGGGGTTGGCGATGGCTCCGATAATTGGCACACCCACGAGAAAACCCAGCGCGACGAGCAAATACGGGAACAGGAAAGAACTGTGCTGCTCCGCCGGCAGGAACACCGGCAGCGGCAGGGCCAGAATCAGGCTGGTCAACATTACCGCCGCCGCGCCGCGCAGGGCGTTTCGATTGCTCATCCGCGCTTCGGTGCGCGCGAACCACGTCACGCCCACGATGTACAAACCCACGACCAGCGCCAGGTGCGCACCGCGCGGCCATAACAGTGAGCCACACACCGATACGCCGAGTAATACGTTAAAAAAACGACACGCGCCCATCGCCAACGGGCCAGCCCAGGTGCGCTTGAGCCAACTATCGTAGAGCAGGACGGCCACTACCAGGCCGAGCGCGACCCCAATCGATGGCCCTCCCGCCAGGTAGCTCAGCAGCAAGCCGGCGGCCAGCAGAATCGAGCCGAGCTGAGCCGCCTGCCGAGGCGAGACGCGGCCGGACGGCAACGGGCGAAACGGACGTTCGCGGCGGTCCTGTTCCTGATCGAAGTAATCGTTCCACACCATACCGGCGGAATACAGACAGCCGGATGCCAACAGCAGCAGAGCGAACGCCAAGCCGTGGCCTGGCAGGGCGTGCGCCGCCAAAACGCCCAGACAGATGTCGGCCAAGGCGCTGGGCAGATTGGGCAGACGCACGAGCTGAGCGTAGGCGCGCAGTTCACTCATAAGGTGGCCAGGATGCTCTGAATATGTTGCCGGCCGCGGCGCGCGGCCTCGTCCGGGTTTTCGATATACGGATACAACTCAATCGTCACCCATCCCTGATAGCCGATGGATTGCAAGGCACGCAAGGTAGCGGGGAAGTCGATGGCACCATCGCCGGGCACCAGATGATGATGCACGCGCGTGGCGGCGATGTCTTCCAGATGGACGTGGCGAATGTACTTCGCCATGTGTGGGATGGTCGTGGCCGGTTCGTCGCCGACGCAGTAGGCATGGCCGATGTCGAAATTTAGTCCCACGGCCGGCGAATCGACATGCTTCATCAGTTCAAGGAACTGATCCATTTTCTCGATGAGCAGGCCCGGTTCCGGCTCGACGAGCAGCAACACGCCTTCTTTTTCCGCGTGCTCCGCCACGGGTTTGAGTCCTTCGACGAACAGCGCCAGCGCCTTGGCCCACGATTCGCCCGGTTCAAGGGGTCCGCCCGGCTCGGTGGTGACGCACGGCGCGCCGAGTTCGCGCGCCAGTGTCAGACAGCGTTTCGTGTGATCGATGCGAATTTGGCGATAATGACGATCCGGTTCGATCCATGAAGGATGCCAGTAGCGCTGCCGTGCATCGTTGACGGCATGCATCATGAAGCCATTGATGTTGGAGATGGCCAGGCCATTGTCCTGCAAGGCATCGCGGATGGCCTGCTTCTGCTCATCGAGCATAAACGCCGGCCAAGCGTGCGGCACATCGGCCATGATCTCCACGCCCTGGTAGCCGAGTGCGGCCAGCCGGCGCACGGCCTCGGCGAAGGAAAAATTCAGATACGCATTGGTGCTGAAAGCGAGTTTCATGATGCAACTCAGAACTAACCACAGAGACACAGAGGCACAGAGAAGAATCCCCGGACATATAGGAAAATCTGTTCTTACGTTTTGTCTTCTCTATGCCTCTGTGTCTCTGTGGTTAGTGATTCTTCGACATATTTTTCGAGCATGGCGGACTGCGCGAAGAAATCGTGTTCCGGCACACCCATCGGGTTTTTGAAGAAGCAGGCCAAATGCCGCAGCACGCCGACCTCGCCGCGACGCTGGGAGAACAGGGCCAAACGCGCCAGATCGACCACCAGCGGAGCGGCCAGGATCGAATCGCAACCCTGCCAGATGAACTGCATCGTCATCTTCGTGCCGAGGAAGCCCTTGTAGTGGATGTGGTTCCACGCCGTCTTCCAGTCGTCCAGCGATTCGATGTACTCGATCGACACCAGCGTTTGTGGCTTATAGCCGACGATCGACGAAACGACTTGATCCTTGGTGCGGATTTTCGACGCCTTGTTGTTGGGATCGTCGAGAACCTGGCCGTCGCGGTTGCCGAAGATGTTATGGCCGACCCAACTCATAATCTGCCAGTTGCGGCGAGCGAACATCGGCGCCAGTACGCTTTTCATGAGCGTTTCGCCGGTCTTGCCGTCCTTGCCTCCGAACACGGCGCGGCGTTCGCGAGCCAGTTCTTCCAGCGCCGGCACCGACGCGCCCAGTGAGGGGGTGAAGTTGATATACGGCAAACCGAGATCGAGCGCGGCCCAGGCATACAGCGAAGACGCGGGCAACGGCGACTCGCGGCGATCCAGCGCCGGCCTCAGGCGTTCCAGCGATTGGTGCAGTTCACCTATCTCGAAAGGAGGTTCCGTCGAGGTGACGTTGACAACGACAACCTGATCGAGTTTGTGGGTGTCCCGGAAGGCGCGCAGGTCGTCCTGAATATGCTCGATGGCTTCGCGTGCGGTATCGTTGGGGCGCAAGTCGGCGCGGTCGGCGAGGCGCGTGATGGCCGGGCCGCAGTTGAGCAGGGTGCCGGGCCGAATGTTGGCCTCCCAGCGTTCGAGATCCTCCTGACAGGCATCGGCGAGGGCCGGCTCGAAGATGTTGGAACGCTTTTGCAATTCGCGCACGGTTTGCCGAAAACCGGCTTGGCGAATCTCATGGCCGCCGACGACAAAGTCGGCCGGCTCATCGAGATGCAGCGGCTCAAACAGCGGCAAGGCGGTGACGAGCGAGGTCGTATCGCTGACTCCCCGGCTTATCGCCGCCAATCCCAGGGTGGCCGTCGTGCCCACGCCGCCGCAAGCGCCAATCAACCACAATCCGACTCGTCGTTTGCTCATAGCTTCATTTCACTTGGTTTCGATGCGACTCGGCTTGCGAGTCGCGTAACAGTAGGCAACCGGCGTGCCACGATGCAAGTGGGACAGACGGTTCCACGTAAACGCAGCGTGGGCAGGGTATTCGGGCGCCGGTGCCGGAGTGGGTTCGTCGGCCGCGGTCGCTGCGATCCGCGACGAAGAGCAGGAAATCACCAGCACAGAACAATTCTTCTTCATTCTCGTACTTCGGGCCGTCGCGGTCAAGGAATGCCAACGCATTCGCCTGCGCCAATCGGTTCGGCGGCATAGAATAAGGGGTGGTGGAGGATCGTAACATTTCGTGTAGCCGCGACACGCGGCGGAGTTTAGTCCAATGCAGAAGTCAGAATGCAGAATGCAGAATGAAAGACATCTGGTTTTCATTCTGCATTCTGCATTCTGACTTCTGCATTCCAAGTGTCGCGGCTACACAAAAGCTGGTTATAGGGAGCAGGCATGTCAACCACGCAGGAAGGGTTTTGCAGCATTGAAGAGAGCCTGGAGGAACTGCGGCAGGGCCGCATGATCGTTCTCGTCGATGACGAATATCGCGAGAACGAGGGCGATCTGGTGATCGCGGCCGAGAAGGTGACGCCGGAAGCGATCAACTTCATGGTCCGCAACGGTTGCGGTATCCTTGGTCTATCCATGTCGGCGGACATCTGCGATCGGCTCGATCTGGAACCGCTACCGGGCCGCAATGTCGATGCCCAGGCCACGCCGTGGACGCCGCACATCGACGCCCGCACGGGCATTACCACGGGTACTTCCGCCTTCGATCGCGCACGCACGATTCAGGTAGTCATCGATGAGCGCTCGACGGTCGCCGACCTCGTCGTCGGCAAGGGCCATGTGCCGGGCCTGCGCGCGCGTAAGGGCGGCGTACTCGTCCG
>DATNCY010000077.1:0-35320 GCA_035553375.1 Gemmataceae bacterium
CGCCCTGGAATTTCTTGAGGGCGGCATACATGGCACCGCCACCGCCGAGGAGGAACACGACTCCGAAGATGCCGAAGCAGGCCCACAGAGGCAGGGTATCGTTGGTGAGCCAATTCAGCAGCAACGGCAGCGTGACACAAAACAGCAGTCCGCCAACGAGCGCAACGCCCAGGCCCGCACCGAGGAAAATCGCCCCGGTACGAGCCTTGTGCAGATCCTCGCGAATCTCCAAACGGATCAACTGCGTCTGCTGGACAATCAGCTGTTCCACGTCCGTGAGGATGCCGCCCATCAGGGCTGACATGCTCGGCTGGGACGACCCATTCAGCACGTCATTCCTCATGGGATCAACTCCGGAACAATTTGGCCAACATGTAGCCGATGCCCACGCCGACCAACATGGCCGGAATCGGATTTCGGCGAATCAACTCGGTCACGTCTTCTGCCATGCCGACAATGCCTTCCTCTTGCAGATAGCGACCGGCATTGTCCAGGCTGTCGGCCACCATGCCGGAGGCGTTGCCGAGCATGCCTTCCGAGGGGCCACGCTCGCGCAAAGAACCAGCGACGGATTTGACGCGCTCGCCGAGAGCAGAGGTTGCTTCATCCATCTTCTTGCCGGCGGTCGAGGCCAGATCGTGAGCCTTGTCCATAGCGGCGGCCGCAGCCTGTTGCGTGCCTTCGCTGGCCTTGCCGACCGCGCTTTCCATACCGCTTTGCATGCTTTGACTTTTATCCGACATGTTCATTCTCCTTTGCAAAAACCCATTTCCCGACGCCTTAAGAGTAGGAGCAAGATCGATGCCAAGTGATCTCCCAACGGTGTGAAAGAGCCAATGTCGCCGCACGTCATTGTTCTGTAACAGTTTGAAGGATCGGAAAGCGTTTCGCCCAAGCTGGAGCGAAGAGCAAATTGCCCCAAGGCAGAATAGTCGGCATTCGGAAGCCGACAAGTGGGAAAGAGATGTATCAATCTCGCGGAGACGCGGAGACGAGCGAGGATGCGATCATGCCGGCTCGAATTGCACAATCCCTTGCGTTCCATCGACGGTAACGATTTGGCCATCGCGCAAGTGGCCCATGACGCCGCGAACCGACATGACGGCCGGCAGACGCATCTCGCGTGCGGTGACGGCACCGTGCGATAGCGGACCACCGCTCTCCGTAATGAGTCCGAGCGCGCTATAAAATAAGGGCGTCCAGGCGGGATTCGTCGTTGGCGCCACCAGAATGGCCCGCTGCGGAAAGCGGGCGAAGTCTTCCGGTACACGTACAAGGAAACACGGTCCCGTCACGCGCCCCGGACTGCCCGGTAGACCGCGCAGCAGGTTCGTCTCGTTCGAGTTGGTCGTGACCGCCTCGTTCAGCGCCCACGGCGGCGGTTGCCGGCCGCTCTCCTCATACGCTTTCCGAGCCTCACGGACCTTGCGACGAACCTCCTCACGCTGCCCATTCTCGGTGCCGGCGATCAGTTGTTCCAACTCCGTCTTGCGGAGAAAGAACGCATCATCAGGCCGGTCGAGGATGCCCTGCTCCTGAAGACGCTGGCCCACCGTGAGAATGGCTCGCCGGCACACCGGATTGAGGCGCGTCGTCTGGTAATGCTCCAGGTCATCGAGTGTGGTGTAGGTGCGGGCCAGGCGAATCAGTTCGCGGAAGAAGAACCGCAAATCTTCGGGGATGGCGGACAGGAATTGATGCTCGGTCTCGAAATAGCGTTGCCGCTGCCGGCGCGCCGTTTCGGCGGGATCTTCGGCGGCGTCGTTGCGCACAATCAAGGTGATCGCATCGAGTACGATCCACGGCTGCCCCGACCAGGTGGGATGGTAGTGATCCATGTCCATCTCACGATGGCCATGATCTTCCAAGAAGCGCTCGAAGCGCGCGGCGAACTCCGGAAATGCGGCCAACTCGCCGCGCTCCCAAACCGCGCGCCCACCGTGCGTTAACAGTGCTTGCCGCAAAGCCGGCGTCCGCATCGCCAAGCAAGCCAATTCGTGCAGTTCCCGATTGACGACGACCGTTTTCGTCTCGCAGCCGGCCAGCAAACCATCGACCACAGGCAAGGCGCGTTCGGGACCGAGGATCATCGCGGCCAGACCGTGCAGCAAGCGATGCAGGAAAGCGCCCGTCGTGGTGATGGCGAGATTGGGCCGGAAATATTCAAGAGCGACGCCGAGCAGTTCCTGCAAGTGCGCCCACACCTCCGGCAGACTGGCTTTTTCCAAATCACGCCCGGATAGTCGGCCAAGGCGAATGAGATAGCGATCCAGATCGCGTGCCCAGCTGACCGGCAGATCGAGAACCCAGGCGTAGCGCCGCCGCAACTCCGGTAGTTCGGAAGCCAATTCTTGCGGCGAACGTGAACGCAGCGGCCGATACGAACCGACCAGATCGACGGCGTTTTGATTGCCGTAAATGTGGCAATGAAAGAACTGGAACCAGTCTGCTTGCAGCGGCGGCAGTCCCATGATTGCCAGCGAATGCGCCGCCGATTGGCGAAACGCCGACTCGAACAAATCCCAGGTTAACGGCGTCATCGGTCGCGGAAAGCGTTCGGCGGACTCATCGCGAGTCCAGCGCGGCGGCAGCGTCGTCACCGGCCGCGACTGGAACTGATACAGCCGGCCCTCATGCCAGCCCCATTCGATGTCCTGCGGCCAACCGTAGTGCGTCTCGACTCGCTGCAACAACCGGGCGACCTCCTGAATGCGCTCATCGCTCAGGCACGGTCGATCGGCGTCTTTCGCCTCAATGCGGCGTTCCTCGACGCCGTCCGGCGTCGGCACGAGCATGGAATCCTTGTGTCCAATGGAGCGTTCGACGATCGCCAATGTGCGTTTATCCAGCTCGAAATGATCGACTTCACAGCCGCCGGCCACCACGGATTCACCGAGTCCGTAATTCGCCTCCAAAACCATGCGATCCAATCGGCCGGACACGGGATTAACCGAAAAGCCGACGCCGGCCACCTCGCAGGCGATCTGCCGCTGCACCACCACGGCCATACGGGCATCGCACTGAGTAAAACCCTGATGATGGCGATAGAGAACAGCGCGATCGCCCCACAACGAGACGAAGCAATCGCGGATGCGCTCGCCGATGGCATCGACGCCGCGGATATTCAAATACGTATCGTGTTGTCCGGCAAAGGCGGCTTGGGCGAGATCCTCGAACGTGGAGGAGGAACGCACGGCGAAGGCATCGCCGGCCGTCGCGCCGAGGCGTTCGAGACCGGCGTGAACCGCTTGCCGTACCGACTCCGGCAAGGCGATGCGCGAGAGCCGTTCGCGTAATCGGTCGCACTGATCGCGAAGGACTTCGGGACGCTGGTAATCGAAGGCGGCGAGATCGTTGTCGAGATCCGGCACGGAAGCGAGGAATTGCTGATACGCCTCGGCGGTGACGACGAAACCCGGTGGCACGGGGAAGCCAGCCGCAGTGAGGGCGATCAAGTTACCGCCCTTGCCGCCGACGATGGAGACGAGACCGTGTTCCGGTTGATCAAAAGGGACGACGAGATTCACGACTCCCTCCAGGAGAAATCCTCAGCCGCTGCGCGGGAAATCCGAAATCCTCACCCGCTACGCGGGAAATCCTCACCCGCTACGCGGGAAATCCGAAATCCGAAATCCGAAATCCGAAATCCGAAAGAAATTAAAAACCAGAATACACCAAACTCAAAACCAATCATTCCTTGGTTTTGGATTTCTGATTTTCGCTTTGGGGTTTCTTTCGGATTTCGGGTTTCGGATTTCGGATTTTTGAGGAGAGATACATTCCCAGCGCGTCGGCCAGCGCCGGCAGATTGCCCGGACTGGTCTTGAGCGAGACGGCCAACCCCTTGAACGTCTTCTCCGCGCGTTGGGCGTAGCGGTCGTCGCCCGTCTTCGTCCACAACCGGACGAGATTGCTGGCTGCGATGCTGTTGCTCGACGGCTGAGCGCCGTCGTATTGCTCCTTGCTGCGCGCAAACAACTTTTCATGGTCGTTGGACGTGTAGAAGAAGCCACCGCGTTTTTCATCGCCATGAAACTCGATCATGGTATCGGTCAGCGTCTTCGCTTCGTCGAGCCAGCGTTTGTCGTTGGTCGCATCGTGCAGACAGAGCAAACCATGCACAAGAAAGGCGTAGTCGTCGAGATAGCCGTTGATGCGTGCCTCGGCCTTCTGTCCGGGAGCGGCTCCGTAGGTGCGCAGCAATCGGCCCTTCTTCGTGCGCAGCGTCTTGAGTACGAAATCGGCGGCGCGCGCGGCGCTTTCAATCGGTTTCTTCTCGCCCAATGCCTGCCCGGCGGACGCCAAGCTCGCGATCATCTGCCCGTTCCACGCCGTCAGGATCTTCGTATCGCGGAAGGGGCGCGGCCGTTTCGCCCGCACCTGGAAGAGTTTGTCACGCAAAGGTGTCAATCGCGCTTCAAGTTGCTCGTCGGTCATCTTGAGATCCTTCGCTTGCTCGGCCAAGGGGCGCGGCAGCGTCAGAATGTGAGCGCGTGACTCGAAATTAGCGGGACCATCCACGCCGTAGACCTGCTTGAACAATTCCGCCTTGGACTTGTCTGTCAAAACCGCGTCAATCTCCTTTGCGGTCCAAACGTAGAATCGGCCTTCCTCGCCTTGCGAATCGGCGTCGAGCGCCGAATAAAAACCGCCCTCCGGCGACGTCATCTCTCGGTCGATAAACGCGATCGTTTGCTCCAGAATCCGCTTATATTGCGGCTTCTTCGTCGCGCGGTAAGCGCTGGCGTACACTTCGCAGAGTTGGGCGTTATCGTAGAGCATCTTCTCGAAGTGCGGCACCGTCCAGGTGCGTTCCGTGCTGTAGCGATGGAAACCGCCGCCGAGTTGATCGTAAATGCCGCCGCGTGCCATGTGATCGAGCGTGACGGCGACCATATCATCGAGTTCTTTCGTCCGCTCTTTCGATGAGCTGCGCCGGGCCTCGTGCTGAAGGAGAACGAGACGAGACGGCGTGGGGAACTTGGTACCGCGGAAACTTCTGGAGGGAGAACCGAAACCACCATATTTCGGATCGAAACTCTCCTTGACTTCATCCACGGCCGCGCTGACGAGATCGCGGTTGAGATCCAGGATCGCCACGCCGCGAGCCAACCCCTCCAGCACCTTCCCGGTCCCCTCGGCAATTTGATCGGCGCTCTCTTGCACCTCCTTGCGTTTGTCCGTCCAGACATCCTTGACGATTTTAAGGACGGTCTTGAAGCCGCGCACCTTGCCGCCTTCAACCTCTTTGTCTTCGGGCGGCCAATAGGTACCGCCATAGATCGGTTTGCCGTCCGCCGTGAGAAACATCGACAGCGGCCACCCGCCGCTCTGACGCGGAAACATGACCTGAATGGCGGTCATGTAGACATGGTCGATGTCCGGCCGTTCCTCGCGGTCAACCTTGATGCAGACGAAATCGCGGTTGAGGATTTTAGCGATCTCTTCATTCTCAAAAGACTCGCGCTCCATGACGTGGCACCAGTGGCACGAACTGTAGCCGATCGACAGGAAGACGAGTTTGCCTTCCTTCTTGGCTTTGGCGAAGGCTTCCTCGCCCCACGGATACCATTCGACGGGATTATGGGCGTGCTGGAGGAGATAGGGACTGGTCTCGCGGGCCAGGCGGTTGGTGTGTTTGCCCTTGGGGGCGGGCGCATCCGCCCTGGGCTTGTCGGGGTCCGCCGGGACCACGCGGACCAACAGAAGAATCAGCATGGCAAGGGTCAAACTGCGACGAAGCCAGCGCCACGTTGCTCGCAACATGAGAGAGGAATCCTTAATGAAGAATGCAGAATGCAGAATGCAGAATGAAAGGCATTTTGGTTTTCATTCTGCATTCTGCATTCTGCATTCTGACTTCTTCAGGGGACCGTGACCTTGATGGTCGCCGGCAAATAGCATTGCTTTTTGACCTCGTTGCACGCCTGCACTTTGATGCTTATCTCCAGCGGACTGCTGTCGCCCTTGGCACGCTTGACCGTGGCCTTGATAGTAACCTTGTCTTGGTAAACCTTATAGTTTCCGAGCATGCTATCGACCACGACCTTGCCGGCGGGATACTCGATCTTGACGTTTTCCGGTTTGACCTTGGCGTTGATCAGAACCGTCGTTTCCGCGTTGGCGAGGTCTTCGTTGCCAACGGGATGGGCGTAGGTGTGCCAGGATTTGGCGATGTCGAGCGTGATGGTCACGGCCTGATTGCCGTTGGCGTCGGGCTTGGCAGCCTTGGCGGTCGCCTTGACGACGGAATCCGACTTCTTGGCCTGAGCCAAAACGGGGTTGGCATTGCCGATCATCAGCGCTGGCAAAGCCAGAGCGAGCAAACCGACCACACGACGCGCATTTGACGGACTCATTTCGGATTCCTCCGTAGCCAAGGGCGTGCCACTGCGGGCGAACGCCGGAACATCCTGCCCTACTATCCCCGGAGTCGTCCGCGTCGCCAAGAGAAAAAAGTTCCGCGACGGCGGCCTGGCCGGGGTTTATAATCGCGGAAGGTATTGTACACCGTGAAGAAAGGGCGAACCATGCGAAGTTTCTGGGGATTCATTCCGGCACTGGCGCTGGGACTGGTGACTACGGTAACGGCGGCGGAGCCGGCGAACTCGGCCGACGAGCTAAAGAAGAAAGCCGAGGCAAATTGGGAGACGGTCGGCGCCGGCAAGGCGGCTCTGCACGAAACGAAGCATTTCGTCGTTTGCGCTCCCGAAGCGATGGCCCGGCGGCTCAAGGATGTGGGCAACTTGCTGGAGAAGCATCACGACAAGGCGAAGGAAGCGCTCAAGTTCGACATCCCCGAAGAGGCCAAGGGTGAGGTATTGCCGGGCCGGGTGACGGTGTATCTGTTCGCCGAGCGCGAGCATTTCACGGCGTTCGTGCGGCGCATCGAGAGCCGGCGTTTCTTGCCGGAGGAGACGGGCAGTTACAGTGCGCGCGACGATAAATTGCACGTCGCCGCCAGTCCGCCGCGCGGCAAACAGGGGTTGCCGGTCGAGATTCAGGCGTGCGAACAGGTGGCGAGTTTGCTGTTGGCGCGGCGAGCCGGTGTGCGCACGCCGCTACCGGATTGGGTGACGGCCGGCTTTGGCCGAGCGACGTATTATCGGGTGGCGCCGCGCGATAAGGCGGTGTTGGCGGATCGCGGCCTGGCCGCCAATCTCTCGCGCAAACGCGGCATCAGCGATGTTTGGGATGGCAAGATCGCCGCCGATGAGGCGGACGCCATGCAGGGCAGCCTGATGGATTTCCTGGCCTATGGTCCGGCCGCCCGCGTGTTCCCGAAGTTCATCGCCGGTTTCGCGCCGGAGGAAAACATGGAGAAAAAGACGGCGGGACAAGCGTTTGAAGCCGCCGATCTCAAGCCGGACAAGGTCGCCAAGAGTTGGAAGGCGTGGGCGCCGATTGCGCGCTGACCTGCCTTGCCAGCCCGCAGCGCCAGCAAGGACTTCCCTCGCTGGCGCTGCGGGCTGGCAAGCGCTTACAATGCGATCTCGGTCAACGCTCCGGCCAGATGATCGATGTCGTCGTTGGTGTTGAATGGGCCGGGACTGACGCGCACGGTGCCATCGGGAGCCGTGTTCAAAGCACGATGAATATACGGCGCGCAGTGCAATCCCGGCCGCACGGCCACGTCGAACGCCTGATCGAGAATGCCCCCGATCTCTGCCGCCGCCAGCGCTTCACTGCGGAAGCTGAGTGTACCGACGCGCCGGCGGTGATCGCGATGGCCGAACACCTCGTAGCCCTTCATTTCATCCAATCGCCGCCACAAACGCTCAACCAGTTCGACCTCGTGCGCGTGAATGCGTTCGAGTCCCTGTTGCTGCACGTAACGAATGCCTTCGATGAGTCCGGCCACGCCGAGGACGTTGGGCGTGCCGCCTTCGAGGAAATAAGGGAACTCGCGCGGCTGCGTCTCGCTGGACGAATCGCCGCCCGTGCCGCCCTCGCGCCACGCGGCCACCTGTGTGCGCGGGCCAGCATAAAGGAAACCCGTACCCGTCGGCCCCATCAGCGATTTGTGACCGGGCGCGGCCAGCAGATCGATATTCATCTCCTGAATATCGATGGGCACGACGCCGGCCGTCTGAGCCGCGTCCACGAGGAAGAGCAGATCGTGTTCGCGTGCGATGCGGCCGATCTCGGCGATGGGCTGCACGGTGCCAAGTACATTGCTACCGTGCGTCAAGGCAATGAGGCGCGTTTTCTTCGTAATAGCTCGGCGGATGTCCTCGGGATTGATGGTGCCGCCACCGTCGGCGGCAAGACGTGTCAGGCTGATGCGGCCAGCCAACTCCATCGCTCGCAAGGGCCGACTGACGCTGTTGTGTTCGAGGTTCGTCGTGATGACGTGATCGCCCTCGGCGAGAACGCCCTTGAACGCCATGTTCAGGGCGTCGGTGCAATTGAGGGTGAAGACGAAGCGTTCCGGCTCCTTACCGTGAAAGAACTGGTTGAGTATGTGGCGTCCCTCATCGAGCGCATGCTCGGCGGCCAGCGCCATTTTGTGTCCGGCGCGGCCGGGGTTGGCGAGGCTCTGCCGGGCGAAGCGGTCGAGAGCCTGATAGACGGCTTCAGGCTTGGGGAAACTGGTGGCGGCATTATCGAGGTAAATCATCGGTGGTTCCAGACAGACGCGGATGTTTCACATTGAAGGCGCTTGGGTGTCGGGCAGCACGAAACTCGAAACGAAGGTAAGGTCGGCCTCGTCATAGTGGCGCGTCATCTTCGGACGATGGGCGGTCGGTTGAAGGTCTTTCTTGTCAAGAGAGACGAAATACAACGGATGCTTACCAGAGCCGCGCAATTCCTTGGCTTTCACAAGAACGGAACTCAAGATGAGCTTATCGTTGTACTCAAGCGTGTCGTCATCCAAGTCAAGCATCTCCAGAAAGTCGAACACGCTTCTATCCGCGTGCAAAATCCCATCGCCGAGCGTGTCGGCGAAATCAGTCAATTCACGTTGGTAAACAGCCTTTGTCCGACTGACTTCTCCCATAGCAGCGTCGAACAACTTCTTTACTTCATCGAAATTCCAATTTGCTTTTCCGTTCGTTTCCGCGAAAGCATGAAACTCCAACAGATCCATACATCGTCTACTCGGGAGACTTTTACTGATGTGATGGCGGGCTTCCTGAAAACAAAGGTAAGGGATGTAAAGTTTGATTTCTCCAACGCGCACCCGCTCCCGCAGCGTCAGGGCATCGCGTTTCCGCTTGCTCGGCATGCAGAACAGACTGACGAGAAAATTCGTCTCCGCGAATACATGAGCAGGAGTCATCTGATCAACGCCTCAGACACAACTCGCCCGTCCGCCACCGCGCCGACAATTTCCGGGAAAAACGCGCGTGTCACCTCCGCATCATCGGGCAGAGCCGATTCGTAGGAGGACGCCAACCGGGATAGCCAACGTCCGGTCAGCATCTCCAATTCTCGTTCCGAAAAGGTATTCACGACGGGACGGACCAGGCGACTAAACAATGTTTCGGTGGATAACGAATTGGTGATGCGGATCGACTCAGGCCCCGACGTGGAGAAGTCATCGCGGAGAACATACGTCGTAATCGGTGTAACAAGAAGTCCATAATGACAGTTCTCGCCCCACATATAACGCATCAGTTGCTTGATAGCGGGATCTTGCTCGGGAGGAGTTGAAACGGTGGGCTTCACCTCCGCCATCAGGCGAGATTCGGGATAGTCCTTGGCAAAAACAGTCAAGTCAGCTCGCATCTTAGTGTCCTCGTGTCCAACGATGTTGGACACAACTTTTCATGATGTTCATTCTATGTGTATTCGGGTGATGCGGTCGATCAATTCCGATTCTCAAGATCAACTCATCGGATCATTAGTTCCTCATTTCCCCCGTAGCATATCACGTCGTCCGGCCAAAACCAAGCAGCGGCAGTTACGCTCGATTCCTACGCGGCGACCGAAATTTGCTCCACCAACGATACCTTGAGGAACTCCGCCAGGGATCGTCCCACGTCCTGGGCTGGATCTGAAGTCGTATATTCGCAAAGGCTTATGCGTGGCTTATTCGCACGGTCGAGAATAAGGTTCACCTGAAAGCCTGAGTTGGAATTCGAGGCTGATGACTGGCTGCCCCTGCCCAGCACTTGAACCCCAATGATCTCCTTGACATGGCACTGGAATTTCGGGAAATCAAGCCCTTCGTCCACGTATACCGCATTGCTGCGGACATTAATGCCTATCTGAAATGGGCGCAGCCAAACGACGAACGGGCTGAGTAAGGCAAGAAACATGACGCCCTCTCCAAGGAGAAGCAAGGAAAAAGCCGCAGTGAAAACGGCCAGATCAAGCCATAGCCGGGCTTCAAAACACGAGCGATCCCTTGCATACCCAAAACCCACTCCGCTCAAAAGGAATGATCCCGAAAAAACCAGCGCCTGAAAGAACAATTCTACCCTGACCAAAGGCACCTTTCGCTTCCTTACAACAGGGGTAGCAACGAGTGAAATCATACCTCCAAGGCCGCCCAAAAACCATAATCCCCACCAGAAATCGATGGCATACATCATCCAGTCGCGATCAGTCAGTCTTGGATCCTGTCCCTGGAAACAAAGCAGGGGTAGTGCTAATGCTGCGATAACAGCCCCACAGCCCAGTATAAAAATGCCGCAAACAATTGCCTCTACTCGATATATGCCGCGATACCGAGGTGCCAACTCAAGCATCATGCGTTCGGGTTCTGCCGGCCTCATAACGAGGGATCGATACATCCAGTTGCCCGGTGCGTCTCTCTCGTTGGGCAATAGAACGGCTTCGACCACAATTGTCCCCGATGGAGTTGCCAGCGCGATCGGTTCAGAGTGCGGCGTTGATCCTGGCAGACTGGCCATAGCGGAACTCCTTTCCTGAGCGAATTGCCTGCTGGATGCACTTCGCCAGCGAGAGTCTAATAGACCACTTCGGGCTTGGGGAAACTGGTGGCGGCATTGTCGAGGTAAATCATCGCGAATCGCTTTCTTCGCCAGTCAAGGCAACAAATCCCGGACAGAGATCAGACCAAAGTTCTGTCCTTCGATAAGAAGCGGAATGGAGTCCTTTATGCTGTAATCGCGGCGCTGGCGATAAGCAGGCGATCTCCCCGTTTTCGGCACGGTGTAGACTTCGACTTGCAAGTCGATGAGGTTAATAATCCAGTACATGGCGATGCGAGCGCGTGCGTAGAGGCGGGCTTTCTCAAGGCGGTCGTCTTCCAGCGTCGAGTCCGCCACCTCAATGAGCAAGGCGATGTCGTCTTGTTTCGGATGCGCGCGTGCATAACGCCGAGCCGGCCCGCGTGCCATAACCAAATCAGGCTCTGGCTCGCTGTCGCGTGTCGTGATGGCCGACTGCACCCGCACGATCCAATCGGCGGACAAGCGGGAGAGCAGTTCGGTTTGCCCCAGCAAGACGGAGCAATCGTGCGGAGGATTGTGCGTCATCTTGGGAGCGATCCATCCTTCCAGCAACTCCACGCGATCATGCTCGGTGAGAATCCCCTGCTCGATCATGCGATGGTATTGCTCGACCGTGAAGCGATAGACGGGAATTGTCGGCAGAGGTAATCGACGAGGTTTTGTTGATACATTAGCGGCCGAGACCATACCGACTCCTCTCCTTCGCGATCAACCGAAATCCATGCTCCGCTGCTTGGCCTGGCAGCCATGCTCTACTCATCCGTATTCGATGCGGTGGCCGCAACCTGCTCTGAGAAGGCTCCACGGCGACACCATTGACCGAAAGGAGAGATCGAGCGCACGGATTACCTCACGCTAACTCACTCACGGAGACGATGCTCACAAATCTCCCGGTCGCGTCAACTTCAAACAACGCTCGCAACGGGTGGATTTCAATGGCGTATAGCCCCCTTCCGACAAGGGCGCTCCGTTCCTGAGCGGGTCCACGGCAAGCAGGCGGTCCATTCTCGCTTGGGCGAGGGTGACGGCCTGTCGATCTACAGCTCCGATCCAAATAGTCGCCAGCGTGGCGCGGGCCGCGGGAGTCCAATCAACGGAGTAATTCATGCCGTCTGTCCAGTCGGTCGCATGTGTCCGGGGTCGGTCGCGTCCAAGCGACTTAAGAACTCGTGCATGTAGGTTTCATCGAAGCCGCTCAGACGATCCCATTCTTTCTGGAGCGCCTGTAAGCGAGCCTGGACTTGCTCGCTGGTGAACCACGGACCCGGCGACGCGGCCCGGCGTTTGAATTCGGCGATCATCTCCGGCGTCAGCGTTGGTTCCAGGCGTCCCAGCACCTTGCCGTTTGGATCGCGCACCGGCATCGGCCCCCAGGATTGCGTCACGATCTTCGCCTGTTCTTCCGTCAGAATGAGTTCTGACATAGTTACCCCCTTTTTCTCAAGTATACCAAGACACGATCAAGAAGAGAGCCTCGGTGCGGTGGATGGCAAGAAATCGCTTACGGAAACCGAATTGACTTCGCGGCCCTCCATCACCAGCGGAACCCGTGTATCCATACCGTAATCGGTACGCCGGCGATAGGCAGGAGATTTGCCGCCCTTCGGTTCGGTGTAGACTTCGATCTGCCGCTCATTCAAGTTGATGATCCAGTAAACCGAAATGCGAGCGCGGGCATACATTCGGCCCTTATCTCCACGATCACCTTCCAGCGAGGTATCCGCGACCTCGATCACCACGGCGATGTCCGCCGGTCGGGGATGGCGTGTCTCGTACCGCTGAAGAGGTCCACGGACAATAATGAGATCCGGCTCCGGTTCACTATCGCTCAACTTGATCGGTTTCTGTTCGCGCAATCGCCAGCCTTCGGGGAGTAACGACCGGAGTGCGTCCATCGTGTAATCGATCGCCACGGCATGAGGCGGATGCTGGGTCATCTTCTGGACCACGATACCTTCGATCAACTCCACACGATCCGCGCTCGACAGCACCGCCGTTTCTAACATCTTCTCGTATTGCTCGACGCTAAAGCGATACAGAAGGGGGATATGCTCGGCCGCTTGCTCATCGCTCGGCGGAGCCGGCGATTGACGACGGACGGGCGGTATCGTTTTCACGACAGCGGACATGACTTGACACCTCTTCCGCCTCGAATCCCATCAATGTCCGACGTATTTCGCATACAGCGTTCGCGCCTTGTCCTCGTCGGCCGTGCCCTTGATGATGGCTCGGCCATCGGGAAACACGGTGAACTCGTAGCTCTCGACATTAAACTTGAGCAAAAAGCGGTTGTAACTGACCGCGCCCATTTTCTCCAGATGGCTGGCCATTTCCTCGAAGTTGAGCTTGGCCGGTGTGCGGTGCGACACCTGCACGGCGTTGCGACCACACAGGCTCGTCGTCTGCGAACCGTGCGCGCCGTCCAGCCACTCAAAACGATGGTGTTTACAGCACGGACAATCGACCTTGCCCAGCAGTGGCGCGATCTTGATGCGGCGCTGTGTGTTCTCCCAGATGTCGAAATACAACAGTTCGCGGTTGATCTGCTCGCGGCGACCGGCCAGGATCTTGAACGCCTCGGTTGCTTGCAGACTGGCAATGATGTTGACGATTGGCCCAAGCACGCCAGCCGTTTCGCAGGTGCCGGCCTCACCCGGAGCGGGCGCGGCCTCGAAGACGCAGCGCAAGCACGGCGTCTCGCCGGGCAGAATCGTCATCGTTTGGCCGTGACTGCCGATGCAGCCACCGTAGACCCACGGTTTGCCGAGTTTCACGGCCGCATCATTGATGAGATAACGGATCTCAAAATTATCCGTACCGTCGAGGATAAGGTCGGCGTCCTCGACGAGTTCGAGAATGTTGGTGCGGTCGATGTCGGTGACGACGGGATCGACGTGAACGCTGGAGTTGATGTTGGCCAGTTTGCGCGCCGCCGCCTCGGCCTTGGGCAGATTCTCGGCCACATCGCGTTCATCGAACAAAACCTGCCGTTGCAGGTTGCTCGTCTCGATGAAATCGCGATCGACCAGGCGCAGATGACCGACGCCGGCGCGGACCAGCGCATTGGCCAACACGGTGCCGAGCGCGCCGCAACCGCATAGCGTCACGCGCGAATTGAGCAGACGGCGTTGACCGTCCTCGCCGATGCCGGGGAAGCGAATTTGCCGGCTATAGCGATCCAGGTTCCCGTCGCTGGCGCTCCGGGCTTGTGGAGATGCGTCCATCGTCATGCTTCGCCTTTCTCGACAAGGAGGAAGAAGATTAACCACAGAGACACAGAGGCACAGAGAAAACAAAAAATAAGAGAGCGACAATCACGTTCTCTCTGCTTGCCGTTCCTTTTCCTTTTGTTTTCTCTGTGCCTCTGTGGTTAATCTTGATTTTCGATGCCGTAATCTTTCAGGAAACTTTGCAGCACGCGCACCAGTTGTTTCGGCCATTTCTCTTGCTTGGCGAACGTGGTCAGACAAACCATGTCTTCGCGCACCTGCTGCAAGAGCGCCCCATCCAGGCGCTGCAAGTACCCGGCCATATATTCCATCGCCTCCCCAGCCGCATCCGGGTTGACCACCTCGTCCTCGGAGCCGGCCAGGAATATCGTGGCGTGCAGGACCGCCAGCAGAAGGGGGTTGACCGCTAATTCGGGGGGAATGAGAGGGAACACCGCGGCGCCTTCGGGCACCTCGGACTCGCCAGCATCGCTCATGTCAACCTCCAGCGACAGCGGGGATGATCGCCAGTTCGTCGCCATCCTTGACGGGCGTGGCGAGATTATCGAGATAGCGAATGTCCTCATTGTTGAGGTAAATGTTGACGAAGCGGCGTACTTGCCCGTTCTCGAAAATGCGCTGCGTCAGGGCGGGATACTGAGCGCCCAACGCGGCCAGGGTGGTCTGCACATTGGTCCCGGCGACCGCAATGGAGGCTTGCCCATCGGCGTGTTGGCGCATGGGCGTAGGAATATGAATGGTGACCGGCATGATGTTTCTCCACAAACAAAACAACAGAAAACCAGGGCGGCTCACAGTCCCGCCACGAACCGGCTGGGTTTGCGGCTAACGCGAATGGCCTGGATCAACAGGCCAAAAATGACGATTTTCACCGGCAGACCAAGCAGCGCCAAACCAGGGAGCATCAGGGCGTCCACAATGGCCAGAGCAAGGTAAACGATCGCGGCGATCAGAACCGCCGTCACCGGCTGCGAACGCGCCCACCAACCCAGGGCGGCGAAGACCAGCAAAACCACCACGCTGACCAGCAGCAAGTCGGGGATAAAGTCGGCCTTCAAGCGTTCGCGCGGCACCAACAGCGATCCCAAGACGATTAGGCCGCCGCAACCGACAAGATTGACGATGGCGGCGGTGAACAACCAGGCGGAGGCTTGTTGTCGCGGCGTCCGTTCGATTTCGGGTGGCAGCCCACTGGCCCGGTCGGGAACGACTGCCTCACGGCGTTTGTGCGCCAGTGAGGCAGGCGGGAGTTTTTTGCCGCAGCCCTCACAAAAGCCCGCCGACACAACGGCATCGTTCTCCGCGTCACAGTGTAGACATCGTACTTGGGACATGACACCCCCTTCGGGGGAAATCCGAAACTCGAAATCCGAAACCCGAAAGAAATCTCAAACCAGAATACCCAAAATCGAAACCGTTCGCTGCCCTGTTTTCGATTTTGGGTTTCGATTTTCAGGTTTCTTTCGGATTTCGGATTTCGAGTTTCGGATTTCCCCGAAGGGGGTTACACCAATACCGGACTCGAAACATCGCTGAGCAAGCCGTTGAACTCCTCCAACGACGGCGCGATCACCGACGGTTCCTCCAGACAATCCGCCACGGCATCCTGTGTCTTCAGACCATTGCCCGTGATACAGAGTACGATTTCCTCATCGCGCGCGATGCGTCCTTGCTCAAGCAACTTGCGCGCGACGGCGACCGTCACGCCGCCGGCCGTCTCGGCGAAGATGCCTTCGGTACGGCCCAACAGCGCCATCGCCTCGGCAATCTCACGATCATTGACATCCTCGGCCCATCCACCGGAATCGCGGATGACCTTGCCGGCGAAATAGCCGTCGGCCGGATCGCCGATGGCCAACGACTTGGCGATGGTGTTCGGCTTGCGAACCGGACGATGCGCATCCCAACCGTTCTTGACCATGGCGCTGATGGGATTGCAGCCGGTCGGCTGCGCGCCGTAAAACTTGCAACTCGGCGCGGCGATCAAGCCGGTGCGGTGCAATTCGTTGAACGCCTTCTGAATTTTGCCGATGAGACTGCCGCCGGCCATCGGACAGACGACATGGCGCGGCGTGCGCCAGCCGAGTTGCTCGGCCATCTCGAAACCAAACGTCTTCGATCCCTCGGCGTAGAACGGCCTCAGGTTGATATTGACGAAGCCCCAACCGTACTTGAACGCTACCTGCGTACAGAGACGATTGACCTCGTCATAGGTGCCTTTGACGCCAATGACCTTGGCGCCGAAGATGCTTGTGCCGAGGATTTTGGAGCGCTCCAGGTCGGAAGGGACGAAGATATAGCTTTGCAGGCCGGCGGCGGCGGCGTTGGCGGCCACGCTGTTGGCCAGGTTGCCGGTCGAGGCGCAGCCTACCGTCGTTAAACCGAACTCGCGGGCCTTGCTCAAGGCGACGGCGACGACGCGATCCTTGAACGACAAGGTCGGAAAATTGACGGCATCGTTCTTGATCCATAACTGCGCGACGCCCAGCGCTTGCGCCAGACGGTCGGCTTTCACTAACGGCGTGCCGCCGACCTGCCGGCCAACGGTCGGTTCGCCATCGAGGGGCAGGAATTCTTGATAGCGCCACATGTTGAAGGGACGCAGTTCGATCTTGGAACGATCGAGCGCGTCGGTGATGGCGTCGTAATCGTAATCGACTTCGAGAGGGCCGAAGTCCTCGGTGCAGAAGTTGGTTGCCGAGATGGGATACGCCTGACCGCACAGGCGACATTTGAGACCGCGAACGAAAGAAGAAGACACGGACTATCCTCCACAAGCCGGAGCAGGTATCTCAAGCCGGAGGTGTGTATCGTCCAGGGAGGTCTCCGCGAGAACGGAGATAGAGAACAAGAGGCGTGTGGGGCACACGATCTTATCTCTCCCGGCCGTGGCCAGGTAGGAGGTAGCACCAGCATCGCCCTCGCGGACGACCGGTTGCTGTGGCTTCACAGGGCCTAATCCCTCAGCCACTCTGGATAAGATACTCACCAAGATGTCAGACATTGATCTTAAGACAAAGCTGTGTCAGAGGCAATGGCGACGGGGCGATTTTTGAGGAAATGTCAAGGGAGGAGGCCGTAAATCCCGAATGGGGAGTTGATTCGGCCGCATCAGGTTCCTCCCAGCCAAATCCCCAACAAGATGAGCGCCGTGAGCAGAACCATCCCACCGAGAACCAGGGCAATCGCCAGGAGCAGCAGTTTGGTCTGGATTGACCAGCGGGGTGGTTGCACGGTCGCAAGATCAATCTCGGCGGACAAATCCACTTCCGGCGCGGAAATGCTTGGCAAATTGTACTCCGCCGACGGCTCCGCCTCTTGCAAGACCGCGATCGATTGCTCGTAGTACGCATCCTCACGGCAATCCAACGGCAACATCGTATCATCCGTCGCCCAGGCGCGCAGTTCCTCCTCGACCGCGACCGCCGAAGACGGACGCTCCGCTGGATTCTTGGCCATCATCTGCTGAATGAGCCGCGCGAAGCCGGGTGGTACGCATGGTGCCAGACGCAGAAGCGGCGTCGGCTCCTCGCCGCGATGACGCATCACCTTGTCGCGGCTGGTGCCGCCGGGGAACGGCGGCTGGCCGGTCAGGGCGAAGTACAGCGTACATCCCAGTGAATAGATGTCGGCCCGACCATCGACGGCGGCGGAATCGGTCGTCTGCTCCGGAGCGATGTAATCCATCGTGCCGACGATGTAACCCTGGCCGCCGATCACGCGCTCTTCCGCCTTCTCGCCCTGCATGAGCGCGAGACCTAGATCAAGAACCTTGGCATGATCATTCGGCGTGACCATGATATTCGACGGCTTCAGGTCGCGATGAATCAGCCCTTGATTGTGCGCGTGTTCCAACCCCGAAGCGGCCTCGGCCATCAAGCGAGCGGCGCGCGGCACGGATAACGGGCCACCGCCGGCGACCACGCGGGCGAGGTTCTTGCCGGGAATATATTCCATAGCCAAGTAATAGACACGCTGGCAAATGCCGCTCTCGTAGGTCCACGCCAGATGCGGATGGGCGACGCGACGACTCAGTTCCATCTCGCGCTGAAAGCGAGCCAGCAGACGTTCCTCGTTGCGCCAACGACTCGGCGGCAACAGCTTGAGGGCTACCAATTCGCCACTGCGTTCATCGCGGGCCAGATACACGGTACTCATGCCGCCGCGACCGATGGGAGAGAGTACCTGAAAATGGCCCAAGAGCAGTCCCTTGCCGGTGCCGCGTAGAATCTTGCCGGCCTGGAAGCGCGACAGTTTGCCCTTGCGGACAAGATGCTCAGCCAGGGCGTGCGGATCGTCGCGCTGTTCCTTCGGGACATCGCGCAGCGCATCCTGAAGCTGAGCGCGATCGAGCAGCCCGCTTTTAAGGACGGTCTTGAGAAAACCCTCGACCGTGGGGGCATCGGCGTCAGGGGGCGGGAGCTTGGACATGCTATTCGTAAGTCTGTAGGCGACGGCTCGCCAGCCCGCAGCGCAAGCAAGGGAAAGCGAGCCGCTACCTACGAACGATTACGTCTCCTTGCTGCGGATCTGCGCCTTGAGGACATGCTTGAGTCGAGCCATAACTTTATCGTGGACCTTCTTGACTTCCTTATCCGTCAGTGTGCGGTCCTCCGCCTGGTAGGTCAAGGCATAGGCGAGACTCTTGTGCCCGGCGGGAATGCTTTCGCCCCGGTACAAATCGAATAGTCGTAGGCCACGGAGCAATTCACCGCCGGCAGTTCGTATTTCGGCAACCACATGCTCGGCGGAAATAGACTCCTCGACGATAACGGCCACATCGCGCAGCGCGGCCGGGAAGCGCGGCACCAGCTGATAGAGATGGCGAGCCGGCAGCGCTGCCCGCAGCGCCTCCAGATCGAGTTCACCGGCCAACACCGAACGTCCCCCGAGTCGGAACGCCTCGGCGACTTTCGGATGCAGTTCGCCAAACTGCCCCACGACGCGATCGTTGACGACTATCTCGGCGGCGCGGCCCGGATGCAGGGCCGGCACCTTGATCGGTCGATACATCGCATTCGCCAAGTGTAGATCGGTCGTCAGCGCTTCAAGGATGCCCTTCAAATCGAAGAAATCCAGCATCGCCGCCGCTGCGCCCGTTGCGTCGCTCCAGGATTCTTGTTGCCGTGCGCCGCACAGGACGAGGGCGAGACGGCGCGGTTCATCGGGCAGTTTCTTGTCGGGCTGCGGCAGATACACCGAGCCGATCTCGAACAGCCGCACCTCGTTGGTATGCTGCAAGTTCGCCGCCGCGATGTCGAGTACACTGGCAAGAACGCTGTGCCGCATGACCTCACGCTCGCTGCTGATGGGGTTCTGCAAGCGAACATACTCACCGGGAGGCAGCCCCAGCGGTTTCTCCTGTTCCTCCGTGGTCAGAGCGTAGGTGATGACCTCTTGCAAACCGAGGCTGACGAGACGGTCGCGCAGGCGTTCCTCGAAAACGAGCGGCTGATTGGTCCGCTGCGGCGGCAACTCGTCCGCCAACAGCGTCGCCGGTAGACGATCATAGCCGTGCAGCCGAACCAGATCCTCGATGAGGTCGGCCGGTCCTTCCTGAATATCGAGTCGATGCGGCGGCGCGGTGGCACGCAGGGCATCCGTGCCGACCTCTTCGACTTGAAACTCCAGCGCCCGCAGAATGCGGACGCACTCGGGACGCGGCAAGTCCATGCCGAGAAGGCGGCGAACTTCCGCCATCTTCAAATCGATGACACGCGGCGGCATCGGCCGCGGATAGACATCGACAATACCGCGACAGATCGTAGCGCCGCCGTGCTGGCGCATCAACTCGGCGGCGCGCTCAGCAGCGGGCCGAACCGTCTCGGGATGGATGCCCTTGCTGAAGCGCACGCTGGCCTCGCTCGGCAGATTGAGCGCCTTCATGGTGCGGCGGATCGAAATGAAGTCGAAATTGGCCGACTCCAGCAGCACGTTGCGCGTTGCTTCCGTGACCATCGTATCGGCGCCGCCCTTGATGCCGGCCAGGGCGATCGGACCGATCTCGTCGGCGATAATCAGCATGTCCGGCGTCAACTTCAACGGCGCGGCCTTGTTGCCCTCATCGAGCGTTGCCAACACTTCGCCGGCCCGCGCGGGACGAACGAGGATGTGCGGCGTCTTGCCGCCGGCACGCTGCATCAGTTTGTCGTAATCGAAGGCGTGCAGTGGTTGTCCCCATTCCAGCAGGACATAGTTCGTGATGTCCACGATGTTGCTGATGGGCCGCATGCCGGCGTAGGTCAAGCGGCGCTGCATCCAGCTGGGCGACGGCCCGATGCGCACGTCCTTGAGCATCATCGCCGCATAGCGGGCGCACAGCTTCGCATCCTCAATGGAGACGCGCACTTGCCCCTCGATGGCCGGCCCGTCGGCCTTTTCTTGAGACGACGGCAAACGCAAACTTTGCCCGGTGAGCGCGGCCACTTCGCGAGCCACGCCGAGCAGCGACAAACAGCGAGCCAGATTGGGCGTGACTTCCAGTTCCAGCACGATGTCGCCCATGTAATCGACGAGCGGCATGCCGACCGGGGCGTCGTCATCGAGCAGGATGATACCCTCGTGTTCATCGCTGATGCCGAGTTCATAAGCGGAGCAGACCATCGCATCGCTGGGCACGCCGCGAATCTTGGTCGGCTTAAGTGCCTTGAGTTGTTTCGGCATCGAATGGCCGTCGAACAGCACGGAACCGGACAGGGCGAGGATGACCTTCCCCCCAGCATCCCCCACATTGATGTTCGGCGCGCCGGTGACAAGCGTCTTGGTGCGTCCTTCGCCGTAGTTGACGATCGGCAATTTGAGGCGATCCGCGTCGGGATGGGGACCGACGCTCTGCACTTCGGCGATAACGATTTTATCGCGGTCCCACACGGGACCGGCTTCGCTGGATTTGACGCGCAATCCTTCTGGGACCGGCACGCCGATAAGTCGGACGCTGGACACTTCCAGCCCGGCCAGCGTCAGACGCTCGACCAACTCGGCGACGGGCAAAGTTAACGGGACATATTCCGCGAGCCACTGCAAGGGTACTTTCATCGTGGGTTCTCGAATCGATTCTTGGCATCCGGCACTTGTGTTGTTATAGGGGGCGTGCATCGCGGAGGACAACGGAGAGCGGATAGCAGTCCAGGTAGGATGAGGAGCAACCGCTCAACTGCTCGCGCCTCTGGATGGCATGATGTTGACGGAGACCCATCTTCTTCGTGGTTACGATGTACAGATGCGGGAACACCGCGATTGAGGCGCTCTCGACGACGTGCGGAGCAGAGCCTACGCTGGGGAGAGAATGGGGCGCCCATTGCAACCACCCAGGGAGAGCCGGTCCATGCTCCGATCTTCCATTGCCGTGCTGCTCCTAACGGTGATAGCGCACACCGCATGGGGCGAATCGTCCGCAGTTCGCAGGGACCATTATGGCGACCTTCTGCCCAAGGGCGCGGTTGCTCGACTGGGTACCGTTCGCCTGCGTCACGGTGATCGCATCGACTCGCTGGCCTATTCGCCCGACGGCAAACGGCTTGCCTCCTCCAGCCAAGATGGGACGATCCGCCTGTGGGACACCCGCACCGGCCGCGAGATCCACCGGCTCGCCGCCGGAGGCGCCGTCTTTCATGTTGCCTGGTCGCCCGATGGAAAAACGCTGGCTTCGGGAGGGTTGGGGAATGTTGTCATCTTGTGGGATTCGGCCACCGGCGAGCAAGGGCGGGAACTGGAACACCTCGTCGGCGTGCAGTCATTGGGATTTAGCCGCGACAGCAGACGACTGCTGACGGCGGGGGTGGGGGCAAGTTTGTGGGACGTGGCCACGGGGAAAGAGGTTCGCCGCTTTGCGGGCGGGCCAAACCTGATGGCTGCGGCCCTGTCGCCGGATGGCCGAACCGTGACCGTGGGAGGACACGGGCAGCCGGTCGTCTCTTATGATGCGGCCACCGGCAAGGAACGATGGCGGATGGACGTCCCGGGCAAGATCGTCGGCTGCATGGCTTTCTCGCCGGATAGCAAGATACTCGCCCTGGATTCGTGGGGAAATCGAATCCATCTGGTTCGGGTGGTGGATGGCCGAGAGATTCGCGTCATCGGACCGCGCGGCCGGCGCGGTTGGCGCATCGCGTTTTCGCCCGATGGGCGATGGCTTGCCAGCGGTGGCCGTGAGACGCCGCTGAGGGTATGGGAAGCGGCAACAGGCAAGGAGGCGTCCGGCTTTCGCGACAACCCCAGCAAACCCTTGGGTTTGGCCTTTTCACCCGATGGCAAGGTCCTTGCCTCGGCAGGTAAGGAGGGGAAGGTTCGCTTCTGGAATGTTGCCGACGGTAAGGAGCGGCTTGCGGCCGGAGATGAGGAGGTGCGGCCGGGATTGTTGCAATTCTCTTCCGATGGTCGGTCGCTTTTCACGGCGAGCAACGGGCAGGCGGTTCAGGAATGGGAGGCGGGAAGTTGGCGACGCGGCCAGCGCTTCCGTCCGCCGGCCACGCGCGCCCGCATGGAGGCTGTGGCCGTAACGCCGGATGGCGCGATCGTCGCCACCGGCAGCGCGGGCGGCGAAATTCATCTCCGGGATCGACGCACCGGCAAGCCGATTGCTCGATTGCAGGGACATAGCTCCGCCGTAAACGCCCTGAGCTTTTCGGGCAGTGGTGCGGTGTTGCTGTCGCGGGACGAAAGCGGCGCGGTGCGCATCTGGGAGACGGCGACGCGGCGTTTCCTGCGGCAATTCGACGGACAACGCGATGGGGGAGCCGTGCTTTCTTCAGACGGCAAGACGGTAGTGCTGGCCGGTGGGAAGGGCATGTTCCCCGTCTACGACATCGCCACGGGGAAGGAGCGGAGCAAGCTCGCTGTTGAGGAAATGCGTGTGTTACGAGCCGCGTTCACAGCGGAAAACCGCGTGTTGGTCACGGGCGACCTCATGGGCGTGATTCGGTTATGGCAGGTGGATGGCGGGAGGGAAATACGTCATTTCGGCGGCAAAGAGGGCGGTATCCTCGCTCTAGCGCTGTCTCCCGACGGTCGCAGCCTGGCCACGACGCATCCCGGTTCGCTACGTATCCGCGAAATCTATCTGTGGGAGATGGCCAGCGGCAAGCCACGCCTTCAACTCCACGGGCATCAGTGCGCAATCCGCAACCTGGCGTTTTCGTCCGATGGACAGCTTCTAGCATCATCGAGCGAAGACGCGACGGCGTTGGTGTGGGATTTGACCGGCCGGCATGCCACGCCATCCGCAGCCGTTCCTTGGACGACCGCCGAGCGGGAGCGATTATGGACGGACCTTGCCGGCGAAGATGCGGCTCGCGCCTTCAAGGCGATCAACATACTCGCTTCGCGGCCCAAAGAAACCGTGCCCTGGTTGCGTCAACGGATACGCCCCATTCGGCAACCGGACGCCCGCCAACTCGCGCGCTGGATCGTCGATCTCGATAGCGATAGTTTCCATGCCCGCGAGAATGCGAGCCGCGAGTTGAAGCGACTCGGCGAATTGGCCGAGTCCGAACTGACGAAGACACTTGCCGCACGCCCTTCGCTGGAAGTGCGCCGCCGCGTGGAGGAAATTCTGGCACCGCTCCGACAAGCCATAACGCCGGAGCGTCTGCGCTTGATTCGAGCGCTCGAAGCGCTGGAGCGTGTGGGCACGGCTGATGCACGCCGGTTATTTGAAACGCTGGCCGCCGGCGCGCCGGGAACCTTGCAGACCCGCGAGGCGAAAGCATCCCTGGAACGCTTGAGAGCTGCCGGACAAAACCCTTGATTGCCAGCCCGCAGCGCCAGCAAGGGGAAGTCCTTCCCTTGCTGGCGCTGCGGGCTGACGGAGTTTTGTCCGGTAGCTCCGTAAGCCATTGGCAAAAACGATCACTTTTGCAACGCCTGGAGATCCATCGTCTGCGCCGCCTCCCACACCTCGACGGTGCCGATGGGCAGCCAGAAACTCGCTTCGACCACTTGCACGGCCTGCTGTTTCGCCAACTCGCTGACGTATTGCGTCACTTCGTACTCGCCGCGCGGCGACAGCGTCAACGGAATGTCAAAGACGCGGCGCGGGAACACATAGGCGCCCGTGTTGGCCAGCTGGCGACCATCGAGATCGGGCTTCTCGATGAGTCGATCGAGTGTACCATCGGGCTTGCGGAAGGCGATGCCGAAGCGGCGCGGTTCTTCCACTGGATGACACAGTACGCCGGCCGGACAACTCGCCAGTTTCTCCAGGTCGGCGACACCGAAGAGATCATCGCCATTGAGCGCCAGGAACTGTTCCGCCCGCAGATGCTCTCGGCAGGCGAGTAAGGCATCGCCGGTGCCGCGCGGTGTTTCCTGACGCACTACTTGCCACTGGTCGAAGTGCCTTTGCTGGCGCAAGTACGCTTCCACCTGCTCACCCAGGTAGTGAATGACGACGAGAACCCGATCGACGCTCTTGGGCAGAGCGCCCAACGTCCAGTCGAGGATGGGGCGGCCCTGAACCGGCAGAAGGGGTTTGGGCGTTTGCAGCGTGTGCGGGCGTAAACGCGTGCCGAGGCCGGCCGCCAGAATAATCGCATCCATACCTGTTGAAACTCCTCTTGTCCCAGGGCGACGAAAAATGGCCGATCCACGGTCTTTGTGCCAGTTGATCGGCTTGCGCGTCCTCCCGGATTTACCAACTCACATGGGTTTCCATCAAGGTCTGTCCCTTGCGCAGTCGATGCAAACAGCGTTCATGGATTGCGCCGCTTGCAGGGAGATACTGCTCCAAACGGCGTCTTCCGTATCACGCGACGGGGTTCCGCTTGGCCAGGGATGGTCCCAGAGGATGCCCCTGTTGTATACAGGAAAGGTAGGGAAGCTATGCGTCGCGGATTACTCCTGTTCCTCAGCGTCGGCCTGCTCAGTACGCTCGCCGGTTGCGGTCATCGTACTCAAGGCATTTGTGACTGCCAGGTCTACCCGCTCGATCATGGCACGCCGTCGCCGCTTATTAAGCCGGGGGCCGGCGTCCAACCGATCCATCCGGTACCCGAAGTCGCGCCCCTTCCGGCTCCGTGACGGTCCAAAGCGAACGGCCGGCATGAGTTGGCTGGTGTAATCTCCATCAGCCGACTCATGCCGGCCTTCGGGTACTGTTCAGGGAGTTGGTGTGGAAGCTACCCCGCCTGGACTCGAACCAGGAAATGCAGAGCCAAAATCTGCTGTGTTACCATTACACCACGGGGTAGTGGTTGAGACTGGTCACGACATTCTAGCACCTCGGCGTCAGGACGGATACGGTGCAGGCGTTCAGATTTGTTGAGCGGTAGAGAGTAGCTAAGGTTTTCCGGACAAACCCCGCCAGCCCGCAGCGCCAGCAAGAGAAGGATTTCCCCTGCTGGCGCTGCGGGCTGGCAAAATGAGATTGCCAGCCCGCAGCGCCAGCAGGGAAAGAGTAACTGCGGGATGGCAATCAAGGGTTTTATCCGGAAGCTAAGGCAGTTTATCTGCGGGCTTTTTCGGATCGGGCTTCGGAAACGGCAGCGGTTCCTTGGCGAGCGGAAGCAGAGCGGGGTTCGCGGAATTGATCGCGAGGATGCGCTCCTTGACGATTTGCGCCGACTCCGCCGGCGAGGTAAAGTACTGTACCTGTTGGTATGAGGTGTACGGCGGGCCGGCGAAGTAGTTCGGCCACCAGTAAGGGTAGGGAGCGTAATACGTGACGCTCGGCTCGTAATTGGCCCAGGCGCTCAGCCTGCCGCCAATGCCGCAGCTGCTACAGCCGCCACAACTTCCACCACTCGCACCACAGCAGTCGTCCGCTCGTGCCTGGTTCATGGGCACGAGCAAAATCAGAAGGAAACCAGCGGTTAACAGGGGTTTGGACAGACGAATCATGGGGTCCTCCCAAAAAGAAGCGGCCGGCGCGGAAACGCCCGGCCGTTTGGTGTTTCATCCGGCGCAGCAAACCATATCACGATGCACGCTCGCAGGTCGTTATGGTTGCGGCCGCCCCTTGTTTTTCGCCCCCCTGAGTGATCGCACAGTCGAAATAGGCGCTACGATTGCTTCTCGCCGCGCAATGCCTCGAAGCGTTTCGAAGCGGCGAAAACGAAGACTTTCTCCATCTCGTCTCAGCTCGCGGCCGCTTCGCGCGGCGGTGCCTCGGTCGGTCGGATGCGCTGCTCGGCCGCCATGCGCAGAGCGATGCGATTGATGACCTGCAAGAACGCCAGCGCGCTGGCCTCAATGATGTCCGTGTTGACCGCTCGGCCATTGATGACGCGGCCGTTGTACTCCGCCTCAATGTGAGCCTCGCCCTGGGCGTCTTCGCCGACCGTCACGCTGCGCACCCGATAATCGCGCAATTGCACCTCGATGCCGGTAATCTGCTCGATGGCCTTGAATACCGCATCAACGGGACCATCGCCGAGACTGGCCTGACGGATGATGGTACCGTCCTGATGCCACAGACACACCGCCGCCGATGGGATCGTCGCCGAGCCGGCGTTGCACGTCATGGCCTCCAACGTCCACAGAGTCGGGCCGCTGTGAATCTGCGCCTCCGCCAGTGCTTCGATATCAGCGTTGTAAATAACCTTTTTGCGATCCGCCAACGCCTTGAAACCATCGAAGACCTTTTGTAGCTGCTCTTCGTTCAAATGATACCCCAGATCGATGACCCGCTGGCGCAGGGCGTGCCGGCCGCTGTGCTTGCCCAGCACCAACTCCGTCTGCGGGACGCCGATGTCCTCCGGATTCATGATCTCATAGGTGGTCCGCTCCTTGAGCATGCCATCCTGATGAATGCCGGCTTCGTGCGCGAAAGCGTTTTGACCGACGATCGCCTTGTTGCGCTGCACTTGCAGGCCGGTGACGTGCGACACCAACCGGCTCGTCGGATAGAGCTTCTTCGTGTTGATGTTGGTCGCCACCTTGAAGAAATCCTGCCGCGTCCGCACGGCCATGACGATCTCTTCGAGAGCGCAATTGCCGGCGCGCTCGCCCAACCCGTTGATGGTGCATTCGACCTGCCGCGCCCCCTCGGCGATGGCGGCGAGACTGTTGGCGACGGCCATGCCGAGATCGTTGTGACAGTGAACGCTGATGATTGCCTTGTCGATGCCGCGCACATGCTTTTTCAGATGAGCGATGGCGGCCGCATACTGGCTCGGCACGGCGTAGCCGACTGTGTCGGGAATGTTCACCGTCGTCGCGCCGGCCTCAATGGCGCGTTCGACAACCTCGGTGAGGAAATCGAGTTCAGTACGTGCGGCGTCTTCCGGCGAAAACTCGACATCCTCGACGAAGCCGCGGGCGCGCTGCACACCCTCGACGGCGCGGCGGATAATCTCTTCCTTGGCCATTTTGAGCTTGAATTCGCGGTGAATGGCGCTGGTGGCGAGGAAAACGTGAATGCGCGAGCGTGTGCATTCACGCAGCGCCTCGCCGGCGCGATCGATGTCGGCCGGGTTGCAGCGTGCCAGGCCGCAGATGATCGGCCCCGGCACTTCCCGCGCGATGGCCTGCACCGCCTCGAAGTCGCCCGGTGAGGCGATAGGGAAGCCGGCCTCGATCACATCGACGCCAAGTTCCGTGAGGGCGTGCGCGACTTGTAGCTTTTCGGCCAGGTTCATGCTGGCGCCCGGCGATTGTTCGCCGTCCCTCAGGGTCGTATCGAAAATGATCAGGCGGTCATCGCTCATGGTCAAGCTCCGGCAAATAAAAAAGCCCTGGGATTTGGTCCCAGGGCTATGCTCAGCAAGCGGAAGAAATAACAGGCTTGGTGGCGCGCCTAGGACCCATCTCCGGTAAGGAGAAGCGAGTCAAGCAGAGTGAGGAGCAACAAAATCGCCATATACTGCCTGCGAAGGAAATCGTTCTCATGTAGGTGCGCAAGAATCTTTTTCACAGTTTAGAGATTGTCCCTGCCGAATGCAATGGCTTTTCCAGTGAACCGGTTCTGCTGTGGTTCTGCTCTGCACGGCCCCCAATACGGTGCTGCCTGCAAACGACGTTACGCGAACATACTCTACCAGCCAGCCGACTGACACCGGCCGTTCGCTGGAACGGCGGAAGAAAACCAGAGTGCTTTGCTAAGCCTGGCGCAAGCGGTACAATCGTTAAGATTGGCACAAGGAGGCGACACCAGAGGGCGGCTGATCTGATGAAGACATCCACACAGGAACATCTGCCGCTCGTTCCCTTGTTGCATGCCTACACGCGCGCCGGTGTGCCCACCGTGGCCGAGTTGCACCATCTACCGGGATTGGGGCCGCGCTTCGCTGGCATCCTATCCGCCTCGGTCAAGTTTCTCTTCGCCGATTTTCTCGATAACGCTTCCGTCGCCGATCTCGGCGATGCGTTGGTGCGCTTTTACGAAGCCTGCGTCCCGCTACCCTTACACGCCGAGACGCTGCGACGCCGCGCCGGTATCGTCCGCCACGGTTTGGCCTATCTGCTGCGTGGGCGCGATCCGCTGCCGGTCAAGGCGGCGGCGTGTCTGAGCGCGACGGGAACCTATCACGTCGCCGGCCTGGGACCGCGCTTTTGGTCGGCTCTACTGCAAGGACTGCAACCAGCGCATCATCCCGGTTGGACGCCCGCTATCCGCGCCGGGTTGCAGCGTCTCGGCTTGGTGAACGGACGGCGCGGCGACGACCCAGAAATCATCTATGCCGATCTGCTGTCCGCTTACTCCCAAATCCAAGCGCTGGAGCCGGCGCTGTCGGCGCTGCACATCGATCATTTCCTCACGCTCGTCGCGGCCATGCGCGGCCGCAATCTTCCGCGCCATGAGGAAATCGACGAAGAAAAGCAGCGTGCGCCGATCCACGCGGCCATTCAGCGCGAGCGTGCCCGAATGCCGCTGCGCGAACGGCTCAAGGATCGCGGGCAGGCACTGGCGCGCGGTCAAGAGCAAATGGAATTGGCGCTCGGCAATTGCGACGGCAAGTTGCTCGGCGACGCCTTGGCGACGGCGGATCCCAATGGCTGTATGCGTTGCCGGCTCGATTGGGGCGAGGACGCCGACACGCTGACACTGTGGATCGGCCGGCTGTGGGAAAGCGACGATCCCTATCGGACGCTGGCCGCTTTCTGGGCCGCCGATCCGTTGCCCGGCGCGGGTCTATGGCTGCCGGCCGCCGTGCTGCACTTGCGCGATCCGCAGAGTTTCGCTCCCTGGAATGAGGACATCCGCGCCGGCTACGCCACACTTGAGGACAGCGCCGGCGATGAGCCGTTGGTCGAGCGGTATCGTCTTTTCAATGAGGGTGTCGCCTGGCTGCGTCATCAACATCAACTGCACCCGCTGGAAATGCCCACCGTTCTGACCGCATGTGGTGACGATCGCGAATCGTGGACGATGGAGCGCGATCGCGCTGACGCGCCCTTTACGGGTTTCTGTGCCGACACGTTTCATTTCTTCGATGAATTGAGCCACAACAACAAACGCGCCTGGATGGAACGCCAACGCGAGCGCTATCGTTTCGCGGTGCGCGAACCCCTCATCGAGTTGTGTCGCACCGTCGCTGAGCGCTATGTCGCGCCGGTGCTGCGCGGCGTACATGGCTGGGCGCTCGATACCGAGCCGCGCAGCGGCCGGGCGCTGACGAGCATTTGCAAAAACGCTTTCGGACGCACCGAACCTTACAATATCGCCCTGTGGATCGCCTTCTGCCGGCGAACCGACAAGGGCGGTCGCGAGGAGGTGCAATTCTTCGTCCATCTCGACGGCGCGGGCTTGCGTTACGGTCTGCGTCTAGGTCGCAAGGCACGCGCCGCCGTGGGGCGTTTTCGCCAGCAGGTGCGTCACCATGCGGAGTTGCTATTTCGCGTATTGCGCCAGCGCGGCGCGCTGAGCGAATGTCGCTTCGATTGCGCCGACCCGATGGAAGCGAGCCGAGACATCACCACGCCAGACGATCTGCGCGACTGGATCGAGGGGCGATCGTTCGAGATTTCGCGCTCGCTGTCCGCTGCCGATGCTTTATTGTTCAGCGACGAATTGGCCGGTGAGATTGCCCTGACGTTCGATCGCCTGCTGCCGCTCTATGCCTGCGCCATTGAGGAGGATGCGCACGGCTTTCTGCTGCGCTGTTTGGGCGGAGCGCTGCCGGTCGAACCGTACACGGACGCCGACTTTCAGCAGGCGACGCTACTTGGCCGCGATTGGCTCGACCGAGCGCGCGGCCTCCTTGACCTGAAACGACAACTGATCTTGCAGGGTGTGCCGGGCACCGGCAAAACCCACGTCGCACGCCATCTCGCACGCCTGCTGACCGGCGGGCGCGAGGAGTGCATCCGTCTGGTGCAGTTTCACCCCGCTTATAGTTACGAGGAGTTCGTCGAGGGCGTCAAGGTACGTTCGGTGACGGTGGACGGCCGCTCCGACGTGACGTATCCGGTCGAGGAGGGTTTGCTGTGCGCCTTCGCCGAGCAAGCGAGCCGCCGCCCGGCCGAGACGCATGTGTTACTCATCGACGAAATCAATCGCGGCAATCTACCGCGTATCTTCGGCGAATTGCTTTATCTGCTGGAATACCGAGAACAATCGGTGTGTCTCCCTTGCTCAAGACGAAGTTTCCGGTTGCCGGCGAACCTGTATCTGCTGGCGACCATGAACGCGGCGGATCGTTCGGTGGCTCTGCTCGATCAAGCATTGCGGCGACGCTTCTCATTCATGGAAATGCCGCCCGATACCGCCGTGCTGGCGCGTTGGCTGCAAGCCCATACGCCGGCCGCAGGGGCCGCCTTCGCTCAGCATGTGCTGCTGTTGTTCGATCGACTCAACGCGAGCCTGCGTGCGGACCTCGGAGCGCAAGGACAGGTCGGCCACAGCTATTTCATGGTGCCGGACCTCGACGAGACGCGGCTACGCATTGTCTGGCAGCATCATATCCGGCCGCTGCTGGAAGAACACTTGGCAGGGCAGCCGGGACGATTAGCGTCTTATGACATCGATCAACTACTTGATGGTGGGCGACATCGTCCCGGACGGCGGCAGCGAATGGAGGCTGTTTAGCCGCTTGCGGCTTAGCGTGGAGGTGCAGATTATCGTGGCGCCCTACGAAGAATCATTCGAGATCGAGAACTCGCACCGTCCCTGGCTGCGCGGGCTGAAGCGCATCGGCTGGGGTTTGCTGATGCTGGCGATCCTCGCCGCCGTCCGCATGGCCTGGAATCACGGCCAGCGAGCCAGCAAACTCCAAGAAACGCTGGCCGAGATGGACCGCGTCGAACCCGGCTGGCGTCTGGAAGAGATCGAGGCGAACCGTGAAGAAATACCCGAGAATGAAAACAATGCCCGCGTCGTCCTCGACGCCGCGCGACTGATGCCGCCGCAATGGCCGTCGCCGGAATACGCGGAGCATTTCGCGCTTCTCACGCCGTCCGAAAAACTGACCGAGGAAGACTTCGACCGCCTAACGAAAGAATTGCAGAGCATGAAACCGGCGCTGGATGTGGCCGGCCAACTGGCCGACATGCCGCGCGGGCGCTACCGCATTCACTACGAGCGCAACCCCATCGCAACCTTGCTGCCCCACCTGCAAGAAAGCCGTCGTCTTGTGGATTTGCTCGGTTACGAGGCCATGCGACAGAACCAGCAGGGCGAGACCAAGAATGCCTTGACGGCTTGCCGAGCCGCGCTCAATGCGGCCCGGTCGCCCGGCGACGAACCGATTATCATCTCGCAACTGGTCCGCAACGCCTGCGTTGTCCGCGTCTGTCAAGCCATCGAACGGACGCTCGCGCAGGGCGAACCGCCGTTAGAGGACATGGCCGCCTTGCAGAAACTGCTCGAAAGCGAGGATGCTTTTCCCAGTCTGCTCCTGGCCATGCGAGGCGAGCGTGCCCTGCTCTACAAGGTGTTCGACGCAGTCGAGAATGGAGTCGCATCCGTGGATGAATTGGCTCAGACGCGGTCGGGTTGGTTGGAAAGCACCTTCGTTTCGCTATGGCGCATGGACACGCGACAGGACAAGGCTCTTTTTCTGTCCTTGATGACACGTCGCATCGCGGAAGTCCAACTCCCCCTGCACGAGCAAGCCGCACTCGAAAAGCACTTCGAGCAGGAGATCCGCGAACTGCCGAAGACCGCCGTCCTCAGCCGTTTGCTGATGCCAGCCATCGCCAAACTGGGTGAGTCATTCCGGCGAAAACACGCTTATCTCCGCTGCATGATCGTAGCCCTCGCCGCCGAACGCTACCGTCGCGAGAAGAAGGCGTGGCCGGAAACAATCGATAAACTCTGTCCCAAATATCTATCTGCCGTGCCTCTCGATCCCTTCGATGGCCGACCGCTGCGCTATCGCCGGCTTGAGAACGGGGTGATAATCTACTCCGTCAGCAGCGATGGCATTGATGATGGCGGCAATCTCGATTCCGCACATCCGAATCAACCCGGCGTGGACATCGGCTATCGTTTGTGGGACGTGGCCAAACGCCGTCAACCGCCGCGGCTGAAGCAACCGAAGCCGCCAGCCGCGGTTCCACCAGCGTTGATGCCAGGACTTATCCCCAACATCGAATGACCCATGCCTTCTCTCTCACAACCGCGCACCCTGATCCTCACCGAACGAGTGCCGCATGTCGCCCGGCTGGTGCCGGGCGATGTCGCGTTTTTGCTGGAGCATCATCGTGCGCATGTAGAGGTGCTGCCGACCGGACGGCGCGACCGCTATCGGCTGACGGCGCTCGGCTGTGCCGGGGTGCTTGTAACTCCGAGGTGCCGGCTGGTGATCCGACCGAAGATTCCCTTGCCGAATCTCTTCGCCATGCTCGATCCGCTCGCCGCCGTACCCGCCGCGTTCGATGCGGTCGAACCGAAAGCGGATACGGAAGTGCTGGATTTTCTCGCGGGGCAACTGGCGTGTCGTCTCGCCGAGCGCGTCGCGGCTGGATTGCATCGCGCGTATCGGCAACAGAGCGAGCAAGGATCGATCCTGCATGGCCGGCTCGATCTGCCAGCCCAACTGCGCGAAGCGCCCGGACGTAAGGATCAATTACACTCTCAATACGATGATTTCAGCGCGGACATACCCTGCAATCAGATAGTGAAGGCGACGACCGAAGAATTGTTGGCGTCATCGCTGCTTGGCGCGGATGTGCGCGCCGCGCTGCGGCGCGCGCTCAGCGGCTTCGAGGGTGTCTCCTCGGTGCCGCTATCCGTGCAATTGTGGGAGGCGATTCAGGCGGAGCGCCTGCCGGTCGAGTATCGACCGCTGCTCGACCTATGCCGCTTACTGGCGGATAGTCTGGCACCAGGCGGCGCGATGGGGTCGACGCCCGCGCCGAGTTTTCTGCTGGACCTGGAACGCATTTTCGAGCAGCACGTCACGCGCGGCGTGGTCGAGGCTTTCGCGCGCAGCCGGCGCTATACCGTATCCGTACAGATGGCGCACACGGTCAATCAACCCATTGTCGATCAGCCTGACGTGACGATGCGCCCAGACCTGACGATCGACCGCGATGGTCGGCCAATGCTGGTCGTCGATGCGAAGTGGAAGCGTCTGCCGCGAAGCCTAGTGACGGCGGACCTGTATCAGGTGCTGGCCTATGGCACGGTCCTCGGAGCCGATCGAGTCGCCCTGGTCTATCCCGCGAGGAAGGCACGAGCCTGGACGTATCGTTTCCCACACACGCCGCTGCGATTGACGGTGTATACGCTCCCTGTCGGCGGCGCTCGGGATGTCTGTGTGCGCTCCGTGCGCCAGTTAGCGCGGGCGCTGAAAGCGACGCTGCGATCTTGAACCGTCTTGCCAGCCCGCAGCGCCAGCAAGGGACTTCCCTTGCTGGCGCTGCGGGTTGGCAAGACTCCCTTGCTGGCGCTGCGGGCTGGCAAGGCCGAGGACTGCGCCGTTGACAATCCCGTGCGCGGTGTGGTAATTTTCAAACAAGCTCGCTACTAATCTCGCGATGGTCATCATGCCGCAGGAATTGGATACGAACCGGGAAACCGAGATTCTGGATGAATGCCAGAAAGCAATCGGTTATCAATTTCGCCAACCGGACTTGCTGCGCTCCTCGCTGACGCACGCCTCCGGTGCCAACACCCGCCTAGCGTCTAACGAACGCATGGAGTTCCTCGGCGATTCCGTACTCGGTCTAATAACCTGTGAACAATTGTACTTGCGTTTCCCCGATTATCAGGAAGGCGATCTAACCAAGATCAAGTCCGTGGTGGTCAGCCGCCGCACCTGTGCGCGTTTCAGCAAGGAACTCGACCTGGGCGCGTTCATCTTCCTCGGCAAGGGCATGAACCACCTGCACTCGTCAGCGGTGCCGTCGAGCATGTTGGCCGACGTGTACGAATCGTTGGTGGCGGCGATTTATCTCGATGGTGGGCTGGAGGCGGCGCGGACGTTCATTCTCAAGCAACTCGGCCCCGAGATCGAGGAGGTGGCCGAGAGCGCTCACGGCGGCAATTTCAAGTCGTTGTTGCAGCAGGTGGCTCAGCGCGAGTTCAACTCCACGCCGCAATACATCATGCTCGACGAAAAAGGCCCCGATCACGGCAAATGTTTCAAAATCGCCGCCGTCATCGGGCGGCACACTTACGCCGGTGCCTGGGGACGCAACAAGAAGGAAGCCGAGCAGCGCGCCGCCATGAACGCCCTGGCTCAAGTCAACGGCGAACCCGTGCCCTTTGAACACGACTAAAACCAATGCAGAAGTCAGAATGCAGAATGCAGAATGAAAATCAGAGGCCCACCCGGTCGCACCGGCGAGGTCGTTGGTATTCTGTCTTCTTATTCTGCATTCTGCATTCTGCATTCTGACTTCCGCTATGATGCCGTCCTACCCCATCCACTGCACGACGCGCGATTGCCCAGAGCTGGCAGTCTACAAAATCGCCGCGCGCTGGAGCGATGGTATCACGCAAGAATTGAAAACGTATGCCTTGACTTGTCCGGCCTGTCTGACGGAGGCGTTCCGCCGCAGTCGTATCAAGCAGAGCGCTTGCCGCCTCACGCCGGGCGAAACGTTAGAATCGCCGGGCATCTACAAACTGGTGCGCGGCTGCCGCGATCCGCAACTCGTTCGCTGCGCGGAACTCGAACGAAGCGGCGAACGGCCGGCGTGAGCCTAATGCCATTCAGTTAAGACAGGGCGTAAAATCAAGACCTCGTTGATAAGGTGAAGGTTATCACAGCCGTCCCCTTATCTCCGAGGTCTTGATGTCGGTTCAACCTACTGCTCGCAAGCTCATCCCGCAACCCGACT
>DATNCY010000078.1:0-28289 GCA_035553375.1 Gemmataceae bacterium
TCGTGCAGAAGTGTTTCGATAAGGAAACCGGCGGTTTCGCGGCGCGGCCCGGCGGCAAGGCGGCGTATCAACCTACCGCCGTCGGCATCATGGCCGTCGTCGAACTGAAGATGTCCACCGCGCCTTATGCCGACACTGTCATCAAGTATCTCGATGCCCACTCGAAGACGTTCGAGGAAATCCGCCTGACGGCGGCGAGCTTTGAAGCGCTGGGTAAACGTCCGCCGCACGCCGAGACGTGGCTGGAGCAGATCGCCAAGATGCGCAACGCCGATGGCACCTACGGCAAGGGCGACGGTGTGGCGCGCGATACCGGCGGCGCAGTCGCCGCCGTGCTGCGTCTGGGCGGCAAAGTTGAGCAGCGCGATAATGTTCTCAAAGCGCTCAACGCTGGTCAGCGCAAGGATGGCGGCTTCGGCAAGGCCGGCGAAGGCTCCGACCTGGCGACGAGTTATCGCATCGCGCGCACCTTTCACATGCTCAAGATCAAGCCCGATGGGGCCAATCGTTTGCGGGCGTTCCTCGCACGCTGCCGCAACAACGACGGCGGTTACGGCGTCGCCCCCGGTCAACCATCGAGCGTCAGCGGTACATACTATGCATCTATCATCGCGCACTGGCTCGACGAGAAATGACTATTGCGTACATCGCCCTGGGTAGCAATCTCGGCGAGCGCAGCGATTACCTGGAACGCGCGCTAACGGCTCTGCGCCAGACAGAGGGCGTCGAGGTGGTGCGCGTGTCGCCGGTATATGAGACGCGGCCGGTCGGCGGTCCAGCGGGGCAGGGAGCGTATCTCAATGCCGTCGCCGAATTGCGGATTAATAACGATACGCTGGATCTTCTAAATATTTTATTGGCAACCGAGCAGCGCCTGGGGCGTGTGCGGCATGAACGCGATGGACCACGCACAATAGACCTCGATTTACTCCTTTATGGCGATCTCGTCCACACTGATGCCCGGCTGACTGTGCCCCATCCCCGGCTGCATGAACGGTTGTTCGTGCTGCAACCGTTGGCCCAACTTGTGCCGGGTCTCATTCATCCCGTGCTGAAGCGAAGCATCGCCGATCTGTTGGCCGAGTTGCAAGGGCTTCGTCTGTACGGTAGCGCTCCGGGGCGTGAATTGATGGGCCGGCGCGCGCTTGTCACGGGTTCGACCAGCGGCATCGGGCGAGCGATTGCCCTGGAGTTGGCGTCGGCCGGGGCAGACGTAATCGTTCATGGCCGGCGTTCGCTTTCCGCAGCGGAGGAGACGGCGGCGCAGGTTCGACGGGCGGGTGTCCGCGGCGCGGCGCTGCTGGCGGATCTGTCCGACGAAAATGCCTGTCGGCATCTGGTGGAGCAAGCGTGGCCGTGCTGGCAGGGCATCGACATCTGGATCAACAACGCCGGCGCGGATACGCTCACGGGAGAGGCGGCGCGTTGGTCGTTCGAGCGCAAGCTGCGCGAACTGCTGGCGGTCGATGTGACGGCGACCATGATTCTCTCGCGGGCCGCTGGGCGGCGCATGCGTGACGGCGCGGGCGGCACGATCGTCAACATGGGTTGGGATCAAGCCGAAACCGGCATGGAAGGCGACAGCGGCGAACTATTCGCGGCGAGCAAGGGCGCGATCATGGCCTTTAGTAAGAGTTTGGCTCTGAGTCTGGCTCCCTCGGTGCGCGTCAACTGTCTAGCGCCGGGCTGGATTCGCACCGCCTGGGGCGAGGACGCATCGGACACTTGGCAGGAGCGCGTTCGGCGCGAGACACCGTTGCGGCGCTGGGGACGGCCCGAAGACGTGGCCTCGGTGGCGCGCTGGCTGGTGTCGCCGGCAGCGGAATTTCTCACCGGACAGATTATCCGGATCAACGGCGGCACCGTGCGATGAAGATGTTGCCTTGCCAGCCCGCAGCGCCAGCAAGGGACTTCCCTTGCTGGCGCTGCGGGCTGGTGAGATAGGAGTCCGGCAATGAAATCCTCGCGAGGATCGACGCTCCTACAAGCTGGATTGCTGGTGTTGATATTGCTCGGCCTGGGCTACTGGGCGTGGCAGCGCTATCACCGGCCCACGACGCCGACCTACGAAGGCAAGACGCTGGAGCAGTGGGTAGGCGAATTAAGCGATCCTGATTATGCCACAAGCGATCAAGCGGCTGACACGCTGGTCCGCATCGGCACCGACGCCGTGCCGATCTTGCTCGAAGCGCGGGGAGGTAACGATATTCGCTTGCATCGTCGCGCGGCCGCCGTCCTGGTGCGCATCGGCGCGCCGGCCGCGCCTGGGCTGGTCGCGGCCTTGAAAGGAGGACCAAATCCACGGGCGGAAACAGCCCTGGTGCGCATGGGACCAGCTGCGACGCCGGCGCTGACGGATGCGCTCCAGGAACCAAACGGAGGCAAGGAAGCGGCTCGTGTCCTCGGCCTGATGGGGCCGCGCGCCGCTGACGCGGTACCGTCGCTGATCGCGGTCCTTCCGCAGCGGCAAGCGAACGTCGAACTTCGTCAACGAACAGCCGTCGCCCTGGGGTTGATTGGCACGCCTCAAGCGGACATCATCCCGGCCCTCATCGCCGCCCTCAAGGAGGACCGGCCCGAAGTGCGTCAAGGAGCGGCCGAAGGGCTGGCGTGGATCGGTTCGCCGGCTCGGGAAGCGGTTCCGGCTTTGGTCGCGGCCCTCAAGGACGGCAAGCCGGAGGTGGCGGTGGCGGCGTGCAAGGCGCTGGCGCAGATCGGGGACGCCGGAACGGTGCCGGCGTTGCGCCAGGCATTGCAGGACAGCCGCGACAAGGTCGCCGATGCCGCCGCCGCCGCCTTGTGGCACCTCGCGAGTAGGGGCGGTGTTTCTCCGCCCGTCCTGCCCGCCCTCATTCCGCTGGCGAAAGGCTCGCCCAAGGAAACCATGCGTGTTCGCACTCTGCTGACATCGCTCGGTTCGATGGCTGTGCCGGATTTGATGACCGCCCTGCGGGACGATGATGCGGCGGTGCGTCAGGCCGCAGCCGAGGTACTGGGCACGATTGGCCCGGTGGCTCGTGAGGCGGTGCCGACGTTGGCCGGGATGCTCAAGGACAAGTCGCCGCCCGTGGCGCTGGCGGTGGCCTTCGCCCTGGCCGCGATCGATCCGACACGGGCGCGCGAGGCGGTGCCGTTGTTGGCCGACTCGCTCGACAATCCCTATGCCGCCGAAGCGTTGGCGGAGATTGGCCCGGATGCCCGTGCTGCCATACCGGCGCTCATCGCCGCTTTGAAACCCCGGCAAGACGCGGCCCACAACGATGTCGTTCGGGGCACCGCCCGGCAGGCGCTGGCCTGCATCGGTCCCCCGGCTGTGTCCGCGCTCCGCGAGGCGTTGAAGGACAAGAACGAGGGTGTGGCTCCCTTGGCCGCCGAAGCGCTGGGGTTGATTCTTCCCCCCCAAAAAGAAGCCGTCTCAGCCTTGCGCGCGGCGATCGAGCGAGACCGTGCCCGAGCCGGCGTGTACGCCCTCGCGCTGGGAGAGATTGGGCCGCTGGCCGGCGCTGCCGTGCCCGACCTGTCCGGCCTGTTGGTGGACCCACTGGTGCGCCCGCAGGCGGCGGTGGCGCTGGTGCGAATCGATGCCGAACAAGCGAAGAAAGTGGTGCCGATCCTCATTGAGGATCTCAAGTCATCGGACGAGAACCGGCGCAAAGGGGCGATGCTCGCTCTGGCGAATTTGGGCGCGGCGGCCAAACCCGCGATCCCCGCCCTGACGAATTGCCTTCAGGATAAGCCCCTGGCCGAAATGGCGCTGATGGCGCTGGCCGAGATTGGGCCGTCGGCCATCCCAGCTTTCGCCGCGCTGCTCCAGGATCCGCACCTGGAGTTCCGCCAGTCGGCCGTTCTCGTGTTGGCCCATTTTGGTCCCAGGGCGAAAGAGGCGCTCGCGCCCGTGATGCGGGCGCTCAAGGATCCCGATACGGAGGTAGCGGCGGGTGCCGCCCATGTGCTGGAGGAGATTGGTCCCGAGGCACGCGATGCGGTTCCAGCGCTGATCGACAACTTGACAGCCTATCAGAAGCGGGTTCGCTTCACGGCGGCCGTGGCTCTAGGGCATATCGGCTCGTTCGCCAAAGAAGCTCGTCTGCCCTTGCGGGAATGCCTCATGGACCCCGATGAGCAGGTGCGCTTCGCCGCCGCCCTGGCGCTGGGGCGGATCGATCCCCAATTCATCGAGGCGGTGCCTCCCCTGCGCGACGCGCTGCACGATGCCTCTCTGGAAGTGCGGCTCGCCGCCATCGATTCGCTGACGCGCATCGACCGAACACAGATCGACGAGGTGGTGCCGATCCTGCTCGATTTGAGCAACGGTCCTTACGAGGTGGGAATGCGTTTCAAGGCGGTGGAAGGGCTGGTGGAACTGGCACCCAAGGAGGCCAAGAAAAACGTGCCCCTCCTGATTGCCGAGTTGAATAGCGCGAATTCCGTCCTCCGTTTGAACGCGGCGACCCTGCTGGCACGCATCGAGCCGGAGCAAACGCCGCGCATCGTACTCGCGCTGGCGGCCGTCCTCCGAGACCGCGAACCGCGCATGCGTGGGACGATCGCCCAGGCTCTTGGCAATCTCGGCCCCAAAGCGCGCGAGGCGGCTCCAGCGCTGTTGCGTCTGCTGTATGACGATATGTTGGCAGTACGAAAGGAAGCGGCCAAGGCTTTGCGGGCGATCGATCCTCCGAGGGCGAAACGCCTCGGCATTGACTAACCAGCCCGCAGCGCAAGCAACGCGGATTGCCAGCCCGCAGCGCCAGCAAGGGACTCATTCAGCTGAGTGGATCGAAACGATGGGCGAGTCGTCGGCTGTTGATGTCGAGAGCTTCGAGGATTTGCAAGACAGGTTCGGTCGAGATGCCCCAGGTTTGGGCCCAACAGATGATGTCGAGATTTTCTTGGCCGGCCTTCAAGCGATCAAGGATACGATCGAGAAGCAGCGTATCGTTGTGAAATTTCTTTTGCAGCAGTCCGAAGTCGCCGCGGTCGAGTTCGACCCAGAAGCGTTTGCCTTGCAGATGTTCCAGCCAACGGGCCCTCAGATAGCCCCACCAATGACACTGCACCCAGCGACGAATGGCAGCTTCGCCCAAATCGCACCCCGCCTTCTCGCTCTCAATCCATTTGTAGCGTAAGGCTTCCAGTTCGCTTTCGGCATATACGCTGGACTTCTCCACAGGCTTCTCCCCTGTCGCGTCCGTCCTGTCAAGTTCACACCGATTCGCGTTCATCATGGCGCGATTAGTCCTCACATTTTATCCTAACGTCGCTTCGGTAAGCGTGCAAGCGGAGACCAACATTGTGTAACGATCGGGCAAGCCGCGCAGCCTGGATAAAGCGAGAATACGGGAAATACTAGCCTGCGGCGCCAGCAAGGGGTTCTCTCCCTTGCTGGCGCCGCGGGCCGGCAAATCAGCGAGCCAGGAATCCGCCATCGACGACGAAGGTTTGTCCGGTGATATAGCTGCCGGCATCGCTGGACAAGAGCAAAGTGGGGCCGACCAACTCACGCGGATCACCCCAACGGCCCACGGCGGTGCGATCGGCGAAGACCTTCTTTTCCGCTTCCGATAGCACCTTCATCGGCAGATCGGTGATGAAGGGGCCGGGCGCGATGCAGTTAACGGTAATGCCGTGTTTGCCGAGGTCGAGAGCGCTGGCGCGGGCCAGACCGAGTAGGGCCGACTTGGTGGCCGAGTAAATATTGCGTTTCTCTTTGGAGTGAAAACCCATGACCGAGGAGATATGGATGATGCGTCCCCAGTTCCGCGCCTTCATCTGCGGCACCAGCGCGCGCGTCAGGGCCATAACGGAACTGAGATTGATTTCGAGAACCTCGTTCCACGTCTCATCGGTTATTTCATCAATGGCTTGCGGTTTGTTGGTGCCGGCGTTGTTGATGAGAATGTCCACCCGGCCCATTTGCTCCAGGGCGGCGGCTGCCAGCTGCGCGACCTGCTCACGTTTGCTCATGTCGGCCACGATGAAACGCCCGCGCCGGCCGGTGCCTTGCAAGATTTCATCCAGGGCGGGACGCAACTCATTTTCGTGGCGGCTGGAGATGACAATGTCGGCGCCGGCTTCGGCCAGGCCGCGCGCCATGGCCTTGCCCAATCCTTTGCTTCCGCCCGTCACGAGGGCCACCTTGCCGGTCAAGTTGAAGATATCCAGAGCCATGTGCAATCTCTCCAGCAACAGGGGATGCCGTCTCGAAGTTACCGCGCTTTAAGATAGAGAATTTCCAATCGTTGGCCGCTTGCTCTTGACGTGCGCAGCGACCGAGGCTATCGTCCCGCTCCTTCAAAATCGCACCCGTGAATTTCATTCCCTTGCTTGCGCCGCGGGCTGGCAAAATGAGATTGCCAGCCCGCGGCGCAAGCAAGGGAATGAAATTCACGGCACCCAAGGAAACGCTTCATGCGTCGTTGGTTGGCCATGCTGGTCGCGCTGGGCATCGGGGCGCTGGGGGGCTGCTACAGCAGTCAGCCGGAGCGCTCCACGGCCCGCTTGCACGCGCCGCCGCTTGCCGGACTGGTCGGCGACGATGTCATCTTCATCGATGTCGCCGTCATCGAAAGACCGCTGGGCGATTCGTTCGTCAATCGCGAACTGTGGAACGAGACCGACGAGCAAATCATTCGCGCCGATGGGGGTGAGCAGGCCGTCAGTTTGGAGCGCAAGACGGTACTGGAGACGAACGGCTTTCGCGTCGGCCAGGTCAGCGGCCAGCTGCCGCCGGCCAAACTGCTCGCCCTCTTGCTTTCGCCACGCAGCTGTCAGCCCCATCGCCTTCAACTGCACGCCGGCAACGAAACGACGATCCCGCTCGGTCCACTCTGGCCGCATTGCCGCTGTCAACTCGCGCACGACGGCCAAATCGTGCCCGTCGATTTTCCCAAGGGGCAGTGTCAGTTGAAGGTGACACCGTCGCTGACCGATGATGGCCGAATCCGTCTGCATTTCACGCCGCACATCAAGCACGGTGAGTTGAAAACGGTCTTCAAGCCGCTGCAAGACGCCGCCGGCGTGCTGCGCTGGGGTCGTCAGGAACAGCAAGCGGAAGAACTGTATCCCTGGCTGAGTTGGACGATCACCGTCGCGCCGAACGATTACGTCGTCCTCGGCACTCCGCTCGACAAGGGCGAGACGCTGGGCGAACAATTTTTCCTGTCCGGCGCGGAAAACCCTGGCAACCAGTATTTGCTGGTCCTGCGCACGGCTCATGTGCCGACGCCGCCCAATCCCGCGGAGGCACGGTTCGGCCGATCTCCGCCCTTGGCTCTGCGCGTGAACATGACAGCGGCTCGCGGCAGCAGCGAGTAGATTTCCGGTTCACGTTTCGCGCCACCGCGAAACGTAAACCGGATTTTTGCGCGCGCAACGCGGCGGTATCGCGTCTCATTGGTAGAGCCATGATGACCGACGCCGAAGAAGCCCTGGTGCGAAATGCTCGAAGCGGCGACCGCGCCGCCTTCGAGGAATTGGTCCGCCGTACCTCGCGGCTGGTCTTCGCGCGTCTGTACCTGGAAACCGGCGACGCCCATCGCGCCGAGGATTTGCTGCAAGAAACGCTGCTCATCGCCTTCCGCTCACTGGCGAAACTGAGTGAACCCAAGGCGTTTCGCACCTGGCTGCTGACCATCGCTCAAAACGTGCTTACCGACGCCATCCGCCGTGAGCAGCGTCAGAAACGCGCCGGCCCCATGCAAAGCGGTCCGGCTGCCCTGGCTCACGTCGAGGATAAGACGCTTCCGCCCGATGAGCAGCTCGCTCAAGCAGAGATGCGGGGGCAAGTGTTGGCCGTTCTTCGCTCGCTGCCCGAAGAATATCGTTTGCCGTTGACGCTGCGCTATCTCACGGGTGCCGATTACGAATCCATTCAATTGCAAATGGGCGTGACCAACGGTTCGCTGCGCGGCCTGCTGCATCGCGGTCTGAAGATGTTGCAGGAGAGACTGCCGGCGGATTTGCGCGAGCGCCCTTGATTTGCCAGCCCGCAGCGCCAGCAAGGGAATAACGTCCGAGGAGATGTTGTCATGTCCGACCACACCTGGGTTCTGGAAAACCTCGCCACGTATCTGGCCGATGGTCTGGAGCCAGCCGAGCGCGAACGCTTCGAGCAGCACACGGCTGAATGTGAAGCATGCGCCGCGGCGTTGACCTCCGCCCGCGACATGGACGCGACGTTGACGGGACTGTTCGCCGGCACTCGCCCTAGCACGATGCTGGAAGATCGCGCCATTCAATCGCTGCGGACCAAATCGCAGGACAACGGCTGGCGTCTACCCATACCGGCGTGGCTGGCCGTTGCTGCGGCGGCTTTGTTGCTGCTCGGTTTCACCGGGGCGATGGCGAGCCAGTTGATTGTTCAAGGCGGTCTGTCGTTCCCGCAGGCAGCGAACAATGCCCCGCCAACCGGCTCGATGAGTGAGACTCTCTTGGGGTATCAGAAAGAGTCCAGTAAGGACGTGAGCCAGCTGGCTCAGAGTTCGCGGGAAAAGGCATTGGAACGACTCAATGCTCTCGATGCAACGGGAGACGTGAAGAATTTGAATGGGTACAGCAATGATCTCGGATATTATCCTCCGGCCCAAGCGTTGGATATGAAAAGTAGTTCGACGATCCACAGCCGATCTTCCAACCTAACCGTCTCGCCACCGGTCAGGATGCCTCCCTCCATATCGTCTTCGCCCGATGGCAACAAGCCCGCAGCAACAACGAATCTTCCTCCTCACTTCTGGATGGGTTTCTCTCGCGGCGACACGCCAACAAGCCCAGCGCCCACAGATCCATCCGCAACCCATATGGGAGATCCCCTCCACGGTGGTTTCATTATTCCGAAGAGTCGGACGGAAGACGCCCACGCCCCGAAGGAACCAACAAAGAACGGTGGTATTAATTTCAATCCGTCCATAAATACGTTCACTGATTCTGAGACTGTGAAGAAGAAGACGGGCAAGAAGGACGCCGGGCCGGGCGACAACAACGGTAAGGACAACAACGCTGCGAAGCTACCGGATAAGCCCGAAGTGCAACCCGCCTCGCGCAAAATCGTCATCCGCACCGGCGCGATTGAATACGAGGTTGCCTCGTTCGATGCGGCCGTGGCAACCATCACGCGGCTGGTGAAGCCCATCAAGGGCGGCTTCGTCGCCACGGTCAACAGCGATAAGGGCACCAACGGCAAAGTGCGCGGCTCCGTCGTGGTGCGTGTGCCGCCCGAACAACTCGATGCCTTGATCCTCGATCTACGCACCAACCTCGGCAAGAACGGCGAACTGAAAAACCAACGCATCGCCAGTTTGGACATCGGCAAGCAGTACACCGACCTGGAGAGCCGGCTGCGGGCGGGGCGTGCGATGGAAGAACGGTTGCTGCAAATCATCAAGACCGGCAAGGGCGAGATCAAGGATTTGCTCGCCGTCGAGAAGGAACTTGGCGAATGGCGCGAGCGCATCGAGAAGATTGAGGGTGAGCTACGCTATTACGCCAATCAGGTAGCTCTCAGCACGCTGACCATCACCCTGTACGAGAAGGAAATTCAGGCGGCGTTCGGTGTCATCGAGACGGAGCGCGTGCAGATGGGCCTGGAAGTGGACGATGTGGATGAGTCGCTGCGGGCGGCGCAGAAGGCTGTGCGCGAGGCTAAGGGACGCATCATGCGCTCGGAACTGAAACAGCATCCCGAAGGCCAGGTCAGCGCGATTCTGAGCTTTGAAGTGTCGCCGGATGCTGCCGGTCCGATGCGCGACCGCTTGCGGCAACTCGGCACGGTGTCGCGGCTCGACATCGATCGTCTGGAACAGACCGAGGGCGGCACCGGCAAACCGACCGACGGCAAGACGAAACGCAGTGATGCCCGCTTTATCGTATCGTTCTACAACCTGGCCAACGTCGCCCCGCGCGAGACGGTGACCGTCACCCTTGCCTGCATCAACGTCGAGGCGGCCCAGAAGACTTTGTTGGAGCGTGTGGAAAAAGCGTCCGGTCGCGTCGTGTCGTCGCATCTCAACAGTGCAGGCGGGGCGAATGCCTCACCGCTCCAAAACCAGGGCGAGATGCAGTTCCAGGTGAAAACCACTCTGGCCGATGCGGTGCTGGAAGATGTCAAGAGCGCCGGCGAAGTGACGCATCTGCAAGTGAGCGAGAACCCCAAGGACACGACCTCCAAGAAGCGCGGCTTCGTCGTGCGACTGATGGCACAAGAGGCGGCGACGGCTCGCGAAACCGCTGTCCTACAAATCGCCTGCGCCGACGTGGCGGCCAGCTATCGCGCTGTGCAGCAAGCCATCATCAAGGCCAAGGGACGGATTCGCAACGCGCAACTCAACGAGCAAGATCGGCAGAACATCACCGGCACGCTCGATTTCGAGGTGCGGCGTTCAGAAGAGGCCGTCTTGCATACCGCGCTGACGACGGCCGGCGATATTTACACGCGCAATGTGACGCGCGCGCCGGATGCCGAGAACGTCATTGACAGCAAGGTCCACTGGCAGCTGACGCTCATCAATCAGGCCAGGATTCCGCCGCGCGAGACGTTCGTGTTCGGCGTCGAGGTGGCCGACGTGGATCAGACGGCGGCGATGCTGTCGGCGCTGGTCGGCGAACGGCAAGGCCGTACCATTGAGGCGAACATCTCGCGCGAACGCAATGGCCAAGTGACCGGCAAACTCGTCTACGATGTGCCAATGGCGAAGGTACACGAATTGATCGACCAGCTTCGGGGCACCGGCAATGTGCGCGTTCAGCAAGTGTCGAAACACCCCGAAGTTCCCGATAGCGTCCTGGCGACCGCCCGGCTCGACGTGACCTTGTCGAATGGGAAGTTGCTGGTGCCGAGCGATGAGGGTTTCGGCGCGAACCTGCGTCGAGGGTTATCGACCAGTTTCACCGCGCTGTCGTGGAGTCTGTCGGTGGTGATCGTCGGTCTGTGCGTGGTCCTGCCGTGGGTACTGGTGATCTGGGCGATCTATCGACTCGTCGTGCGCTGGCGTCGCCGAGCGATGCCGACCACGCCGGCGGCGTAAAAGGCACGAACAGAATGACAGACTAGCCCGGAGCGCCAGCGACGGGACAGCGCAACCCGCCGCTGGCGCTCCGGGCTAGTCATCAAAAAGTTAGTGCCTCTCAATGATCTCTTGTGTTTTTCCGTGTTTTCTGTGGTGAAAATTTTGATTATTCATAAACCGCTTCGACCACTTGCCCGGCCACGTCGGTCAAGCGTTCATCGCGGCCGCTGTGCAAGAATGTCAGCTGTTCGTGGTCGAGTCCGAGCAAGTGTAGAATCGTCGCATGGAAATCGTGGACGCTCATGCGATCCTCGACGGCGCGCAAGCCGAACTCATCCGTCGCGCCGATGGCCTGGCCGCCCTTGACGCCGCCGCCGGCCAGCCACATCGTGTAGCCATATGGATTGTGATCGCGTCCCTTGCCGCCCTGCGACATCGGTGTGCGGCCAAACTCGCTGGCCCACACCACCAGCGTCGTATCGAGCAAACCGCGCTGCTTCAGATCCTTCAACAGCGCCGCAATCGGTTGATCGACATGGCCGCACATCTTCTCGTGATTGCGGTTGAGATCGTCGTGGGCGTCCCACTGCGTGATGAGCGGACCGCCGCCGGAATACAGTTGCACGAAACGCACGCCGCGTTCGACGAGCCGCCGCGCCAGCAGGCAGCGCGTGCCGAAGTCGGCGGTGCGTTTGTCGTTCAGTCCGTAGGCTGTTTTCGTCGTTGCCGTCTCGCGCGCGAGGTCCACCGCTTCCGGCGCGTGCTGTTGCATGCGGAAGGCCAATTCATAGCTAGCGATGCGCGCGGTTAGCTCCGTATCCTCCGGATCGCGGCCTATGTCATTCATGCGCTGCACCAGATCGAGCGTGCGGCGCTGCTGTTCGGCGCCGACGCCGGGCGGCGGCTTGAGATGGAGAATGGGATTGGGGCCGCGACGTAACAGCGTGCCCTGATAGACGGCCGGCAGGAAACCAGCGCTCCAGCACGGTGCCCCGCCTTCCGGCGTGCCCTCCGGTTGCGGCATGACGCAATACGCCGGCAAGTTGTCGCTGACGCTGCCCAATCCGTATGTCACCCACGAGCCGAGACTGGGATAGCCCATCTGCGTTCGGCCGCTGTGCAATTCGTACATCGCCGGCGCATGGATAATGCTGGTACACCAGCACGAACGCAAAAACGCGATGTCATCAACGCATGTCGCCAACTGCGGCATCAGGTCGGACACGTCGAGGCCGGATTGGCCGTGCTTGCGAAACGTGCGCGTGCTGGCCATCAACGGCGTGTCACCCTTGGTGAATTGGCTGACCGGCTTGCCGAAGCTGGAGGGCAAGGGTTTGCCCTGATACTTCGCCAGCGCCGGCTTGGGGTCGAAGAGATCGAGAGGACTGGGACCGCCGACCATGAACAGGAAGATGACCGCTTTCGCCTTCGCATCGTGGTGCGGCCGGCGCGCGGCCAACGGATTGACGTGCGGCACGGCCGCGCGATTTTCGTTGGCCAGCAGCCAGGACAGCGCCAGCGCTCCGCAACCGCCGCCGGCGCGCAGCAGAAAATCGCGGCGCGAGGTGGCGAACAGCCCGTGATTGGGCGAAGCAAATGGAATCGACTTCATGGTAGGAATCCGCGATTGCCAGCCCGCAGCGCCAGCAAGGGATATATCCCTTGCTGGCGCTGCGGGCTGGCCAAAAAGTTCGGCTTCTGACCTACTCGATTCTACTCTCAGCGCGCGGCGTAGTACAGAACGGCGGCGCCTTCGAGCAGGGCGTACTCCGGCTGCGGCAGGTCAGTGAGACTGGCGGCCGGCTGCAAGTGCAGCAATCGGCGCTCGTGCAGACGCCGCAATCCTTCGTGAAATGTGCTGACCGAGAGACCGGGATGTTGACGGAGCAGCGCGGCAAACAACTCCGGCAGAGGACAATTCTCCCCCTCGCCGTTCGCGGTCGGCCCAGCGGCGAGACGGCGACGATCCAGATAATTCAGGGCATCGACCGCCCACGGATGCGATTCCGCGATCTCCGGCGGCAACAGCGGAGCCGATTGTTCCAGGCGGCGCAGCGTTTCCTCGACGCGCCGCGAGAGGGTGTCAAGACGCTCCAGCCATTTGTGAGCGTCGGCGGCCAGGCGTTCGTCCATCGCCTGCAAGGTGGCGCGAACCTCCGCCAGCCAAACGGGGACTGACTGTTGATTGAGTCGCAACGTCGAGCGCAACTCTTGCAGGGCGTGCAGGGGCGATTCGCGTTCATGCAGGAAATCGACGCCGCGCGGCGTTAGACGCACCCATTCGATAACCGTCTTGCCCTTCGTCTCGCTGCGTACGATTTCGAGCAGACCATCGCGCAGCGCCTGAGCGGCGGCGGTGCCATGCGGTCCATTACGGCCGGCGAACAAACCAGCCAGTTTGCCGCTTTTGTGCAAACGCTGCTCGCCCGGCTCGGCCAGGGCTTGCCGCAATGCTTCCACCAGAGCTTGTTCGACGCGATCCATGCCTCGATTACTTCCATCCCGCCCACGGATGAGGGCAAGTGTCCTTGGACCTCACAACTTTACCCGGTAAAAAGAGCGTGGGATAGAGCAACCCGCCATTGTCTCACCAGCCCGCAGCGCCAGCAAGGGATTCCCTTGCTGGCGCTGCGGGCTGGCGGGTCGCCAACGATAAGGATTTTCACCATGACCACCCATCCAACCGGCCCGCGGCGCATCCTCAGCGGTGTGCAGCCATCGGGCAAACTGCATCTCGGCAACTACTTCGGCGCCATCCGCCAGCATATCACCCTGCAAAACGATGCGCCGTGTTTTTATTTCATCGCCGACTACCACGCCATGACCACCATCGACGAGGCGACGCGCCGGCGTCTCGGCCACGACAAAATCAAGCCGGCGGATCGCGCCGCGACGCTGTGCGAGAACGTCCGCGATGTCGCCCTGGATTACCTCGCCCTCGGACTCGACCCCGACAAGGCCGTCTTCTTTCGTCAATCCGATGTTCCCGAAGTCACCGAGCTTGCCTGGATTCTCGCCACCGTCACCAATATGGGTTTGCTCGAACGCGCCGTGTCCTACAAGGAGAAGATCGCCAAGGGTATTGACGCCAGCGTCGCGCTGTTCTTCTATCCGATCCTGATGGCGGCGGACATCCTCATCTATCGCTCGCATGTCGTGCCGGTCGGCCGCGATCAGGTGCAGCATGTCGAGATGACGCGAGACATCGCCGAGAGGTTCAACCGCATGTACGGCGACATCTTCCCCATCCCGCAGGCTCGGCTCGACAAGGAATCGAAGGTGCCGGGCATCGACGGGCAGAAGATGAGCAAGTCGTACAACAACACCATCGACCTCTTCGCCGAGGGCAAGCCGCTGCAAAAGACGGTCATGAGCATCGTCACCGACAGCACCCCCGTGGAAGCGCCGAAAGATCCCGAAAACTGCAACGTCTTCGCGCTGTACAGCCTGTTCGCCAACGACGACGAGAAGGCGGCGCTGGCCGCGCGCTACCGCGCCGGCGGCATGGGTTATGGCGAGGTCAAGAAGATGTTGCTGGAGAAGATCAACCTCTATTTCGTCCCGGCCCGCGAGCGGCGTAAGCAATTGGCGGCGAATCCCGAACAGGTTGAGGAGATTCTGCGGCGCGGAGCGCAGCGCGCGCGCGCCGAGGCACAACAGACGATGGCGCTGGTGCGCCAGGCGGTCGGCATGAAACCGGCCAGCGTGGGGTGAAACGGTATTTCATGGCATCTTCATCTGTTCATCATAAGTTTCGCTTTGTGGAGACGTTACCGTGAGATCCTATCCTGCTCCGAATACGAGGTAATGTTTGTCGAGGAAACAATCGTGATAGGGATCTCCAAAAGGCTGCCTGTGGGATTGGCGTTTCTCTTCCTCCTTGTCTGCGGCGGCTGCGGCAACGGCTCGCGAAAGGTGAGCGGCTCGGGATCGACATTCATCAAACCCATCATGGACAAGTGGATTCAACAATACACGAAAGAAAGGGGCGGTCTGGAGATTAATTATCAGGGCACCGGCTCGACGGCCGGCATCAAGCAGATGACCGATCAGGCCGTGGATTTCGCCTGCACCGATGCCTTTCTCACCCAGGAGCAGATGAACCTTGCCGCCAAGCGCGGCCAGGTCGTTCACATTCCGCTCGCCCTGGGCGCCATCGTGCCGGCCTACAATCTCAAGGACATCGACAAACCGCTCAACTTCTCCGGCGAAGTGTTGGCCGCTATTTTCCGCGGCAAAATCAAGAAATGGAACGATCCCGCCTTACGTGCAATCAACGAAGGCGTGGCGCTGCCGGACCTGGACATTTCCGTCGTCCATCGCACCGAGGGCAGCGGCTCGACCTTCATTTTTACCGAATATCTGAGCAAGGTCAGCCCGGAGTGGAAGGAACAGGTGGGGGCGAACACCTCCGTCAAATGGCCGGTCGGCACCGGCGAGCAGGGCAATCCCGGCGTGGCCGGCTTTCTCGGCAACACGCCGGGGAGCATCGGCTACATCGAACTGTATTATGCTCTGCTGAAAGCGAAGGACATCCAATTCGGCGCGGTCAAGAACAAGGCCGGCAAGTTCATCCGGGCCGACCTCGTCAGCGTTCGCAAGGCGGCCGAGAACTCGCTTGCGAATATCCCCGATGATCTGCGCTTCTCGCTGACGGATGCCGAAGGCGTCGATTCCTATCCGATCGCCGGGGCTACCTGGGCCGTGCTTTACACCAATCCGACCGACGATACCGGCAAAGCGCTCGTCGATTTCCTCATCTGGGCCATCCATGAGGGGCAGAAGTACAACGAAAGCATGCACTATGCGAACGTGCCGGAGGCACTTGTCAAACGCATCGACGAGAAGCTCAAGAAGTAGTCCGTAGTCCGCAGTCCGTAGTCCGCAGCAAAAATCAGTGATGTTTTTTGCTGCGGACTACGGACTGCAGACTACGGACTGAAAAGGTGATTCATGTCCGTGTCCTCGAATCAATCCCCGTCCGCGCGTACCGGCCTAGGGCGAGGTATGCGCTCGATGCTGGGCATTGGCTCGCTGGCGGACTGGATTTTTCGGCAGGTGACTCAATCGTCGGCCTTAATTGTGCTGTTGCTCGTCGGCCTAATCGTTGCCCTGTTGTCTTTGCAAGCGTGGCCGGCAATCCGTGCTTTGGGCACCTCGATCGTGTTGAGTGGCAATTGGGATCCGACGCACGATCATTATGGCGGGCTGGCTTTCGTCTACGGCTCGATAGTGACTGCGCTGGTGGGCATGCTGATCGCCGTGCCGTTGGGCGTCGGCACGGCGGCGTTTCTAGCGGAGGTAGCGCCGGCGTGGCTCAAACGCACGGGTTCGTTTCTCGTCGAACTGCTGGCGGCGATTCCGAGCGTCGTTTACGGCTTCTGGGGCATCGCCTTTTTGGCGCCCAACGTGCAAAAGCTGTTCGATTGGTTGGGTGGTCCAAACGTGGGCGGCAAGGGTTTGTTCTCGGCCGGCCTCATCCTCGCCATCATGGTCGTGCCCTACGTGGCCGCCGTCTCTTACGATGTGTGCCAGGCAGTGCCGCGTGCCCAGCGAGAAGGCGCGCTGGCTCTGGGAGCGACGCGCTGGCAAACCATCTGGCGAGTCATCCTGCCCTACGCTCGGCCGGGCATCCTCGGCGGCTGTTTCCTCGCGCTGGGCCGCGCCATCGGCGAAACGATGGCCGTCACCATGCTCATCGGCAACTCGCCGGTCGTCGAGATGCTGCCTTTCGGTCGCGGCTACACCATCCCCAGCTTACTCGCTCAGAAATTGCCCTCTAGCAGCAGTCTCATGGAAGACTCCGCCCTTATCGAGTTAAGTCTGCTGCTCTTCGTCCTCACCATCTTGATGAACAGCTTGGCCCGCTTGCTCATTTGGCGTGTCGGCCATCCGCCGTCCGCCGTCCGCCGTCCGCCGTCCGCCGTCCGCCGTCTGCCGTCCGCCATCCGCGAAAGTGGAAAGCGGAAAGCGGAAAGCGGAAAGCGGATGGCGGCGTTCGTCAATCACGTTATGACCGGCGTACTCGGTCTCTGTTTGGTCATCACCTGCGTACCGCTCTTTCTGATTCTCGGTTACATCACCTATCGCGGCGCGGGATCGCTAAGCTGGGATTTCTTCGTCAATCTCCCTAAACCCCAGGGTGAAACCGGCGGCGGGTTGGCCAACGCCATCGCCGGCAGCGGCATCCTCGTCGGCCTGGCCACGCTGCTGGCGCTGCCCATCGGTTTGTTGGCCGCCATCTATATGTCCGAATATCGCACTAGCCGTCTCGCGCCCGTGGTGCGTTTTTTCGGCGAACTGCTCGGCGGTGTGCCGTCCATCGTGGTCGGCACCTTCGTCTACGCGCTCGTGCGTCTGTTTATCCACGCCGGACTGCTGCGGCCGCGCGAACAATTTTCCGCCTGGGCGGGCGCGTTCGCCCTGGCGATCATGATGATTCCCATCCTCATGCGTGCCTCCGAGGAAGCCCTCAAGCTGGTGCCGCAGACGCTGCGCAACGCCAGTTACGCCCTGGGCGCGCATCAATGGCAAACGGTATTGCGCGTCATCGTGCCGGCCGCGTTGCCGGCCATTATCACCGGCGTTTTCCTGGCCATCGCGCGCATCGCCGGCGAGACGGCTCCGCTGCTCATGACGGCGTTCGGCAACGATCGGTTGGCCCTCGCGCCGAGCGAGAAGATGGGTTTTTTGCCGTTGTACATCTATCAGTATTCGATGAGTGGCGATCCGATTTTTGAAAAACAAGCCTGGTCCGCCGCGCTCGTCCTGCTGGCCTTCGTCATGTTTCTCAATGTCGGCATCCGCCTTCTGACCGGCAAACGTATGGCGGGCTGATAAGATCGTAAGGTAAGAAAAAATTGGACGAACAAGCCCGAAACGCCAGCGACGGGGTCTTATTCCCCGTCGCTGGCGCTCCAGGCTTGTCGCAAGATCGCGTTATCCCATGTTTCGCCGTCTCTTCCTTACTTTTGCTCTCTCCTACCTCGCTTTTTTCGCGGGGCTGGCTCTCGTCATCGCGCTGGCAGCGCGAGACCCCGAACAACGACTGCGCGGCCTCGTCCTGATCGGCGGCGCGACGGGGATCGCGCTGCTTGGCAGTTTGCTTGTCAGCGTGCGGTTGGCGCGTCGTTTCAGTAAACCGCTGCGTGCCTTGATCGGCGTCGCCGATAAGCTCGGCGAGGGCGCCAGCGGCCAACATGTCTACACGCAAGGCCACGATGAGATCGGTGAATTGGTCCGCGCCTTCAACCGTATGAGCGAACGACTCGATGACCGCATTGCCACGCTGGAGGAAGATCGCCAACAATTGCGTACCATCCTCAGCGGCATGGTTGAAGGCGTCGTCGCCCTTGATGCCGGCCAGCGCATTCTCTTCGCCAACGAACGCGCCACCCAGCTGCTCGGCCTGCCCTTGCAAACGCCTGTCGGCCGGCGCTTATGGGAGGTCGTGCGCCAGCGGCCGCTACTCGATGTGGTGCAACGTGCCCTCGACGGTTCGGAACCGCAGCACGAGGAATTGGGCTGGAGCGGTTCCAGCACGCGCAGTCTGACCGTGCATGCGGCGCGTTTGCCGGGATTGCCGCCGCGCGGAGCCGTCCTCGTTTTGCACGACACCACCGAGCTGCGCCGCCTCGAACGGCTCCGTCAAGAATTCGTCGCCAACGTCTCCCACGAACTGAAGACGCCATTGTCCGTCATCAAGGCGTGCGTCGAAACGCTGCTCGACGGTGCCATGGACGATCCCCAGCACCGCGCCCAGTTTCTCGAACAGGTCGCCAGCCAAAGCAATCGACTGCATGCGCTGATTCTCGATCTGCTGAGTCTGGCGCGCATCGAGTCCGGCGAGGAACTGTTCGATCTCCAGGCTATCCCCGTGGCGGAAGTTGTCGCGGCCTGCGCGGAGCGTCATCGTCCTCGTGCGGAGGCGAAAGGACAAACGCTCGAAGTCATTGCACCCGATGAGGAACCGATCGCGCTATGGGCCGACGAGGAGGCCGTCGAGCAGATTCTCGACAATCTACTCGACAATGCCGTGAAGTACACGCCGGAAGAGGGCCGGGTGTCGGTTCGTTGGTATCGCGAGGGCGAGCAGGTGTGTCTGGAAGTGTCGGACAGCGGCATCGGCATCCCGGAGTCCGATCTGCCGCGTATTTTCGAGCGTTTCTATCGCGTGGACAAGGCGCGTTCGCGCGAAATGGGCGGCACCGGCCTGGGATTGTCGATCGTCAAGCATCTAACGCAAGCCATGAACGGCAGTGTCCGCGCCAGCAGCCGAGCCGGACACGGCACCACGTTCACCGTTTGTCTGCCCCGCGCTGCTTCCGTGTAGGGTGCATGGCCAATTTTTGGGACAGCGCCGACCGTATTGGGTAGATTGGGGCCGGCTGTTCTGAGTCTGGCCGATGGTAATAGGACGCTCTCTGTTGCATTCCTTGGCATGATGCTTGCTGACGATATTAGCGAGGGAGATAGGTCGAGTCTTGGCGTGCCTGAGGATAAGCACTCAAAGAGGTGAAATGTGATGACGAAGACAAACAAAATCCTCATCCTTGTCACGAACACCCGTGAATACGAGAAGGTGGGGTTCAGGACGGGGCTATGGCTGGGTGAGCTAACTCACTTCTGGGATGTCGCGGAGAAGGCCGGCTATCAGATGGACATCGCCAGTCCGTCGGGCGGCTACGTTCCCCTCGACCCGGAAAGCCTCGCCTCTGCGGTTCTCCAGCAAGGCGATACGGATAAGCGATACGAGGACAGGGTATACATGAACCGGCTGGTGAACACCATGAAGGCGGCCGACGCCGACCCTGCCGCTTACGACGCCATCTATATGACGGGTGGCCACGGTGTTTGCTTCGACTTCCCCAAGAGCGTAGCTCTGGCAGAATTGACAACCAAATTCTACGAGTCCAACAAGATCGTTTCCGCCGTGTGCCACGGTCCTGCCGGCCTGTTGGAAGTGAAGCTGAGCAGCGGCGACTACCTGATTGCCGGAAAGAACCTGACGGGCTTCTCATGGAATGAAGAGGTCAAGGCTGGGCGCGACCGTGCGGTTCCCTACAATCTCGAAGAGGAATTACAAAAGAGAGGAGCCAAGTACGACAAGGCGTGGATGGCCTTTGCCTCTCATGTCGTGGAGGACGGCCTTCTGATTACCGGCCAAAACCCCACCAGTGCAGAGGCGGTGGGCGAGGCCGTCGTCAAGAAGCTCAAATCCTAAAGTTGGCACGCCGCATACGCCCTTGTTGCCGGGCACCCTCTCGATTTTGGCATTTCTTGGCGAGCGGGGTCACGTAAGCGTCCCGAAAGAATACGCACTCCCTTACGCGACCCCGCTCGCCAAAATCGAGAGGACACCCCTTGTTGCCAATTCTCCCTCTTTTCTTCATCAAATCGACACAATCAGTCCTTAGAATATCTCCTCATACGGGATCGACTCATACTCAATCTGGGGTAAACCAAAACATTTTCATGTGATCTTATGTCCACGCTTGCTTATTCGGCCATTATCTCCGAACGCGGCCTGAGCGGGCGCAAGCCCTCGAACGAGCCGGGAGTGCGCACCAAGTTCCTGATTCGCCATATGTCATTCTGGTATGGGACGAAGCAAGCGCTCTTCGACATTTCGTTGACCATCCCGGATTGTTCGGTGATGGCCTTGATTGGGCCATCCGGCTGCGGCAAGTCCACGTTCCTGCGTTCGCTCAATCGCATGAACGATCTGATTGAGGGCACGCGGCACAGCGGCGAATTGATTTTGGACGGCGAGGACATTTACGGGCGAACGGTCAACCTCGTGGATCTGCGCCAGCGCGTCGGCATGGTGTTCCAGAAATCGAACCCGTTTCCCAAGAGCGTTTTCGAGAATGTCGTGTTCGGACCGCGCGTGGCCGGCGTTCGCAACAAGGCACGGTTGCACGAAATCTGCGAGCGCTGTTTGCGCGGAGCCGCCCTATGGGATGAAGTCAAGGACCGCCTCGACGATTCGGCCTTGAATCTGTCCGGCGGTCAGGCACAGCGTCTGTGCATTGCCCGCGCCCTGGCGACTGACCCGGAAGTGCTGCTGCTCGATGAACCAGCTTCGGCGCTGGACCCAGCTTCGACGGCGCGCATTGAGGATCTCATCTTCGAGTTGAAGCGCGATTACACCATCGTCATCGTGACGCACAACATGCAGCAGGCCGCTCGCGTCTCCGATCGGACGGCTTTCTTCTTCCAGGGCCGCATCGTCGAGTCGGGGCCAACCGATCAACTGTATACGCGCCCGCTGGTGAAACAGACGGAAGATTACATAACAGGACGATTCGGATGATAATTAGGGGAGATGCAACGATGACCGCCGCGCCCAACGCTCCGGCGTCCACCACGCCGCGCATGCGCATCCTCATCATTGAGGACGAGCGCGGCCTGACCGACGTGCTGGAATACAATCTGAAACGCGAAGGCTACGACACCGTGGCCGCTCATGATGGTCAGGAAGGACTGCGCAAGGCGCAGACGCTGCTGCCGGACCTGATTCTACTCGACATCATGTTGCCGGGCATGAACGGTATCGACGTTTGCCGAGAGCTGCGCGCGGGCGAACGGACGCGCGACATTCCCATCATCATCATCAGCGCCAAGGCGGAGGAGACGGATCAAGTGGTCGGCTTCTCGCTGGGGGCCGACGATTACGTGACCAAGCCGTTCAGCGTCAAGGTGTTGCTGCAACGCATCAAGGCACTACAGCGCCGCGTCGAGGGCGTCACCGATCCGGTGGACGTGGTCGAGTATCTTGATGTGCGTCTCGACCGTGTGCGCCATCGCGCCTATGCCGCCGACCGCGAGTTGGATCTGACGCCAACCGAGTTTCGCCTGCTGGAGTGTTTACTGCGCCAACCGGGCCGAGCGTTTACGCGGCATCAACTCATGGACGCCGCCATCGGCGAAGGCGCCATCGTACTCGAACGCACCATCGACGTGCATATCAAGACGCTGCGTAAGAAGCTCGGCACCTCCGACCTGATCGAAACCGTGCGCGGCGTCGGCTACCGTTTCCGCGAAACACGCGAATGAACGGAGAAGACAGACATCCCAAGCCGGTAAGGTTCCCGGATCGTGCCCCAACCGAGGGAATTCACTTCTTTGCCCGCATCTGCTTGCCATCACCGCACGCCGCACATACAGTAACGCCCATCTGGTACTTCCTACCGACGCCCTGGAACGTCCCACACGCCCCTCGTGGAGGTTACTGATCGTGACCGTGACGAATTGGTTGTCTTCACAGACGGGCCTATCCGAACAAGTGGCGGAAGGGATTATCGCTCTCGTCGCGGTGAATGCTCTGTTGGTCTTCGTGGCCGCCTCCGCCATTTTCTTCATTTGGCTGGAACGCAAGGTGGCCGGACGCATTCAGGATCGTCTTGGACCTACCCGCGTCGGCGGTCGCTTCGGCTGGCTGCAAACCATCGCCGACGGCGTCAAACTGCTCGTCAAGGAAGACCTCATTCCCGCCGACGCCGATCAGATGCTCTTTCGCCTTGGACCCTATATCGCGTTTTGCGGTGCTTTCAGCGCCTTCATCGCCTTGCCGTTCGCCAATGGCTGGGTGGCCAAAACGCTCAGCGTCGGCGTGTTTTTCATGTTGGCGGTGATGTCCACCGAAGTATTCGGCATCATCCTGGCCGGCTACGGTTCCGGTAGCAAATGGGCCTTGTTCGGCGGCATGCGCGAGGCCGCCCAGATGGTGAGCTACGAAGTGCCGATGGCCCTGTGCGTGTTGGTGCCCGTCATCGTCGCCGGCTCGATGGATCTTAATTACATCAGCCAGCAGCAAACCGGCGGCATCTGGAACTGGAATCTGTTCCACGATCCGTTCACCTTCCTCGCTTTCTGGACATACTTCACCTGCGCGACGGCCCAATGCAAACGCGCTCCGTTCGATCTCGCCGAGGCTGAGAGCGAGTTGGTGGCCGGCTTCCATACCGAGTACAGCGGTCTGCGTTGGTCGTTTTTCTTCATGGCCGAATACGGTGCCATGTTCGCCGTCAGCGGTATCGCCATCATGCTTTTCCTTGGGGGCTGGCATACTGGTTTTTTGCCGGAATTGGCGACGGATCAATTGCGTGAATCGAACATGGGCCTGTGGTTTTTGGCCAATCTCTTTAATGCGGCGGTGTTCATTCTCAAGGGGTGGCTGTTGGTATTCGTGCAAATGTGGGTGCGCTGGACGTTGCCGCGTTTGCGCATCGATCAGGTGATGATGACGTGTCTGAAATATCTGTTGCCGATTAGCTGTGTGCTGCTGATGGGCGTCAGTCTTTGGCAGGTGGGCGTCTCGCGGTTTGTCAGCCCGTATTTCAGCTATGTCCTCTGCGCCGTGTGTGTGGGGTTGGTCGTGTGGATGGCGGTGAAGGTCGTCAGCACACGGAGCCGACTGCCGGCGTACAGTGTGCCGGACTTGTGGAGTCGCGGACCGGTCCCGCCCGTCCTCATGGGAAATCCGAAACATTAAATCCGAAATCCGAAAGAAATCGCAATCTTCAAACTCAAAATCCAAAACCGAATCAGAAATAAGAGTTTGAGATTTCTTTTTTTCGTATCTTTGGATTTCTTTCGGATTTCGGATTTAATGTTTCGGATTTCCCGCGCAGCGGGTGAGGATTTCTCGCGGAGCGAGTGATGGATGCGTTTAATTCCGTGATTTTCTATATTCTCGCCGCGATGACCGGCATCTGCGCTCTCGCGGTGGTGCTGACGCAAAACATCGTGCGCGCGGCGGCATGGTTGTTGTTCACTCTGGCGGGCGTGTCCGGTCTGTTCTTCCTGCTCCGCGCCGATTTCGTCGGTGCCACGCAGTTGCTCGTCTACGTCGGCGGTACGCTCATCCTGGTCGTCTTCGGCGTCATGCTCACGGCGCAGGGACCGTTCATCAAAATGCGCATTGGCGTCGCGGAGTGGGCCATCGCCTTGGCCGTCGGCTTGGTACTTTACGGCGTCCTGGCCGTCAGCCTCCTCGCCAGCAAACCGCGCACCGCACCGGACGATCGCGTCGCCAGCGCCGAGATGCCCGATAGCACCGTCCTCGGTGAATCGCTGCTCGGTCAAAAAGATGCCTCCCCAGCGGGAAACGTCACCGGTGTTCCTCCGATGCCCAATACCAAAGGCGAGTTGAAGACCATCCGCCGGAATCGCGCAGGGATGTCGTATTTGCTGCCCTTTGAAATCGTCTCCGTCCATCTGCTGGTCGTCCTGATCGGTGCCGCGTACTTGGCCCGCGCCAAGCGGCGTCGCCTGGCCGCCGCGCCCGGCCGCGAGCAACAACTGGGAGCCTCCGTATGAGCGCCGCCGTCGGACTCAATCATTTTCTGCTTCTGGGCGCGTTGCTGTTCGTGTGCGGCGCCATTTGCATGGCCACCAAGCGCAACGCCATCGGCATCCTCATGGGCGTCGAACTGGTCCTCAATGCCGCGACGATTAACTTCGTCGCCTTCGCCTACTTCAATCCCGTGTTCCAGGTTGAAGGGCAGGTTTTCGCCCTGTTCGTCATCGTGTTGGCGGCCGCCGAGGCCGCTATCGCTCTGGCCATCGTCCTCAACTTCTACAACAATCACATGACAGTGGATGTTGACACGGCGGAGGAACTCAAGGGCTAACTATGAACATTTTTGAGTTATTCCGCGAGCATCCTGGTTTCTACTTCGTCGCCGCCACGCTGGTTCCGCTCGTCTCCTTCCTCCTCATCCTGCTGGCCTCGGCGATGTGGTGCGCCACGCGCCCCTTCCGCTACACGCCCGCTGGTGCCGCGCTATTTAACTTCTTCGGCGGCGAACAACGTGGCCGCGGCGCTGCCTATGTAGCCACAGCCGCCATCGCCATCGCCTTCCTTCTCAGTCTGACCGGCTTCATTCGCTTTACGACCGAGCAAAGCACGTTCGAGACGCGGATTGCCGGACTCGAAAAGGATGTCCGCGATTTGCAGGCGCAGGAAGCAAAGGCAACGGACGCGAAAGAGAAAGAGGAACTGCACGAAAACGGCGAACGGGTGGAGAAGCAACTCACCGATGTAGAAGGCCGATGGGAACACCTTCGCAATACCTCGTGGCAAAGTCATTTCGATTGGCTGCGTATCCATCCGGCCCACGCCAACGATTCCGAGCGCGGCACGATCCTGCAACTCGGTTTTAAGATCGATAGTCTCAGCGGTCTGATGTTCGTGATGGTGACGTTCATCGCCACGCTGATTCACCTGTTCTCGATGGGCTACATGGCCGACGAGTTGCAGCCGGAGGTCGAAGACCATCAGGTCCACACGGCCCACGGCCATCTGCACCGTCGCGGTCGTTTCGGCCGTTTCTTCATGTATCTGTCGCTGTTCTGTTTCTCGATGCTCAATCTGCTGCTGGCCGACAATCTCTTTCAGGTTTTCGTCAGTTGGGAATTGGTCGGCGTTTGTTCTTATTTGCTGGTCGGCTTCTATTTCGAGCGCACCAGCGCCGCGAACGCGGCCAACAAAGCCTTCATCGTCAACCGCATCGGCGACGCCGGTTTCATCCTCGGTCTGCTCATCGTCTGGACCAGCCTCGGCACCTTCAATTTCGATGAGATTTTCAAACAGGTCCGCGCGCCGCTGACCGATACGCATGGCCCCGTCCGCTTGGCCGGTCGCTTCGTGCGCGGCAATCTCGAAGCCGAGAACGCCTCCGGAAATCAGAGCCTGAAAATTGCGGACAACGGTTCGCAGCTGTTGCTGTTCCCGCGCGCCAAACCGGGTCACTACCACGCGATCGGCAACAGCAGGGGCGAGGTAGACGTATCCGCCGCGCCGAAATCGGATGAACATAGTTCGATGCCGTACTGGATGCTGGTTGCTGCCGGTTTGGGCATTTTTCTCGGTTGCGTCGGCAAATCGGCGCAGTTCCCGTTGCATGTCTGGCTGCCCGACGCGATGGAAGGTCCGACGCCGGTTAGCGCTCTCATCCACGCCGCCACGATGGTCGCCGCCGGCGTCTATCTCGTTGGTCGTTGTTTCCCGATGTTCCCAGCCGAAACGCTCCTCGTCATCGCCTACACGGGCGGCATCACCTTGTTCGTCGCCGCCAGCATTGCCGTGGTGATGACCGACATCAAGAAGGTGCTGGCTTATTCGACGGTCAGCCAACTCGGTTACATGATGCTGGCGCTGGGTGTCGGCGGTTGGGTCGCCGGGTTGTTCCATCTGATGACGCACGCTTTTTTCAAGGCTCTGCTCTTCCTCGGTTCCGGCAGCGTGATTTACGGCTGCCACCACGAGCAAGAGATGACCAAGATGGGCGGGCTGTTTCCCAAGATGAAGATCACCGCCCTGACGATGTTGGCCGGCGTTTTGGCTATCGCCGGCATTCCGCTGTTCACCGGCTGGTACAGCAAGGACGCCATTCTCGCGCAAGCACTCGGTTATGTGTGGGTGCATAACAATCACATGCTGCTGTTCCTCCTGCCGCTCATCACGGCCGGCATCACGGCGTTCTACATGGCGCGCATGTGGTTCATGACTTTCACCGGCAAGCCGCGTGACGAACACGTTTACGAGCATGCCCACGAATCGCCCTGGTTGATGACGGTGCCGCTCATCCTCCTGGCCGTGTGCAGCGTTTGCGTCGCCTGGGGTTGGCCGATCTACGACGCCGAGAAAAGTTGGCTGGGCCATAATGTGCATCACGCTCAGCATCACGCGGTATTGGCCGACTTCGGCCACGTCGAGGCCGAGGAAGAATACTGGGCCGCCGCCAAGGCCGAGGCGCAGAACGAACGGCTCTACGCGCATCACAATCATCATTTGGCCGGCAATCTCGCTCTTGGTCTGGTGCTGATCGGCATCGTCTTCGCCGGTCTCATTTACTGGAAGCGCGTTCTCGATCCCGCCGAGGCCAAGGAGCAATTCCCTCGGTTGCACGCTTTCCTGATGGACAAGTGGCGTTTCGATCGACTGTACAGCGTTGCCGTCGTGCGGCCGGCGCTGGTGGTCGGCCATTGGTTCGCCGCCTTCGATCTCCGCGTTATCGATGGCATCATTCACTTCGTCGCTCGCCTGATGATGTGGGTGTCGAAGTGGGACGGCATATTCGATAACGCCATTATCGATGGCTTGGTTAACTTGGTCGGCAATGTGACGTATCGGATCGGCGCGCGTTTGCGCGACGTGCAGACGGGCTTTTTGCGGAGTTACGTGTTGTTTATGGTGCTGGCTGCGGTCGGCATCTTCATCCTGCTGGCCTATTTCGTGCGGATGGCGATGGCGGGGTGAGCATTGACTCGCCCGGAGCGCCAGCGACAGGGAACGAAACCCGTCGCTGGCGCTCCGGGCTGGTCGGTTCGCGATGAGACGAATTGAGTTGTTCTTCAGAGAGTGGAACTTGTCATGGCTGAAACCGATCTCCTCTACATGTCGGCGATTGTCTTCATTCCCGCCGTCTTCGCGTTGGCGCTGATTTTCATCCCGCGCGGCAAAGAAGAGATCATGCGCTGGGTGTCGCTATTCGCCACCGCGCTGACGCTGGGCGTCAGCATCGGCATGTTCATTCTCTTCTATAACAATACCATCGATCGCAACAGTATCCGTCCCGGTCGAGAGGAAGGGCGTGCCAACGCCACGCTCGATTGGCGTCTGCACCAACTGGACAAGGCCGCCGAGGGATCGGGCCAGCCGGCCGACGATTGGCTGTCGCGCTACCCGTGGATTCCGCGTTTCCACATCGATTACTACCTCGGCGCCGACGGCATCAGCATGCCGTTGGTGCTGCTGACCACGGTTCTTTCCTTCTTGGCCATGATCGCCAGTTGGAAGATCGATAAGTTTGTCCGCGGCTACTGCATGCTCTTCTTGCTTCTGGAAACGGGCATGCTGGGTACGTTCTTCGCGCTGGATTTCTTCTTGTTCTACATCTTCTGGGAGGTCATGCTCCTGCCGATGTACTTCCTCATCGGCGTCTGGGGCGGGCCGCGCCGCGAATATGCCGCCATCAAGTTTTTCCTGTACACGCTGCTCGGCAGCGTCTTCATCCTCATCGCGCTGTTAGCGTTCTACTTCACCGATGTCCGCGATTTCGTCAGCCCGAACACGGTGGAAGCAGCCGCCAAGCAACTGGAAGCGCAGGGCGTCTCGGCGACGGATGCGCAAAAGAACGCCGTCGTCAACACCTTCGATCTCGTGGTTCTCCAGCGTGTCGGCAAGGCCGCCTTGCAGATACTCAATAACGAGCCGGTGACGACATCCTATCGCGCCAAGATGGAGCGAGAAAATCTGGACCACCTCCAGGAGACCAAAGC
>DATNCY010000079.1:0-4705 GCA_035553375.1 Gemmataceae bacterium
CATCTGCGCAGCGGCGATACCGGCACGTTCACGTTGGAGGCCGAAGCGGGCAAGGCCAAGGCCAAGCCCAAGCAAGTGGTCGTCAAGACGACGAGTATTTTTGGTTAGGTTTGCCAGTCCGCCGCGCCAGCAAGGGAACGTCCCTTGCTGGCGCGGCGGGCTGGCAATCAAGGGAGCGGCGAATGTCGTTCAAGCTGTTCATCTACTACTGTGCCTTGCTGGGGGGCTGGGCTGCTTTCCTGGCCTGGGGACTGGTCCAGTTGACGATCCGTGGCCACCTTTCGCCCATTCCTTACGCATGTCTGACCGGCGGCATCCTCGGCTTGCTGGTGGCCGGTGCCATCGGTGCCGTGGACGCTGTTCTTAACGCGGTTGGTTCGCAACGTATTATCCGCGTGCTGATTTGCCTGGGCATCGGCCTGATCGGCGGCACGGTCAGCGCTCTCATCGGCGAGTTTCTGCACTCCTTTCTCCATTTCCCGGTCGTCGTCGGCTGGATTCTGGTAGGGATTTGTGTCGGTGCATCCATTGGCGTCTTCGATCTTTTGCGGGCCGTACGCGCCAAGCAGGAGCTGCGCATGCCCATGAAGAAAACGCTCAACGGCATCTACGGCGGCTTTCTGGGCGGCTTTCTCGGTGGACTGCCGTTTGGCTTGCTGATGGGCAACGCCAAGATCCCGCGCAGCGATTTGGCCATTAGCCTCGTCATTCTCGGTCTGTGCATCGGCCTGTTCGTCGGCCTGGCGCAGGTATTCCTCAAGGAAGCCTGGCTCAAGGTCGCGCAAGGCTTCCGGGCTGGCCGCGAGCTGCTGCTGGCGAAAGATGAAACGACCATTGGTCGGGCCGAGAGTTGCGATCTGGGCATATTCGGCGACAACACCATCGAGCGCTTGCACGCGCGCATTCTGCTCAAGAATAACCGCTATCTGTTGGCCGACGCCGAGACGCCGGGCGGGACGTTCCTCAATGATGAGCCTGTTACCAAGCCCACGCCGTTGACCTCCGGCGACGTGATCCGGGTGGGCAATAGTGTACTTGAGTTTGGCGAGAGACAAAAACGAAAATAACCTCTTACCAGCCCGCAGCGCCAGCAAGGGACATTCCCTTGCTGGCGCTGCGGGCTGGTAAGAGGCGTTACAGGATAGACCCATGCCGCTCGTGATCCGCTGTCCGCATTGCCAGAAACCGATGCAGTTGGCCGATAACTCGGCCGGCAAGCAATTTCGCTGTCCCAGTTGCCAAAATCCCTTCACAGTCGGCGGCGCGCCCCCGCCGATGATCGGCACCGCCGCCGTTGGCGGTGGGGGGGCGGCCGTAGCCACCCAACCAGCCGCGCCACCCGCGCCGCGTCCTCTCTCCTCTCCGGCCGTGGACGTTTCCGCTGGCAAAGCCGCCACGACACCCACGACGCCCACGGAATGTCCCGCTTGCAAGGCGCCCTTGCTGCCTGGTGCCATCGCCTGCATGGATTGCGGCTACCTGATTCAGCCCGAAACAACCGCCGCCGAGATGGAGGGAGCGCCCAATCTCTGCCCCAATCCTGCTTGCGGCGTCGCTAATCCGCCCAACGAACGCAATTGTCAGCGCTGCGGCACCGTCCTGCCGACCGCCCCCGGCACCATGCTGCACGGTCGATACAAGATCGAGCGTCTTCTGGCGATGGGCGGTTTCGGCGCGGTCTACCTCGCCACCGACACCAAATTCAACAATCGGCCGGTGGCCATCAAGGATATGATCTGCGCCGATCCGCAGGAATTCGCCATCCGTCTGAATTTCTTCCGGCGCGAGGCCGAGATTCTTCGTTCTCTTGAAACCATCGCCATCGTCCCGCGTGTCTTCGATCTCATCGAGCAGGGGCAGAGCGCCCATCTCGTTCTTGAGTTCATCCGCGGTCAGGATCTCCTCAAGTTGATGGAAGGCAACAATAACAAGCCTTTCACGCTCGATCAGGTCATCGAGTGGAGCAAGAGTATCTGCGATGTGCTGACGCATATGCACACGCAATCCCCGCCGCTGGTCCACCGCGATTTGAAGCCCGACAACATCATGCTTCTGGAGGATCATCGCTCGATCAAGATGATCGATTTCGGCACCGCCCGCGATCTGGGGCGCACCGTCAAGGAGAAAATGGCTGCCAAGACGCGCGTCTATACCGAAGGTTACGCGCCGCCGGAGCAGATCGTTGGCAAACCGGAGCCGCGGAGCGACTTATTCGCGCTCGCCGGGACGATGTATCATTTGGTCACCGGGAAAGCGCCGGAAGGCTTCTACACGGCCCGCGAACTGGAAACGCAGCTGAGCGAGCCGAACGGCTCGATTCCAGCCGACCATCGCTGGTTCTACGAGTTGATTAAGCTGAACTTGGCGGAGGATGTCAACGATCGGTATTTCTCGGCCCGTGAGATCAAGGCCGACCTGGATCATCGCCGCGTCACCACGGAGATCGCCTGTCCGAAGTGCCAGCAGAAGAACAAGGTACGCGAACCGTTCTGCTCCAAGTGCGCCGAGCCGCTGACCGATCCGACGCCACCGTGTTACCATTGTGGCAAGACCAACCGCATGGGCAGCCGCTGCTGCATCCACTGCGGCAATCGTCTTCGGTAGTCAGGGCAACACCAGCCCGCAGCGCCAGCAAGGAAGTCCCTTGCTGGCGCTGCGGGCTGGTAAGGACTTAACCCTATGTCATCCACTCCATCCGATTCCAACGCCGCGCGCGCGGGCGGGTTACTGGCCCGCTTGAAGGGCCTGGTCGAGAATATGAAACCGAACGACGACGCCTCGATGGCGGAAGAAGTGTTGCCGACGTGGGATGTCACCCTGCCGCCGGCCCCCGCGACTCCGTCGGCTGACGCTGTCCCGGTCGCGGAGCCGGTTCCGGTCGCAGATGCCAATCCGACCGTGCCGTTGGCTCAACCCGTGGAGGGTGCGCCGCCGGCACAAGACGAAACGCCTACGGAAATCGCGCCTGTGGCCGAGTCTGTCACGGAGGCGATTCCCGCTATTCCTTCGCCTCTGGTGGGCGAATCCACCGAGCCAGCACCGATCCTCTGTCCCGTCTGCACCGCCCCTCGCAAGGGCGACGATACATCCTGTGGCGACTGTGGTTATTACTTCTCGCCGGCTGACCTCGCCGGTGGTGCCGCCGCGCAACCCGCGGCAGCCGCCCCGGAGGGCCTCGTCGTGCATCTGAAAAATCGCTACGAGATCCGCGAGCCAATCAGCGAACGATCCGGCGTGACACGCTATCGCGGTCTGGACCACGGCGATGGCTCCTCCTCCCCGGTGCCGGTGACGATCATTCGCGAAGCGCGGCAGGCTTTCGATGCTCTCCCTGCCGCAGAGGCCATCCCCGTGGAGGACACGGCGGTCGCCCTCGAAGACAATGATGACGATGTTCTGCCCGTTTTCGATGATGTCTTCCCCACGGCCACGCCGGCCACCGAGATTCTCGGCGCTCAACCCGTCTGGCCGAGTCTCGAATGGGAGCAAGCGCTGCTGTCCACCCTCGAACATTCGGGATTGCCGGCCGTCCTCGACCGTTTCACGGAGGACGATTTCGACTATCTCATCGAAGAAGTGCCGGCTGGCCGGTCGCTTTGGGATGCCTGGGACGATCCCGAGGCAGACGCCGCGCAGCGTTTTGGTTATCTCGCGCAGATCGCCGATATTCTTCACCGCCTGCACCAGTGCAACGCCATCCTCGAAGGTCTGCGGCCGGACATCATCACTGTCTCGTCGAACGGCCAAGCTCGCCTGGCGGACCTAGGTGATCTGCTGCCCTTACCTCTGCCGGCCGATGTGTCGCTACGGCGTACCCTGTACACCGCTCCCGAAGTTCTGGCCGGCAAGGCCGACGCTCGCGCCGACCTTTACAGTTTCGGCGCCATGCTCTACGCCTTGCACGTTGGCCGCGATCTCAACGAGATTGACTTCGATCGCTCCGGCACGCCAAAGCCGTTCATCCCGCGCTTCCCCGACATTCATCCGGCGTTCGGCCGGCTGATGACCAAGACCTTCCGCAAAGAGGTCGAGGGCCGATTCCCCACCGATGAGGCGGGCAGAGAGGACGCCACCGGCTTCGTCGAGTTGATCCGCACCCTCAACACCCTCGGCCGCACCTTCGATAATGTGCGTTTGGAGATCGCCGCCTGGACGACGATCGGCATGGTTCGCACAGGCAACGAGGATGCGTTCGCGCTGCTGCACGCCTATGAGTCGCGTCAAGATGACACCGGCGAGTCGGCACTGGTGTTGCTGTGCGACGGCATGGGTGGCTACGAGGCCGGCGAAGTTGCCGCCGCGCTGGCCATCCAGGTGATGCGGCAATATCTGCTCCAGCAAAAAGCCTTCGCGCCGCTGGCCGGCGCTTCGTCTTTCCCGGCCGATGCGATGAGTACCCAACCGCGTCCCGAAGGCCAGGGCCACGCCGCGCCGCCGATCGGTGTCGAGGACATGAAGAAGACCCTCAAGGCCGCGCTCAAGGAAGCGAACAAGCAGGTGTACACCGCGTCGCGCGCTCCCGGCTCGAAGCGTCGCGGCATGGGCTGCACCGCCGAAGCCGTCTACGTCGATGGTCGTTATGTGGTCGTCGGCCACGTCGGCGATAGCCGCACTTATCATCTGCACGAGGGCCGTCTGGTCCAGTTGACGCGCGATCAAACGCTGGTCAATCGCCTGGTCGAGTTGGGCACGCTCACCCCGGAGG
>DATNCY010000080.1:0-17433 GCA_035553375.1 Gemmataceae bacterium
GTCCGGCCATCGGGAGAAAAGGCAAGTCCGTTAACAAGAGCTTGGTGTCCCGTGAGGTGCGCCCGTTCTTTCCGCGTCGCCACTTCCCACAGACGGACGATGGTATCATAGCCCCCCGTGGCGAGTGTGCGACCGTCCGGCGAGAACGCGACCGCTCCCTCTCCTCCCGCTATCTGCCCCCACGGCTTCCCTGTCGCCATGTCCCATAGACGTATTGTCTTGTCCCAGCCCGTGGAGGCGAGAACCGCCCCATCGCGGCTGAAAGCGACGGCGTGAATCATGCTGCTGTTGTGCCCCTCAAACGCATGGACCTGCTTGCCCGTCGTCGCATTCCAGACGCGGACGAGCGGCCCCGTCTCGCCTGGTCCCTTGCCACGCAGCCTCTTGGGGAAGAATTCGCCCGTGGCGATTCGCTTGCCGTCCGGCGAAAAAGCCACACACGAGAACCCATCGTCTCCCTTGAACCGGCGCAGTTCCTCGCCGGTCGCCACATCCCACAAGGCTGCGGTCGTGTCCCGTCCAGCGGAGGCCAACCGCGTGCCATCGGGGGAAAACGCAACCCGCACCTCTTGGCCCTGATGCCCGCGAATATGGTGGACTTCGCGCCCGCTGGAGGCATCCCACAGGCGGATGACGCCATTGCCGTCGCCGCTGGCGATCAGCCGGCCATCCGGTGAAAAGATCACGGAATACACATAGGTCGGACCATGAACCAGCGTCCGCAGTTCGCGCCCCGTGGCGGCCTCCCACAAGCGAACGGTGCCGTCACCACTGCTGGTGGCCAATCGTTTGCCGTCCGAGGAGAAGGCGACGCCGCCGATGCCGTCGCGGTGGCCGCCTCGCCGGCGAACCTCCTTGCGCGTGTCCATGTCCCATAGGCGAACACAGCCGCCATCGGCCAAGACCAACAGTTTGCCATCGCGCGAAAGGGCCAGGGAAGGGACGTCGTTGCCATACTCGCCCAAGGCTTCGCGTTCGGCGGCCGTGGCCACGTCCCACATGCGGAGCGTGCGCCGCTCCCGTGTCCACGGACCGAACATGGCTACATAACCGCTGCCGGAGATCAGCGTCTTGCCGTCGGTCGAGAAGACGAGTGACCATACCGTGGCCTCATGCCCCTTGAACTGGCGCAGTTCGCGCCACGTCGTGGCGTCCCACAGCCGAATTTGGTCCTCGCCGCCCGAAGCGAGTAACTTGCCATCCGGCGAAAACGCCACCGTACGCACGCTCTTACCATGTCCCTCCAAACGGCGGACTTCCTTGCGCGTCGCCACATCCCAAAGAATAACGCTGTTTTCATACGTCGAGGCGAGCAGCCGGCCATTCGGTGTGAAGGCGAGCGCGTGGAGGCCGATGCGGAAGGTGCCGGGTCGGGCCGCATTCTCGGTCAATTGGTCGATCTTTTTGCCGGAAGCAACGTCCCACAGCGACGGCCCATTTCTCAACGTGCCGACCGCCAGCGTCTTGCCGTCGGGGGAAAAGGCCAAAGAATAAGCGGCGTCCGTCTCCACATAATGGAGCCGCTTTCCGCCGTTCGTTTGCCACAAGCTGAAGCCGAAAAATCCGCCGGTGGCGAATATCCGACCGTCGGGAGAGAAGACGGCTGCGTAGATAGTATTGGGTCGCTGTTCCTCTGGGAAATGCAACACTTCCTTGCCCGTGGCCGCGTCCCACAAATGGAGGCGACTGTTGCCGCCCACCGTGACCACCCTTCGGCCATCGGGAGACAGATCGAGTGCGTAGATACTGTTGCCCTGGCGGAAACGCACGGTACCGAACCGCGCCAGCGCGCCGGCCGGCAGATCATCGCCATAGTGATCCTTGCGCGGTTCCGATGGCGTCTGCCGCGTCAACAAGCTTGTTCCCGTCGCCAAAACGCTGACCGTCGCCACGAACATCGTCACGATTTGGATTTTCGTTATCGTCATAGCTTGCAACGCTCCTTTCCCGCGCGTGGGTGTTCTCCTCCATCATCCCGCGCCGAGGGGGGGCTGGCTCATTTTTTTTCCGCAAATGAAAAAGTCTCCCACTCATGTGGGAAGCTTATCGTCCTTCGTCGTGAAAATACCGGCTCGCGGCTCACCAGCGGAAGGTCTACATGAACCACAGAATCTCCGGCGAACGGCCGCTGCCCGTTCTGATGCTTGTCGAGGGTGAAGTTGATGACCCCCGTGAGAACTTCGCCGACAGCGCTACCGGAGCGGCCGGTGATGTCCTGCCGGGGGACGACGCCGGCCGAGTTGTACAGTGAGTCCTTGGGACAGTCGAGCCGCAGCACATGATACAACGTGGAAACGTAATTTCGGATCAAGCGGAAAACTTCTCCGTGTTTATCCGATGGAGATGTGGTCTTCCGTTCATGTAACGGAAGGAGTGGGGTGCCCCGAACTCAGTGGGCAATTTTTTTTCTCATCTCATTGTTCTCTAATCGGCGCTGGGTTAAGATGTCCGAGAAGGAAAGGATTCGGTCCCGCTTGAGGATCGAATCGCCCGGTTCGTACCTACCTGCCCGAACGACTCGTTGACTCCCGGATCGGGCCACGAAACGAACGCGATGTTCGTATTCTTTATTCTTTGGTGCTGCCATGTACACTCGTCTATCCCCTGCGCGCCGCGCCGCCTTTACGCTGATTGAATTGCTGGTGGTCATTGCCATCATCGCTATTTTGATTGGTTTGCTTTTGCCCGCCGTGCAGAAAGTGCGCGACCGAGCGGCTAAGATCCAATGCGCCAGCAATCTGCACAACCTCGCCCTCGCCATTCACATGTATTGCGATTCCAACCAAGGCTTCTTTCCCGACGCCGCCGAAACCCCGTCGGTCCCGGCCGGCGTAGGTCCGTTGAATGTGGTCATCGGTCCTTATTGCGAGAATAACCAAAAGGTCTTTACCTGCCCCAGCGATCAATTCCGCTACCAGATGCCGATCGGCACTAACTATAGCTCGCCTCTGTTGCAGACGTGGTACGGAACCCCGTCGGCAACGACTCAGGGGATGAGCTATGAATACGGGCGGAACGCTCGCACCATGAAGGGCCGAAGCGGTCAAATCGGGCTGCACAAGTCAACCATTGTGATGCTCGAAGCCGGCCTTGGCAGCACCAATGTCCTCATGGTCTACGATTTCGACCCGGTACACGGCATTCAGTTCAGCGGAGTGGATCGCAATTACCTCTACGCTGACGGCCATGTGGAATGATTCTTCCTCCTCTCCTCCTCGTTAGGAGTCGTCAATCATGGATTTCTCGTTAGATCCTAAGCAAGACGAGACACGCATCGCGGAACGGCAGTTGTACCGCGCGGGGCAAACCAAGCCTGACGCAAAACCTGCCTTGAAACCTGTCTCGAAAGCGGGCACGAAACCCGCGCTGCCGGTGCCGCCTCCGAAAATCGCCAAATCCTCGTTGGCCAAGTCGAAATCTTCCCTTCCAGGGAAAGATGGCAAAAATGCGCGCTGGAAACGTATTGGCCTGGGACTCCTGATCCTGCTGGGGTTTGTGGCGTTGGGCGGGGTGGCCTACTGTATCTTCCGGCCCGATCCCGTTGAGGAAGCCAAACACGACTTGGCCGCCATTCGCAACGATCCGAACATGGATGGCAAGGCAAAATGGGAGAAAACCAGGGAGATTTTCTCCAATCTGACCGAACGGCAGAAGATGGACATGTTCAAGGAAGGACGCGAGAAGGATCGCGAGAGAACCAGTGCGTTCTTCAAATTGTCCAAGGAAGAGCAAATCGCCAAAATAAAGAACGACATCCTTGAGGGGGAGAAACGCCGTGCGAAGCGGGACGCCGAGCGTGCCGCGCGCGGCGGCGGTTCTCGTCAAGGTAGCGGTGGTCCGGGAGGCGGGAGAGCGGGCGGTGCTGGTGGTGCGGGCGGTGCTGGTGCGGGCGGGCGCGGTGGTGCGGACGGCGCGGCTGGAGGTGGCGCAGGCGGACGCGGAGGTCCGGGTGGTCAAGCTGTGGCCGGTCAGCCCGGAGGCGGCGGTCCCGGCGGTCCTGGGGGGTCCCGGGGCGACAGCCATCAACGACAGAAGAATCGACTCGACTTCTCCGATCCGGAATACCGAGCGCAGAAGAGCCAGATGCGCGCGATGCAAAGCCAGGTGCGCCAGCAGATGGGACTTCCCCCAGGCGGAGGCCGCGGCGGCTTCGGCGGTGGTCCCAGAGGACCTAGGTAATCCCGGACAGACGGACCGAAATCCGAAAGAGCAGCCCTTGGTGACTGCTTGGCCCCGCCCTACATTGTCAGGACGCGGGGACTGCGAACGGCCGGCGTGAGCCGGCTGGTGCTTACTCCACCAGCCGGCTCACGCCGGCCGTTCGCCTGTTAAGGGAGGGGAAAACCATGTTGACTGCGGAAGGATGCCGGCAGCGCCGCCAGCGATTGTGGAGCCGTCTCGATCCGCCGCCCGATGGCGATCATTTACGCCTGAGCGATCCGATCCACCTCATCTACTTGGCTAATTTCCACGTCGATCCCTTCAGCCTCGGTGCGGGCTTCGGCGGCTATTTGCTGCTGCGTCAGGATGGCCATGCCAAGTTGCTGCACGATGATCGTCTGCCGAAGTCGGTGAGCGACGCCCATGTCGAAGAGCGCTCGATCGTGCCGTGGTACACCGGCCAGACGCCGGGACGAGGACCGCGTCAACTGGCTTTGTTGCAAACGGTCAATCCTTCGCACGAAGGGCTGCGCATCCACGATCGCCCCGGCGACCCCTACGCGGCCACAGTCATTCGCACCGTGGCGGAACTGCGACGGCAGAAAGATCCCGATGAAGTGGAAACGCTGCGTCAGTGCATGCGGGTGACGGAGGCCGGTCATGCCTGGGCGCGGGCAAATGCGCGGCCAGGCATGACCGAGTTAGACGTGTATTGCGGCATCAACACCGCCTGCATCCAGGCCGCCGGTCGAGCGGTGATCGTCTACGGCGACTTCGCCGTTTCGCCTGGCCCCGAGCGCCGCGGCGGTCCGCCCACCCGCCGCGTGCTGGAAGCGGGCGATATGATGATCCTCGATTTTTCCGTGGTGATCGGCGGCTATCGCAGCGATTTCACCAACACGCTCGTTGTGGGGCGTGAACCTACAGCGGACCAGCGGCGACTCTACGATTTATGCACGCAGGCGATGGCGGCGGGCGAGAAGGAATTGCGGGCGGGGAGCGAGTGTCGAACCGTTTACGACGCCGTGCGCGATGTGTTTGACCGTGCTGGCGTAGCGCAGCATTTCCCGCATCACGCCGGCCACGGTCTGGGGCTGACGCACCCCGAAGCGCCGTACATCGTTCGCGAGGCCAACGAGACGCTGCTCGCCGGCGATGTGGTGACTCTGGAGCCGGGCCTATATGTGCCCGGCGTCGGCGGCATCCGCATCGAACACAACTATCTCATCACTCAACAGGGATACGAACGCCTCAGCAATCACACCATTGCGCTGCAATGACGCAACGGAGCGCCGCTTGGCGTTTCGCGCGAAACGCCAAGGACTACGGGACAAAACCCTGCCAGCCCGCAGCGCCAGCAAGGGAACTCCTTCCCTTGCTGGCGCTGCGGGCTGGCAATCAAGGGGTTTTGTCCGAAAGCCCTAAGCGACGCAGTTGCGTCCTCAGGGAGGAGTCAGTTCCGGTCCGGCTTCGCTTCCGCCTTGAGACGGAGGAGAGTTCACCGGGGCCGGAGTGGGTTGGATCGAGCGCGCGAGCGGCGGTTCTTTCACGGTCGGACGCACCGGCGGGAATGGGGCGGGCGAAGTCGGGCGATAGCTTGGCGGAAGCCGCGATCCATCGGTCTGCTGAGGCACGAGACGCCGGGACGATGGCGGCAGAGTCGTGGTGTTGATGATCGGCGGCGGTGTCTTCTCGTCGGCCAACGGCGGTTCCTTGGTTTGGGGCAGCAGATCATCTTTCTTGACGTTGTGGTAGCCGGCCCAGTGATATTGCAACAGCGAACTGCGCGCTTGCAGGCGAACCCGCATCGATGAGTCATTGGCCAGCGCATGCTCCAGAGCCATGCCCGCCTGTTGGGAGATGGGCCGCAGTTTACCGAGACTCTGAGCGGCCTCGGCGCGCACGCCCGGCTTCTTATCGGTGAGCAGCGCATCGATCAGCATCGGCACGATGGCGGGGAACTGGGCCGGATCGTATTGTCGCAGTTCCTGGGCGGCGGCGGCGCGTTTGCTCTCGTCGCCGTCGGTCTTGACCTGGCCGAGTAATTCGGGAACGCGCTCGGCCGGGGTGGGCTTCTTGCTCTTCTTACCGAAAATGACCCCAGCCGATGAGGAGCCAACCGCGAGGGGCATTAGCATAAGCGGGACCAACCACAAGACGCGAAGACGATGGTATATCATGGGAGCCTCCCCTGCTATGCCGCTGGCTCCGCGCTCCTCCGAAAAGGGACGCGGCCAGTGGCGCGTGTGACGGTGAAAGCCTCTGGGGAGAGGCATAGTTTCTCGTCGCCGTTTCTGAGATCGACCGGGCGGGCGAGGCGAGATGCGTGAAAGCAGCGAAATGGGGGGAGGCGGGACGCCATCTCACCGCACGGCTGCTACAGTTTGACATACGAGGATGGCGGCGCGCGATGGATGTTCTTTGGGGGTTGCTGTTTCTAACAGGATTCTATCCGCTGGCTCTGGCGCTGCACGCCAACCGGCGCACGACCTTGCGCCAGCCGCTGCTGTGGGCGGTTCTCGCCTGGGCCACCTGGACAGGCGTTGCCTGGAATCGTGTTCTCCACGCTGAGCAAGATGGCCGACTCGGCCCTTATTTGGCGCTGGGTCTGACCGGCTGCGCCGGCATCGCTGTGCTGGGTGCGCGGCGACCGGGCGTGGCCGCGTGGAATTTTGTCGTCGTGGGACTGCTCGCCGTCCTGCTCTTGCCCGTGCTAAACGGGCTGGGCGAAGTGCGTCTGGAGACGGTGCATGAACTTTTTTTGTGCGTGATCTTGAGTGTGCCGCTGTTGAATTATCTTCCCACGCGCCTGGCCCCGGCCGTCGGCCTCGTGGCGGTCGGCTGCGGACTGGAGATACCCCCCGTCTGGGGCATGGACTCATCTGCGGCGGTGCAGTCGGCAGGGTTGGCTCTGCTCTCGGTTAGCCCGTGGATAGCGTGGATGGCCCTGTTACGTCGCGGCGCGTCCGCTGCGGAGTTCGATCGCCTCTGGCTGGCCTATCGCGATCGCTTTGGTTTCGTCTGGGGCCAACGCATGCGCGAGCAGTTCAACCGGGCGGCCCATCACGCCGGCTGGCCGGTGGTGTTGCGCTGGGCTGGACTGCGCACGACCACACCCCAGGCGACGACCGACCAGGCGGCGCTGCTGGCCACGCTGCGCGGCGTCCTCAAGCGATTTGGTCCCGATGAGGAAGGGGACAAGCTACAAGGAGAGTAGAGCATCGTCGAAAATTGATGCGAGCTTTTTCATTTCTGAGACATTTTCTCATCATGACTTAATCATATGCTGTGATAAAATACCTCGGTGTCAGAGGTACTAGCAGGATGAATTGCCCGCCCGCAGCGCCAGCAAAGACTTCCCTTGCTGGCGCTGCGGGCGGGCAAAGACTCCCTTCGGTTATTTGCCCTCTTCGCAGGGAGGCTCCAATGAAGTGTGTCTCCGTATCTCAACCCTGGGCCTGGGCGATCCTCGCGGGCCTACAAGAGATTGAATATCGCTGTTATCCCACCGATTATCGTGGCGATCTGCTCATCCACGCCAGTAGCGAGGTGAACGATTGGTCCCGCAGGCAACTCGCTTTGTTCGGCCGGCGTGCCCCCGACTGGGAGGAATTGCCGTTTGGTCGGGTAATTGGCCTTGTTGAGTTGTGGGATTGCGAACAGGGCAGCGATGGGATTTGGAGTTGGCACCTGCGCCATCCGCGTTTCGTGAAACCCTTCCGGTTCCATGCCGGGCGGAGGGTATTCGACGTGGACGACAAGTGCGTGGAGGTGCTTACCCGCAAGTCACCCGGACGCGATTGGCGCTATGGATTTTCGTCTCGTCGTTGACCGTCAGGCGAATCCGTAGACAATTCCTCGGTCTCGGCTTCAAGGTTGGATCGAAGCAGTTCTTCCAGATCCGATAAGTCCGGTACTTGGAAGAGGCCCTGGCGGACGCGCTGAAGGATGCCCTTGGCGATGAGGCCGCGATTGCCGTAGAGAATGTAATGGACCCGATGATTGTCGGGGTAGGAATAGCCTTTCATGCCGAAGAATTCCGGGCAGACTTTCCACACCGCCACGGAGAGATCGTTCAGGGTGAAGGGTTGAGGGATGGAGCGAGCAACGCGCAACAGCGTTAGCCAGTGACCGCTGGCACGTAGTCGCCGAAAGGTCTGCCGGCGCGAGCGTTCCCGATCGTCCCGCTGAGCTTGCTCATCTTCCTCGGCTGGACATTGTTGTTGTCCGCGCTTGTCCTCCGCGTAATCCCAAAGAGATCGCTGAGTCATAACGCTTCCTCCGACTGCTAATCACCTTCGTCTCCCTGCTGGAGATAAAAGTAACCAGACATTACGGATAATGCAAGGAGCGTAGCGGATTCGCCAGAGCAATCGTTCGCCTTAACCAAATACGATGGTGCGTGTGCCCTCGACGAGGACGCGGCGATCCAGGTGCAGCCGCACCGCGCGCGCCAGCACTTGTCGCTCCAGGTCGCGGCCCTTTCGCACCATATCGTCCACGGTATCGCGATGCGTTACGCGCGTCACGTCTTGCTCGATAATAGGCCCTTCATCGAGATCCGCCGTGGCATAGTGGGCGGTCGCGCCGATCAGTTTGACGCCGCGCGCCTGCGCCTGATGATACGGTCGCGCTCCGGCGAACGCGGGCAGAAACGAATGATGGATATTGATGACGCGCGCCGGCCAGCGCTGGATGAAAGCGGGCGACAGGACCTGCATGTAACGCGCCAGCACCACGAGATCGATGTGATGCTCCTGCAACAGCGTCTGCTGCAAGCTCTCCGCTTGCTCTTTCGTCTCCGTTGTCACCGGCACGACTACGAACGGCAGACCGAAATACTCGGCGGCCGGCCGAGCGTCGGGATGGTTGGAGACCACTAGCACGATGTCGCCGGCCAGTTCACCCAGACGCTGCCGCATCAGCAGATCGTAAAGACAATGCGGCTGTTTGCTGCAAAAGATGGCTACACGATCGCGCTCGTGTTCAAAGTTCAGTTCCCAGTGCAGACCAAAACTGCGTGCCAGCACTTGCAGCGCCAAACGAATGCCCTCGGCGTCGAGATTGAAGTTCTCCACCGACCACACCAGCCGCATGAAGAAACGCCCGCTCTCCGGCTCGGTATGCTGATCGAGGTCGAGAATGTTGCCGCCGTGACGGAACACGAAATCCGATAAGGCGGCGATGATGCCTTGCCGATCCGGACAGCGGACGCGCAGGATGGCGTTGCTCATGAAAGCCGAGTCTCCCCTTCAGAGTTTGTTCTGAAAGCCCCTCTCCCCTGTACCATTAGTATCTACACAAGCAGCTTGCAGGGCTGAGGCATGGATGAGGAAGAGCAAAAAGTAGCCGTTTATCGCTCTTCCTCAACCACAAAAATTGCTCTACCTCAGCCTTCTCTGCACTTGTGTAGATACTAATGCCCCTGTACTCGGGGGAGAGGGGTTGGGGGTGAGGGGGAAGACTCTCCCCCTCACCCCCAACCCCTCTCTCCCGAATACAGGGGAGAGGGGGGCTTGTGGAACCGACTCTCAGCGAGCGCCGATGCGATAAAGATGCTTCTCTGTGCGGAGAAACAGGGCGCCATCGGCGGCGGCAGGCGAAGCCAGCGAGCGCTCGTTCAGCGCGTTCCGCGCCAGCAGCTTGAACTCCTTGCTCGCCTGCACCACCACGCCGGCACCCTCTTCGCTCTGGAAGTACAACTTGCCGCCGGCGAATAACGGCGATGCCGAGTAGTTGCCGCCCAGCCGTTCCTGCCAGTGAACCTGCCCTGTCCGGGCATCGAGGCAACTCGCCTGCCCGCTGTCCGATACGAAGTAGAGTTCCTCACCAACCAGCAACGGCGAGGGTGTGTGCGGCACTGCCTTGCGCGTCTTCCAGACCACATGCGTATCGGTGACATCGCCTTTGCCATCCGGGCGAATCGCCAACAAGCTCGGGGTGTTGTAGCCGGTGCAGATGAAGAGGAGTCCTTGCCCATACACCGGACGCGGAATGACGGAATAGCCATCGTAGCGCACACGCCAAATCTCACGGCCGTTGGCCGGATCGTAGGCACACACCACATTGCTGCCTGGACTGATGATCTGCTTTTTGCCGTCCACTACGATCAACAACGGCGTGCTGAACGAGAATTTCCGGCTCGCCTCGATGGTGCGGTCCGTCTTCCAACGCACGTCGCCGTTGGCGACATTCAGCGCGGCGATAAAGCGTTTGTCTCCGCCGTCGCAGCTGAAAACCAGGGCGTCTTCGACGAGAATCGGTGAGCCACCGTTGCCGTGAACCGGAGCATAGTGAAGGCTCGTGTTTTTCCACAATACCTTCCCCTCCAGATCGAGGCAGGCCGTTCCCTGGTGCCCGAAGTGAACGAACAGCCGTTCGCCCCGCACGAGCGGCGTCGGACTGGCGTGGCTGTTCTTGCCGTGAATACGCGGCGACTTTTTGGCGTCCGAGCGAAAGATTTCTTTTTCCCAAACGATCTTGCCGTTAGCCGCATCCAGGCAGAGCGCTTCGAGGTGCTGATCGCCGCTCTCCTTCCGCGTCGCGCTCGTTGTCAGGTAGACGCGCCCGCCGACGATCACGGGCGAGGACCATCCCTTTCCAGGAATGGTTTGCTTCCAGACGACATTCTTGTCTTTGCCCCATGTCGTCGGCAACTCGCCGTTGGTGACCAGCCCTTGTCCGGTCGGCCCGCGGAACTCCGGCCAGTCGTCGGCGCGGACCACGGGAGCGAGGCATAAGACGAACAAGGTTGTTAGTGTAAATACGTGTCGAACCATGAATGAACTCGTGACAAAATGAGTTACTAGCCCAGAGTTCCAGCGACGGGTTGCAAGAACTCGTCGCTGGCGCTCTGGGCTAGTGGCAAAAATCAGCAACGCTTACTTCTTCTTGGGAGGCGCGGGAGGGGGTGTCGCGCTGCGTTTCAGGCTGACGACCAGTTCGCCGTTGGCCTTGACGGCTCGCCTTTTTTGAGGCAAGTCCAAATCGACCTTGAGCGTGGCCACGCCCTCGACAATCTGACCGGTTTCCGGTGAAACCATCAGCGTGCCGTCCACGGTGCCGGCGACGTTGGAGCCATCGCCGCGCTGTCCGCGCAGACCGCCGTGCATGCTGATGACCGCCTGCGACTTGCCCAACCGTTGGCGAACGCCCAAGAAGGTGTAGCGGATGTCTGCCTGGACCGGCACCGCCATACCCAACGGGCCGACCTCCAGCAAGCGCTGCGTCTTCCAGATTTGCAGCGGTTTCAGCGCATCGCCGGACAACGGCGTCGTCATCACCTTCAACGATTGCAGCACCTGATCGCCCAAGTCCGAGACGGCGTCGCGCGTGTCGCGCGACACGCGCGTCATGTCCTGCTTGGCGACGGTCAAATTGCCGTCGCCGTCCATGTCCACGTTCAGCGCCAACTGGATGGTATTCTTGAAAATATCCTTGGTGTCCGCGTTGCCTTTGACCAACTGATTGTCAATAAAGATGCCGGCGGCGATCGACTGGAATTTCAACAAGAAGCGACCGCCGCCATTCTCAGGCGCTTCCTTGGCGGACAGCTCGCGCAACAGCACCTTCATGTTCGAGCGGATGGAGTGTTCCTCGCCGTCGTCATCGCGGAGACGCAGCGTGGCGTTGCTGTTGAGGTTCATGAACATCTGCTTGCCGGGCGCTGGCTGATACTTGAGTTGAATCGGCTTGCGTTCCACCAACATGTGCAAGGGCTGACCGGCGGCGGAGATCCAGCGTGTTTCGTCACGGGCATTGGTCAGGACCGGACGCAGCCAATAAACCTGTTTGGGATCGCTCAGCGCCGGCAGAGTCACTTCTCCCCGCGCTGATCCCTTCTTATCGTAGGTGAGTATCACCAGCTGTCTTTCCGAATCGCCTGGCATGGCCTTGGGTTCCTTGGCGCTGGCCGGCCGAGGCTTCCCGGCCGGGCCGACCCAGACTTCCACGGCCACTTTTTTCATGCGACTAAGGGGATCATTCAAGTGGACGAGAATCGGCATCTTGATCTTGTCGCCGTCCTTGTAAGCGGCTTCGCGGGTGGTGTACTCGGGCCGGCCATCGAGAAAATAGCGTACGTGATCGCTGGGGATGGCGAAGTTGATCTGCGAGTTCTTGATGGCGGACACGGCCACGCCGATGACCTGGCCCTGGGTGTCGGTCACGGGACCGCCGGAATTGCCGGGACTCATTCCGCCATTGACCTGGATCTTGGCGATGGCGCCAGCAGCGCTTTTGCGCAAGCTGGAGATCGACGACTTGCTGACGGTGATGTTCTTGCCGAGCCGTTTACCGAAAGGAAAGCCGAAGACGAAGACTTCTTGCGTTTCGCTGAGATCCTTGGCGGTGCCGAGCTTGAGGGGTTCGGGCAGTCCCTTGCCTTGGATGCGCACGACGCCCAGGTCGGTGCCGCGATCGGCGCCGAGAACCTGACCGCGATACGTTTTGCTGTCCGGCTCGCCGCTGTTGACCACGACATCGACTTGCAAGGGCTTACGGCTGTTGGGTTCCAGCATGCCCAGGACATGGGCATTGGTGACAATCAAGCCGGGTTCGTCGGCGAAAAAGCCGGTGCCCTCGTAGACCGCGCCGCCCGGCGTTCTCACTTGGAGATAGACGGTGGCGTGTTTGACCTTTTGCAAGGTCGCCCTGGGAGCATCGGCGCGAGCGATGCAAGCGCTACCGAGCAGCACGGTGGCCAGCAGGAGTGTGGAACGTAGGGAACGGACAGGAGGCGTCATGGGAATCAGGCTCCGTGGGATTAGACGGATGATCCAGCGATCAAGGGCTGTGGCGATGATAACGTCCGGGACGAAGCCTGACAAGCAAGTCGAGACGGAATCGCTTGTGCCGCATTTGGCTCAAGGTTTGTCTTTTGATCTTTCCTCCAATCGTCGCAACGTCTTGCCGATGGTCGCGCCCTTGACGAAGCCATCGGCGAGGATGGTCGTGGTCGTCGCGGCAATGGTTTCGCCGCGCACCATCTGAACCGCTAGCCGGACGGTCGAGAGCGTGAGAAGGGCGGGGAACGCCGCGTTGGTCGTCGATTCGGTCAGCAACGCCGCCAGTAGGCCAGCGGGAACGGTGAAACCACGTCGCGTCAGTTGCCGTTGCAGCATCTGCCACGCTCGATTCAGCCGGGCCGTCAGGGAACTTTTGGCCAGCCCAATTCGCCGGCCGCGTGTTAGCGGGCCTCCCGCGTAAGCGGGGGAGGATGCAGTGAACATTCCCCCGCTTACGCGGGAGGCCCGCCATTTTATTCGTGCCTCTTACCAGAACTGCCTACTGGCTGAGCGGAGGAGGGAAACATCCACGCCGCGCCGGCATAGCTGTAGGCGAGCGATTCGACCTCGGGGCAAGTCAACGGTTGAAGGAAACGCACGCCGACACAAGAACGACCATCAGCGATAGGCAGCGACCACATCGTCTCGGCTTTAAGGATGAGGGGTTGGGGCAGCAGAGCGCTCTCCAACGTCAACTCCAGAACATCCCCGGCCGCCACGGGATTCTTGAGAACCAGCCGTACTCCGGTCTGCGAGAGGTCAAGCACCGAGAGAAGCAGATTCGGGCCGCTTGTGCCGGCGGCAACGCAGGTCGCTTGCGCGGCGCGGCGCGGTGGCGAACGACGAGCTTGGCGACGGTTGGAACTCTGACGTTTCGGCGTCCTCACGAGAAACCTCCGGTGCGCGAACGCGGATACAATCACGATAATCTCCTACGTCGCACGGGGCATTCTGTCAAACCGGCTGATCTCTCGATACTTGATCGGCCATGGTGCGCGGGATGGTTTTCTCGCTGGCCTTCCTTCCCGTCACGCGGTAGAAGCGCACGGCGCCGCAAGTGAAGAGAGGAAAGAGCCAGGTAAGAAAGAGCCCCACCCGCGAGCGCCGTGCATCGGGCAAACCGCATTGCCGCAGCACATGGACATAGTCGGAGGTGTGTCGCAGGTCCAGAATAGCGATTTGTCCGCCGGGTTTCAGCACGCGCGCGATCTCTCGAACGGCCTGCCGCCGCCCGTCTTGGCTGGGGATGTTGTGCAGGACGAGACTGGAAATGATCGCATCGAACGAGGCATCGGCGAAGGGCAAGCGCTGGGCATCTCCATCCTTGACCTCGACGCGATCGGCGACCCCGGCCCTTCGCGCGTTCTCCAGCGTGGCCTCGGGACGATTGCCGCTGAGGTCCACACCCGACCAGAGATCAACACCGGCGGCCGTGCCGGTGGTCAAGCGCTGGGCCGCGCCGAGGAGTAGCAAACCACGGCCGCAGCCAACGTCCAGAACGCGCTCATCTCCGCGCCAGGCAAACGTATCGAGGAGACGATCGCGCTGGCGCAGCTTCCCCACCTTGCTGTACCACAGCATGGCGGCCGCGACGACAAGCAGATCGACGGCGACGATCACGAGGGCAATCGCCACCAGGAGAACGCCGAGGAGATGAAGCAAGCCCAACCCGTACAACAGCGCCGCGAGGCCGCCGGCGAGGACGCTCAACAGAATCAAGACGGAGACGGCTCGCGGCGCATCAATCCCATAATTGGGCGGCAACGAAGTAGTCGGCATGGTCCTCCCTCAAGGGATCGTTAGCTCGTGGTTCATTCGATGGGCACGGTGGGCGGGACAGGCGTCTCGCCTGTCATGGCGTGGGTCAGGGGTTCCGCCTGTTCCGCCGCGCTGGAGGAAACGATGGGTGCTTGCGGCCAGACCACGGCAAGGCGATCAAAACCGGGAGCAGCGACGAGATCCAGTCCATCAAGGATACGGCTGTTATAGCGTGACCGTCGGCCGGCCGTCAGGACGAACGGTTCCAGTTTCTGATACCCATTATCGAGGAGGACTCCCTCGCCCTGCCAAGGTTGCGTCATCTGTCCCTTGTCCACACTGGTCAGATGCAAGGCCACCTGAAGCCGATGATGCTGCGAACCATCGAGATAAAGGGCCACGAGACGCTCTCGATCCGGGAAGATTTGCGCCCCCAGCCGCAGGGCGTCCCAGCAGACACGGAAGCGATGGCTGGCGTGGCGGACAAAACGCTCTTGCTCCTCGGCACTGAGATTTGCCGGCACTATGACATTGCGCCGCGCATACTCGGTCATTCGTTCGATCTGGTCCCGGTGAGCGGGGTCGTTCTCCCAGCGGCGCACGCGCCATTCGCCGATCCGCAGCAGGGCGAAGCGAAACAGTTGATAGGGACCGAAACGCAGAAACCAGGCGAAATGCGTGATGCGCGTCGGCGGTAGAAAGACAGTTCGATAATCCAGGACGCCAATGAGATCGGCTATCGAGGACATATAGGATTTCATAAGGACGCGATCGGCGCCGTTGGCCACCAATAGCGTCTCGTCGTCGAAGTAGATTTGGAATTGCAAGCCGGGAGGATAGACGCGCTGCACCTTGTTGTGCCAGGCGACGAGATGACAGAGAGCGAAGAATTCGGCCCAATCGGCGCGGCTATGCGCGACGCCGTTGGGGTTCTTGAGCGGGCCGTAGCCCACCGTGACTCGAACGGGCTTGCCCTTGCGCACAAAGCGGCGAATCGGCGCGAGAAACTGCTCGTACAGGTCCACACTCGGCAGAGGCCCGACCCGGAACTGTCGGGTGAGCATCGTATCCAAGATAGAGCGAGCCAGTTCCTCGACACCCTTTTCGGAAGGAGGGACGAACGGTTCCGCCGGGTGCGGCCGCACCCAATGTCTTCGCACCACCTCGGTAACGCGCGCTCGCAATGCTTCACACGGCAGATCAAGTGACGGTCGCGTGTCCATGAGCGTGTTCCTCGATCCATTTGACAGTAGTGTTTAATCCTTCCTGGAACGAAATGTGAGGGGTGTAGCCCAGTTCCTTGCTTGCGCGGGCGATGGAGAAGAAGCGTGAGGTGCCCAGATGACGCAGACTGCTCCGGTTGATCGGCGGCCGGCCGCGATAGAGGCGCGTCCGGGCCAAGGTCTCGAAAACGAAACAGCCCATGGCCGGCACCATGTAAGGGAGTACCTTCCGGGGCGCGGGACAGCCGAGCAACCCGGCCAGATGGTCGATAAAGTCGCCGATGGTGGTGCGGGAGCCATCGGTGATGTGATACGCCCGGCCTCTCGATGCCGGCGTTCGCCCTGCCAACAAAATGGCCTGGACGACATCGCTGACGTGGACGATCGGCGTCACATGGTCGCGGCTGCCGATGTAAGCGAATCGGCCCCGGCGCAGGGCGCGGATCATTTGAGGCAAGTTGTGCCGGTCGCGCGGGCCGTAGATCAGTCCCGGCCGCAGAATGGTCGCGTCCACGCCATGCCGCTGCTCATATTCGTGCGCCAGCGCCTCGATCTCGATTTTCACATCCGCGGAGGCATCGCCGGAGCGGCGGCAGGGCAAATCCTCGGTGGCATCGGCGAGATGGCGGGTTCCCAACACGTTGACGGAGGTAAGCAGCACGGCCCGGCCTGCGCCGGCTTGACGCAGCGCTTCCAGCACATGACGCGCGCCGCTCAAGCCGATGTCGTGAATCTCGCGCGGGGAAAACGCTGGTCCGACGGCGGCGGCGCAGTGATAGATCACGTCCACCCCGCGCGCCGCTTGTGTCAGAACGTGGGCTTCGCGCACATCGCCGACCTGCACCTCGACGCCTCGGTCGCGCAGTTCCTCCGCGGCAGTGGGATTGCGCACCAAAGCACGCACCGCCCGCCCCTGAGCGAGCAGTGTATCGATGACATGGCTGCCGACAAAACCCGAGGCTCCGGTCACCAGCGTCACCATTGTTGTACTCTTTCGAGAGTCCGGCCTGGATTCGACGACCACCAAACATCCTAGCGATTGGCATTCGGTAGGCGAGTACCGAAATCGGCAAGTGGGGTTCACAGGTTCACATTCGCCTAATCTCCCCTTGAGGATAGAGGCGGCAAGTCTGGTTCCGGTTCCCGCTGGCGGTAATTTAAGGGAGTACTGCGGCCGGCGAGCCGGCGCTGCGGATGGCCGTCTTTTTCGCTATGGTGTGCGGAAAGGATTAACCATCGGCCGAAGCGGAACGGGAGAATTTGTGGAACCTACGTCGCTGGAATTATCGAAAACACCGCCCATACCGCCCCTGCGGGAATATGGTCAGCGCCTGGACGAACGGCGTCGCCGCGCGGCCCAGTTCAGTTGGCGAGAACGCGTGGCCGGCAACGCCCGTGTCGCCGTCTTCCTGGTGGGCGTGCTGTTAGCCATCCTCGCCCTCGGCGTGCATATCCTCTCCGCTTGGTGGGTTTTATTACCCATCCTCCTCTATGCCGGCCTTTTG
>DATNCY010000081.1:0-8777 GCA_035553375.1 Gemmataceae bacterium
CCTTGCACATCTATTTAAGTGTACCGTTCGTTTTGTCGTGGTCGCTGTTCGATGCGTTGGCCTGTGGCTGCGTGGTGTTGGCGGGTGATGTGCTGCCGGTGCGTGAGATCATCCAACCGGGCGAAAACGGTCTGTTGGAGCCGCTGTTCGATGAGGACGGGTTGACGGCGACGGCACTGCGGGTACTCGACGATCCACCGGCATTCCGCCCGCTCGGCACAGCCGCTCGCCGCGCGATCGAAGAGAACTACAGTCTGGAGGTAGCGGTCCCACGATTGAAGGCTTATTTCGAGCGCGTGGCCACCCAAACGGTTCGAGAGAAATTGCCCATCCCCTCATTCGCCGACTAAATCGATCCGCTTTCACCCCCCGTGGAAGGCGCGGCCAACTTCGCCTCGACGGCACTCCAGGCATCATTGACCACCTTCTGGGCCGCACCGCGAACGAGACCGGCCGGCACCATCTTGAGCAGACCGCCCAGCGTCTTGACCTCGGCCGTCCAGCGGACGCGCGTGCCGGTATCTTGCGGCGAGAGAGCGACCGTTGCTTCCACATCGGCGGAACTGCCGATGCCCTTGCTCTCGACCAGATAACGCGCCGTGTTCGGCGAAACCGCATCGACGACGTGCAGCGTCACGTCCAGCGTGCCGCGCACGAACGAGAAGCCGGGACGCAGCACCAGCACGGCGCGATTGGCTTCCTGTTGCGTCACCGACTCCACATCCGGGATGCACTGCACCAGAAAACGCGCATCCGTCAGCTTCGCCCATAGATCAGCCGGCGCCAACGGAAAATCCTTCTCGCCCTCGAACCGCACCATGACAGCCATCCTTTCGCAAGAGGTCTCCTTCTTATTGTACGTTGGCCGCCTTCGGCGCGCAGCCCTCTCGTTCCCTGCGGGAAATATGCAGGTCATTGAGGAAACCAAACGCTAACGAGCGGGCATGCTCAGTCGAAACGAATCGAGAAACCTCGTGGTCGAAACGGGGTCTATCTTGCCCCTCGTTGTGGTGACCATCACTTGATACATGCGATTCTCGACGAGATAGATGCGATCGGTAAGGAACCAGGTCTGACCGCCTTCCTTTTTTGTCCACTCCAACTCCATGCCGGTGTGACCATTGATCTGGATGTTCTTCCTGCTCTTCACGCGCTCGCCGAATTTGCTGGCGACAGCTTCCAGCAAAAACTGAGGGCCGGCCGCCCCGGCGCCGGGAGGCAAGTCGTTGTACATGACCATGTAGGCAACCTCTCCGCCCGGAAGCTCGACAACGAACCTGTGCAAGATCATGCCATCCGAGTTTGTCGATCCCTCCTTGGGAGTACCGGGGAAGTCCGCAGTAAACCGCCCCTCCAGGGAGGTGAACGATTTCCATGCGGGAATTTTGGCGCTTTGAACGATCTTGTAAATCCCCAAAACGGCAACACCCCCGCAGAGGAGGACGAGCAAGCCGCCGCAACCCAGAAGGCCAAAGAGGAGACCCTTCTTCGATTTCGGCTTTCCTTTGCGATGTCTCGGCAGGATATAGGCCTCCTCCTCTTCGATCGGCAGAGAAGAAAGCCGGGGCGTCGGAGCAGAAGGGGGCCCCGCCGCCATGCGCGGCTCAGCCGGTGTTAAAGGTGTCGGCCGCCTCTGCTCGGCCGGCGTTTGTTCGGGCAAGCGCAGGACGGTCGCACACTTGGGACAGCGAATCGCACTACCCGGCGGCAACGCCTCAGGCAGCTGCAAGAGGATCGAACACGAAGGGCATTTCACCTGAGTAGACATGAGGACTCCTCGGCCCCAAATAGCTGGTGAGAGGCTCCGCCGCTTTTGGCGGACAAGAACAGCGGAATGTCAACAGCATAATCGTTTCCCCTTATTTCCACCAGCATGTTCGGTGATTCTCGTTGATTCCGGCTCGCATTTCGGCCGCAAACATCGCGGTTATAGATTTTCGATAGGGATATCCGTCGATGGTCTGCCGCGAATCGGCGTGAGGGCGAATGAACCGGACCACAGAGGCGGAATCGACCATTGGCCGAAAATCGTACCTTCGCCGTCGTAGCTGCCCTGATACAGCACCTGATGCCGGCCCAGATATTGTTTGACCATGCGGATTGCGCCGCCGTCGTCGTATTCTCCCGCGAAAGTGAAGGGGCCGATCATATCGCGGCCTTCGCCCTCGATACGCCCCTCATGGAAACGCAGTATCAGCGGCGTCATCAACTGACGACCGCAGTACGGTTGATCCCAGTAGCCGCGCCAAGCGCCGGATGGATACATGCTTTTCTCTCCTCAGTAACCGGCAGCGCAGCCGTCCTTGCGTGCCTCCGAGCCGCCGTGCAGCACGTTCGTCTTGGGGTCGATAAGGATGCCCTGATAGCCGCCGCCATTGGTCGGGATAATGGTAACGCGATGACCACGATGTATCAGTTCCTTGAGGACCGCGGCGGAAATGCCGCGTTCGGCCTTGACCGTGCCGCCACTGCGACTACCGGGTGAGCCGGTCGGCGTCGCGGAGCCGACATGTTCCAGACGCGGCGCCTCGCCGGCTTCCTGCACGTTCATGCCGAAATCGATCAGATTGACCAATACTTCCACCTGACCTTGTGGCTGCATATCGCCGCCCATGACGCCGAAGACAAACCACGGTTTGCCGTCCTTCGTCACCAGTGCCGGGATGATGGTGTGGAACGGTCGTTTGTGTGGTTCGAGACGATTGGCGTGCGTCGCATCGAGAGCGAACAGACAGCCGCGATTTTGCAGCACGAAACCGAGATCGCCCGGCACCAGGCCGGAGCCGAATCCGTTGTAATTGCTCTGAATCAGCGACACGCAATTGCGGTCCTTGTCCACCACACACAGATACACCGTGTCGCCGCGCTCCAGCTTCGGATCGCCCGCCGGCATATGCGTCATCGCCTTGTTTCGGTCGATAAGCTTGCGGCGTTCGGCGGCATAGGGTTTCGAGATCAATTCGCCCACCGGCACCTTGACGAAGGCAGGATCGGCGTAGAACTTCGCTCGATCGGCGTAGGCCAATTTCTTCGCTTCGAGGAACAAATGCCACCAGTCCGCCGACTCCGGCCCCATTTTCTTGAGGTCGTAGCTTTCGAGCAGATTGAGCATTTGCAGCACGGCAATGCCCTGGCCGGGCGGAGGAATCTCCCAGATTTCATGGCCGCGATACGTTGTACTCACCGGCTCGACCCAGGTGGAAGTATGGTCGGCGAAATCCCTCAACGAAAATAAACCACCATTCTTTTCCGAAAAAGCGACGATACCGCGCGCGATGTCGCCCTTGTAGAAGGCATCGCGGCCCTTGGCGGCGAGTAAGCGATAACTGCGAGCCAAATTAGGGTTTTTGAATATATCGCCGGCGTGCGGAGCGCGATCGTCAAGGAGGTAGGTCCGGGCCGCATCGGGATGGCGGCGCAATCGTCTCTCGGCTCCTCGCCAGTAACCGGCGATCACCGGGCTAACCGGGAAACCCTCCTCGGCGTAGCGAATACTCGGCTCCAGCAGTTGGGCCAGCGTGCGCGTACCGAAACGCTTGCGCAACTCCTCCCAGCCATCGACGCAACCGGGTACCGACCAACTCAGCGGTCCCGACGAGGGGATTTCATCGAGTCCCTTCGAGGCGAACAACTCGCGCGTCGCCTTGTAGGGCGAGCGGCCGCTGGCGTTGAGTCCATACAGTTTCTGGGTCTTCGCGTCCCAAACGATGGCGTACAAATCGCCGCCGATGCCGCAACTCATCGGTTCCATCAGACCGAGGGCGGCATTGGCGGCGATGGCGGCATCGATGGCGTTGCCGCCGTTTTTCAACACATCCAGACCGACCTGCACCGCTAGCGGTTGACTGGTGGCAACCATGCCATGCTGCGCCATCGTGACGGATCGCCCGGCTTGGCGTGCGGACGGCGTCAACCGCTCGCCTGCCTTCACGGCCGCGCAGACCGACCATAAACTCATCGTCAACAGGACAAGGAACGTGGTTTTCAGCAACATCATATAACTCTCGCAAGGGCGCCCGAAGATGGAGATGCTGTCAGTGTAAAGCGCCGGCTGGGTAGACAGAAGAAGATTAATGGCATTGGGACGAGTTTGGGAGATTGGGGCAGCCAGATATTTCCGCGTTGACCGATCCTTGCTCCGAAGGTACAAAGTCCCGCTGACACTTCTCAACCAAACCCTCAAGGAGGTCAACAACCATGCGCAATCGTCTCTCCTTTTTCGCAATCGCGTCCCTGGCTCTTCTCGTTCCGGCCATTCTCAGTCTGCGTGGACGAGCGGCCCCACCGACTGCCTCGGCTCCGTCGGCGGATACGAAAGTGGATGTCGAGAGCTACCTTTATTCTCAGCTGCGACAACACGGCCAGATCAAGGATCCAAAGCTATCGATCTCGATTTACGTGCAGAAGCTCCAGGGGCGGAAATTGGTGAAGCCGATTCTGAAACGCAAGGATGCGCAAGGCGTAATCGACTGGGTAGCCCACGCAAACGCCGCCGAACTGACCGTGCTGGCGGGCGGGAGCCAGATCCGCGTCCACATGCAACAGGTTGTGGTTAACGGCGAGAATGGGTCGCAATGCAGTTTCGCGGACAAATACTTCGTTTTCGATGTGCCCACGGATTTCGCTCGGAAGTAAAATGGCTCTGACAAGTCCGTTACTGAGTCCCGCATTGAAAATGCCACTGTGTGGCGAGCGGGGTTGCGTAAGCGCCCCGAGTGCTTCTCTCGGGGCGCTTACGCAACCCCGCTCGCCAGGGACTTTTGCTACGCTGGACTCAGTAGAGGCATCAAAAGAATGAATTGCCAGCCCGCGGCACCAGCAAGGGACACTCCCTTGCTGGTGCCGCGGGCTGGCCAAAGTTAGAGCCTCTAAACGGTAAGTCCCTCAATGGAAACTCCCTGCGCGACTAGCTGTTCTTTCACGACGGTATCAAAACATTTCGGACAAATTCCGTGGCTGAATTGAGCGTCGGAATGCTCGCCAATGTATTCCTCGACGCGCTGCCAATAGTTGCCATCGTTGCGGATGCACTTGCAGTAACAGCAAATGGGCAACAAACCTTGCAACTGCTTGACCCGTTTGAGAGCGGCTTCCAACTCGACCACGCGCTCGGCGAGACTCTGTTGCAGCGCCGCCATGCGCAGCCCCACGTTGACGCGGGCTTGCAATTCATCGCGGTCGAACGGTTTGGTGATGTAATCATCGGCCCCACTGTCGAGGCCGGCCACGATGTCCTTCTTCTCGCCTCGCGCTGTCAGCAGGATGAGGTACGTCGAACGCTTGGCCGGATTCTCGCGCAAACGCCGACAAATCGTTAGGCCGTCCATGTACGGCATCATCCAGTCGAGAATGGCCAGACGTGGCGCCTCGTCCCGATTCAGCGTTTCGTAGGCCGTTAGGCCATCGTCCGCAACCAGGACCCGATGACCCCATTTGCCCAGGGTGACTTCCAGCATGCGACGCGAAATCTGATCGTCTTCGGCGATCAAAATATCCATGAATGGCTGACCTGTATCCAGTCCTTCCCCGCGAGGCGAACCAACCCCGTTGTTGTCGTCCCGTCGAGAGTCTCCCCATAGGATAGCTCACACCGCGAGCGCAGGTCGCCCGCGGACATGAATGCCTGAACAATTGGCCATTCCGTTGGCTCTTCTTCCGTTCGGAGGACTGTCGATGCTTTGCCTGCGTTTGTTGTTGTTGGGGACGTTCACGGCGGGATTTCTGCTGTGCTGCTCGCCGTTGGCCGTGTTTGCCAGCGAGGAGACGACCGCCCGCGCTCGCAAGTTCGTCAAGGACCACGAAAGGCGTCTGCGGCCGCTCGACGTGGCCGCCAACCGCGCCTGGTGGGACGCCAACACCACCGGCAAGGCCGAGGACTTTGCGCGCAAAATCGACACGCAGAATCGCATCGACGCCGCGCTCGGCAAGGCGAAGATATTCGCCGAATTGAAAAACCTCAAGGAAAACCGCCAACAGATTGACGATCCTCTGTTGGCTCGTGCCATCGACGTTTTGTATCTGCTTTATCTCGAAAAGCAGGTGGACGCCGCCTTGCTCAAGAAGATGGTGACGAAGGCCAATGCCATTGAAGAGACGTTCAATAAATTCCGTGCGCGCGTGGACGGCAAGGAGATGACCGACAATGAGGTGCGCAAGGCGCTCAAAACGTCCACCAATTCCGAGCGTCTGCAAGCCGTCTGGGAGGCGAGCAAGGCGGTCGGCGGTGAAGTGGCCGACGATCTCAAGCAGTTGGTACGTCTGCGCAATCAGGCCGCCGTCCAGCTTGGTTTCAAGAATTTTCACGCCTTGCAGTTGTACCTCAATGAACAAGACGGCACACAGCTGCTCAAGCTCTTTGACGAACTGGATGCGTTGACGAAGGCTCCGTTCGAGAAGGCCAAGGCCGACATCGACGCCCGCTTGGCCGAGCGTTGCGGCATCAAGAAAGCCGAGTTGCGGCCGTGGCACTATCACGATCCGTTCTTTCAGGCGACGCCGGACGTGTTCGCTACCAATCTCGATACGCCGTTCGCACGGGCCGACCTGACCGCCCTGTGCCGTACCTTCTACGCCGGCATCGGTCTGCCGATCGATCGTGTCATCGCGCGCAGCGATCTACTTGAGAAGAAGGGCAAAAGTCAACATGCTTTCTGCACCGACATCGACCGCGAGGGCGATGTTCGCGTGCTGGCTAACATCCGGCCGAACAATCAATGGGCCTCGACGATGCTGCACGAGTTCGGTCATTCGGTATACAGCAGCTTGAACATCCCGGCGACGCTGCCTTATGCCTTGCGCATGGAGTCACACATTTTGACCACGGAGGGCGTGGCCATGATGTTCGAGCGTATGAGCAAGCGCGGCCAATTTTTGGTGAAGATGGATCTTCCCGTTAAGGATGTGAAGGCGTTCGATGAGGCGGCCGCCAAGACGTTACGCTATCAGTTGTTGATTTTCTCACGCTGGTGTCAGGTGATGCTGCGCTTCGAGAAGGGTATGTATGAAAATCCCGATCAGGATCTCAACAAATTATGGTGGGATCTGGTCGAGAAATATCAGCTTGTCAAACGTCCCGCCGGCCGCAATGCTCCCGATTACGCCAGCAAGGTCCACATTGTCAGCGCGCCCGTCTACTATCACAATTATATGATGGGCGAACTGTTCGCCTCGCAGGTGCATCATGCCATCGTCCGCGAATTGTATAAGGACGCCGACCCCAATCGTGTCATCTACGTTGGGAACAAGGCCGTCGGCGAGTTTATGAAGAAGCGCGTATTTGAGCCGGGCCGGAGCCTGAGTTGGAATGAACTAACTCGCCATGCTACCGGCGACCCGCTGACAGCGAAGGCGTTCGCCGCCGATTTCAAGGCGAAATAGACAAGACCGGAGTGCTAGCGACGGGGCGAAGAAACCCGTCGCTGGCGCTCCGGGCTTGTTGCATAACACAGTTAATGTTCCCAATACCTGAAACGAGTTTTCTGTTATGAAACACCAGCACCCTCCAACACAAACCTATTTACACACAATCAGTCATCGGCGCATCGATCCGCCGAAACTGACGGGACAGACCTCGTTGTCCCAGGCCATTGATGAAGCGTTTCTCTCGTATAACGCCGGCCGGTTGCGCGAGGCGTGCCGATTGTACGCGACGAAGATGCTCGCCGATGATGCCATCGTCGGTCTGTCGCTGAGTGGCGCACTGACGCCGGCCGGCCTGGGTATTTCGTGTCTGGCACCGCTCGTCGAAGCGGGTTTCATCGATTGGATCGTCAGCACCGGGGCAAACCTGTATCACGATACGCATTTCGCCCTGGGCATGGACCTGCATCAGTCGCGGCCCGGCCTTGATGATTTGCAGCTGCGCGAGAATCAGGTCATTCGCATCTACGACATTGTCTTCGATTACGAGAACTTGCTCGGCACCGATCGCTTCTATCGAACGCTGTGCCGCGGCGAGGCGTTTCAGAAGACGATGGGCACGGCGGAGTTTCACCACCTCGTCGGCAAATACCTGGCCGCACGCGAAGACGAAACCGGCCACAAGGGACGCAGTCTCCTTGCTGCCGCCTATCGCTGCGGCGTGCCGATCTTTACCTCGTCGCCGGGCGATAGTTCCATCGGCATGAACATGGCCGCGCTACAGATGGAAGGTTCGGCGTTGCGCATCGATCCGCTGCGCGACGTGAACCAGAGCGCGGCCCTGGTGTACGACGCCAAGAAACGCGGTCGCAGTGGCGTGTTCATCCTCGGCGGCGGCTCGCCGAAAAACTTCATGCTCCAGACGGAACCGCAGATTCAAGAAGTGCTGGGCCTGCCGGAAAGCGGACACGATTATTTCTTGCAGATTACCGACGCACGCCCCGACACTGGCGGACTGAGCGGGGCCACACCGCAGGAGGCGATGACGTGGGGCAAGGTCGATCCGGAGCAGCTACCCGATACGGTGACGTGTTATGTCGATTCAACTGTGGCCCTGCCGTTGATGACGGTGTACGCGCTGGCGGCGCGTCCGCCGCGTCCACCGCGTCGCTTGATGGATCGCCTGACGGAATTGACCCGGCAGCTGGAAGACGAGTATAAAACGAGTGGTCTGTCACACAACTGATTTGGGATAGTCGGCTCTGTCGATTTCGGAAATCATGGCGGCAACTACGGAGGGTTGGGCCATGAAGAAGAAGTATATCGTGCGGCTGACGGATGCGGAACGGGCGACGCTGGAGCAGATCGTCCGCAAACTCAAGGGATCGTCGCAGAAGGTGCGGCGGGCCAACATCCTC
>DATNCY010000082.1:0-7949 GCA_035553375.1 Gemmataceae bacterium
GCAATCTCACGCTCGGTCCAGCCTTGCTGGAACAAGTACCACGCCCGAAGGCGACGCCATTCGCGCCAATCATGGGGCTGCTTCATGCCTCCTATTATAAACGCCAACGGAAAGTTTAGTTTCGAGCGCAGTTGTCAGTAGTTTACAAGCGAAGGAATTTGCCGATACTGAGGAGGGGCAGAGATCACCGTATAGCAGTGGCTCTGCAATTCCTGATTCGCGCTGCTCGGTGAAATTCACGAATCGACATCACGATCAACTGAGGAATCAGATGTTTGACAACGGCACGATCATTACGGATCAGGGTTACACTTGGCATTGCTGGTTCTTCGGCGATAGCGGCGTTGTTCGTGTTTCGCCGGAAGCCCTGGCGAGTCACCATCAAGACATCTACCGCCACGCACATTATGCTTTTGAGAACCTTCCCTTGTCGTATAGCGAGTTTTACCGTTCGGGCGAAGTGGTCATCTACCGATGGAAGAATGCGGCAGGGCAAGACATCGTCACTATCGACATCATCGACAGCAAGAACTTTCGGCGTGGAGTTCGGCTTCTGGCAGGGGACGGACAGAACAGAACCGGCATTCACTCTTGAGGCCCGAAATCGGGAGTGCGGGAAATGAACATGTTTATCGAATGGGAGGGCGGGGTTCCTGAGCCACTGGCGAGCATCTACAGAGCGATGTCGGGGGACAGTGACGCACTCGTTCATGCTGCCCGGCAGCTTTGGGGGAACAAACTTGTCAATGGCATCAATACCGATGCCGGCAGGAAGGCCCAGCGCGTAGAAGACATGCTGGACGGGAAAGATCCTATCGAACGAATCGAGGATTTGCTCGAAGCCGGTCGCTCTCGTCCATCGAAACCCACGCCAGCGACTGTTGAACCTGACGAGGTGTCAACCCGCGAAGCATGTTTACGGTTGAGCATCAGCGCCAAAACGCTGAGGAAGCTAGTGCGTGCTGGGCGACTCGCCCGCCGAAATGCTTCTCCCCCTGGCTCGGGCAAGCCTAACTACCGCTACCGAATCGTTGAGATTGACCGGCTAAAGAGCCAGGGATACTACAAGGTGGCCCAACCTCAAGAATCAACATCCTCAAGGCCGAAGGTTCGTCGTCGGAAGCTTGAACCCCAGACATACGAACACCTTGACCTTTGATGTCGTTACTTCTTGGCGGCTTTCTTCTTTGCCTTCTGCCGCCGCTTCTTCCGAGCTTGGTCCAGGCGACGTTGAGCTTCCGCAAAATGATCGGTGCGGAAGTGGCCGTAAACAGTTTCGATCATCTTCACGCTTGTGCCGGCCATCTTCGACGCAGTGACGATGTCCATGCCGGTCATCAAGGCGTCCGAGATCCACAAGTGGCGGAAGTCGTAAGCGGTGACGCCCTCCCTGACCTTGTGACCCAAAGCGCGGGCAATTCGCTCGACCGAGTGCAGACGCCGGTTCACCGTCTTCTTCGTCCACGGTTTGTTCCAGGCCGTCATAAAGATGAATTCATCCTCTCCGCGCCCTTCGCACCTCCGCTGAAGCAGCTTGATCGCTTCGTCGCTGAGATTGATGTGCCGGATGGTTGCCACCTTCTGGGTTTTCGACCGCTTGTGTTTTCCGAGGACAATCTGCCGTGACCGTGCCGAGAATTGCCGGACTGTTGCTACGGCAAGCTCGCTGGTCCGCGCTCCCGTGGCGTGGTAGACGCGGATCATGTCCGCGAACGAGTCCTTACATGGCCGCATGCCGGTTCGCCCGTGCTTCTCGATGTGCTTCTCAATTCCCCAGCGGCGGAACTGGTCCACATCAAACTGTGCCGCCTCCAGCAAGGCATCGACCTCGGCATCCGTCAAGAGGTCGGCCTCGGTCAGTCCTTTCGGGTCAACCTTGGTCCGCTCGACACTTCGGAACGGGAGAAAGGTCACCGGGAGGAGGCTCTCTGGACTGGGGTTCTTGCAACCCCAGTTGAATGCGTGACGGATCGAGGTTTCGGCATGGAGTAGGCTCTGCGGGTCCAATCCCCGCTTGTCTCGGTCGTTCTCTTCTTTCTGTTCCTCCACCTTGTTGGCCTTGAGATTGTCGCGCCAAGCCTCCAGCATTTGCCCGGTTACCTCCAGGGCCGGCAGTTCCGCCAGTCGTTGTCCGCCAAAAACGAATCGACCGAATCGGGAACAGTCGCTCTTGCGCCGGATGAAGGTCGCCTCGCTCCGGTGGGACTTCACCCAGGTCAGGAAGCTGGAGAAGAGCTTTCCAACGGAAAGGGCGTCAACAGGGACAAGGGCTTGTTTTCGAGCTAGATGTTCCCGAAAATGATCTCTGGCTGTCTCGAAGGGAACGTCGCCGACCTTGCCGAAGTACGCTCCACCGTTTGCCTCGGTGTAGTAGTAGACGTGCTTGCCGACTTTCTTCTTGCGGAGTTTGGGTTCTCGCATGTTACCGGATTCCAGGCGGAAACGAGGGCTGAAAACGGTAATGAATACGGTAACAGACAGGAGGCCCAAACTCAAGGTCGGTAGCAGCCAAGTCCGCAAGTGCCTTGAAAATAGCAACTTGCGGCAAGTTTTCAATCTTGGGAGTGTTTGCACACCTGGTGGTGGCCCTGGTCTTCAAAACCGGTGGACGGTGTGAACAACGCTGTCGGAGGGTTCGATTCCCTTACACTCCCGCTTTCAAGGCTTGCGTCAAATGACGCAAGCCTTTTTTATTGCTATGTTTATGACAATTCATCGCGAGTGAAACAGCCTCGACAAATGCTTCCAGGTCCGATTTTCCTTATATTGGGTCCGACCGTTGTGGAGCTTTCGGTAGTCCAGCGAGGTTCCACGAATCTTAGCGGCTGTGCCGGATGCACGGCGTTGCCCCCGTACTCTGTCCGCACATTCACTCCGGCCGACTGTCCTCCCGCCACATGCTCCGCGTACAATGTTGCGAGGCTTCTCCCGGCTCTCCCGATGAGGACGCTGACGTGCGAACGTCCTTCCTGCCGCGACTGGTTCTGATAGGCTCGCTCGTCCTCGCGGCCGGATGTGCCACGACTCGACAGGTACCGATGAGTTGCGGTTCCCTGTCGCCGAACGCTGATGTCGTTTATGTCGCCGATGGCTCCGGCGATTATCGCACGACCTCGGCCGCCCTGGGGCAAGCCGTGCGCGATACGGGTGCCCCTCTGCGCATCGAGACGTTCGTGTGGTCGCACGGTTACAGCCGCCTGCTCGCCGATCATCTCGATCATGCCAATCACATTCAAGAGGGACAACGTCTTGCCGCGTTGATCGTCGCCTCGCGCCAGACTTGCCCCGATCACGCCGTTTATCTGGTCGGCCACAGTAGCGGCACCGCCGTCGTCCTCGCCGCCGCCGAGGCGTCGCCCCCCGGTTCCATCGAGCGCATTTTGTTACTGGCGCCGGCGGTGTCGAAGGAATACGATCTGCGTCCTGCCCTGCGCTCGACCCGACAAGGCATTGATGTGTTCACGAGCCGGCACGATGTGGGAGCGTTGGGAATTGGCACGACGCTCATTGGCACGGCGGATCATCGCTGGTCGGCGGCGGCCGGGCGCGTCGGCTTCGCTCCTGTCGTGACATGCCCAGGTGACGACGCGCTTTATGCCAAACTACGGAATCATCCCTGGGATCCATGCGTCTCGTGGAGCGGCAATCGCGGCTCCCATTATGGAACCATCCAGCCGGGATACACGCGCGCCTACCTGCTGCCGCTGCTATCCCGTTCGCCGCAATGATCGCGAATTCCTGACAATGGGACAGTCCGCGGGACAAACAAAGGAGATTCGCTCCTTTGCTTGCTCCGCGGACTGAGGTAGTGAGGGCAGAGGTGGGCTTATTTATTCTCGTACTTCATCATGATCTCCTCACGCGGCACGCCGGCGATGGCCTCGAAACCGCCCGATAGAATCACGTCGGCGAGCTTGCTCGCGTCGCGGAAGTAGTAATCGCTCGGACGTTTGCCGGTCAACTTGCGGCGCAGATCCTGACACAGAATATCCGCAGCGGCAATCGACACGTCGTTGCCCTGCCGATGCCCCCACAACGCCGTCACCAAAATCACAACATTGTCTTGCAACCGTTGCGACAGTTCGGCCATGCGACACTGGCGATCGGCCAGCTTCAGTTGATATTTCTCCATCGCGCGCGTCACTTCGCCCCGCAGCCGGCCGAAGTTATCCAGGGCGAAGGCGACATGTTCCGTCAGCCGTTTATCCATGCCCGGCACTTGTTGGCGATCGTGCGACGGGAACATTTGACCGACTTTCCAGCGTGCATAAGGAGCCAATTCCTTGCGTAGCTTCCAGGCGTGTAGTGGATTCATCGGATTGGGATTCTTCAGGCCGAGTCGCTGCACGGCCTTGCCGATTGGCTCGAAGAAACGCTTGCCGTGTTCCTTGACCAACGATTTGAAGAACGCCATGCCGAGCATTTCACCCTCGCCCTCGTAGATGCACGGGGCCAGGAAGTCGTAGACGTTGTCGCCGAAGAGATGGCCCTTGAGGAACGAGCGGCCGCCGTGCGTTTTCATGAACAGTTCGATGGCGGCTTCTTTCATGGCCTCGCTGCCGAAAATCTTGGCGATAATGCACTCCATCTCGCCGCGATACCCCTCATCGATGAGCCACGAACCCCAGGCGACCAGGGCATCGGCGCCGGCGATAAGGCCGGCCAGCCGCGCGATGCGCCGCTTGACCAACTCGCGCTTGGCGATGGCTTCGCCGTAGGTACGGCGAAACTCAGCCCACGGCAGCATGTTGGCCAACATCACGCGCATGCTGCCCGCCGCCCCCGCGCAAAGCGACAAGCGGCCTAGATTTAGTCCGTGATAAGCAATCGTCAAGCCGTCGCCGATCGGCGGCTTGAGCAGGTTCTCTTTCGGCACGCGGAAGCCGTTGAAACGCAAGCCGTTGTTGTAGGCCTGACGCAGCGCGTAAATACCGTAGGGCACAACCTGGAAGTGTTCGTTCTCTTGGGCCGGCAGGTCGGCGATCAGCACGGCCGGCTTGCCGTCAATCAGCACGACGAGGCCGACGGTTCGGCCGGGGATGGCGTTGGTGATGAACAACTTCTCGCCGTTGACGACGTAATCGTCGCCTTCGAGTACGGCGGTGGTGCGCAGGGCGGTGAGGTCGGAACCGGCGCACGGTTCGGTCAGCGCGAAGCCGGACAATGCCTGCCCGTTGGCCAACTTGGGCAGGAAGCGTTCCTTTTGTTCCGGCGTACCGAAGGTGCGCACCGGATCGACCGCGCCGATGCAGCCGTGGATCGAGGCCAGGCCCGCGATCATCGGATCAAAGGTCGCCATGCGCGTCAGGAATTTCGTGAAGCGCGCGAAGGGAGCACCCTGGCCGCCGTAGCGCGGATCGATGAGCAGCCCCCAGTAGCCTGCGCCGGCCAATTCTTGCAGCGTATCGTTCGCAATTTTACCGTGGTCATCGCGAACCTTGCCTTCGTCGCGGCGGCGGCGAACAATGTCCAGCGACGCCTCCATCGTGCGATCGCACGGTGCGGACGCCGCCAGCGCCGGTGGCGCGAACAAATCGAGCGGCACATGGCCCTCCCAGACGGCCTTGTGAATGGGGCTGTTGACCGTCTGATATTGCGGCTTGAACAGCGATTCGACTTGTTCGTCGGCCTTGTCCATCGCCCCGGTGCGTCGGGCTTCCTCCTCGGTTTTGCCGCCCAGACGCAATGCCGTCTCGGCAAAGCTCTGCTGTTCACGATCCGGAGGCGTGACAGTACTCATGATCGGTTCCACCTTTTGCTTGAAGGAAAAAATTTGCCGTGGACGGCCTCTGTTCTTATTCTACGCCGCTTGCGGCTTAGCGCTAAGCCGCAAGCGGCCAGACAGACTTTACCTATTGTGCCGGCCCGCGCACATACGGGAAACCAGGTAGATCGAGACTTTTCTGCTTATTGTGCAGGCGCGGCGTACAACGATTTTGCAACCGAAGCATAACAGGAGGGTTGTTTTGAATGTATGTTTGAATGAGAATGAAAGGGATGCGCCGGACAGCAGGCGCGCAAGCCTGGCCGGTTATGGCGTCCTCCGATAGATCATAACCCTGGCGCAAGTGACTCAACTCGAAAGGAGTTGTGCGGTATGCGATCTTTATTGTCTCTGGGCCTGCTGACGGTGTTGAGTCTCCTGGGCATGGGGGCATCGGCTGAGGCACAGGTATTCGGCTCGATCGTTCAACCCGCGCCGGTAGTGCCTGGCGTGCCTGGGATGCCGATTGATCCGACTCCGCAAGTGGTTCCGACGCTGCCGGCACCGGTTCTGCTGCCGGTTCGACCGCTGACGCTGAAGGAGTTTGCCAGCGCGGTCAAACCGCTGCCGGGCAAATACGAGGTGCTGTTGGTGCATCCCAAGACGGGTTGCCCCGTCAAGGTGTGCTTCACGCTGCCGCCCGGCTGCATCCGTAAGGTGCGCGTCAATTCGCATCGCATCGAGTTTGTCTACAAGGGCCAACGCGATGTCGTGATCCGCTTTCTGCATGGCGGCAAGGTTTGGGTACGAGGTTAAGCTATACAAGCCCGGATCGCCAGCGACGGCTGAGAGAAACCCGTCGCTGGCGATCCGGGCTTGGGGAGAGTTACATGGCCACGGATGACCTGACGATATATCGCGAGGCGGCATGCGAAGCGGCGCGGCGGGGAGCCGCCGTGCTGGAAGATTGGCGCAGTCGCTTCCAGGTCCACGAAAAGGGACGCTTCGACCTCGTCACCGACGCCGATCTCGCGTCGCAGCGGACTATCTCTTCCTATCTTCACGAGCGTTTCCCCGACCATGCTTTTCTCGGCGAGGAAGAGGGAGCCTCGAAGACCCGGCCGGCTCCCGATGCCCCGCCGACGTGGATCGTCGATCCGCTGGACGGCACCACCAACTACGTCCACGACTGCCCGATGTATTGCGTCTCCATTGGCCTGCAAGTAGCGGGCGAGTTGATCGTCGGCGTCGTGCTGGACCCGCGGCATAATGAGTTGTTCGTCGCGGCCAAGGGACAGGGCACATGGCTCGGCTCCCAGCGTTTGCACACGAGCCGGGCGACGAGTCTGGAGGAAGCGTTGCTGGCCACGGGTTTTCCGCCGGACCTGCGCGGTCAGGAGCGAACATTGGAGTGGTTTCGCCATTTCTCGCTGCGGGCGTGTTCGCTGCGCCGCACCGGCTCGACGGCGCTCAACTTGGCGTATCTGGCCGCCGGACGGTTCGATGGTTATTGGGCGTTCGACAATCACGTCTGGGATGTGGCCGGCGGCGTGGTGCTGGTCCGCGAGGCCGGCGGCATCATCACCAACATTGATGGCACGCCGTTCGATCCCTATACACCCGACGGACTGGCCAGTAATGGACCGCTGCATCCGCTGATGCTGGAAGCGCTGCGCGGCGAACCGCGCTAACCACCCCGCGTCTACCGGCTCTCCGAACGGCACTACGATCGGGCTACGCATCCGGGTCGATACCCAGCGCACGCAGTTTCGCGGCCAATTGCTCGGCCCGCTGCTGGGCCGCTTCTCGTTGTTGTCGTTCTTGTTCGGCGCGTTGTCGTTCTTGTTCGGTTCGGGCCTCGGCGGCCAAGCGACCGAGGCGTTCTTCCCGCTTGTCCTGCTCCATTTCCAGATACGTCTGGAAGCGTTCTCCATCGGGACGATAGATCACCAATTCGCCCGCTTCCATCTCCAAGCGGATGCCCAAGCGAGGGCTGATCCAACCTTCGATCGGCAGGATCTCGCGTAACTGATCTCCCTCACGCCGCCAACCACGCAGCCGGTCCCGATCCGGATCGTATTGGTAATACTCTTCCACACCGTAACGCCGATAGAACTCGAACTTGTCATCGAGTTCGCCGGCTCGATTACCGGGCGAGAGAATCTCCCAGACCACTTGCGGCGCGATGTTCCCCTCACGCCACTGCATGTACGAGCCGCGATAGCCCTTGGGCCGGCCGAACGCG
>DATNCY010000083.1:0-15779 GCA_035553375.1 Gemmataceae bacterium
GCATGACGTCTGCCGCCAGGCCCTGGCGCAAATCCTTGGCCCGAGCGCCCTGCTCAAGACCGAAATCCCCGACTCCGCCGCGGTCAATACCGCCTTGCACCTGCGCAAACCGCTGGCCCTGCACTCGAAACGCTCCAAGCCCGCCGAGGCGTACCGGCAACTCATCAAGGAACTTCTGGAGGTGACGCATGAACGAACCGGCGCCGACGCGACAGCAGCGTGACATCATCGGCAACCTGACCAGGACGCTGGACACCTTCGATCCGGCGCAGTCGCCCTATACCGAGGGTCCAGTACCGCAGGCACCTGCAGGCCGCCGCAAGAACCCGCGGGCATTGATCGTGGCCGCCTCGCGTGTCCGTCCCGACCCGGCCCAGGTCCGCCAGAAGGATCGTGACCCGTCCTCGCCGCGCATTCAGGAGCTGGCCTGCTCCATCCAGCAAGTCGGGCTTCAGCATCCCATCGGTGTCCGCGAGGCTGCCGACGGTAACTACACCATCGTCTATGGTGAAGGCCGCTTTATTGCTACGACAGCGGTGCTCGGCTGGCCGGAAGTCGAAGTGCTGCGCGTCGATGCCAAGGACAAGGATCTGCTCTGGCTGCAATTGCACGAGAACATCCACCGCACCAATCTCGATCCGATCGACTTGAGCGCCGCCATCGCCCAGGCCCGCGGCCAGGGCTATACGCTCGCTCAAATCGCCCAGCAAATGGGCAAGAGCGAATCCTGGGTGCAAAAGGCCTTGACCATTGCCACACGCCTGGACGAGGTAGCCAAGTCCGTTCTCCAGAGTGCCGAGCAGCGGCCGGCTCTCGATGCCGTCTATGCCATCGCCCAGGCCCCGGAGAAGGCGCAATCGGAGCTGGCCCATCGTGTGGCCAACGAGGGATTGTCACGACGCGAGACCCAGATACTTGCCGACGCCGCCCGGCTGACCAGCCCTTCGGCCGCGCCGCTACGCAGCGGCCGCCCTCGGTCCTTTCGCTCCTTCGAGACGACGCTGCGCGCCGCCAACGGGGCCAGCGTCACCGTGAAGTTCCGCAAGGCCGACGCTGCCCCGGAGGAGATTGTCGCGGCCCTGGAGGATGTGCTCAAGACTTTTCGCGGTGATGCCGCTGCGGCATGAAGTCCTTGCGGTGCGGACGCGAAGCTGGACAGGGTTGCGCAGCGTCCGCGCGGGAAGGGCTGGCCGTCATTTTCATCGCTAAATTGCACCGAATCTTCAGAGATATTCTGCACAGTTTAGCGTTGACGCTGTCATCCACACACTATTTAGATACAGCTACCGCCTAGTAGCTACGACCCAATACCTCTTCCTTAACGGTCGATGGGTGAGGCCCGGGCCTGTAAGACGACCGGAAGAACCAGTAGCTCAGGCTCCTGAATTACGACTGCGCCGTATAAATCCGGTTGCCGATAATCTGGATATTAACGGCTCAATTCTTACTGGCTGCTCTGCCAAATGTTCCGCGGCAAACGCCGCTCTCATTTTTCGTGACCTAGACTTCAATCTGACAGGAGCCGATCCCCCTCCCCTTTTGCGCATAGTGAGGGATGAAAACGGCCTTTCACCCCAGAGCCGGACATCGGTTCGCGGAGTCAAGGAGATGCATATTCAACTGACCATGTTCAAAAAGGGACTAATCCTCGTCTCGGTTCCCCTCTTGACCCAGTTGGCGTTCCTCGGACTTTTCGCCGAGATGCAAGGGAGCAACGCCGAAGTCCAGGGATGGTTCGCGCATACGAAGGAGGTCATCGCGCAAACACATGCCCTGCGGGGAACCCTCATGGAGGCGGAAACCGGTGCCCGCGGTCTAATCGGGGCAGGCGATCCTGCCGCTGCCCAGACGTTTGAGCGGGCCAGGCGGCGGTTGCCGGATGAGCTAGTGTCCTTGAAAAGCCTCGTCGGCGACAACCCGGAGCAGGAAGCCCGAGCGGCGGCCCTGGGAGAGAAAGCCTCGCAACTCATGGAATGGTGGGCGGAAAGCAAACGCCTTGCCGCCGAAGGCTCGCCTAGCCAGACGGCCCTGCGAGAGAGGGGCCGGACCAGCCAAGCTCGGATGGACGATTTGCGGGACCAACTCTCCGTCTTCCTCCTGGAGGAAGAACGTCTGGATGAAATACGGCAGCGAAACCTGGCGCGCTCGCTGCGGCTTCTCCAGCTGCTCCTCTTTGGCGGGGGCGTGGTCGCCCTCCTGAGTACCAGCTTGCTGGCCTTCATTTTCAGTCGGGGGGTTAGTCGGCGGCTCGCCATCCTCACAAACAATGCTCAACGTCTGGCGGCGAGGAAAGCATTGCTCCCTCCGGTCGTCGGCAGCGATGAGATCGCTCGCGTCGATCAAGCTTTCCATTTGATGTCGCAGGAGTTGGCCCGATCCGAGAACGCCTTGCGCGCCCAAACCCAGATCTTGCAGTCCATTCTGGACAGCATGGCCGATGGCGTGGTCGTGGCCGATGAGAAGGGGAGGTTTTTGCTGTTCAACCCGGCCGCCAAGCAGATCCTCGGGGTCGGTCTCACGGATACTCCTCCCGATGCCTGGGCGGACAGCTACGGCATCCATCTACCCGACAAGAAAACGCCCTGTCCAGCAGAGCAGTTCCCCCTCGTTCAAGCGATCCAGGGAAAAACGGTGGACGCAGCGGAGTTATGGGTGTCGAATCCCGCCATCCCGGGAGGCGTATGGATCAGCCTCAACGCCAGGCCACTTCGAGGCACGGACGGGCAATTGCAAGGAGGCGTGGTTGTATTTCATGACGTGAGCCAGCGCAAGTGTGTCGAGGAGTCGCTCCGCGAAAGTGAGAAGCGGTTCCGTTTGCTGGTGGAGAGTGTGCAGGATTATGCGATCCTTATGCTCGACCCTGAGGGGAGGGTCACCAGTTGGAACCCTGGGGCGGAACGCATCAAAGGCTACAAAGCCGACGAGATCGTCGGAAAGCACTTCTCCTGCTTCTACCCCGATGAGATGAGAGAGCGTGGCTGGCCGAAAATAGAACTCCAACGGGCCTCGGCCGAGGGGCGTTTCGAGGACGAAGGTTGGCGGGTGCGCAAGGACGGCTCCCGATTCTGGGCCAACGCCATCATGACAGCCATTCGGGATGAGTCCGGCGGCTTGCGTGGGTTTGCCAAGGTGACGCGCGACTTGACCGAACGCAGGAAGGCCGAGGAGTCCATCCACAGGTTCAACGAGGAGCTGGAGCAGCGCGTCGTAGAGCGGACAGCGAGCCTCGACCAAGCCAACCGCGACCTGGCGCAGAAGAACCAGGAGAATGAACTGTTCGTCTATAGCGTTTCGCACGACCTGCGCTCGCCGCTGGTGAACTTGGAGGGGTTTAGTGAGGAACTGAGCTTGGTCTGCCAGGACCTCCGGGAGCTCCTCACGGACAAGAGCTTGTCCTCCTCTGTACGACAGCGGGGGAAGGAACTGCTGGATGGGGACATGGCGGAATCCATTCGCTTCATCCGCACCGGCGTTCGGCGGCTGAGCAATATCATTGATGGCCTGCTCCAGCTATCACGGGCAGGACGCGTGGTGTGTCACTTCCAACCAGTAGAAGTGAAGGTGGTCGTCTCTCGCGTGGTCGAGTCCATGCACCTCACGGTCACCGAGCGCGGAGCGACTGTTCGCTTGGCCGAGATACCCTCTGCCTGGGCAGATCCGGTGGCTGTGGAGCAGATCTTCGCCAACCTGATTGGCAACGCCTTAAACTACCTGGACCCACTGCGGCCGGGTGTCATTGAGGTGGGCAGCGAGGAAACGTCTGGAGACGAGGGAACGAATGGCCAGACGGCTCGGCGGACTTTCTATGTGAAAGACAACGGTCTCGGCATCCCCGCAGCGCACCAAGCCAAGATATTCCAGGCTTTCCAGCGCCTCCACCCGACGGCGGCCAAAGGAGAGGGCATCGGTCTCAGCCTCGTTCGCCGCCTTGTCGAACGGCTGGGCGGCCGTATCTGGTTCCAGTCCACGGAGGGGATCGGCAGCACGTTTTTCGTGACCCTCGCAGGACTACCGGCACACGAATTTCCCCAACCTTTCCGGTCTAACGGGACCGGCACGAGAGAACAGGAGCAACTCCATGACAGTGCAGCAGTTCTCGATCCTGTTGGCTGAGGACGACGAGGGACACGCCAGCCTGGTGCAACGAAACCTCAAGCGCTCCGGCATCGCCAACGGGTTGACCCATGTCCGGGACGGCCAGGAGGCTCTTGACTTCCTCCGGCATGAGGGAACGTTCGCCGAGTGCGTGCCGAATGGGCCCTTGCTGTTGCTGCTCGATATCAACATGCCCCGCATCGATGGTGTGGAAGTGTTGCGGCAGATCCGGGCCGATGAGCGGATATCCAAGACGCCGGTAATTATGCTCACCACGACAGATGACCCCCGCGAGATCGAACGCTGTTACCAACTTGGCTGTAGCGTATACATCACCAAGCCGGTGATTTACGAAGAGTTCATAGACGCCATCAAGCGGCTGGGACTGTTTCTGGCCATCGTCAAGGTGCCATCTACGGCCAGATAAACGCAGGGGGAGTTATGGTTCAAGACAAGGTCGCGACGATCCTCATTATCGAGGATGAACCCGGTGTGGCCCGGCTCCAGCAGCGGCGGCTGGAGCGCGCCGGCTATCAGGTGCTTTCAGTGGAAACGTCCCAGGAGGGGATGGAAAAGCTCGAACAGGGTGGCGTGGATTTGGTCCTGTTGGACTATCGCTTGGCCGACAATCGCAACGGCCTGGAAGTGTACGCTCAGCTGAAAGCAGCTGGCCATGATGTGCCCGTGATCCTCGTAACGGGTTTCAGCGATGAGGTGACGGTCATCCAGGCGCTGCGGGTGGGGGTGCGGGACTTCGTGACGAAGTCGATCGAATACTTGGACTACTTGCCCGAAGCCGTGGGCCGGGTGCTGAAACAAGTTCATGTCGAGCAACAGCTCGCGCAGTCGCAGGCACGCCTCGCCGGGATTATCGCGTCCGCGCGGGATGCGATCCTGACCGTCGATTCCGAGCAGTGTATCAACCTCTTTAACGCTGCGGCCGAACAAATGTTTCGCTGTCCCGCCGTGAAAGCCATCGGCCAGCCGGTCCAACAATTCCTCCCCGGCACGGGCGATGGATCGATCAGCCTGTTTCGTCAGTCCGCGGAGAAAGACCATCTGTGTGCCCACTGGTTCGAGTTGGTCGGCCAGCGAGCGGACGGCGAGGCTTTTCCGCTGGAAGCCTCGATCTCAGCCAGCGAGGTGGTAGGAGCGAAGATTTGCGTCATCATCGTGCGTGACATCAGCGAGCGTCGTCAGGCGGAAGAGCAGCTGCGTGAGCAGGCGGCCATGCTCGATCAGGCGACCGACGCCATTCTGGTCCACGATCTGCAAGATCGTATCTGCTTCTGGAACCGAGGCGCCGAGCGCCTATATGGTTGGACTGCGGCGGAAGCCGAGAGCAAAGATGTCAATCAACTCCTCTTCAAGGGTTCGGCGCCGGAGTTGAACGAGGCGCGGTGTATGGTCGTCGAGAAGGGAGAGTGGAGCGGCGAGTTGCATCAGGTTACCAAGGAAGGCAAGGAAGTTATCGTCGCCAGCCGCTGGACGTTGGTACGCGAGGCGGACGGACGGCCCAAGTCGAAACTGGTCATCAATACCGACCTTACGAAGGCGAAACGACTCGAAGCCCAGTTTCTGCGGACTCAGCGTCTGGAGAGTCTGGGCACACTGGCCAGCGGCATCGCCCACGATCTAAATAACGTCCTCACCCCTATCGTCATGGCGGCGGATTTGCTCAGCGCGATCGTTCCCGAAGAGACGCGGGAGGCATTGATCGTGCCTCTCCAGGTCAGCGCCGAGCATGGGGCGGAGATCGTCAAGCAGGTGCTGGCCTTTACTCGCGGCGGCGACGGGCAGCGCAACGAGGTGCTTCATGTCAAACACCTCATTCGAGACATCGAGAAGATGCTTCGCCACACCTTGCCGAAAACCATCGAGTTGCAGACCCGGATTGCCAAGGATCTGTGGACCATCTCCGCCGATGCGACCCGCATTCACCAGGTTTTGATGAATCTGTGCGTCAATGCCCGCGACGCCATGCCCGACGGCGGGCGCTTGACAGTCAGCGCCGAAAACGTCTCCTTCGACGAGTACACTGCTTCCCCGCATCCGGAAGTTCGGCCCGGCGCCTATGTGCTACTCAAGGTGGCCGACACCGGAACGGGAATCCCCGCCGACATCCTCGACAAGGTTTTCGATCCCTTTTTTACCACCAAGGAGAAGGGCAAGGGAACGGGACTTGGACTGTCCACCGTCATGGGGATTGTGAAAGCTCACAACGGTGTTATCGCGATTGACACCAAGCTCGCTAACAGAACTCAGTTTTCGGTGTACCTCCCCGCCGAAGCATCCGCACAGGCTCAACAAGAGCCGTTGCCCGGCCTCCCACCTCGTAGCGGCCACGGCGAGTTGATTTTGGTCGTTGATGACGATGCATCCATCCGCACCATTGCGAAGGCGACCCTGGAGGCGCAAGGTTACCGCGTGCTGACGGCCGGAGATGGTACGGAGGCGGTGGCGCTGTACGCCCAGCATCGCGAAGAAATCCGATCCGTCCTGATCGACATGATGATGCCGATCATGGGCGGACCGCTGACCATTCGAGCGCTCCGGAGCATGAACCCGGAAGTCCCGATCATCGCCATGAGCGGTTTGATGACAAACAATCAGGCTAAGGATCTTGGCGTCCGAGTCTTCTTGCGGAAACCGTATACCGCACAACAACTGTTGAGGGCCTTGGCGGAAGTCGTAAGTTCGCGGGGCAACTCCGGTGGCGGATGCCAGGCAACGGCTGAAGAGAGTACGTGGCGGGATGGAGACCGTGCGGCTTTGCCATCGTCTCACTTGGTGGAATGAGAGCCAGATCGTCTGGCGGACGAAGCCCGAGTACGGCTGCGGGAGCCAAAACGTGGTGACCTATCGAATCCTATGCGTCGATGATGATCCCTACGTGCTGGCCGCCTATCGAATGATGCACGGCCTGCAACGGCCATCGGGTGAGCGGTTTCACATCGAGACGACGGAGAACGGCGAACGCGGTCTGGAAGCGGTTGCCGGTCGAGACCCTTACGCGGTCATTGTCTCCGACATGCAGATGCCTGGCATGGACGGGATCCAGTTCCTTCGCCGCGTTCGCGAGATCACTCCCGTCAGCGTGCGCATGATGTTGACCGGCTATACGACGATCGAGGTCGCTATAGACGCCGTCAACGAAGGCCACATCTTCCGCTTTCTCACCAAGCCCTGTTCGCCCGCTTCGTTCCTGCAAGCCGTTTCGGCAGGGGTTCGCCAGTACCGGCTTCTCGTTGCCGAGAAGGAAATCCTGGAACAGACCCTCGCGGGTAGCATCAAGGTTCTCACCGATGTTCTCGCCCTGGTCAACCCGACGGCTTTCGGAAGGGCTGTGCGTATCCGCCAGCTGGTGCAGCGCCTTGGAGCCGCGCTCTGTGTCGAAGACGCCTGGCAGTTGGAGGTGGCGGCGATGCTTTCCCAGACCGGCTGCATGACGTTGCCGGAGCATATCCTGGAGAAGGTTTACCTGGGTAGGGATCTCCCGCCAGACGAGGCGGCCCGCTACGAGTCTCACCCCAAGTTTGGCCATGACCTGATCGCCGCCATCCCACGTCTGGAGGAGGTCGCCGAGATCGTCGCTTATCAGGAGAAATGTTTCGATGGCACCGGCCAGCCAGCCAACGACAAACGGGGAACCGACATCCCATTCGGAGCGCGGATCCTGAAAGTCGCGCTGGACTTCGACGGTCTGGAATCGCGGGGACTTCTTCAGATGAGGGCTATCGCGTGCATGCGGCAGCGTCTGGGCCGCTATGACCTCACTATCGTCGATGCATTGCAGGGAATTATCGAGTCCAACACCCACCGCGAAACGAAAGTACTCTTCGTTGAGAACCTCGTGGAGATGTTTGAGGCTCTCCAGGAGTCCGAAACTTGTGATGAGGGAGAGGGAATCCGGAAGCGACAGAAACCAAGGCACATGATTTTGGCAGAGGACATGCTAAGCCATACCGGAGTTCTGCTCCTTAGCAAGGGGCAGGAAATCACACGGCCGTTGCTCCAGCGACTGTGGGAGCTTACTCGCAGAAAGACAATCCGCGAACCCATCCAGGTATGGATACCAGGTAGCGAGGCGCACGCTCAAGATGATGCACGGCTCGCTCGGAGGAAGGGATGAAAGCCAACTGCGGACGTAGCGGGTTCCGCACGGATACCCGAATCCCCACGTTCACCAATCCCCGTTCCCTCGTTGCCGGAGACGCTGCCAACATTTATACTCAGCGCGGGCCTGAGTGAGACATTATCATCGTCGGTCAGAAGGAATCCTCGCGGAAGCGAAAAACACTGCCCTTTCCCCTGACCGGGTTCCTTTCCCGTAAGGAGCAAGTCCGAAGCCCCCCGGCCCGTGCTTCTCGCTGCCGCCTGCCACCGCCTTGGCGGCACACACCCGACTGCCCGGCAACCCTGGCCGTCCAAGCAGCAATAATCCCCCTCCTCTATCCGTTTTGCCCCTGCCTCGCTACCACCGAGGACGGTATGGCTGTTGTCGAGGCCGTGGCCGCATGTCCGGTTCGTCTCTACGCTGATTTCTCCTTCCCTCCTGGTCGCAGCCCCACCGTGGCCTTCTCACGCGAACCTACAGCCGCAGCCGCCCGCCGCAACTGGAAAAACGGCTTTCACAAGCATTGGTTTTTCCCAAGGAGTGAACCTTCCGTTTTTCCAGTTGGCAGCGGGCACGGGACGCACGATGCGTTCCGTGGGCGTAGAGCGCCGGCCAAGCGGCTGTGTGGTCGCTCCGTAAGGCCCCGGTTGGCGGGGCCGTCAACCGAAAGCAAGGAGAAAGCATATGTCGGACACGAACACGGAAAACGGCAACAAATCCACGAAGAAATTCAGCCACATCGCCTACAGCGTCCGCGACCGCGGCGAAGGCAAAGACTCAAAATGGACGGAGATCGGCGTGGTCTTCCCGCACAAGGACGGCAAGGGCTACGACATTCTCTTCGAGGTGGTGCCGCTCTCGGGCCGCATCAGCATCCGCGTGCCGAGCGAGAAGAAGTAACCAGCAGCAACCGGGCGGGCCATCGTGCCCGCCCCCACAGGAAAGGAATCCGATCATGGGAACACGAGCCGTTTATACCTTCTTCGGCGAGGACGAGCGCCACTCCGTCTACAAGCACTGGGACGGCTACCCGACGTGGGGTTGCCGGTTCATTGCCAACGCCTTGGCTCTCGCCTGGCCCCTGCCCCGCTTCGAGGCCGACGAGTTCGCCGCGGCCTTTGTGGCCGCCAACAAGAAGCAGGCCGGCGATATTCGCCTCACTTCCAGTCCTGAGACCCACGGCGATCTGGCTTATCGCTACGAAATCCGCTGCCCCGACGGCCGGCTTCACGTTCGCATTTACGAATGCAGCGGCGACGACCGGCCGGTCTTCGAGGGCAGCCTCGAAGAGGCTCACCAATTTGCCGCAACCTGCAACTGAAAGGAATCAGACCATGAAAACCAACATCAATTTTCGCAAATGCATCGGTGAGATCGGTATCGATGCCGGTCTGTGCTGGATCGGCGACCCGTGCTACATCCTGCACAAGGAGCAGCCGCCCAAGGCGATCGGTAAGAATTGGGAGGAATTCTGCGATCTTTTGCACGACGAGGATCAGTATCCCACGGCTAAGCAGTTCCACTACGACCTCGGACATGTCGGCTTAGGCGTCGTCGTTTCAACCGGCTACGGCGACGGAACCTATCCCGTGTATGCCGAATTCAACGAGGAAGGCCGCATCGCCAAGGTCTGGGTCGAATTCATCGGCCAGGACGACGAAGCGTAGGGGACGGCCATGAAGCTCACGATCGACTCCATTGCCTGCCACCGCAACGGCATCTGCGGCGCACCCTTCGAGGTGGTGCTCTTCGAGGATCAAGGTCCGGAGGGCAGCCGCAAGATCGCCATCCTGTTCGATGAGCCGCATTACTGTGCGGTACTCGACCTAGCCAAGCTCGCCTCCGGTGACATCGCCTTCGGCTCCAATTCCTGGCGCGGAGACAACTACGAATCTTCGCTGCGGCGGGCCATCAACGCTCGCAACGGCGAACCGATCGACGAACGGAGGACGTCATGAACACCGTCGAGAAAATGCAAGCCGCACTATCGGGAACGATCACCGTTCGGACGTGGTGGGGCTGTCCCGGACTCTCCGGTGAAACCTTCCGTGACTGGTTTTTGGACTGCCTCATGGCGAAAATCAACCGCCACGACCGGCGGCAAGGGCGTCGCCTGACGCCGCAGTTTCAGGCCAGCCTTTACCGCGATGCGCAAAGGCTGAAGGATTTGCAGCAGCGCATCATCCACCGGCAATTCGAGACTGACATTCTCACTCGCCGGTTCGGACATCTGTTAACCAACGACTGAAAGGAGAATGCCCATGCTCGCGCTTACCACCATCAACCCCTTCTTCGCAGCCCGCTTCCAACGAGCCGTAGCTGTCCCACAGCCGGAGCAGCCGGTGTATGCCAGACTGCCGAGAGCACCCCGCAATGCCAGCCCGGTGCCGCACCTGACCAGCCTGTACCACTTTCACCGCGCCGGCGAGTACGGCGACCGCAAGTGGCCCGGCAACTGCGGCGGCAACCTCGTCAAGGATTTGCTGCGGTATTTCCGGCCGGACGGTATCGTCTTCGATCCCATGAGCGGTTCCGGCACCTGCCGCGACGTGTGCGAGGAACTCGGTCTGCCGTGCCTGGCCTGGGACATCCACCAGGGTTTCGACGCCTGCGATCCCCGCGACTTCCCGGCGGCGGAGACGTTCGCCTTCATCTGGGCACATCCGCCCTACTGGCGGCAAAAGCTCTACGCCGAGGACGCCCGCGACCTGTCACGTGCCCCGACACTCGATGATTTCCTGCGGCGTTACGGCCAGTTCATCCGCAACTGCAAGAACGCCCTGAAGCCCGGCGGCAAGTTGGCGATCCTCATGGGCGACTACCAAGACAGGGAAGCCGGGTTTCTGCCGCTGACGTACCACACCAAACGCTTCGCCTTCGCAGCCGGCCTGCGTCAGTGCTGCACCGACATCGTGCGCTTCAGTCATGGAGCCAGCAGCGGCAAGAAAGTCTATAAATCGGCCTTCATCCCTGGCCTGCATGACCTATGCACGGTCTTCGAGAAAACCAACTGAGCAAGGAGGAGACGATCATGAAACCATTCCGCATCCGCATTGAGGTGGACATCACCGCCCGCGACTGCGAACAAGCCGAACGCCGGGCCGGATTAATTTACTCCGACCTTGAGTACGGTCGCAGGCCGTGGGTACTGGCCGCGCTGCCGGACGGCATCGAGGAACGCCAACTGCTTAACCACAAAAGAGACTAACCATGTCGCTTATCATCGTCCGCCAGGGTTCCACAGGCACCTACCATCGGGGTTTCGCCAACAGCCCTGGCATCACGCTTTGCAATCATTCCGGTCAACGCCGCCGGATGGGGACGCGGCCGGCCAAACCCGAAGAAATCAAACGCGCCGGCGAACCGATGTTCTGCCGCAAATGCTTTTCGGCCGAATTCATCCGGCAGGCAAAGGAGACCCTATGACCAGCCAGGAACCGTTTAACCACCAACCGCGAAAGGAATCCCTATGACAATTTTCAACATCGAGCAACTCACCGAGCTGTCCGACCGCATCTACGTCGAGGCCGATCGCCGCTTCAACATCGTCATCGAGCGCACCGAATCCGGCCTGTCCCTGCACGTCTACCCGCGCACCCACGGCGAGCTGTGGGACTTCCTCTTCACTACCTTCGATGTGGATGAAGCGGAAATCCTCGCCCTCGAACAGGAGATGGAAGAATAGCCGTGACAAGTTACACCAGCACTACCCTGCAAACGCCCCTCTTGATCGCCAAGGGCACGCTATTGGTGCCCGGCAAAATGTATTTGCGGCTCTACCACGGTCGCACGGACCCCCATCAGCAGATGGACGACTGGGGTTTCGTCGGCCCGACCTTTGGACCGCTCGGCTGTTACATGCATACCTACTGCCGCACCTTCCGCATCCACGGTGAGGAGCGTACCGGCGAAGTCTGGCTGGAGACGCACGACGACATGATCCGGTGGGATGGTTGCTTTTACGGCGATCTGGAGGTATTCCTGGCTGGCGAAAACGACCGGGCCTGATTATGATCGACTCCATACTGGATAGCCTGTTTCATGGATGCGCCCTTCGAGCATACTTGGAAACCTATGCGCGCACGAAGCAGTTCCCCCCGGATTCCGAAACGACACGCCAGCGGGCTTATCAACTCTACGAAGAAGCACTGGCCGAAAAGAATCGCCGCAAGCAACCGAAAGACAGCGACGGCTCCCCTCTGCGCGAAGTTGGCACGGGTTGCGCAGCGCGGCGGGGAGCGAGGGCTGACGATCTTTGACGGTCTGATCGGTATCGGTCACAGGCAGACACCGGAAATCCTCTTACGCTCGTCCTCGACTCTCGTCTTTCAGCATCGTTTGGACTTTGGCCAGCGTCTCGGCCGCCTTGGGGCGGAGCGACTCGGGCACGATGACTTCCATCATCGGCCCGCCGTCACCTTCAATCTCGAAGTGCGGGGCGTCGTGATAATCCTGGAGTCTCCGGGCCGTCTGCCGCAGCAAGGAACGGAGCAGCGCATTTTCTACTGCCAGGTCGCGGGGTTCGTCGATCATCTGCCTTGCGTAGCCCAGGGAGGGCGGATTGTCCAGCGCTTTCTGCCACGCTCGGCCGAGGAAGCGGCGATGAATCGCAACCGCCGATAGGACGAGGATACCCTCCCTGCATTCCCAGGCGGCGGCGCGAGCTTCTCCCTATCCGGTTACCGGCACGTTGTCAGACGCTTTCTGCCTTCCGCCCCTTCTGGTCGCGACATCAGGCGGCCTCACTCACGCGAACCTACAGCCGCAGCCGCCCGTCGCAACGAGACAAACCGCTTTCACCAAACATCTTTTTTCCAAAGCGTGAACCTTCGGTTTCTCCCGTTGCCACGGGCACGAGCCGCACGATGCGGCTCGTGGGCATAGATCGCCGGCCAAACGGCTGTGTGGTCGCTCCCGTAAGGCCGCGAATGGTCGCGGTCGCAAAAGCTAAAGGAGAAAGCACCATGACACATTCCATCGCCATCCTTCCCGTCTGTGAAACCCTCGACGCCTTTGGCTGGGACGACGACGAGGACATCCGCGACCTGATTCAGACGACGCCGCTGGTTTACGACGTGGATGGCCTGCCGGTCGGCTATGAAGCCAGCCAACTCTTCGGCCTGGAGGCCGTTTATCTCGGGGGCCGCGCATGAGCGGCCCTTCACTCCAACAGCGAAAGGATCGAACGATGACCCAGCCCAATGACATGCAGCACGCCTCGGCTCACGCCCCGGAACCGTGGGAACATCATGGCAACTGCTTGATTTATGGCCAATGCTCCGGTGATGACGATGATGATGAAGCGCCATTTGTCGCGGATGTTTGCAACAATCCGAATGTTTACACCGAACAGGAGCGCGCCAACGCCCGCCGCATCGTGGCCGCTGTCAACGCCTGCAAAGGCATCAGCACCGAGGCGCTGGAGCGCGGCGTCATTACCGAGTTGCGGCACGTCCTGGGAGAACTCCTCACCACCGCGGGTGATCTCGATGCGGCGCTCGACGGCGCGACCGACCAATTCAACGCCGAACACACCAAGCTGGCACCCGCTCTCCATGCTGCCCAGGCCGTCCTCGACGGCGGCATGGCTCTTGACATGCACGAGCTACTGGCCAGCCGCCGCAAGATCGCCGCCATCTGGTGCATGGAGGATGTGCTGGAAGTGCGTCCTGACCTGACCGAAAAGCAGGCATGGGAAGTGCTTGAACAAGTCGAGCGCCGCCGCGATGCCACCATCGGCATCACCTGGGATACGCTGGAGATGGTCGCCGAGGATCTGTTCGGCTCTGCCCCCAAATCCGATTCGCAGGATTGACGATTGCCCGTTCTTCAAAACCCGCGCCGCGCTCGCCGCGGCGCGGGACCATCTAAGTCCGACAGCTAACCGGCGGAAGCGACAGGCCGCCGAAGACGGAGCTAACTGCTCGTCCTGATAAGCCAATAGATGCCGCCGAAGAAGCCGGCGAGCAGCAGGAACTGGCCGACTCGCGCCAGCAGCGAGCCAACCCGTGTCCGCAGCAGCTTGTCGTTCATGAAGTACAAACCCCAGACCGCCGCCAGCAGCGCCGCGTACAGGACGTCGTGCCGCGCTACGTCTGCTGCCCCCGACAGGTAAAGGAAGGCCGCCACGAGCGTGACCATCAGCAGCAGGGCGAAGCCACTCGCGCCAGGCCGGGAATACGGGCGGGCGGCGTAGCGTACCGGCAGCGGGACTGGCCGCCTCCGCGCCGACCTTGGGAAGTGATAGATTTTGGCCGAGGACATAAGAAGGCACTTGAACGCGCGATGACGGAGTTGTCAAGCGCCGATCGGGCTGGCGGCGACGGCTAATGTCTTAAGATTGCGTTGCAGAGACTTAGCTACACAAGAACGCCGAAATGGCACGCAAAGTATACAGCCAAGCAAGACGCTAATGGTGTCGTGCGATCAAGGCCGACAGTCTCTCCGCGACTTCCCGGATGTCTTCGCTTTCGTGGATCGCTAGCGGCGAAAGGAATTGGACGCGAGCGTCAGGGTATTCGTACCAATGCATGTAAGCGAAGTCGAAGAGTTCCAGCGACGAAACCTCCCCGCTCTCGTGCATCTGGAGGAACGCGTCGAGGGAGTGTTCGCCCCGGAGTTTTTCAGCGGCACGGTTCCACCGTTCACGAAAGCTGTCCTCTGACACAGGCTCGCTCATAAGATTGTCTTCCTTCGATTAACTGGTCGGGATGTGCAACGCAATCTTAAGACATTGCCCGGCACCGATCTATGCTAGCGCGAAGGGGCTGCTCCTCGGCTCCATTCGCGGCCGCCGCCCTTGATCCCGATGCTCGTGACCACCGGCTCGGTCGGATCCGACCTGGCAACACCGGCCGCCGCGAGATCATCCAACTCACAAATCCACGACACTTTCTGCGCCTTGATGCCTTCGAGCAGCTCCCGATCCAATCCGCGTCCGCTCAGCGTAATCTGGCACGAACCCTCCGGGCCGTCGAAAAGCAACACCAACTCCCCCGGATGATCGAGGTTGGCCCCGCCGAAGTAATGCCAGGGGATCAGGCGCGTCTGCCCCCGCCGGCTTCGCAGCTCCAATGACGGCAGCATCTCGATGCGGCCACGCAGGATGCAGTAGGACCGGCGGACCACATCGCCCTCGGCGGCCGCCTCCCCGACCGCCGCCTCCTCCGCCGGAGGCTCCGGCGGGATGGCGTCTTTGCTGAACAGCCGCTCCGCGTGGCTCTGTTGCCGCTGCCGTTGCAAGGCATCGAGTTTAGGATTATGCATGACCGCGTCCTCTTGACTCCGGGCGACGCTGAACCGCCTCGGCTATCTCCCGCAGCTTGCGGGCGGCCTGCTGGCGCAGGGCCGCCGCCCACCCTCTCCGCTGTCGCTGCCACCACGCCTTGCGCCGCGCTTGCTGCTCGGCCTGACGCTGACGCTGGCTGGCCTGCCACACTTCCGCCGCCGAACGCGCCTGCTCGACGCGAGTCACGGCCGCACGCAAGGCTTCCTTGTCATCGGTGTATAAATGCAGGGCTTTTTCACCGCGTCCGGCCGATACGTAAAATTGCTCGGCCGACGACGC
>DATNCY010000084.1:0-5823 GCA_035553375.1 Gemmataceae bacterium
AATTGCGGCGTCGGCGGCTGTGGCGACGGCTGCGGTCTGCCGGCCGGTGCTAGTCTGCCGACCGGAGGCAATCTGCCGGCGAGCGGCTACGGTGCGGCGAACCCCGGCTCGCCATTGCAGCCGGCGACGGCCCTGACGCACACTGCCATGCCGGCTCCCACCGCCGTGGGACCGACCAACGCGGCACCGGAGGCGCGGATACAGCCGCTGCCTGTCGGAAGCCAAGAGGCCACTCCGCCGGCGATGAACGATCTGTCCGCCTCGGTCCCAGGCAGTGGACCGCACTAAGGAACGCGGACGAAGTAACTTCCCGATTGGCCGCTTGCGGCTTAGCGATATGCAGCCGCTAAGCCGCAAGCGGCTGAAGTCAAGGTGGTACACATGAGAGACATGCAACGTATCGCCATTGTCGATCCCTCCGACGCCACCCGCGAGGAACTGCGCAACGTCCTCCTGGGCATGGAGTCGATCTGGCTGGAGGCCGAATGCGCACGCTATGAATTTTTCTTCGACGTGATCGCGCAGTCCAGCCCCGATGTCGTGGTCGTGTCGCTGGATTCCGACCAGACCAAGGCCTTGCAGCTGATCTCTCAACTGACGACCGACATGCCGGAGGTGCCGATCCTGGCCGTCAGCGCCCGCGGGGACGGCCAGGCTATTTTGCAGGCGCTGCGCAATGGTGCCCGCGAGTTCTTGACCGTGCCCGTGGTGCTTGAAGATCTGCTCAAGGCGCTGGCGCGTTTGCAGCGCGGGCGGCCCAACGGCGACAATCGCAACGGCAGCGAATCCCCCGCCAAGGTGGAGTCGCTGGTCATCGCCGTCCTCGGTTCGCGCGGCGGCGTCGGTTGCACCAGTCTCGCCGTCAATCTCGGCGCCACGCTCGCTCAAGATCCCAACCACAACGCCGCCCTTATCGATCTCGATCTCGCCCTCGGCGATGCTGATGTTGCCCTGGATCTCATGGGCGATCACACGTTGGCCGATGTCGCGTTGAATATCGACCGTTTGGATCTGCAATTTCTACGGCGTTCGCTGAGCAAGCACGCCTGCGGCTTATCGCTCTTGCCGCATCCGGTGCAACTGGAGGACGCCAATTTGATTCGCGAGGACCACTTGCAGCGCGTCATTGGCCTGTTACGGGCTAGTTACACGCATCTGGTTCTCGATCTGAGCAAAAGCTTTTCGGCGACCGACGTGACCGCTCTGCGCATGGCCGACCTCATCTTGCTGGTGGCCCAGCTCGATCTGTCCAGCCTACGCAACGTGGTCCGCATGATGCTGACTCTGGGGGCCGATGAGAACATGGCCAACAAGGTGCAGATTGTCCTCAACCGCGTCGGCAGCGAGACGGACATCAGTCTGAAAAAGGCCGAGGAAACCATTGGCAAACCGATCTACTGGCAGATTCCCAATGAACCGAAACCCATGATCGAATCGCGCAACCACGGCACGCCGCTGCTGATATACGCACCTAAATGCAAGGCCCAGCAGAGCATCGCCGGCCTGGCCGAGGCGGTCTGCGGCAAGCAATTGCAGGCGCCCACCAAAGAGAAATCGGGCCGCTGGGGGATTTTCTCGCGGCGCTGACAATGATTTTGTACCAGCCCGAAGCGCTAGCGACGGGTTGGAGCAACCCGTCGCTAGCGCTTCGGGCTGATTGCTAAGAGGACGCACCAATGTCACGTTTGCAACGCGGTCTGAGTGGATTGAGCAACAACGGCAATGCCAGCCGGCTGGGCGGCTCCATGGCCGGCGGCGGCGATCGCCAGGGCACCAAGAGCTTCGAGGAACTGAAACGCCTTATCCACAGCAAGCTGGTCGATAAGCTCGACCTGTCGCGCGTCAGCGATCTGGAAGGCGACACGCTTCGCCGTGAGATTCGCCTGGTCGTCGAACGCCTGTGCGATACCGAGAATCCACTGCTCAATCGCATGGAACGCGAGCGCCTCATCGATGAGGTACTCGACGAGACATTCGGTTTCGGACCGCTGGAGGTGTTGCTCAAGGATCCAACCATCAGCGATATCCTCATCAATGGGCCGCAGAAGATTTTCGTCGAGCGTCGCGGCAAGATGGAAAAGAGCGATGTCAAGTTCCGCGACAACGATCACCTGATGCAAATTATCGATCGCATCGTGTCCAAGGTGGGCCGGCGCGTCGATGAAACATCGCCAATGGTTGACGCGCGTTTGCCCGACGGCTCGCGTGTCAACGCCATCATTCCGCCCCTGGCGCTGGACGGTCCCTCGGTGAGTATCCGTCGTTTCGGCGCCAATCCGCTGAAACTGGAGGATCTGCTCAACTACAAGGCGTTCACGCCGGAGATGGCGATGCTCATGGAGGCATGCATCAAGGCGCGTCTGAACATCGTCATCAGCGGCGGTACGGGTTGCGGAAAGACGACGCTGCTCAACACGCTGTCGAGTTTCATCCCGCACGACGAGCGCATCGTGACCATTGAAGACGCGGCGGAGTTGCAGCTGCAACAGGATCATGTGGTGCGTCTGGAGACGCGGCCGCCGAACATCGAAGGCAAGGGTGCCGTGGCGACGCGCGATCTGGTCCGCAACGCCCTGCGTATGCGTCCCGAGCGCATCATCATCGGCGAGTGCCGCGGTGGTGAAACGCTGGACATGCTGCAAGCCATGAACACCGGCCACGCCGGTTCGATGACGACATTGCACGCCAATACGCCGCGCGACGCCCAGGCCCGCTTGGAGACAATGATTATGATGGCCGGCATGGAATTGCCCATGAAGGCCATGCGTCAGCAAATCTCCTCGGCGGTCGATCTGATTATCCAGGCCAACCGTTTGCAAGGCGGTCCGCGTAAAGTTACGTCGATCACTGAGGTGATGAACATGGAACAGGACATGATCATCATGCAGGACGTGTTTCGTTACAAACAGACGGGCATCGATCAGAATGGCCGGGCCTTCGGCCAGTTTGAGGCGACGGGAGTGCGTCCCTCCTTCGTCAATCGCCTGGAAGCATCGGGCATTAAACTACCGTCCAACTTGTTCCAAGAACGTGTGTTGCTCCGCGATTAACGCAGTAGTCCGTAGTCCGCAGTCCGTAGTCCGTAGCAAAGACCCGCTATCCACGGACTACGAACTACAGACTGCGGACTACGGACTGCGGACTATGGACTAAAGAACATGACACCCTTGTTGATCTCCGCGATGGTCTTCGTGGCGGTGGCCGCCCTGGTGGGGCTGCTGGCCTTCGTGTTCCGCGACAACAATCCGCAGACCGCGACGCGCCTTGACCTGCTCGTGGGCAAGCGAACGCGGGAAGGCGAACAGGCGCAGGACATTCTGCGTAAACGGGCGTTCGAGGGCGACAAAAAGAACTTCCTGGAGGCGATAACTCCCAAGTTTCTCACGCCGAAGAAGATGTTCGAGCAGGCCGACTGCCACATCAAGCCGAGTACGTTATTCGGCATCGGCCTGTTGTTGGCGCTGGTCGGCGCGACGGTCAGCATCCTTATCAAGGTGCCGATTTACTTCGCGCCGTTCAATGGGCTGCTGATGTTTTCGTTGCCGTGGGTTTGGTTGTGGAACAAGCGGCGCGGACGGCTGAAAAAGTTCTCCACGCAGCTGTCCGACGCGCTGGAACTGGTGGCCCGCGCGTTGCGAGCCGGCCATAGCCTCGGTGCCGGCATGCACGTTGTCGCCGAGGAAATGCCTTCGCCCATCGCCGATGAGTTCGGCCGCGTTTTTGAGGAGCAAAACCTGGGCATCCCCCTTGAGGATGCCATGCGTTCCATGTGCGAGCGCGTGCCCAACCTGGACCTTCGCTTCTTCGTCACGTCGGTGGCCATCCAGCGGCAGACCGGCGGCGATCTGGCGGAGATTCTCGACAAGATCGGCTACGTAGTCCGCGAACGCTTCCGCATTCTCGGACAGGTCAAGGCGCTGACCGGCGAAGGACGGCTTAGCGGCGTGGTACTCATCGCCCTGCCATTCGCCCTGTTTGGCTTCATGCTTAACGCCAAGCCGGACTATATCGAACCGCTGTGGACGACGGAACTGGGCAAGAAGATGAGCATCGCCGCCATCATCGCTCAGATTCTCGGGGCACTGGTGATTCGCAAGATCGTCAACATCAAGGTGTAGTTAGGCGTACCAGCCCGAAGCGCAAGCGACGGGTTGCAGCAACCCGTCGCTTGCGCTTCGGGCTAGTGACTTGAAAGCACCGGCAAATAGGGAAAATGTCTCTCATGCCGGGAGATGCGAAAAGTCGAATTGTATCGGTAAACAGCGAGAGCCGCACAATCGGGGAGGTGCATCGTGGTCTTTGCTCTGGTCGGCATTCAGGAATTGATTCCGCTGATGGTTTTCGGGGGTCTGGTGGCAGCCATCTTCGCGATCCTGTCCATGATCTCCAATCGCAACAGTCGGGCTCAGGAACGCCTGGAGCGGATCAGTCGCCCCGCTTCGTTGGCGGAGATTGAAGATCCCAAACTGAAGAAAGAACGCTTTCAGGGCGTCATGGAGACGGCCAAGGCGTTGTCTGGGCCACTGATGCCCCAGACGGAGTTGGAGCAGTCGGAGTTGAAAATCCGCCTGGCCAACGCCGGCTTTCGCAGTGATTCGGCGGTGGCGGTTTACTTAGGCCTACGTTTCGCCGTGCTGGTGGGCTTGTTGCTGCTGGGGGTGGCCATCTTTCTGCCCAAGAATGGCTTCACGATGGCGGCCCTGAAGCCGATTGCCTTCTTTGGTTTCCTCGGCTTCTACCTGCCCAGCATCATTCTGTGGTTTATCCGCAAGAAACGTCAGGAGGAGATATTCCTGGCACTGCCCGACGCCCTGGATCTGTTGGTGGTATGCGTGGAGAGCGGCCTGGGATTGGATGCGGCGATGCGTAAGGTATGCGACGAAATGAAGGATCACGCCAAGGTCATTGCCGAAGAGTTTTCGCTGGCTAATTTCCAGTTGCAAATGGGCCGGCCGCGCCGCGAAGTGCTGCATGATCTCGGTGTGCGAACCGGCGTCGATGATGTCCGCAGTTTGGCGGCCATCCTTATCCAGGCGGATCGTTTTGGATCGAGTATCGCCCAAGCATTGCGGGTGCAGTCCGACTCCATGCGGACGCGGCGCAAGCAGTTAGCCGAGGAGAAAGCCGCCAAGACGGCGGTGCAGTTAATCTTCCCGCTGGTGCTGTTCATCTTCCCGGGAATCTTCGTGGTTCTCGTGGGGCCGGCAGCCATCAGCATTATGAAGACGATGATGAAATAGTGTTCAGTGTTCAGTGTTCAGTGTTCAGTTTTTAGTAGGGCGTCTCGGTATTTACTGAACACTGAACACTGAACACTGAACACTGAACACTGTTAATAAGGAGCCGAGGATGAAAGGACTCATCAGCAAAGCCATGGCCGCGCTGTGTTGCGTTGGTGCGGTGAGCGGCATGGGCTGCGTCCAGAATGGCAAATGCGTGGACCCGTGTTATCCCATGCGCTACAACGTCATGGCGCGGCAGGAAACCAACGCGGCGATGGCGCCGCAGGTGCAGAACGGCCATGTACTCGATCAAACGATTTGGAACTATTATTTCGAGCCGAGTTCGCCCAAGTTGACGACCGGCGGACTCGAACGCCTGGCTTACCTGGCTCGGCGCAGGCCGTGCCCCGACACGATCCTGTATCTGCAAACGGCGCAGGATGTGGTTTACGACCAAACCATTCCGGAGAAAATGGTCGAGACGCGGCAGACGCTGGATGGCCAACGGATCGCGGCCGTCCAGGCTTACCTGACGGCGCAGACGGCGGGGCGGCCCACGCAGTTCCAGATTTATGTGCATGACCCGGCCGAGCCGAGTCTG
>DATNCY010000085.1:0-5779 GCA_035553375.1 Gemmataceae bacterium
AACCTCTTCCTCGGCGGAGAAAATTGCCAGCCGAGCGAGGGCGTGTGTCGCTTCGACATGGGAGACGGTGGACAGGTATTTGACCAGCCCCAGGTGCATTTCCGGCGACATCGGTGCCAGCACTTGCATCAACGCCGCAACGCGCGCCAGGATGACGCACTCGCGCTTCTCTCGATCAATGTGCGTCTGCGTCCGATCTTCTTGAGTACAAATCTTCCGATACTGCTCCCAGAAGGCGTCAGCGTTAGGCGAATCTGTGGAGGCGTTACCCACAACGGGCGCAACGCTTGGCGCTGGTGGAGCGACGCTAGATTGGGGAGCCTGGGGCGCATTCACCTGAAGACCGACCTGGAAGGTGGAAGAAGCGCGTGGATCGGGAGTACGGCCCGACATGACTGGAACGGCGACCGATTGCGCTGGCACCGGTGGTGGTAATGACACCGAGGGTTGCAACGCACGCCGCACAGTGGCCACGGCAAAGTTGAACTGTCGGCTGCGCTCGCCCTTGGTGCGGCAGGCGTCACCCATCGCGAACGGCAGACCGTGCAAGTCCAGACGCTCGCCGCGTAGCGCCTCCAGAAAACCGTCCCTCTTCTTGTCGTTGAGGTGATTGATCTTGGCCATCTGATGGGCGATCGATTTCAGCGCCTCGTTGTTGGCGACACCCTGCGAAGCCTGAAATTGCACTTCGGGGACGTGCGTTAGATCATTGTCGAGTAACGGCCCGGCGATCTTTTTGACCTTCGGCGGCACCGGCAGCAGATCCTTCAAGGGAGTTTTCGGATCGATCGTAAACCGCAAGGGGTTAATGGGGAAAGTCGGTTGCGCCATAGAAGGTGGCAGCGGTTTGGAATCGGGTTGCCCCGGCGTACTCGGTGCGGGCGGGGGCAATGGCGGAGGACTCGGCGCGGGTCCGGGCTGGGCGTGTAGGTTCATCAGGGCAGGCCAGGTCAGGACGCCGAGAACCAGCAGGAGACGATGAGACGTGCGATCCATGACGTGTTCCTCCTTGCGATATCCATTCGGTCAACGTGATGCCGAGCCGGCGGCTCGATGATGCGCCCGATTCTACCCTTCTTCTCCGAATTAGCACAAGCGCGAGGTGCCGGAGAACTTGAGTCGGCTTTGTAATTTTGTCTGGCGGAGTGTGTAAATTGTGCAGAGCGCCCGGCTTGTGAACTTGCTATTTTCATGCCGGTGCGGCTCTGCTATATCGCCCTCGCTTCATGACGAGCCGCTTCGATCCGACTCGCGATTGTGTCTATCATGCCCATCCGTTCCTCGGTTGCTGAGCAGGATGCTCTCCGCCGAGTGCTGATACCATCTTCATCCGTCCCCAGGGCGATGCCCTGCTGATATGGCCGCGGCGCTGAAAGGCCGCGACCTGGAGGGAGTCTCCATGCGCAAGGAAGCGCATCGTTGGTTGCTGGTCTGCGTCCCGGCCTTGCTGTGGGGACTGGCGTTGCCGGCGCGTTCGGGAGCGGGGCCGTGAGGCCCCGCGGGGTGCGCTCCCCCTTTCATCGGCGGTACGCCGATGCTGTCACCCGGTTACGTCTCCGCGCCGCCCGTGATCTCGTATCCCGCGCCGGCGTATGTGCCCCAACAGAATCGCGTCCCGGCGATGCCCGCTCCGCGCGCGGCCGCCGCGGTCCCGGCTCGCCCTTTGGTTCGCGCCAAGGCACCCGATGAACCGATACGGTCTCGACCGCCCATCTTGACCATGCCGTCGCCGGAGCAACTCGGCGTTGTCGTGCGCTCGGCCGAAACCGCTCCGGATTGGCCGGCGATCCACGCGCGGATCAAGGAATTGGGAATCGTCAGTTTTCACATGGGTTCGCTGCCGGACGGTCGAGCGTGCTTCACCTGCTGGGTGCCGCGCGGTCAACCGGGCCTCACGCAGCGCATCGAAGTCACGGCGGCGAACGAGGCCGAGGCGATTCGGCTGGGACTCGAACGAGCCGGACAATCGCGTGCCTCCCGCCCTTAAGCAGCGCGTCGGGGGTGTCCTGTGGATTTTGGTGGGTAGAACAGGGAGACCCCGCCCCTACCCACCAAAATCCACAGGACACCCATCGATCGGGGTTGCACTTGGCAAGAATTCTATGGTACTGGTGGCGTTCGGTGTGAGGAACGAGCGCTGCACGAGTGCATAACGATGGCGAGTGCCGGAGACATGGAGCAACTGCAAACAGTCGAAACAGGTTGGGGACCGGCGAGCGAATCGGCCTTACTCATAGACCTTCTGACATGCAACGATCCGACCGATAGGCCTAACGATCGCAATCCCCTCGCCCTCGTGAATGCCTACAAACATCGCTTGCACGCTCTCCGCCGCGAGTACGTCAACGCCCGCGTGCAAACGCTCGATCACGAAGAGCAATTGGCCGAGTCGCGTTTGCACATCGCGCGGCTGGAGGCGCACATTCACCATCTGGAAACCACTCTTGAAGATATGCGATCCACGCGAGTCTGGAGAGCGGCGGTAATGTGCAACCGCTGGCGACGAACGCTTTCCCAATGCCTCCGGCGCATTTGTGGCTAAGAAGCTATAACAGACTGGCGAACGGCCGGCGTAAGCCGGCTGGTACGGGCCAAAAACCGGCCGGCGTAAGCCGGCCGTTCGCCCATAAAGTTAGTGCTTCTGATTGGCTTGGTGGACAGACGAGGTAGGTCATGCTCCATGCCAACTCGGATCCGAAAGAGATCATCACGGCGCAAGCCAAAGCGCGTCTTCGCGAGTTTCTGGATTCGGATTCGCTCTTTCACCTTCCGCGCCCGACTCATCCCCAGTTGAGCATTCTCCTGGTTTTGTATAATCGGGCCGAATTGACGCTTACCTGTTTGCAGTCGCTCCAATCATGTCTTCAAGAGACGGCCGCCGAAATCGTCCTCGTGGACAATGCCAGCCGCGATGAAACGTCTATTCTGCTCGATCGTATCCGTGGCGCGACGATAATTCGCAATCGAGATAACGCCGGTTTTCCCGTGGCAGTGAATCAAGCCGCCGAAGCGGCGGCCGGGGAATTGCTGCTACTGCTGAATAACGACACGGAAGTGCTTGACGATAGCGTAAATGATGCAGTTCGATTCTTGGCTGACAACCCTGATGTGGGAGCGGTCGGTGGCCGGCTTATTTTGCTCGATGGCATGCTGCAAGAAGCCGGCTGCACGCTCTGGCGCGAGGGGCATGTGTTCCAGTATGGCCGCGGAGATAGCCCCACGGCGGCGGAGTATCAGTTTCAGCGCGATGTGGATTATTGCTCCGGCGCGTTCCTGATGACCCGCCGCGAACTGTTCCACAAGATGGGCGGACTGGACCCGGCTTTCTCGCCGGGCTATTTCGAGGATGTCGATTACTGCGTCCGGTTATGGCGGTGCGGCTGGCGCACCGTCTATCTGCCGGAGGTCGCCGTCCGGCACTATGAGAATGCCAGTTCCGCCTGCCACAAGAGTCTCAATCATTTATATCGGCGCAATCATGTGTTATTTTGTCACAAACACGCCGACTGGCTCTGCTGGCAGTGCCCTTCCGTTTCCACGCCGCCCTTGTGGGCGCGATCGTCGCACGACGATCGCTTCAAGGTTCTCTACCTTCCCACAAAAGGCTCATCGTGGATCGCTCAAACCGTTGATCGGCTGCGCTCGCTGAATTGCTTTGTCACCGTGTTTCCCGTCAGCGCGGATGCGTTCCCTCCCGCGAACGAAGATCATCCAACCTTACCTGCGGATGTGGAAGTGTTGCCCGGCGGCGGCCTTGATACATTGCCGCGCTTGCTTGCCGACCGAGGGAACTACTACGATCGCATTCTGGCCAGCGATCCGCGGGTTCTCGAACAAATAAAAATAAATTAACCACAGATGAACACAGATGAACACAGATAAGACAAACAATCATTTAATTGTATTGCTGTCTTATCTGTGTTCATCTGTGGTTAATCTGTTTTTGGCGAGGCTCGTGAGCGCGAGCTTTTTCCCTATGCGGTGAAGTACAGGCACACGCTTGAACGCTCCGTTCAACTTATCCGCGATCCGGTAGCGTAAAAGAGCCGGTGACTGGCTCTGTAGTTCCGCCAACTCGTGACCCATCTCGGCCAGCAATTGCTCCAAGCGGCGTATTTCGTGGTCTCGACGCGATATTTCCAGCAGAAGTTCCAGTCTTTCGCCGCCGGTGTTTAGACTGCTCGGAACCTTGCGATTTTCCCCAATCTTCACGGGAACCGGATAGATCGGCGCTCGGCAGCCGATCTTCTCCAAAAAAATACCGTCGGCGTGTTGGATGACCGCGCGCTCTTCCGGCCAAAAGTCCTCATCGGGAAACAAATCGAAGAGTGCGGCCTTGTGGCACAGTTGCAGATAGTCCACATGACAATCCAGCGGTCCGCCTCCACAGCAAGTTCCTCTTCTCTCATCGGCGAGAAGTTCGCGAAAAACGAGCTTCTCGCCGGCGGCGCTAACGCCGGTCATATCAACCGAGGCATACAGGGCCATCGCATCGGGATAGATGTTGGCGTAGTCGAAAAACGCCTGGAAAGCGTTGGAGTAATACAGATCGTCGTCACACAGATAGGTGATGTATTGGCCGTGGAGCAGTTTCTTGCGGAAGCATTCGTTGAAGCACCACGAAGCGATGGTCTTCGTGGCGCGGATTTCCTCCGTCTCCCACGAGCGCACCAGGCGAATACGCGGATCGTTCATCGCTGGCAAGGTTGCGAAAAAACCTTGATCGTACAGAACGCCGCTGTCAAAGACCACCGCTTCCCAATCGAGGAATGTCTGCGCGACCAGGCTGTCGATCGCTTCGGCGACGTGGGCCGCCTTATCGTGACTCAGGAGGATGCAGGAGAAAAACGGCATGGATGGTCCTCGCCTTATATGTCCGCGCTGGAATGCCGCTTGCGGCTTAGCGGGTTCCGGCGCTAAGCCGCAAGCGGCTCGTTCGCCGGTATAGCATCGGCGTCCGCGCCGAATCAAGCCGGACCACGGCCGCGAACGCGAGAACGCCGGTCGTATTGACACCCAAGTCTCGTTTGGTTTACAGTCGCATCCCGCTGAGGACGCTGGAAACGATGCCCACCGTCGGGCCGGTCATCGTCAAGACACATCTGCCAACAGGCCCGAGTACGCGGCGGAATCGAACGGAACACTTGCCACGACTCCCCGAGAAGCCCTGGAAGGAACCGGGGCGTCGGGAGGACGGAACGAGTCGGCGAGCATGTAGAGGAAAGGTCGTTGGAGCATGATCATTTCTCGAACGCCATTCCGCATCTCCTTTTTCGGAGGTGGGACGGATTATCCGGCCTGGTATCGCCGCCACGGCGGAGCCGTGCTGGCAGCCACCATAGATAAATATTGCTATCTCACTTGTCGTCATTTGCCGCCCTTCTTCGAGCATCGCATTCGCCTCGTCTATCGTGAGATCGAGACCTGCCATTCGGTCTCGCAGATCAAACATCCGTCGGTGCGCGAAGGACTGAAGTTTCTGAAAATCAATCGCGGCATCGAGCTGCATCACGATGGCGACCTGCCGGCGCGCAGCGGCATGGGTTCGAGTTCGGCGTTCACGGTCGGACTGCTGCACGCGCTGCACGCCCTCAACGGCAAGATGCCGACCAAGAAGCAATTGGCGTGCGAAAGCATTCACATCGAGCAGGACGTGCTTGGTGAAACGGTCGGATCGCAGGATCAGGTGATGGCCGCCTACGGCGGTCTGCGGCATGTGCGCTTCGAGACGAACGGCGAGATTGTCGCCTCGCCGGTGATTCTACCTCCCGCACGGGTC